>NZ_JBJXRF010000001.1:0-1140217 GCF_046224025.1 Polaribacter gochangensis | reverse complement strand
GGAACCGCAGTTTTTTATTATTATAAAAATTAAATTTAAAAAAATCATCAAATTTTAAAATTTACAAAGCGAAAATAAAATTCACTTTGAGCCTTTGTAACTATGAACCTCTGAACCTCAAAAAAAAAAAAAAAAAAAAAAAAAAAATGGAAAACTTACAAGTAATAAAACAACGATTCGGAATTATTGGAAACGACCTACATTTAAATCGTGCTTTAGAAAAAGCGATTAGAGTTGCTCCAACTGATATTTCTGTACTTGTAACTGGAGAAAGTGGTGTAGGTAAAGAAAATATTCCAAAAATCATTCATCAATTATCACACAGAAAACACGCAAAATATATTGCTGTTAACTGTGGTGCAATTCCGGAAGGAACCATTGATAGTGAATTATTCGGTCACGAAAAAGGTGCGTTTACTGGTGCATCCGCAAGTAGAAAGGGGTACTTTGAAGTTGCCGATGGCGGAACTATTTTTTTAGATGAAGTTGGTGAATTACCTTTAACAACTCAAGTTAGGTTATTACGTGTTTTAGAAAATGGGGAGTTTATAAAAGTTGGTTCATCTCAAGTACAAAAAACAAATGTGAGAATAGTTGCTGCTACAAACTTAAAAATGGCAAATGCCATTCAGAAAGGAAAATTTAGAGAAGATTTATTTTACAGATTAAGCACGATTGAAATTTCTTTACCACCACTTAGAGAACGTAAAGAAGACATTCATTTATTGTTCCGAAAATTTGCGGCAGATTTTGCACAGAAATACGGAATGCCAACGATTAGATTAGAGGAAAACGCTGTTAATTTGTTAACGAATTATCGTTATCCAGGAAACATTAGACAGTTAAGAAATATTGCTGAACAAGTATCAGTTGTCGAAGAAAATAGATTGATTACTGCAGAAAAATTGATTCAGTATTTACCCAACAATCAAGGTAATTTACCCGCTGTGATAGGCAATTCTGGCAGTTCAAATTCAGATTTCGCAAACGAACGAGATATAATGTATAAAATTTTGTTTGACATGCGAAATGACATTAATGATTTAAAAAGATTGACATTAGATATTTTAAAGAATGATGACATTGATGATTTGCAAGAAGAAAATCACAAATTGTTAGAAAAAATTTACAAAGAACAACATGGAGCTAGCAATGTTGAAGTGGTTCAAATATCAAAATCAAATTCAACTGACAATGATGATGATAAATACGATTTTATCGAAACTATTGAAGAAGACGAATCGTTATCATTACAAGATAAAGAAGTTGAAATGATAAAAAAGTCGCTAGAAAAAAATAATAACAAACGGAAATTAGCCGCTAAAGAATTAGGTATTTCTGAACGTACATTATATAGAAAAATTAAACAATACGATTTGTAAGTCTTACTTTTGTTTATATTTGAAATTCGTATGAAAAAACTATTCTACATCGCAACTTTTTTTATTAGTTTAATACTCATAACATCTTGTGGTGCTTATTCTTTTACAGGTGGAGATACAGGTAAAGCAAAAACCTTACAAATAGACTTTTTTAGAAATAATGCGCCTTTAGTTGAACCCTCTTTAAGTCAGAAATTTACGCAAGATTTTCAGGATTTATTTTTAAGACAAACCAATTTAAGCTTAGTAAGTTCTGGTGGAGATTTACGTTTTGAAGGAGAAATTACAGGCTACAGAATTGCACCAATGAGCTCAACTGCTCAGCAAACTGCAGCGCAAAACAGATTAACAATTACGGTAAATGTTCGTTATTTTAATAAGTTCATAGAAAAAGATAATTTCGAAAAATCTTTTTCTTTTTATCATGATTACCCAGCTAATTCACAACTAACCGGGGGTGTTTTAGAAACAGCTTATAAAGAGATTATAGATAGAATAACGCAAGATATTTTTAACGCATCTGTCGCAAAATGGTAAATGTATTATGAACACAAACAGCTTTACCGAAACATTAAAAAATCCTCAAAAAATTACTACTGAAAACACAGAAGTAATAAAAACCATCATTGAAGAATATCCGTATTTTCAGGCTGCTAGAGCCGTTTATTTAAAAGGATTAAAAAATAATGATAGTTTTAAATACAATGCCGAATTAAAAACAACAGCTGCACATACAACAGACAGAAGTGTTTTGTTTGATTTTATCACATCCTCAAAATTCGTTGAAGAACAAAAACTAGAACCTAAAGAAGTACATCAACAAATTACTGAGAAAATAATTAAAGAAGAACCTGTTATTACTATTAAAGAAGAATTATCAATTGGCAAACCTATTTCATTTTCTAAAACAGAAACACATTCTTTTAACGAATGGATGCAATTAGCTTCACAAAAAAAGATTGAAAGAAATCCTGTTGAAAAAGAAACCATAGATAAAAAAGTGATTATTGATACTTTTATCAAACAAAATCCAAAAATTTCTAAGATTTCTAAAGACACAGAAAGAAAGGAAGTTGTTTTAGAAGAGAAACAAGACTCTTACTTAATGACTGAAACCCTAGCGAAAGTATATTTAGAGCAAAATAAGTACGAAAACGCTATCAAAGCATATGAAATATTAAGTTTGAAATATCCAGAAAAAAGTGGTTTCTTTGCAGACCAAATTAAAAGAATTAGAATTTTACAAAAAAATAAATCATGAGTACGTATACAATCATTTTAATTTTAATATTAATCGTTGCAATTGCATTAATATTAATCGTTATGGTACAAAATCCAAAAGGTGGAGGATTATCTTCTTCATTTGGTGGCGGTGGAGCACAATCTATGGGTGGTGTACAAAACACAAACAACTTTTTAGACAGATCTACTTGGACTCTAGCAATTTCTATGTTTGCTTTAATCTTATTAGCAAATTTTGCAATTCCAAGAGCAAGCAACAACAATCCTCAGTTAGAGAATACATTAGAAAATGTAAATCCAACTCCAGTAAATACGAACCCAGTTACAACTAACGATAGTCTTAACTAATTAAGTTCGTAAACAAATATATAAATGCCAACGTAAATGACACGTTGGCATTTTTTGTATCTATATATTTTACAAAGAAAACTAAGTTATAGTAAAATTGTCAGTTTTTGATAATTGGTATAATTTATGACTCTTTATTTATCATAATAAAAACTATTAATTAATCAAAAATTTATAAAAATGGGATTAAACATTAAGCCTTTAGCAGACAGAGTTCTTGTAGAACCAGCTGCTGCAGAAACAACTACAGCTTCAGGTATTATTATTCCTGATAACGCTAAAGAAAAACCTCAAAAAGGAACTGTCGTTGCAATAGGTAACGGTACCAAAGACGAGCCTTTAACTGTAAAAGTTGGAGATTCTGTTTTATACGGAAAATACGCAGGAACTGAATTAAAATTAGAAGGTTCTGATTATTTAATGATGAGAGAGAGCGATATTTTAGCAATTATTTAAAAAGCTTATTAGCTTTTGGCTATTTGCCTTTAGCTTAAAAAATAAAAATTAATCTAGTAACTAAAACTTTTAGCAAACAGCCAAAGGCAAACAGCTAAAAGCAAAAATTAAATAAAATGGCAAAAGATATAAAATTTGATATTGAAGCACGTGATGGTTTAAAACGTGGAGTTGACGCATTAGCAAATGCAGTAAAAGTAACCTTAGGTCCAAAAGGAAGAAATGTAATTATTTCTAAAGCATTTGGAGCTCCAACTGTTACAAAAGATGGAGTTTCTGTAGCAAAAGAAATTGAACTTGAGAACGAATTAGAAAACATGGGAGCTCAAATGGTTAAAGAAGTTGCTTCTAAAACCAACGATTTAGCTGGTGACGGAACAACAACTGCAACCGTATTAGCACAAGCAATTGTAAAAGAAGGATTAAAGAATGTTGCTGCAGGTGCAAATCCGATGGATTTAAAACGTGGAATTGACAAAGCAGTAACTGCTATTGTGAAAGATCTTGACAAACAATCTCAAAAAGTTGGTAATTCATCTGAAAAAATAAAACAAGTTGCTTCTATTTCTGCAAATAACGATGATGTTATTGGAGATTTAATTGCCACTGCTTTTACCAAAGTTGGTAAAGAAGGCGTAATTACTGTTGAAGAAGCAAAAGGAATGGACACCTACGTTGATGTTGTTGAAGGAATGCAATTTGATCGTGGATATTTATCTCCATACTTTGTTACAGATGCAGATAAAATGATTGCAGATTTAGAAAATCCGTATGTATTATTATTTGATAAGAAAATTTCTAACTTACAAGAAATTCTTCCAATTTTAGAACCAGTTTCTCAATCTGGAAGACCTTTATTAATTATTGCTGAAGATGTAGACGGACAAGCGTTAGCAACTTTAGTGGTAAACAAATTAAGAGGTGGATTAAAAATTGCTGCTGTTAAAGCTCCAGGTTTTGGAGACAGAAGAAAAGCAATGTTAGAAGACATCGCTATTTTAACAGGAGGAACAGTAATTTCTGAAGAAAGAGGTTTTTCTTTAGAAAACGCAACCTTAGATTTACTAGGAACTGCTGAAGGCATCACAATAGACAAAGACAATACAACGATTGTAAATGGTTCTGGAAATGCTGCAGATATTAAAGCGAGAGTAAATCAAATTAAAGCACAAATAGAAACAACAACTTCTGATTACGACAAAGAAAAACTACAAGAACGTTTGGCTAAATTAGCTGGCGGAGTTGCAGTTTTATATGTTGGTGCTGCTTCTGAAGTAGAAATGAAAGAGAAGAAAGACAGAGTTGATGACGCTTTACATGCAACAAGAGCTGCAGTTGAAGAAGGAATTGTTGCTGGTGGTGGAGTTGCTTTAGTTCGTGCTAAAAAAGTACTAGAAAAATTAACTGCTGATAACTTAGATGAAGTAACAGGAATCCAAATTGTTGCTAGAGCAATAGAATCTCCTTTGAGAACCATTGTTGAAAATGCTGGTGGAGAAGGTTCTGTAGTGATCAACAAAGTATTAGAAGGTAAAAAAGATTTTGGTTACGATGCCAAATCTGATGCATATGTGGATATGTTAAAAGCAGGAATTATCGATCCTAAAAAAGTAACGCGTGTTGCTTTAGAAAACGCTGCTTCTGTAGCTGGAATGATTTTAACAACTGAATGTGCATTAATCGACATTAAAGAAGATAATCCTGGTGGTGGAATGCCTCCAATGGGTGGTGGAATGCCAGGAATGATGTAGTCGAGAAATTCGATACTTAACTAAAAAACCTCAAGAAATTCTCGAGGTTTTTTTATTGGAATGATTTTTGTAATTAAACAATAAATAATTAATTATCTTTAAGCTATGAAAAAAAACACATTCCTATCTCTTTTTTTATCAATTTTCACAGTTGCTTGTTTTGGTCAAGAAAAGAAATCGTTAGATTCTTCGTATGTTAATTACTTTAAATTAACGAGAGAGATTCCATACTTACACTTAAACAAAACAAGCTTTATTAATGGTGAAGAAGTTTGGTTTCAAGCCTACATCTTAGATCAAAAAACTAAAAAATTACACAACCACACAACAAATTTATACAGTGCAATTTATAATGAAAAAGGGGAACACAAACAATCTCAATTGCTTTTTGTTAAAAACGGAATTGCGTCAGGAAGCATAAAAATTGACTCTACATTTACAGACGGAACCTATTATTTAAAAGCATCTACTAATTGGATGCAAAATTTTAAAGAAGACGAATCTTATATCCAAAAAATACAAATTGTTGGAGGCAAAAAATCTGAAGAAAACATAATTGAATCGGACAGTAATTACGATTTACAATTGTTGCCTGAAGGTGGTCATTTAGTAGAAGCTACAAACGCAGTTGTTGGCATCGTCATTAAAGACAAAAAAAATAAAGGTGTTCAAATAAAATCGGGTGTTTTACTAGACGATAAAAACAACGTTGTAAAAGAAGTAAGCACAAATCAGTTTGGTTTAGGGAAAGTTAGTTTTTATTATGAACCAAACATCAATTATAAGGTTAAAATCACAACTCAAGGTGAGGAAACTATTATAAAAAATATTGAAGCTGCAAAAAAAGTTGGAATTACGCTTAACGTTGACAATCCTAATTCTACTTTTATAAAATTAACAATGCAAACCAATAAAGAGACTTTAAAAAATGCTGTAAACAACACGTATCACATTTATATACACAACACATCATCTATCCTTAAAAGTTCGTTTTCATTAAAAGAAAACACCTTTTCTTATAATTCCTTTTTATCTGTTAAAAAATTACAAAAAGGGACAAATATTATTACAATTTTAAATGATAAGATGCAGCCAATCTTAGAAAGAGTGTTCTTTAACAATCATCAGGATTTATATTCTGATATTTCTTCTAAAGTAATTTCAAAATCTAGAGATTCATTAACAATAACGCTAACTAAAAACGATACGAAAAATCATTTTTTGAGTGCTACTTTTTTACCAGAAAGCACTAAAAGTTATGCTTTAGAAAACACAATGTATTCTAAGTTTCTATTAAAACCATATATAAAAGGAGATGTTGAAAACAGTGCTTACTATTTTAAAAACACAAATAGAAAAAAATTAGCAGATTTAGACCTATTGCTTTTAACACAAGGATGGAGCAAATACAACTGGTACAATATTTTTAATACTACTCCAAAGCAAAATTTTGACTTTGAAAAAGGGATTACGGTTAAAGGAACTGTAAACATGAATGATCTCAATGATGATACAACCATCGTTTTATTTTCTTCTGAAAGTGAACTTTTATTGTCTGCTCCGGTAACTAATAACAAGTTTTCTTTTGACAATATTTATTTATCAGATTCTAGCAAGGTTAGTTTCTCAATCCAAGAAAAAAACAAATTGATAAAACCCCAAATTTATGCTAATTATTTACCTAGAATAAACACAAATTCTATTGCTGTAAATAAGTATTCTTACAAATTGAATGAATTAAATCTAAACTTAAAAGACTATATAAAGGAAAGAATTCTTTTAGATGAAGTAGTTGTAAAAGGGAAATCAAAATTAAAACACAAGCCAAAAACTTCAGGTTCATATCAAACATTTAAAGTTTCTGATGGATTAATTCCCAAAAGAGTAAATATCCTTGATTTCTTAAGAAACAGGGGCTTTGATATTAACGCAGATTTCTCACAAAGTGGTACCATTTCTACAAATAGAGGAAAAAGTAGAGGACCAACTAGTATTTTAGGAGGTGAAGACAATAACCTTGTAAAAACACCTGGAATCACTGCTGATTTTGTAAAAGTATTTGTAGACAACACCCAAATTGTTAGCCAGTATGAGAATAGTATCTATATGATTAATCATTTAAATGTTGAAGATTTTGATGAGATTCATTATACAAAATCTTTTGGTGGAGAAATTTATTTATTTACCAATCCCGTTAGAAAGTACGCAAACAAGAAAACATTTTTAACTAATGAGCTGCCAACTGGTTTTTCTAAATCAAAAGAATACTATCAACCAAAATATTATTCTACTTCGTCAGATATTTTTAAAAATTTCGGTGGTATTTATTGGAAATCAAAAATTGAATTAGATAAAGAAAGTTACACGTTTAAAGTTCCGCATTTAAATCAAAAAAGTATTCGATTCTACATAGAAGGAATTGCAAGTGATGGTTCCATCATTTTTGAAGAAAAAGTAATAACGATCAAGTAGTTTACATAAAAAACCTCGAGAAATTTTCGAGGTTTTTTTATTTAATGATTCTCGCCTGAATCTTTTTCTTCTGTCACTTTTTTTCTAAGCTTCATTTTACAAACTGGGCAAACTCCTTCTTTCTCATATGTTTTGCCTTTTTCGCAATCCATTGGGCATTGATACGTATTATGCGCTAATTCTTTTGACTCTTTATCAACCGTTACATGTTCTTTTTTAACTTCTTTTTTCTCTAATTTACATGCTGTAAACACAAAACCTATTGAGAAAACAACTGCTATTACAAATACTATTTTTTTCATTTTTATTGTTTTATTTAATTTGTGACTAATTAATTTAACGTATCGCAACGCTTTAAAATCTTCTTAATTTATTTAATTTCATATAATAAAATGCAGGAAAAAGTAATAATAAAAATAGTGGGTGAATTAAAAACCTTCTAACATAAAAAGGCAACAAATAACCCTGTCTAAATTCTCCTTTTAATAAAAACACAAAAGCAACGATCAATATTATAAAAGCTAACATTAAAAAAAAGCCTGCAAACTTTACAAACCGCTTTTTATCAAAAGCTATGTAAATAATACATAAAGTAATTAATGAGTTTAAAGTGTACCTAAACAATAAATCTACTACCAACTTCCAAGTATTTACCTCTGGCATACTTGAATACAGATAATCATTTTCAAAATAGGTAATTAACGGGTCATAAAACAAATCATTCTCAAATGCTCTAATTAAAAAAAATAGTGCAATTAAAATTATTATTGATATGTATTTAAAACCTTTTTTCATTTTTTTTGATGTGAAAATCTTTGAACCCAAATAACCCACAATAAAAATGTTGTTCCATAAATAATTGCAGGAAAAACTAAATTATGCAACACCATTTGTTGATTTGGGTATTGATACAACATTGCTGTTAAAAAAGCAATTCGCAATATATTTATTACATATATTATTAGACTACCAATAATTGCATAAATTATAGTTGTTCTTTTGGGGCCAGAAAATGCTACAATAAAAGCTACAAACAAAATGATAATGCTGATAGAGTTACAGCCTTCAATAACCCTTGCTGTATATTGATTATTTACAATTAATTTTACAGACATTTCTGTATTGTGCTGCGCACTAGTAACATCATATCCAATAAAATTTAAAACCGAAACTGTTTGATCTGCAACCTTGGATGTTATTGATGCACATTGAAAACCATTATTTTTTGATTGACTAGAATTTAAATAAGTAGCATAAAAAGTAAAAAGCAGAAAATAGGTTAAAAAAAATTTAACTAAAAAAAGAGCACTATTTTTATACTTATTCAACCTAAAATGTATTTATTTTGCAGCAATAATATTCATGCTTAACAAATTTAAGTAATTTCAATTAAAACAACATGCAGCTAGATAATTTAAAACAACATATTTCTTCAATAATTGACAGTTCAAATACTAAAGAAGAAAAACTTCAAGAAATTTGTGATTATTTAGAGTCTCAAATACCTTATTATGATTGGGTTGGTTTTTATTTTAAAAACGGAGACAAAGAAGAATTAAAATTAGCACAATTTACTGGAGAACCAACAGATCATGTTATTATTCCTTTCGGAAAAGGAATTTGTGGACAAGTTGCTGTTAGTAATGAAAATTTTGTAGTACAAGATGTTTCGGAACAGGATAATTATATTTCTTGTGGATGGAAAGTAAAATCTGAAATTGTAATTCCGATTTTTGTAAAAGGAGAAAATATTGGTCAAATAGACATCGATTCTCATACAGCAAACACATTTACAAAAAAAGACGAAGAATTGTTAGAGTATATTTGCAAAAAGGTTTCTAAAATATTATAAAAAAATCTTGAGCAATTGTTTATTCTAAAAAATTTATTTAAGTTTGTTACATATATATTTGATGTATATAAATTTTTTGTAATCATTAATCCCCTACAGATGAAAAAACAAAACACTATTTTTAGTGCTTTTTTAAGCAAAATTACAAGTTCTAAAAAGAACGATTTCTCTTCAAAAAAATACCAAAACTACACTAGTTTAGTCAACAATTTTAAAACCAGATTCGAACTCGATTAAGGTTTAATTTAAATAAAAAACCTATTGCTTTAAGCTAGATATTTAGTAGCTTTGCGTGCTTAACAACCCAACACAATGACCAGCACAAAAACTATTAAATCTGCATTAATTTCTGTTTTTCACAAAGACGGATTGCAGCCTTTGGTTGAAAAATTAAACGCACAAAACGTAACAATTTATTCAACTGGTGGTACTGAAAAATTTATTAAAGATTTAGGTATCCCTGTAATTCCGGTAGAAGACGTAACCTCTTATCCATCTATTTTAGGTGGTAGAGTTAAAACATTACATCCAAAAGTTTTTGGAGGGATATTAAACCGACAAAACCATGATGGTGATGTTTCCGAGATGGAAGCATATCAAATTCCGCAATTAGATTTAGTGATTGTAGATTTATATCCGTTTGAAAAAACGGTTACTTCTGGTGCTTCAGAAGAAGACATTATTGAGAAAATTGATATTGGCGGAATTTCATTAATTAGAGCAGCAGCAAAAAACTTTAAAGACACAGTTATCATCTCTTCAATGGAGCAATACAATGATTTCTTATCATTGATTTCTGAGAACAATGGATCAACTTCTTTATCGGACAGAAAAAAATTAGCTGCAAAAGCATTTAATATTTCATCGCATTACGACACTGCTATCTTTAACTACTTTAATTCAAATCACGAGGAAGCAGTTTTGAAAATTAGCGAAACAAGTGGACAGGTTTTACGATATGGAGAAAATCCACATCAAAAAGGTTTTTTCTTTGGTGATTTAGAAGCAATGTTTGATAAATTACATGGAAAAGAATTAAGTTATAATAACCTGTTAGACGTTGATGCTGCAGTAAATTTAATGGCCGAATTTAAAGGAGAAGCACCTACATTTGCTGTTTTAAAACACAATAATGCTTGTGGTTTTGCTCAAAGAAAAACGATAAAAGAAGCTTATATTGATGCTTTAGCGGGAGATCCTGTCTCTGCTTTTGGCGGAATTTTAATTGCAAATACAGAGATTGATTTAGAAACTGCAAAAGAAATTCATAAATTATTTTGCGAAGTTGTTATTGCCCCTTCTTTTACAGATGATGCTTTGACTATTTTAAAAGGAAAGAAAAATAGAATTATATTAATTCAGAAAGAAGTTGATTTACCAAAAACAACTATTAGGACTTGTTTAAATGGCGCTTTAGTTCAAGATAAAGATTTTAAAACAGATGGTTTAGAAGATTTATCTTATGCAACCAACAATAAACCAACCAAAAGTCAGTTAGAAGACTTATTATTTGCTTCTAAATTGTGTAAAAACACAAAGTCGAACACCATAATATTAGTTAAAGACAAACAATTACTAGCTGGTGGAACTGGGCAAACAAGCAGAGTTGATGCTTTAAATCAAGCAATTGAAAAAGCAAAGAATTTTAATTTTGATTTAAACAACTCTGTAATGGCAAGCGACGCCTTTTTTCCTTTTCCAGATTGTGTAGAAATTGCTGGAAATGCAGGAATAACAAGTGTAATACAACCTGGTGGATCTATTAAAGACCAACTAAGCATTGATTATTGTAACAACAATAATATTTCAATGGTTTTAACTGGAACAAGACATTTTAAGCACTAATAAATAACTATTAAATATTGTGTGATTTGAACACAGAATTTTAGTAGATTTGTAAGAATACATTAAAAAATAAAAAAAAATAATTTTATGGGTTTTTTCGATTTTATGACGGAAGATATCGCTATCGATTTAGGTACTGCGAATACACTTATCATTCACAATGGTAAAGTGGTAATAGATAGTCCATCTATAGTTGCCCGTAACAGAATAACTGGTAAAATTATCGCTGTTGGAAAAGAAGCAAACTTAATGCAAGGAAAAACGCACGAAAATATTAAAACCATTCGTCCGTTAAAAGATGGCGTTATTGCAGATTTCCAAGCATCAGAAGAAATGATTAAAGAATTTGTAAAGCAAATTCCATCTATCAAAAAGAAATTATTTCCACCTGCATTGCGCATGGTAATTTGTATTCCATCTGGAATTACAGAGGTTGAAAGACGAGCTGTACAGGATTCGGCAAGACATATGAACGCCAAAGAAATTTATTTGATTTTTGAACCAATGGCAGCTGCAATTGGTGTTGGTATTGATATTATGGAGCCTAAAGGAAACATGATTATTGACATAGGAGGAGGAACAACTGAAATTGCAGTTATTGCTTTAGCTGGTATTGTTTGCGATCAATCTGTAAAAGTTGCTGGTGATTTATTTACAAGCGATATTATGTATTATATGCGCACACAACACAACTTATATGTTGGAGAAACCACGGCAGAAAAAATTAAAATTAATATTGGAGCAGCAACTGAAGATTTAGATTCTCCACCAGAAGACATGTTGGTTCAAGGTAGAGATTTACTAAGTGGAAAACCAAAACAAGTACAAGTTTCATACAGAGAAATTGCTAAAGCATTAGACAAATCTATTTTAAGAATTGAAGATGCAGTAATGGAAACTTTATCTAAAACTCCGCCAGAATTAGCTGCAGATATTTACAATACTGGAATTTATTTAGCTGGTGGTGGCTCAATGCTTCGAGGATTAGACAAACGTTTATCTAGAAAAACAGACTTACCTGTTTATGTTGCAGAAGACCCTTTAAGAGCCGTTGTAAGAGGAACAGGGATTGCTTTAAAAGAAATTGAAAAATACAAAAGTATATTAATGAAATAAAATACATTTGACTCTTTTTTATGCAACAATTATTTTATTTCTTTGAAAAGTATAAGTATTTTCTTTTTTTCTTGTTGTTAGGGTTTATATCTATATTTTTTACAATTAACAACAACAACTTTCACAAAAGTAAATTTATAAGTTCTGCGAATGAAGTGACTGGTGGTTTTTACGAAAAAACATCACATTTTTCTAATTACTTCAATTTAAAACATCAAAATGAAGAACTGATACTAGAAAACAACAACTTAAGAAATTTAGTAGAAAAATATACTTCAAAAGCAGATTCAATGGTTACGTTTTCTGTTGTTGATTCAATAAAATATCACCAAAAATACACCTACTCTACTGCTAAAATTTACAGAAATAGCTACCATACTCCAAATAACATTCTCCTTATCAATAAAGGAAAAAATCAAGGTGTCTTTAAAGAAATGGCCGTTATAAATAGCAAAGGTATTATTGGAATAACTGATGATGCTAGTGCAAATTACGCAAGAGTACAGTCTATATTGAATAGCAATAGTAAAATTAACGCAAGATTAAAAAACAGCTCTCACTTTGGGACATTGGTTTGGGACGGACAAAATTATAACGTGGTACAGCTAGAAGACATTCCAAGGCAAGCAGATGTAAAAGTTGGAGACACAATAATTACCGGAGGGAAATCAACTATTTTTCCAGAAGGTATTTTAATTGGAATCGTTCAAAAAATCAACTCACAAAGCAGTAATAACTCAATAGATATTAAATTATTTAATGACATGAGTAATCTTAAAAATGTATATGTGGTCACCGCTTTAGATAAAGAGGAAATAAAAACTTTAATCAATTTTTTAGATGAATAAAGTTAGTTATATTTCTTTTTTGTTTTTCTCTCTCCTTCTACTACAAGTTTTAATACTAAACAATGTGTTATTTTTAGATTATATAAATCCTTATTTATATGTTGCTTTTGTAATATTTTATCCTTTAAAAAAAGAACGATACTTATTTTTATTCCTCTCCTTTTTATTAGGATTATCAATTGACTTCTTTTCTGATTCTGGCGGAATTAACGCTTTCTCTTTACTATTTATTGCCTACATAAGACTTTTTCTTGTTCGAATAATTTTTAAAAAAACAGAACAAGATTATTTATTATTTGATTTACATCAGGAGCCATTTGGAAAAGTTTTTAATTATGTGATAATTTTAATAGTAATACATCACTTCATCTTATTTTCTTTAGCTAACTTTAGCACACAAAACTTTTCAAGTGTTATTGCTAACACATTGTATTCAAGTATTTTTACTTCAGTTTTGTTTTTTTTAGGAACATACATTATCAGAAAGAAAAAATAAATGAAGCGTAGCGTTTTACTTTACTTTTTTATTACTCTAGCAGGATTAATATTAATAGGTAGATTATTTCAATTACAAGTAATCAAAGGAGCTGATTTAGATCCAAATCACAATGCTGCCGTAAAAGTAATTTATGATTACCCAGAGCGAGGTTATATTTTTGATAGAAACGGAAAACTTTTAGTTGCCAATCAACTTTCTTATGATGTTATGGTTGTTCCGAATGAAGTTGAGCAATTAGATACAATTGAGTTTTGCAACCTCTTAAAAATTGATATTGACTATTTTGAAAGAAAATACAAAACTGCTGAAAATTATTCCCCTTGGCTTCCATCTGTTTTTTTAAAACAATTAGCAAAAGAGGATTTTGCTTTTTTACAAGAAAAGCTTCATAAATTTAAAGGATTTTATATTCAAAAAAGAAACATTAGAGATTATCCAATCAACTCTGCTGCAAATGTATTGGGTTACATAAGTGAGGTAAACGAATTAGAAGCAAAAAACAACCCAAATTTCCAACAAGGAGAATTAATTGGAAGTAGCGGAGTAGAAAAATCATACGATTCTATTTTACGTGGAATTAAAGGAAAAAAATTTCTGCATCGAAATCGTTTAAACAAAATTATCGGAAAATATAAAAACGGAGAATATGACACTCTTGCAGTGAATGGTCAAGACATCACATTAACAATTGATAGCGAATTACAACAATACGGAGAATTATTAATGTCTGGAAAGCGAGGTGGTATTGTAGCAATTGAGCCCAAAACTGGAGAAATTCTAGCATTAATTTCATCACCAACCTACAATCCAAATATGATGGTTGGAAGAAAAAGATCTAAAAATTCAGTCATTTTAATGAACCCTGAAAATCCTGATAAACCAACTTTTGATAGATCTTTACAAGCAACCTATGCTCCAGGATCCCCTTTTAAACTTGTCAATGCACTTATTGGTTTGCAAGAAGGTGTAATAGACCACAATACTAATGTGTATTGTTATGGAGGATACAGATATGGAAATAAAAAAAGCGACTTTCAGAAATGTCATTGTAATATTTTTGGTGGACCTATTAAATTAAACACAGCAATTTCTAAATCTTGTAACAGTTATTTTTCTACAGCTTACAGAAAAATAATAGAAAATGCAGAATCTGCAAGTATTGGCATGGATGTTTGGAGTAATCATGTAAAAAGTTTTGGCCTAGGAAATTATTTAGGTTATGATTTACCAATTGGTAATAGAGGTTTGATTCCAGACGGAAAATATTATGATTCTCGATATAAATATTCTTGGGGACCAACAACAAATATTTCTAATGCAATCGGACAAGGTGAGATATTAACCACCCCCATTCAATTGGCTAATGTTACCGCTGCAATTGCTAATAAAGGATATTTTTTCACTCCACATATATTAAAGAAAACAGATGGAAAAAACATTAAAGACCCTAAATACACTGTTGCTAAAAGAACAACTATAGATGCTAAATATTATGACCCAATTATAGAAGGAATGCATGAGGTTTTTAAAACAGGTACAGGTACATATAGTAAAGTAAACGGAATTGATATTGTAGGAAAAACCGGAACATCAGAAAATTTTGCCATTATAAATGGGGTAAGAAAACAATTAAGAGATCATTCTATTTTAATTGCCTTTGCTCCAAAAGACAATCCACAAATTGCTATTGCTGTATTTGTAGAAAACGGAGGCTACGGATCTACAATTGCCGCTCCAATTACAAGTTTATTAATAGAAAAATACTTAAATAAAAAGATCTCGAGCAATAGAAGAAAATGGATAGAAAACAGCATGATTAATCTTAGCTTAAGAGATATTTATGATCAAAAAGAGTTGATAAACAAAACAGAATTTAAAGATTGAGAGTAGAAAAAAATAATATTTTTTATGGTATAGATTGGATTTTAGTAATCCTCTATATTACTTTAGTTGGTTTTGGCTGGATGAACATTTTTGCTGCTACAACTACTGATAATAATTCTGAGATTTTTGATCTGTCTACTAGATTTGGAAAGCAGTTGTTATGGATAATATTATGTGTTCCGTTAATTATTTTCATACTTTTTTTTAATTCAAAATTTTACGAAAAATTTGCAAGTATTTTATATTTATTAGGCATTCTTTCTTTAGTTGGACTTTTCTTCTTTGGTAAAAATATTAATGGTGCAACTTCATGGTATGGATTTGGAAACGCAAGTTTTCAGCCATCAGAATTTGCTAAAGCATTTACTGCATTAGCAATTGCTAAGCTACTTAGTGATCGTCATTACAATTTAAAACTAGTAAAAAATCAAATAAAAGCGTTTATCATCATTTTTTTACCCGCAGTTTTAATTGCATTACAACCAGATCTAGGTTCTGTATTGGTATATCTTTCTTTCTTTTTTGTATTAAACAGAGAAGGACTAACATTAAACTATATCACTATTGGCGCACTTGCTATTGTATTGTTTTTACTAACATTACTTTTTGGACCAACCACAATCATCTCTGTTGTTTTTGCACTATTAACTATAATTGTTTTTTATTTTTTAAAGAAAAACAAAGGATATTTTAAGTTTAATTGGCATAAAATTCTTGGGCTATATCTAATTTTTGGACTATATATTTTTAGTTCTGGTTATATCTTTAATAATGTTTTTGAGCAACACCAAAGAGATCGATTCGAAATTCTTTTAGGCCTTTCTCAAGACACAAAAAAAATTGGGTATAACACAAATCAATCTTTACAAGCAATTAGTTCTGGTGGGGGATTTGGAAAAGGTTTTTTACAAGGTGATAGAACGCAAGGAAATTTTGTGCCAGAACAAGACACCGATTATATTTTTACAACGGTTGGTGAAGAATGGGGTTTTACAGGAAGTGCTTTTGTTATCGTTTTGTTTATGCTACTACTCTATCGAATCATTTATTTAGCAGAAACTCATAAAAATAAATTTGGAAGAATTTACGGATATGGATTAGCCTCCATTCTCTTTTTTCATGTAGTAATAAATATTGGAATGGTAATTCAGTTATTACCAACAGTAGGAATTCCTTTACCGTTTTTTAGTTACGGCGGATCTTCTCTTTGGGGATTTACATTACTATTATTTATCTTTATTAAGTTAGATGCAAATAAAGGTTATGATTGGTAATGCTAAAATTCACCGAAATTATAAAATAAAAAAAGCGTTCTGAAATTCAGAACGCTTTTTTGTATTGTTTAATCTAAAAATTACAATGCAGCTACGTGCTTTGTTAATTTAGATTTTAAATTACTCGCTTTATTAACATGAACAATATTGTTCTTTGCTAACTTATCTAACATTGCAATAACAGAAGGTAATAATGCTTCAGCTTCTTTTTTATCTTCAACTGCACGCAAATTTCTTACAGCATTTCTTGTAGTTTTATGCTGATACTTGTTTCTTAACCTCTTTGCTTCGTTACTTCTAATTCTTTTTAAAGCTGACTTATGATTTGCCATAATGTTTATTTTAGTTTATTTTAAAACTTGTAGTCCGTACGGGAATCGAACCCGTGTTACCAGGATGAAAACCTGGCGTCCTAACCCCTAGACGAACGGACCATTACAATCTTATTACCGATTGCGGGTGCAAATATACAACGTTTTTGAAACTCTGCAATAGTTTTTTAATTTTTTTTAAAAATATTTAATAGGCCTTCGCAAACAACACTTTTTTACTTGACGGCTTCCCCGAAAATACACAAATTCCTTTTTCAAATTTAGTGTCATTTGGAATGCATCTAATGGTTGCTTTGGTTATTTCTTTAATCTTATCTTCGGTTTCTTCTGTTCCGTCCCAATGCGCCAAAACAAAACCACCCTTTGTTTCGACCACCTCTTTAAATTCATCAAAAGTTGCAACTTCTGTAGTATGATTACTTCTATATTTAACTGCTCTATTAAATAAATTCTCTTGAATTTGATTTAATAAATCCTCAATAAAATTCACAACAACATCTTGAGAAACGGTTTGCTTTTCCAAAGTGTCTCTACGTGCAACCTCAACTGTATTATTTTCTAAATCTCTAGCTCCAAAAGCTATTCTTACAGGAACCCCTTTCAACTCATATTCAGCAAATTTTGCTCCAGGTCTAAACGTATCTCTAGCATCAAATTTAACAGAAATTCCTTTTTCCTTGAATCCCTTTACAAATTCCGAAACTTTTTCTGAAATTGCTTCTAGTTGTTCATCATTTTTATAAATTGGCACAATTACAACTTGAATTGGCGCTAATTTTGGTGGTAAAACCAATCCAAAATCATCTGAATGCGTCATTATTAAACCACCAATCAAACGTGTTGAAACTCCCCAAGAAGTTGCCCAAACATATTCTTGCTTTCCTTCTTTAGAAGTATATTTTACATCAAAAGCTTTGGCGAAATTTTGCCCCAAAAAGTGTGATGTTCCTGCTTGCAATGCTTTTCCGTCTTGCATTAATGCTTCAATAGTAAAAGTATCTTCTGCACCAGCAAAACGTTCGCTTTCTGATTTTGCTCCTTTTACAACTGGCATGGCCATAAAGTTTTCTGCAAATTCTGCATATACTTCTTGCATTTGTTTTGCTTCTGCAATTGCTTCTTTTTTTGTTGCATGTGCAGTATGGCCTTCTTGCCATAAAAATTCTGCTGTTCTTAAAAACAAACGTGTTCGCATTTCCCATCGAACTACATTTGCCCATTGATTTATTAATAAAGGCAAATCTCTATAGGATTGAATCCAACCTTTATAAGTATTCCAAATAATTGCTTCAGATGTTGGTCTTACCACCAATTCTTCTTCTAATTTTGCTTCTGGATCTACACGAAGTTTGCCTGGTTTATCAGGATCATTTTGCAAACGATAATGCGTTACAACTGCACATTCTTTCGCAAAACCTTCTGCATTTTTCTCTTCTGCTTCAAACAAACTTTTTGGCACAAATAATGGGAAATAGGCATTTTCATGTCCAGTTTCCTTAAACATTCTATCTAATTCTGATTGCATTTTCTCCCAAATGGCATATCCGTAGGGCTTTATAACCATACATCCTCTAACGGCAGAGTTTTCTGCTAAATCAGCTTTTACAACTAATTCGTTATACCATTTAGAATAATCTTCTTTTCTTGTCGTTAACTTCTTACCCATATTTAAAAGTTTGGCATAAAACTTGTTATCTTTATAGTGGATTTAAAATCCTGCACAAAACTAATGCAAAAAGATTAGTGTCCCAATCAAAGTTTAATTTTTTTGCAAAACAATATTAATCTGATCTATATATATTATGAAATCTCAATCATATCCAAAAAAAATAGCTTACTATCTTGGCCTTGCAATTTTTGCAAATTTAGTATTAGTATCATGCGGGACTTACCAAAGTGTTTATACTAATGATGGAATTTATGATGACGGCAATGTTGAAGAAAAGGTTTTTGTTACAAACACAAAAAGATATCAAAATGTAGAAGACAGTTATTTTAAAGAAGAAATTAATGCTTTTAACGACATCACAGAGGAAACTGTTTTTACGGATGTAGATGATTATACTTCATACAACGATTTAGATGACAATTACAACAACGATCCTTGGGGTTATACTACCAATAATGATGATGATATTACCATCAACATCAACGTAAGAAACAGATTTAGAAATTATTGGGATTTTCATGATTATGACCGCTATTGGGGCTATCAATGGGGGTTTAGATATGGTTTTTATGGCGACTATGCATACTACCCTTACCAATATGGATATTACAATAATTATAGATTTTATAATTTTTATTATTCACCTTATTATTATAACAGACCTTATTACAGAAACACAAGATATTATGACAACAACAGAAATTATACGTACTCAAAACGAAATTCTGTAAACACATCGAGCAGAAGAAATTCTTTTTTTTACAATTCTAAAAACACAAATTCAAGCAGAAGAGCTTCATCTGTAAACACTAGAGTTAAATCTATTTTTAACAATACAAATTACAATACGAGAAGAAGAAGTAATTCGATTCAGAATAACAACAACAGCACCAGAAGAAACTCTACAAACACAACAAGAAGAACCAATACAAAACGAAATAATTCTGCAAATAACAGGTCAAATTCGTCTAATAAAAAAACATACAATACAACGAGAAGAAGTTCTTCAAGTTCAAATAAATCATATAGATCAAATACATCTTCTAATAGAAATTCATCAGTAAAAAGTTCTAGCACAAGAAGTAGCAATACTTCTAAAAGAAGAGGAAATTAACAAACGATATTTAAATTTAAAAAATGAAAAAAGTTACATTATTTGTACTCTTTTGTGCAATTTCTTTGCCTAGTTTTTCGCAAAGTTTAGGCTATGAAGATTTAGCTATTTTATTTTCAAAAGACAACAATACAGGTGCTGCAAGATACAATGCAATGAGTGGCGCATTTGGTGCATTGGGTGGAGATGTTAGTGCAATAAAAATAAATCCTGCAAGCGGTGCTATTTTTAACAATAGCTTATTTACAGCAACTTTTGACTCTAGAGCTGCAGAAATAAAAACTACTTATTACGGCAACTCTACGAGCACACAAGAAGATTATTTTAACTTTTCTCAAGCTGGAGCAGTTTTTGTCTATAACAGTTATTCAAATAGCGATTGGTCTAAATTTGCGTTTAGCTTTAATTATTCTATAAGAAATAATTTTGATACAAATTTTATTGCAAACGGAAATAGTGGTTTTGCAACATTTACAGAGTTTCCTTTAGATACAGGAAATCCTAAAACTCAATATTTAAATTCAGATTCTCAACAGTTTAGCACAGCATATAAAGGTGAAATTTCAGAATATAATTTTGCAATTTCTGGTGTGTATCAAAACGATTTATATTTAGGTGCATCTATAAATACGTATGATTTAAAATTTTCTCAACAATCTTTTTTAACCGAACAAAATAAGGATGGTTCTGGAAATGTGTTAAATGCTAAATTTTATCAAGAAAACAATACATTAGGAACCGGATTTTCTATAAGCGCTGGAGCAATTTACAAAGCAACAAAAAGCTTACGGTTAGGTTTTTCTTATCAAACACCAACTTGGTTTACAGAGATAAATGAAGAAACCAATATTTTAAATAATGACGGTTTTTTAGGCGATACTAAAATAGAAGTAACTAATAACAACACAATTTATGACAACACAGCAGGTAACTATTTTCCTGTTCAAGCATTTTCTTATAAATTAAAAACTCCTGCAAAAACAACAGCAAGTATTGCGTATATTTTTGGCAAAAATGGATTGATAAGTGCAGATTACACTTTAAATAATTACAAAAAACTAAAACTCTCTAACGGAGATTTTACTGTAGAAAATCAATTTTTTAACAACAACCTAAGAAACACTTATACATTAAACGTAGGAACAGAATGGCGCTTTAAATTACTTAGTTTGCGTGGTGGATATCACTATTCTGAGAGTCCAGACGCTAACGCAATCGCATCAGATAATATCAAGGGATATTCTTACGGAGCAGGATATACTTTTGGAAATGTAAAATTAGATGTTGCATATCAAAACAAAACAAGCACCCAATTGTATCATTTTTACCCACAATACAATCAAGTAAAAGCGGCAGATTTAAAAATTGATAACCGCATTTTAACATTTACATTTAGCATCAATTTATAAAAGAATTAATCTTAAAAACAAGCGAGACCTCATCGGAAATAAACCTTTGAGGTCTTTGCTATTCATTCATATTTTTACCTTAATTTTGTCAAACATTTGTTCGATGAAATTCAATCGAATCACATCTATATTATTATGAGTAAAACAGCAATTTCTATACAAAATACAACAAACGATTCTATCATTAAATTTACAAGTACTTCTATTTTGATTAATGGTGGAAGCTATGAATTTAATAATATTGACGAAGCAAAGAACGCTCCGTTAGCACAACAGTTATTTTATTTGCCATTTGTTAAGAAAGTTTTTATTACAGCTAATTTTATTGCAATTCAAAAATTTGATATTGTTGAATGGACAGATGTTCAAGAAGAAGTTAGAGAACAAATTGAGGCCTATCTAAATGACGGGAATAGTGTAATAAAGGAAACTGAAAAAAAACAAGCTATTGAAGTGTATGCAGAAGTGACTCCAAATCCATCAGTAATGAAATTTGGAACTACAAAATCGCTAACAACTACAGATGTTGAATGTAAAAATATTGATGAAGCAAATGCAACATCGCCACTTGCACAAGCTTTATTCCATTTTCCCTTTGTAAAAGAAGTTTTTATTTCAGAAAACTACATTTCAATTACAAAGTTTGATATGGTAGAATGGGATGAAATTAGAACCGAATTAAGAACATTTATTCTTAAGTATTTACAAGAAGACAAAACTATTATCAAACAAATCCCTAAAGCAGAAAAAGAAAAAAAAGAATCTGAAAGTATTACTCCAGAAAATTTGGATGAAACTTCTGCAAAAATTGTTAGTATTTTAGATGAATACATAAAGCCTGCAGTTGCTTCGGATGGTGGTAATATCGCCTTTAAATCTTACAATCAAGATAGTAAAGTTGTAAGTGTTGTTTTACAAGGCGCTTGTAGTGGTTGTCCGTCATCAACAATAACGTTAAAAAACGGAATTGAAACCATGCTAAAAGAAATGTTACCAAATCAAATTAACGAAGTTGTTGCAATAAACGGATAAGAAAATGTCAGCAGAAAAAATAAACCCATACAAAAATTCAGAATTAGGAAAAAAAGAGCAAGTCGCTCAAATGTTTGATAATATTTCTGAAAATTATGATGGATTAAATCGTGTTATTTCTTTTGGAATTGATGTAAAATGGCGCAAAAAAGTAGTTGCTATTGTTGGCGAAAACAATCCGAAGCAAATTTTAGATATTGCAACAGGAACTGGAGATTTAGCAATTATGATGAATTCTTTAAATCCTGATAAAATTACAGGTTTAGATATTTCTGCAGGAATGTTAGAAGTTGGAAAACAAAAAATTGCCAAAGCAAATTTATCAGACAAAATAGAAATGATTGTTGGCGATTCTGAAAATATGCCGTTTAAAGATGAAACTTTTGATGCGATTACCGTTTCATTTGGTGTTCGTAATTTTGCAAATTTAGACAAAGGTTTAACAGAGATTAAACGTGTTTTAAAACCAAACGGAAAGTTGGTGATTTTAGAAACTTCTAATCCAACAAAATTTCCTTATAAACAAGGATATCGTTTTCATTGTTCTGTAATATTGCCTTTAATTGGAAAACTCTTCTCTAAAGATAAAGTTGCTTATTCGTATTTATCAGAATCTGCAAATTCTTTTCCTTTTGGAGAAAAATTCAACAATATTTTACTAAAAAATGGGTTTACTACTGCAACAGATACACCTGTAACTTTTGGTGTAGCATCAATTTATACAGCTACAAAGTAACCTATGAAACCATTAAAATTACTTTTTTTAGGAATCCTTTTTATTTTCTCAAATTCTTTATTTGCACAAAAGGACAGAGTAAATTATTTACCAAATTTTGATAAGAAAAAATTACATTATGGCTTTTATCTTGGAGTAAATCAGAATGATTTTAAGATTGATTACAAAACAAGTAATTATGCAAACGCAAATATAAGTGTAACGGCAACTAGCGGATTTAACGTTGGTTTAATTGCTGATTTACGTTTGCACAAAAACATTAATGTACGTTTTGAACCAGGGTTAATTAGCAACACGAAAACACTCGCTTTTACACATATAAATTCTAAGCAAGATAGCATTCGAGAAATTGGCTCTACATATTTACACATTCCATTTGTGTTTAAATTTAGCACAGACAGAATGGACAATGTAAGACCTTATCTCTTGGCTGGAGTTTCTTATGATTATAATTTTTCTAGCAATCAAAGAAATGCAAATGACAATTCTGGCGGAGAATTTAGAATGAAAACCCACAACTTTATGTACGAAGTTGGAATTGGAATCGATATTTATTTATACTTCTTTAAATTTTCTCCTTCAATTCGTGGTGTTTTTGCAATGAATAACGAATTGAAATATGATGATAGCGCAAATAGTCAATGGACTTCTCCAGTTAACTTTTTAGGAACTCGTGGTGTTTTCTTAAATTTTGCTTTTGAATAAAAGTTAGTGGCAAAGTAAAAAAGTGGCAAAGTTGCAAAGTTGCAAAGTGGAAAAGGCTTAAAATTTTTGATTCAAAAACTGTTAACTGAAAACTGTTTATTAAATATTTCTCTTAAACTCACTCAATAAAATTGCAGCAGCCGTTGCAACGTTTAAACTTTCTGTTTCTTGAATATTTCCAAACCTTGGAATTGAGATTTTAGCATCAACCAATTTTCTAATTGCATCAGAAATTCCGTTTGCCTCATTTCCCATCACAAAAACTGCTTCTTTTGGTAAATCGCTTTTATAGACGTTTTCACCCTCCATATCTGCAATAAATGTTGGTAAATCAGTTTCATTTAAAAAACCAATCAAATCCGTATAAATTATTTCTACACGAGTCAAAGAACCCATGGATGCTTGCACAACTTTTTGATTGTAACAATCTACCGTTGTTGCAGAACAAACTAATTTTTGCACACCAAACCAATCGCACAAACGAATAATTGTCCCTAAATTTCCAGGATCATTTATGGCATCGAGTGCAATAATAATTCCTGTGTTTTTTGTTGAAAGTGTTTCAGGAATTTTAAACAATCCAACAACTTTATTAGGTGTTTTAAGTTGACTTATTTTTTTTAGTTCCTTTTCTGTAACGATTATTATATTTTCTATTTCAGTAGAAACCTCAAAATCATCAGTTATAAAAAGTTGCGCAACTTTAAAAGTAGAATTGAGCAATTCGTTTACAACTTTTACGCCTTCGGCAACAAATAATTTGTGTTTTTGTCGATACTTTTTTTGCTGTAAACTAGTTATAAGTTTAATGTGATTCTTTGATAAATTCATTAATTAATTTTAAATTAGAAAAACCATCTAAAAATAGTACTTTTGAACCAAGTTATAGTCAGTACAAAGCTAATGAAAAAAGTTTCTTATTCTCTTTTTATATTTTTAATACTTGCTTCTTGTAACTCTGTTAAAAGAGTACCAGAAAAAGAGCACTTATTAAGAGCTACAACAATTTTAGTTGATGGCAAGAAAAATAAAAACAGTGAATTGTTAGACTATGTGCTTCAAAAACCAAATGCAAGGACTTTAGGAATTCCTATTTCTTTATATTTTCATAATCTTGGAAATCCTAACTCGCCTAAAACACCTAAAGCTTGGGCAACATTACATCCAAAAAAATATGCTTTTTTCAAAAGTTTATTTTCTGAAAAACAAAGTATTGGTGTCGCAAAATCGTACATTAATTTTAACAATTGGTTTTTAAATAGTGGTGAATCACCTGTAATTATTAATGATTTAAAAACTAGCAAAACGGTTACAAACTTAAATTCATATTATATTACTCAAGGGTACTTTAAAAATAAAGTAACTGCAAAAAAAGATACATTAAAAAAGAAAAAAGCAAAAATCACTTATATTATCAATAGAGGGAAACCTTTTTATTTAGATACAATTATAAGACAAATTCCGTCTTCCGTTTTAAAAGCAATTTATCAAAGAGACACCATTAGCACTTTTTTAAAAACCGGTGACCAATACAACGATCAAAACTTCATCAAAGAAGCTGCAAGAATTACAGAGCTTTTTAGAAATTCTGGCGTTTATAATTTTATTGACAATGCCATCCGATTTTATCCAGACAGCACAAGGACAGACAACAAAACAAATGTACTTGTAACAATTGCCGATAAATATCTTACAGATGAAGATGGAAGAAACGTTTATAAACCTTTTCAAATAAAAAAAATTGGTAAAATTAATGTCTACACAGATTATACATTTAATACCGAGAGTGAACCTTATTTAGACTCAGTTACTTACAACGGAATAAATTTTTTTGCACATCAAAAAATAAAATACAATCCAAAATATTTATCACAGTCTATCTTTATAAAACCAAATCAGATTTACAGCGATACACTAAGAAACCTAACCCGAAATCATCTAAAATCACTTAAAAACTTTAAATCTATAAACATAAAATATACAGAAGTTAATGATTCTGATTTATTGATTGCAGATATTAGATTAACCCCAAATGAAAAATACACTATCGGTACAGATACTGAGCTAACACATTCTAATATTAGAAAATTAGGTGTTTCAGAAAAATTTTCAATCACCAATAGAAACACTTTTAAAGGAGCAGAATTATTTAAATTTTCTTTCATTGGCTCTTTCTTTAATACTTCTACACAGTTTAGCAATTCTAATGGGTTTTTTAATGCCTGGGAAGTTGGTGTAGATGCATCATTAGAAATTCCGCGATTTTTTGCTCCATTCGGTTTAAATAGATTGGTGCCTAAAGAAATGTCTCCTAGAACAATATTATCAGTAGGAACAGGGGTTCAAAAAAATATTGGATTAGATAAACAAACAGTTACAGCGGTTATTGATTTTAAATGGGATTTTAACAGTCGAAAATCCATCAACTTAGAATTATTTAACATTCAGTACATTAGAAATTTAAATACAAGTGAATATTTTAATATTTATGATTCAGAATTTGAAAAACTAAAACCAGTAGCTATGGCATACGACCCAAATTTTGTATTGTCAAAAGAAAATGCAGTAAATTTTATGAATACTGTAAATTCAGATTCAAATTTTCAAGCAAACTATCCATCAGAATTTAATGATAATGGTAATGTTAATAATCGTTACAACATTATTACCTCTAACTTTATCATACCAACTATTGCGTATTCTTATACCTATAGCAACCAATTAACTTACAAAGACAACAACTTTTCTTTTTTTAGAGTACGAGTTGCAAATTCTGGAAATTTTGTTTCACTATTAAGCAATCAAAAAAATAGTGCTGGTGTAAAAACAATTTCAAATACACCCATTGCTCAGTATTTCAAAACCGATGTAGAATACAAGCAGTTTTGGGATGTTTCTAGGAATTCTGTTTTAGGGTTTCGATCATTTTTAGGAGTTGTTTTAGCCTACGGAAAATCTGACATCCCGTTTACAAAAAGTTATTTTGCAGGAGGGTCAAACGATATAAGAGCATGGAAAACCTATGAACTTGGGCCAGGCTCTTCGGCACCAGGATTAGAATATAATGTTGGTAATTTTAAATTTTTAACAAGCTTAGAATATAGGTTCGATTTAATAAGTAATTTAAAAGGAGCTTTATTTATAGATGCTGGTAATATTTGGGAATTAACTGATTCTAAATTTGTAGAATCTAAGGCTAAACTAAATAGTCTTGAGGCTCTTAAACAAATGGCTGTTGGCTCTGGCTTTGGAGCTAGATACGATTTTAATTTTCTAGTACTACGTATAGATGTTGGGTTTAAAACACACGAACCCTATTTAACTGGAAGCAAATGGTTTAAAAACTTTAACTTTAATAACGCTGTATACAATATAGGAATCAACTATCCTTTCTAATCTCCTTAATTAGTCTATGTAAATTCTATATTGAAATATAATAAATGACAAAAAACACAATAAAATTCTTTAAAAAATAACTATTTTTGACCTAACTATTTTTTAGATTATAAACAACACAACATGAGTCATTCAATAAAGCCAGGAGTTGCAACAGGTACTACTGTTCAAGAAATATTTAAACTAGCAAAAGCTAAAAATTTTGCATTACCAGCAGTAAACGTTGTTGGTTCTAGTAGCGTAAATGCTGTTTTAGAAACTGCAAAAGAGTTAAATTCGCCTGTAATTATTCAATTTTCAAATGGTGGCGCTTTGTTTAATGCCGGAAAAGGGTTGTCAAATGAAAATGAAAAAGCAGCTATTGCTGGTGCTGTTGCAGGAGCAAAACACATTCATTTAATGGCAGAATTATATGGCATTCCTGTAATTCTACATACAGATCATGCTGCAAAAAAATTATTACCTTGGATTGATGGTTTGTTAGATGCTAGTGAAAAACATTTTGCTGAAACAGGCAAACCTTTATATAGTTCTCACATGATAGATTTATCTGAAGAACCAATTGAGGAAAACATTGAAATCTGTAAAAAATATTTAGCTCGAATGAGCAAAATAGGGATGACTCTAGAAATTGAATTAGGAATCACTGGTGGTGAAGAAGATGGTGTAGATAATTCTGATGTAGATGTGTCTAAATTGTATACACAACCAGAAGAAGTAGCTTATGCATATGAAGAGTTAATGAAAGTAAGTCCACAATTTACAATTGCAGCTGCTTTTGGAAATGTACATGGGGTTTACAAACCTGGAAACGTAAAATTAACTCCAAAAATCTTAAAAAATTCTCAAGAATATATTTCACAAAAATACAATGTAGCCCACAATACAATCGACTTTGTTTTTCATGGCGGATCTGGTTCTTCAGTAGAGGAAATTAGAGAAGCAATTGGCTATGGAGTTATCAAAATGAATATCGACACCGATTTACAATTTGCTTTTACCGAAGGCGTTAGAGATTACATTCTTGCTAAACAAGATTATTTACAAACACAAATTGGTAATCCAGAAGGAGAAGAATTACCAAATAAAAAATATTACGACCCCAGAAAATGGCTTCGCGAAGGAGAAATTACTTTTAAAAATAGATTAAAAGCAGCTTTTGAAGATTTAAACAATGTAAATACACTTGCATAATCTCAAATAGTTAGCTTATTTTAGCCGATTATTATACACCATAAAAATTTAAAACAACTACACAATGGCTTGGTTTAAAAGAATAGAAAAAGGAATACACACCGCTACAGAAGATAAAAAAGACATTCCGGTTGGATTGTGGTACAAAACTCCGAGTGGTAAAATTATAGATACTGAAGAATTAAAAAGAAACTTATATGTAAGTCCAGAAGATGGTTACCATGTAAGAATTGGAAGTAAAGAATACTTTGAGTTGTTTTTTGATGACAATAAATTTAAAGAGTTAGATGCAAAATTAACTTCTGTAGATTCTTTAAAATTTGAAGACACTAAAAAATATCCAGACAGAATAAAAGCTGCACAGGAAAAAACCAAACTAAAAGATGCTGTTAGAACTGCTGTTGGAAAATCTTTAGGAAAAGATTTAGTAATTGCCGCAATGGATTTTACTTTTATTGGCGGATCAATGGGATCTGTGGTTGGTGAAAAAATTGCAAGGGCAATTAATCATTCAATTGAGCATAAAATTCCATTTTTAATGATTTCAAAATCCGGTGGAGCACGTATGCAAGAAGCATCATTATCGTTAATGCAATTGGTAAAAACATCAGCAAAACTAGCACAATTAGCAGAAGTAAAAATTCCATATATTTCTTTATGTACAGATCCAACAACTGGTGGCACAACTGCTTCTTACGCAATGCTGGGTGATATAAATATTGCCGAACCAAATGCTTTAATTGGCTTTGCTGGACCAAGAGTTGTAAAAGACACGACAGGAAAAGATTTACCAGAAGGATTTCAGCGTTCTGAATTTTTATTAGAACATGGATTTTTAGACGGAATTTACGAACGTAAAAACCTAAAAAAGCAAATCAATTTATATATTGATTTAATTCAGAACAATCCTATTAGAAGTTAAAAAAAGAAATGTAAGATTCCTTTTTTAAAATAACAATCTTTTAATCAGCAAATTACTCTTGCTTTTTGTTTTTTAAAATCACAATGTATTTAGCTTAAAAAATAAAAATAGTTGTATATTTGCAGCTTCAATGAAAAAATCATTGATATACATAAAAATCATTTAAAGTAATATTGGCATGTATTTAACAAAAGAAGTAAAAGAGGAAATCTTTTCAAAACACGGTAAGTCAGCAACCGACACTGGAACATCAGAAGGGCAAATTGCATTGTTCACATTTAGAATTAACCACTTAACTGAACACTTAAAAAATAATCGTAAAGATTATAACACAGAGCGCTCGTTAGTAAAGTTAGTAGGTAAACGTAGAAGTTTATTAGATTATCTAAAGAAAACTGAAATCAACAGATATCGTGCGATTATCAAAGAATTAGGAATTAGAAAATAAAACCTAACAAAAAAGAGGCTCTATAAACGTGCCTCTTTTTTATTATGATAAATTTCTTGTAGCTTGCTACAAAACAATAATTTGTCTTTCCGGCGAAAGCAGAAATTTAAGAATATTCAATTCTACTTAACAAATAGAATTTTTATATAAAAATTCAAAATTAGTAACAGCAATTTTGATTTTCCATTGGAAGTAAAACAACAACAAAACAACAACACAACAACAAACAAAGTATCAATTTAGAATTAAAATTTTATGATTCCAAAAGTATTTAGAGAGGTTATAGACCTTGGAGATGGAAGAACCATCTCATTAGAAACCGGTAAATTAGCAAAACAAGCACACGGTTCAGTTGTTGTTCAAATGGGAAAAGCAATGTTGTTATGTACAGTTGTATCTAACTACAAACAAAGTCCTGTAGATTTTTTACCATTAACGGTAGACTATAGAGAAAAATTTGCTGCTGCAGGAAGATATCCTGGAGGATTCTTTAAAAGAGAAGCAAGACCAAGTGATGGAGAAGTATTAACCATGCGTTTAGTAGACCGTGTTTTACGTCCGTTATTTCCAAAAGACTACCATTCAGAAGTACAAGTAATGATTCAGTTAATGTCTCATGACGAAGATGTAATGCCAGATGCATTAGCAGGTTTAGCAGCTTCTGCAGCGATACAATTATCGGATTTCCCATTCGAATGCCCAATTTCTGAAGCCCGTGTTGCAAGAGTAAATGGAGAATTCGTAATCAATCCTAATAGAGCACAATTAGCAGAATCTGACATCGACATGATGATTGGAGCTTCTGCGGATTCTGTGATGATGGTTGAAGGGGAAATGGATGAAATTTCTGAAGAAGAAATGGCAGATGCAATTAAATTTGCACACGAAGCTATAAAAATACAATGTGCTGCGCAGGTTCGTTTAGCTGAAGCATTCGGAAAGAAAGAAACTAGAGAATATGAAGGAGAAAGAGAAGATGAAGAATTAGCAGCAAAAATAAATGACTTTTGTTACGATAAATGTTATGCAATTGCTAAAAAAGGAACCTCTAAGGTAGAGCGTTCTGCAGCTTTTGATGCAGTAAAAGAAGAGTTAATAGCTTCATTTACTGAAGAAGAATTAGCTGATTATGCAGAATTGATTGGGAAATATTTCAACAAGGCTCAAAAAAATGCAGTTAGAGAATTAACTTTGGCAGAAGGGTTACGTTTAGACGGACGTAAAACAGATGAAATTAGACCAATTTGGTGTGAAGTAGATTACTTACCATCAGTTCATGGTTCATCAATCTTTACTCGTGGAGAGACGCAAGCTTTAGCAACCGTAACTTTAGGAACATCAAGAGATGCAAATAAAATAGACATGCCATCTTACGAAGGTGAGGAAAATTTCTATTTACATTACAACTTCCCTCCTTTTTGTACAGGTGAAGCTAGACCGTTAAGAGGAACTTCAAGAAGAGAAGTTGGTCATGGTAACTTAGCGCAACGTGGTTTAAAAGGAATGATTCCAGACGATTGTCCTTATACAGTAAGAGTTGTTTCTGAAGTTTTAGAATCTAATGGTTCTTCTTCTATGGCAACAGTTTGTGCTGGTACAATGGCATTAATGGATGCAGGTGTTCAAATGATAAGACCTGTTTCTGGTATTGCAATGGGATTAATTTCTGACGGAGATCGTTATGCTGTTTTATCTGATATTTTAGGTGATGAAGATCATTTAGGTGATATGGATTTTAAAGTAACTGGTACTTCTAAAGGAATTACTGCTTGTCAAATGGACATTAAAGTAAAAGGATTAGGTTACGAAATTTTAGTGAATGCACTAAAACAAGCTCGTGATGGTCGTTTACACATTTTAGAGAAGTTAACGGATACTATTTCTACAGCTAATGCAGAAGTAAAAGACCATGCTCCTAAAATGATTAACAGAAGAATTCCTAATGAATTGATTGGTGCATTTATTGGACCAGGAGGAAAACACATTCAAGAACTACAAAAAGAAACTGGAACTACAATTGTAATTACAGAAGATGCAACTACTGAAGAAGGGATTATTGAAATCTTAGGAACAGATCCAGAAGGAATTGAAACAGTAATTGCTCGTATTGAATCAATGCTATTTAAACCTGAAGTTGGTAGTGCTTACGAAGTAAAGGTAATTAAAATGTTAGATTTTGGTGCTGTTGTAGAATACACAGAAGCTCCAGGAAACGAAGTTTTATTACACGTAAGTGAATTAGCTTGGGAACGCACAGAAAATGTTTCTGACGTAGTTAAAATGGGAGATGTTTTTGATGTAAAATACTTCGGAATAGACCCAAGAACTCGTAAAGAAAAAGTTTCTCGTAAAGCATTGTTAGAAAAACCTGAAGGTTACGTAGCAAGACCACCAAGAGAAAACAACAATCGTGGGAGAGACAATCGAGGACGTGATAATCGCAGAGACGATAGAAAACCAAGAGAAAAAAGAGATTAATCTTTTACAGATTTCTTTATAAAGAAAAAGCGCATGAACAAGTTCATGCGCTTTTTTTAGTTTTCAAATTTAAGTTAGAGTTTTTTTGAAATGTTAATAAATGAATCAAACTTATTCTGTTTATTCTTTTAAGATTTATTTTCTTTGTAATTACTTATGAAAATTCAACGAGTTACATATTTATCGCTTGGAAGTAACCAAGGAAATAAGCTAAAAAACCTTCAAGAAGCTATTTATTTAATTGCAGAAAAAATTGGCCCAATTTTAAAAATCTCATCTGTATACAAAACACCATCTGTGGGTTTTGTAGGAGAGGATTTTTTTAATATTTGCATAAAGTTATCTACTTATTTACCCCCCGAAAAAATATTAAGCAGTAGTCTTGAAATAGAAAAAAAACTAGGCCGAATTAGAACTAATTCTGATGGTTATTCGGACAGAACTATAGATTTAGACATCCTTTTATTTGATGATGAAATTATTTTTTCTCATGAATTAATCGTTCCACATCCAAGAATGTTAGATCGCAAATTTGTACTAGTTCCTTTAATTGAAATTGCCTCTGAAGTACTTCATCCGGTTACTAAAATTCATCTTGGAAAATGTTTAGATGGTTGCTCAGACAACACCGAAATAAACAAAACAACAGAAACGTTAATTCGTCCAATTCCATTAACAGAAAAATACAATTATATTGCAATTGAAGGAAATATTGGCGCAGGAAAAACAAGTTTAGCTAAAATGATGTCTGATGAATTTAACGCTAAAATTGTATTAGAACGTTTTGCTGACAATCCTTTTTTGCCTAAATTTTATGAAGATAAAGAGCGCTTTGCATTCCCATTAGAAATGAGTTTTTTAGCAGATCGCTATCAACAATTAAGTGATGATTTAGCACAATTTGACTTATTCAAAAACTTAATTGTATCTGATTACTACATTTTTAAATCATTAATTTTTGCGCAAGTCACACTTCAAAAAGATGAATACTTGCTTTACAGAAAAATGTTTGATTTAATGTATAAAGAAATTACTAAGCCAGATTTATATGTCTATTTGTATCAAAACACAGACCGATTAATTAAAAATATCAAAAAAAGAGGTAGAGAATATGAGCAGAATATTTCATCAGATTACCTAAAAAAAATACACAATGGTTATAGTAATTTTATTAAAACCCAACAAGACCTTAACACTTTAACTATTGATGTTTCTGAATTAGATTTTGTGAACAATAAAGATGATTATCAATTAATTATCAAAAAAATTAATAATGGTTAATTTTTTTGTAATTTCGCAATCTAAATTATTTCCCCGATTTTTAAAATAAATGAATCGCTTCAAATGAGGAAAAATATTTTATTACTATTTACTTTATTATTGAGTACTATATCTTTATTAAGTCAAAATAATCTTGACGAAAAAAAGCAAAACAACAACATTAAAAGCATTCAATTTAACAACAGCAATAGCTGGGCTGTTGGAGGAGGTGTTAGTAATTTTATTATGCATGGAGATTTACGTTCTATAGGAACTGGAAATCTTGGCAATTTTTGGAATTTTGGAGCCTATGCGTATGTAGATAAAATGTTCAACCCTTTATTAGGACTAGAATTTAAAGTAAATTACTCAAAAATATCTGGAGGTGCACAATACTTTTCTAATGTGTATGACATACTTTATGTCAATCAAACAAAAATATCAAACAACTTATTTTTTAAAGGAACTGCTTACGGAGCCGAATTAAATTTAATGTTAAGTTTTTCAAACTTATATGTAACCAATACAAGAAAATGGAATGCAATAGGTTATTTCGGAGTTGGTTATCATCAATATGATTCTGCTCTATACGAAAAACTTGCTGATGGTTCAAACAACGTATTAGTTGACTTTGGGAAAAACCCTGCAAGAAACAGCGTTTATGAAGCAAGCTCTGTTTATTTATCTACTCAATTAGGATTAAGATACAGGCTAAACAAAAGAGTCGACATTGAAGTAAGACCCTCTTGGTACTTCAACTACGAAGATCACCTAGATGCAACTATTTCTAACAAGCAAGATTGGGAAACATTTTTTGTAACTCATATTGGTGTTGTAGTTAAATTAGGGAAAAAGAAAACATTTACTATCTGGGGAGATGAGACAAAAGAGAAAAGTGAAAAATTTGAGATAATAGATACAGATGATGATGGTGTTATTGATCAACTAGATAAAGATCCTAACACTCCTGTTGGAGTTCAAGTATATGGAAATGGTGTCCCTGTTGATAGTGATGCAGATGGTGTACCAGATTATTTAGATAAATGTGTCTTTGTAAAAGGAAGAGTAGATAATGATGGTTGTCCTTTTATTGGAGATAAAGATAGAGATGGAATTCCAGATAGAGAAGATAAATGCCCTGAAGTAAAAGGTTTAGAAATACATCAAGGTTGCCCGGATGCAAATGCATTAAGGGTTACAGAATTAGTTACGGTAATGAGCTACTCTAAAAACATTTATTTTAATACTGACAGCAACTCTATTAGAAGTGGATTTTACTATACAATGTTAGATGATGTTGCAGAAATTATGTTAAAAAACAAAGATGTAACTTTTAGCATATTTGGCTATACAGATAATGTTGGGACGGAAGAATACAACTTAAACCTTTCAGAAAGAAGAGCAAATGAAGCTAGAAAATACTTAATTGAGAGAGGTGTTGAATCAGATAGAATTACCGCTAAAGGATTTGGAGAGGCAAACCCAGCATATAGCAATGACACAACACAAGGAAGACAACTAAACAGAAGAGTCGAAATTAAATCTGTAGGTTATTACGAAAGCAAAACACAGTTAAAAAGAGAAGACACCAACAAGAATTAATTAATTTATTTTAATTTTATATAAAAAAAAGCAAGTTATTCATGAATAACTTGCTTTTTTTTATAAATTATAGAAATATCAATCTACAAAAGTTCCCTTTGTCGTTAAAGAAAACTCTAGGTCAAAATTAAATAATTCATCCGTAACTGCATTACTATAATAAGAAAGAACAACTTGTTTTCTTTGTAATAACTTAGAAGATATTGCAGCCAAAGTTTCTTTATTACTTATTTTAAATTCAAAACTACCATTTAAAAGGCTCAAAAAGTCGATTCTTATATCGTTTTCTGTTATTTTTATTTCATCAACAAATACTTCAATGTTAAAGACTTTTGCAGAGGGGTTTATTTTAAAATTTTTTATTTTAAAACTCAATTGCTCAACATCAACTTCTTTAAGATAATCTATATTATCACTAAATACTTTAGAGGATTTTAAATTAATGATCGTATTTGAATTAACACGAACAGTATTCCCTTCAGTATTATTAATATGAACTGGTAAGTCTTTTTTTAATTGATCTTTTGAAAAGAAAACAATTTGACGAGGTGCCTCATTTTCGCATGAAACACTAAGTAGTAGGACAAAAGCTAAAACGCTAAATAATTTAAATACTCTCATTTTGGGGGATATTGGATTGTTAAACATTAAAGTTAATTAAAAAAAATAAAACAATTAACTTATTTTAAATATTACTTATACAAATGTATCTAACAATGCAAAGTCTCCCAATAGGCAATTTTCTTAATTTTTCATAATAAGATTTTATAAGAAAAAACTGAGTTTATGTCAATACTATTTTTTTAGCTCTAGTTTTTCAGCAAAATAATCACAAAAATCTCTCATAGTTGCGCTCATTTTCTGATCATCGGTAGCTCGCTCAAAAGTATTTGCCATAGAAACTAAGGTTTGATGAAAGAATTGTTTCATTTCATCTACTGGCATCTCTTTTGTCCATAAATCCATACGAAGTGTATCTTTCTGTAGATGATCCCAAACAGAAATCATTATCGCTTTAGATTCAGAATCTTCAATTCCGCCATCTTCTGCCGTCCAAAAAATATTTTCAGGAACTTTATTTTCGTCCAATCCTACTTTAAAATTTATTTCTGAAGTGTGTTTTATTGCCATTACTTTTTAGGTTTGTATTTAGAGTTTTTATATACTTCTTCTGAAGGTGTTTTTAATAATTGCTGCAAAGATACATCATTATGCAGCATGTATGATCTTACAATTTGCCAACCAATCCATACCCCAATCCTTCCTGGTGACAGTGTATCTTCTGATCTATAAAATTTTGAAAACGGAGCCAATTCTAAAAAGCGTTGATTCAATTTTGTGTCTGTGCTAAACAATAGTTTATTTTCAATAAAATATTTCCAAACTTGCTCTTCATTTTCAACTGCCCAATTGTATTTCTCATTTGAATATCCTATCTTCTGATTGTCATTAACTGTTGGTAAGTAGTTGTCTAAAAAGTATAACTGTTTCCCTGCTGTTATCATTTTACTGATAAATGTTCTATCATTAGTTATATTTTGTTTCGGTATAATTGCTTTAGCAGCATCAACTACAATATGATTTTTTTCGAAATTTTGTTTGATATAACTTGGGTAATCAGCATAAAACTCATGGCTTTTACCCAAATAAACATCTAAAGAAATTAATAAATAATCTCCTGAATACAACACCTTATTTTGATAATCAATATTACTTAAAAGTGTAACCACTTTTGGCGCTTTAAAAGTTGGATTATAATATTTAATATGCTTAAATAATTGCGTTAAATCATTCTTAAGAAAATTAATATCAGCATATATTTTCTGTGTTTCTAAAAACAATTCTTGTTCGTTTTTATTATTAATCTTAGCTACCCATATAGAATCTGGTTCATTCTTAGAAAAGAAAAATGGGTACATCGTTTTTGTTTGCTCTAGCGAACTTTCTGTTGATGTATAAAAATCTACATCAAACCGATCAATCGAAAATTCTACCTCAACAGCACTCAAATCAATTTGATTTTCTTGTTTGTTATCACAAGAAAACAAGGTTGTGAAAAGTGTAAAAATGAAAAAATATTTCCGCATTATCTTTGTATATTAGAGTTCTAATTTAAGAACGACAAAAGTACTAAAATAGTTTATAAATGAAGGTAGAAAAAGTATCTGAACACATTGTTAATTGGTTAAAAAATTATGCAATTGATGCAAAAGTAAATGGATTTGTAATTGGAATTTCTGGCGGAATAGATTCTGCAGTAACTTCTGTACTTTGTGCTAAAACTGGATTTAAAACGGTTTGTGTAGAAATGCCAATTCACCAAGCAGAAAGTCAAGTTAGTAGAGCATTAGAGCACATCAATCATTTAAAAGCTACTTTTAGCAACGTATCTTCTGTTAAAGTTGACCTAACCAGTACATTTGAAGATTTTAAAACACAAGCACCAAGTTCAGAAAATTCTGACGCGTTACATCTTGCTTTGGCAAATACTCGAGCAAGATTAAGAATGACAACTTTGTACTACTTAGCTGGTTTAGAAGGATTATTAGTTGCAGGAACAGGAAATAAAGTAGAAGATTTTGGTGTTGGATTTTACACAAAATATGGTGATGGCGGCGTAGATTTAAGTCCGATTGCAGATTTATTAAAATCAGAAGTGTACGAATTAGCCAAATATCTAAATGTTGCTGAATCTATTCAAAATGCACAACCAACAGATGGTTTATTTGGAGATAGTAGAACAGACGAAGATCAAATCGGCGCTTCTTATGATGAATTGGAATGGGCAATGCAAATGCTAGAAAAAGGTAAAAGCATTTCAGATTTTAAGGGAAGAGAATTAGAGGTATTTAAAATTTATACCCGATTAAATACCATCAATCAACACAAAATGCTGCCAATACCTATTTGTAAAATTAGTGGTGACTTAAAGTAAGTTTGCAGCAATCATAGTTCTTTTAATTCTACGATATGCTTTTTTCTTAGAACCATTAACAACAGAAAATGGTAAAAGTATAAAAAGTCTGATTATGTTTAAGATTTGTAGCGTTTTTTTCATGTCTTTTTCTTTTTTAGCGGATACTAATATACGAAAAAAATTAAAACTCAAATAAGTAGAAATACGTATCTATTAAAATGAAACTAAACAACCCTATTTAACTTTTCAAACAAGCGTTTTTTAAGCCCTGTATAATTAGCTACTAATTCTAAATCTACACTTACAGAATTATTTTCTTGAGCTTCTTTCATTATCTCATTAATCTTACGTTCTATTAGTATTCTTCTAAGGTTTAAAATAGCATCTGTTACTAATTTTGGTAAAATAGAAATTGTTTCGGTAACAAAAATATTTTTACGTTCCCATTCGCTCAACGTATATTTTTCTTCATCCATCAAGATACTTGTTACTTCATTTGCTATTTCCTTATTTTCATGATGAATTAAGCTACTAATTTCTATTTTCTCATTCTGACTAATTTGATTAATTAATTCATAATAAACCATCTGAAAAACAGCATTGGTAAACTCAATTTCGTCTTCCTGAAGATTTAAATACAATTCTTTAAAGACAGGAGAAGTATATTTTTCTTCCTCTTTAACTATTTTTCCGTGCTCGTTTTCACTTTCAATAATATTTGTAAAATGGACTTCTTCGTTTCCAAATAATAGTAAAATTCGTATAATTTCTTTTTCTAGCAAATCTAACTGGTTCACTTTCTGGCCAGCAACCATTCCTCCTTTTACTGCGGTCATTGCAGCTTCTTGCTCTGCAAAATATTCTGGTGGTGGTTGATTTGGATCTACATTTCTTTGTTTACTTTTAGAAGTAGCTTCTTTGTTTAAAAGTTGTGCCAATTCACTAAACAATACACGTTCAGAAATTTCCATGATTCTAGAACATTCTTGCACATACACTTCTCGCTGAATTCCATCAGGAATTTTAGAAATACTCGTTACAATATCACGAATTAATCCTGCTTTTTTAACAGGATCATTCTTGGCTTCTTTCATCAATAAAGAAACCTTAAAATTGATAAAATCTTGAGCCGTATTTTCTAAATATTCTTTCAATTCTGCATCAGAATGCGATTTTGCAAAACTATCTGGATCTTCTCCTTCAGGAAACGTCACCACTTTTACATTCATTCCTTGCTCTAAAATCAAATCAATTCCACGAATTGATGCTCTTAAACCTGCTGCATCACCATCAAAAAGCACGGTAATGTTTTGTGTTAATCTTCTTATCAAACGTATTTGATCCGAAGTTAAAGCTGTTCCAGAAGAAGCAACCACATTTTCTATTCCAGATTGATGAAACGAAATTACATCGGTATATCCTTCAACTAAAAAACAATTGTCTTGCTTGGCAATTTCTTTTTTCGCCTGATAAATTCCGTATAAAATTTTACTCTTGTGGTAAATATCACTTTCTGGTGAATTTAAATATTTTGCCGCTTTTTTATCCGCAGTTAAAATTCGTCCACCAAAACCAAGAATTCTTCCCGACATAGAATGAATCGGAAACAAAACACGTCCTTTAAAACGGTCAAACTGTTTATTTTCTTTAACAATGGTTAATCCGGTTGATGCTAAATATTTGATGTCGTAACCTTTTTTTAAAGCTGATTTTGTGAAATTATCCCATTCGTCTTTACAATATCCTAAATCAAATTTTTCAATAATATCGTCTCTAAAACCACGCTCTTTAAAATACGAAAGTCCAATTGCTTTTCCTTGTTGCGTATGTAGCATTAAATCATGAAAATATTCTGCAGCGAATTTTGACACCAAAAACATACTTTCACGTTCGTTTAATTGTTGTTTTTGTTCGTCTGATTGCTCAGTTTCTTCAATTTCAATATTGTATTTCTTCGCTAAATATCTGATGGCTTCTGGATACGAATAATGTTCGTGTTCCATTAAAAAAGAAACAGAAGTTCCTCCTTTACCTGTACTAAAATCCTTCCAAATTTGCTTTACAGGAGACACCATAAAAGAAGGCGATTTTTCGTCTGTAAACGGACTTAACCCTTTAAAGTTACTTCCTGCTTTTTTTAATTGTACAAACTCACCTATGACTTCTTCTACTCTTGCAGTTTCAAAAACACGATCTATGGTTTGTTTGGATATCATAAAACAAAAATATAAAAAAAGACCTCACAAAGTTATCTTTTATGAGGTCTTAATTAATTTTAATTATTCTTAAGAAGCAACACTCAATTTCTTTAATGCTGTCTTTGTTAATTTATTTTCTGCATATTCTTTTGTTACTTTAAATTCTTTAATATCAGAACTTGGCAACTCGAACATGGCATCTGTAAAAATTGCTTCACACAACGAACGCAAACCTCTTGCGCCCAATTTGTATTCAACCGCTTTATCTACAATATACATCAATGCTTCTTCATCTATTTCGAATGTAATATCATCCATAGAAAACAACTTTGTGTATTGCTTGATGATTGAATTTTTAGGTTCTGTTAAAATTGCTCTTAACGTTTTTGCATCTAATGGATTCATATAGCTCAACACAGGTAAACGACCAATGATTTCTGGAATTAATCCAAAAGCTTTTAAATCGGAAGGAATGATGTATTGCAGTAAATTATCTTCATCAATTTTATCTTCTGCAACAGAAGCAGAATATCCAACGGCTTGCATATTTAAACGTTTGCTGATCATTCTATCGATTCCAGAAAAAGCTCCACCAGCAATAAATAAAATATCTTTGGTATTTACTTCTATAAATTTTTGATCTGGATGTTTTCTTCCTCCTTTTGGAGCAACATTTACAACCGAACCTTCTAATAATTTTAACAACGCTTGTTGAACGCCTTCACCAGAAACATCTCTAGTAATTGACGGATTGTCTCCTTTACGAGCAATTTTATCAATTTCATCAATAAAAACAATTCCTCTTTCTGCTTTTGTTACGTCGTAATCGGCAACTTGCAATAATCTGCTTAAAATACTTTCTACATCTTCTCCAACATAACCAGCTTGTGTTAAAACAGTAGCATCTACAATAGAAAAAGGCACGTTTAACATTTTAGCAATCGTTTTTGCAACCAATGTTTTTCCTGTTCCAGTTTCTCCAACTAAAATGATATTACTCTTTTCTATTTCTACATCATCTTCTTCAGTAGATTTTGATTGTAATAGCCTTTTATAGTGATTGTAAACAGCAACCGACATCGATTTTTTAGTTTCTGTTTGACCAATTATATATTGATCTAAAAACTCTTTGATTTCTTTTGGCTTTTTCAGCATTAAATCTTTAGACAATCCGCTTGCTTGCTTCTCTGTAACTTCTTCTTCTAAAATACCTGTTGCTTGCTCAATACATTTATCACAAATGTGCGCATCAATACCAGCAATTAACAAATTAGTTTCTGCTTTTTTACGTCCACAAAACGAACATTCTAAATTTTCTTCTTTCGACATTTTGTTTTCTTTTGGCTGTTAGCTATTAGCAAAAGGCTAAGAGCTGATGGCTTTTTCTTTATTTTTTTCTTGTTAAAATTTCATCAATCATACCATATTCTTTCGCTTCTGATGCAATCATCCAATAATCTCTATCAGAATCTGCGTTTACTTTTTCTATGGTTTGCCCAGAATGATCTGCAATAATTTCATACAATTCATCTTTCAATTTTAAAATTTCTCTTGTTGTAATTTCAATGTCTGATGCTTGTCCTTGTGCGCCACCTAGAGGTTGGTGAATCATAATTCTAGAATGTGGCAATGCAGAACGTTTTCCTTTTTGTCCTGCACACATTAAAACGGCTCCCATAGAAGCTGCCATTCCTGTACAAATTGTTGCTACATCTGGTTTTATAAATTGCATGGTATCGTAAATTCCCAATCCAGCATACACTCCTCCGCCTGGAGAATTGATGTAAATAGAAATATCTTTGGATGCATCAACACTTTCTAAGAATAATAATTGTGCTTGAATTACATTGGCAACTTGGTCGTTAATTCCTGTTCCTAAAAAAATAATTCTATCCATCATTAAACGAGAAAAAACATCCATTTGAGTAATGTTCATTTGACGTTCTTCCATAATATATGGCGTTAAACTACTTGTTATTTTACCTAGATGTGTACTGCTAATTCCGTGATGCTTTGTTGCGTATTTTTCGAACTCTTTTCCGTAATCCATTTCCTGATTATTTTTTAAATGTTTAGAACTGTAAATATAAGAACTATTTTACTACTATTTTGTTACAGTCGATGACTAAAAAAACTCCTTTAATTAGTAAAGGAGTTTTTGATATTCTTGATTTTTTATTTAAAAATGAGATTTCTCGACTCCGCCTGCCTGCCGCAGGCAGGGCTCGAAATGACATTTTTTTTACAAGCTGTTACTTATAAACCTCTTTGATAAAGTCTTCGTAAGTAACTTCTTTTGTTTTAAATGTGATGTTATCTTTATAGAAAGTCAACAATTTATGTGAAATTAATTGCTCTTGTAAGCGTTTTGCTTCGTCTTGGTTTCCTAAGATTCTTGCAGCAATATCGTCCAATTCTTTTTCTTCTGGATTCATATTCCCGAATTGTGCCATTTGCGTTCTGATAAATCCTTTTGCATACTCTACCAATTCTGCATAATCTAATTTGATGTCGTTATCTTTCATAATCTTTCCTTCGATTAATTGATAACGCAATCCTTTTTCTGATTTTGCATATTCTTCAGCAGCTTCTTCAGCAGTCATTTCTTTTTCTCCAGCAGTTGCCAACCATTTTTGTAAAAAAGCTGAAGGTAAATCGAACTTTGTATTTTCTACTAAATATTCTGTCACCGCATTTAATAATTGTTGATCTCCTTGCGCTAAAAATTGCTTTTCTGCATCTTCTTTAATTCTGTTTCTTACTTCTGTAACAGATTTTACATCACCATTTGGAAACAGTTTATCAAACAATTCTTGATCTAAATCTGCCAATTCTGTTACAGTAATTTCTTCAATAGTAAAAGAAACTTTAATATCTAAACCGTGAATATCATCGTGAGATAAACCTAATGCTCCTTCTAATTTATGATCGTCAGAAAACAATCCTTTTGTCTTTAATTCTAAAACATCACCAACTTTAGCACCCACAAACTTTTTTAAGTTTGGTTTCCCTTTAAGATCAGCTAAAGAAATCGTAGTTTTTTTATTGATTTCTTTTTCTTCGTTTACAAAAGTTCCGGTTACGTTTGCTTCTTCTGTTACAGTATCAACAGCATTCATTTTTCCGTATCGAGATTGTAAATTTTCTACTTCTTTATCAATTAAAGCATCATCTGCAACAATATTATATTGTGTGATTTTCTTTTTTGCAGATAAATCTACTGTGAATTCTGGAGCTAAGCCTAATTCGAATTCAAAAGAAAAAGTTTCTGTATCCCAAGAAAAATCATCTTGTACTCTAGGCAATGGATTTCCTAATATATCAAGTTTTTCTTCTGTTAAGAATTTATTTAAAGATTCTTGTAGCAATTTGTTAACTTCATCTATCATGATAGATTTTCCGTATTGTTTTTTTACCATTCCCATTGGCACATGCCCTTTTCTAAATCCAGGAATGTCTGCTTTTTTACGGTAATCTTGTAATACTTCTGTTACTTTAGTTTGATAGTCTTCTGCAACAATATCAACTTTAACAACTGCATTTAATGCATCTACGTTTTCTTTGGTAATATTCATAATATCAATTATATTCTTAAAAAATTGGCTGCAAAATTAGTGATTTTTACCAACTCTGCAAAGGTTTAAACACTTCAATTTCAGTTATATTCTTTATTCTCCTTTTTCGTCTTTTATCAATTTAAATAATGCCGATCTAAATACAGAAAGCAAAATACTAAACAATAATGCAGAGAAAAAACTCGACACTAAAAATCCGCCAACCAAATTAGCCGCTAGTAAAATGATGATTGCATTTATGACAAACAAAAATAAGCCAAGCGTTACTATAGTTGCTGGCAGTGTAAAAAAGATCAAAAGCGGACGAACAAACATGTTTAATACGGCTATTGCAAAAGCAACCCAAATTGCTGTTACATAATTGGCAACTTCTACTCCGGGTAAAATTGCTGCTAATACAAAAACAGCCATTGCTGTAAGTAATACTTTTAGAAGAAAATTCATTTTTAACTGTTTTAATTTAAATGAGTTATGCTAAAATCTAGCCAAAGCCGTTTTACTGATAAAAAGGCAGCTATTTTTTTACTAAGTTATAAAAATGAAACATTCTGTCAGTTTTTTAACGATAAGGTTGTACTTTGCACTAAACTCATATTATGAAAAAAATAGTTCAGATTACACTTATTTGCTTTTTAGCATTATCTATGACAGGTTGCGCTACGCTTCTTGGTGGCCCAGTTACAGAATATCAAAAAACAAAACCTGCACCAGGACAACCTCAAAGAGAAGTTAGAGTTATCGCTTTAATTGCTGATATTATATTATTTTTACCTGGAACAATTGTTGATTTTGCGACTGGAGCAATTTACAGACCGAGACAATAATATTTTTACTTTTATCGTTTTAGAAAACTTTCAACAGCCGTTAAAAAATCTGTTGGATTTTCGGCATGCAACCAATGTCCTGCATTTTTTATGGTTACAATTTTATGATTCGGAAAATGCGCATTAATTATTGACTCTTCTCTTGAAGTTATATACCCAGAATTTTCTCCTTTTAAAAACAAAGTTTCTCCATCAAAAATGGTAAAAGAAGGCAAAGCTGCACCAATTTCATGATTGTTTTCTGTTAAAGAAGGCAAGTTGAAACGGAAGTCTAATTTTCCTTTTTCTTTCCAATAAATATTTTGTGCTAAAAATTGACGAACTCCGACTTCTGGAATCTTTTCTGCAAGTTTTTCATCCACCAAAGCTCTTGAAGTTTGCTTTGTAAAATCAATAGAATTTAAAGCGTCTAAAATATCTTGATGATGTGGTTTATACATTCTCGGAGAAATGTCTGCAACCATTAATTTATCTACTAATTCTGGGTATTCAACTGCAAAAAGCATTACTGTTTTTCCGCCCATAGAATGCCCTAAAAGATGTACTTTTTCTAATTGATAATGCTCTATATAATTGCGTACATCTTCTACCATTAATTCATAGTCAAATGCATCTGCATGAAAACTACGACCGTGATTTCTTTGATCTATCAAATGAACCTGAAAAGTGTCTGACAATTTAATCCCTATCGATTTCCAATTATCGCCATTGCCAAAATAACCGTGTAAAATTAACAACGGTTGTCCTTCTCCAAGGATTCTAGAATGTAATATTTGTTTTTTTGACATCTCTTTTAGATTGTTAGAGTTTTGAATTGTTAAAGAGGTCTCTACTCCGCTCGACCAGATATTATCCTTTCTACTTTTGCCTTTAGCCTTTTGCCTTTAATCTGAGTAAATACATATTTACCACATTTTCTAATCCTAAATACAAAGACTCAGAAATTAGCGCGTGACCAATAGAAACTTCTGCTAAATTCGGAATATTCTCTTTAAAAAACTGAATATTTTCTAAACTTAAATCATGTCCTGCATTAATTCCTAAACCTAAGTTATTTGCTAAAATTGCAGCTTCTGTATATGGTTTTATAGCATTTTTATTACCTAATTCAAACTGAGTAGCAAATTCTTCTGTGTACAATTCTATTCGGTCTGCTCCTGTTTTTGCAGCTGCTTCAATCAATTTTAAATCTGTATCAATAAAAATTGAAGTTCTAATTCCTGCATTTTTAAACTCAGAAATTACTTCTTGTAAAAAAGATTGATTTTTTATGGTATCCCAACCCGCATTTGAAGTCAATGTATCAACACTATCAGGAACCAACGTTACTTGTGTTGGTTTTATTTTCAACACCATTTCCATAAATTTCGGAATTGGATTTCCTTCAATATTGAATTCTGTTTTTACAATTTCTTTTAAATCATACGCGTCTTGGTAGCGAATATGACGCTCATCTGGTCTTGGATGAATAGTAATCCCTTCTGCACCGAAAGATTCGATATCGCCAGCAACTTTTATAAGATTTGGAACATCTCCACCACGAGAATTACGCAACGTAGCAATTTTATTTACATTTACACTTAACTTTGTCATCTTCTAAAATTAAACCACAAAAGTACAGATTTCATCAAAAATTATTAGCCTTTTTATCTTATATTCGTATCGCATGAATATTACAGAATACATATTAAACGACTTTATGCCTTTAACAACGCAAAGTACAGTTAAAGAAGCATTAAAACTTTGTGAAACCTATCCAATTACGCATATTCCGGTTGTAGACAATGCACATTTTGTTGGTTGCATTTCTCAAACTGATGTTTTAACGATAGAAAATAAAGAAGAGTTATTAAAAGAATCTGTAGATATATTTGAACACTTTCAAACAAACAACAACGAATCTTTGCTAGAAGTATTAAAGATTTTTGCGGATAATGAAACAAACATTCTTCCGGCAATTGCAAATCAAAAATACCTTGGTTACCTAGATCTTAATAATGTTTTAGATGAATTTTCTCAAACACCATTTTTAAATGCTGAAGGCATTGTTTTGGTCATTGAAAAAAGCACGAAAGACTATACGATGAGCGAAGTTTCTCAAATAATTGAGTCCAACAACGGAATTGTTTTAGGCGGTTTCGAATCGAAAAGATCTAGCGACAAAGTAGAAGTTACACTTAAAATTTCATCACAAGAAATAAATGAAATTATTCAAACTTTTAGACGTTATGATTACACTATTATTAGCGAGCATAAAGATGATATTTATTTGGAAGAATTAAAAAATAGATCAGATTATCTACAAAAATTCTTAAATACCTAGTCAATGAAAAAAGTAGCAATTTACGGTCAGTCTTACAATACAAACTCAATTAATGAAGTATTGTTATTGATTGACGTTTTGCAAGAAAAAAAAATCGTTGTTTTCTTTGAAAAAGAGTTTTATGATCTTTTTCAGAAAGAAAATTTACTACCAAAAAAGTATCCAACATTTTCTCATTTTAATGATTTAAACAACTCGTTTGATTTATTTTTTACAATTGGCGGAGACGGAACTATATTAAGATCTATAACGTATATACGTAATTTAAATATTCCTGTATTGGGAATTAATACGGGTAGACTTGGTTTTTTAGCAACCATCCAAAAAGAAGAAATTAACCAAGCTGTAGAATTATTATTACTTGAAGAATACAAAATTCAAGAAAGAACACTTTTAAGTGTAAAAACAACCCCGAAAACAGAAGAGCTTTCTGAAATTAATTTCGCCCTAAACGAAGTTACTGTTGCTAGAAAAAACACTACTTCTATGATTGGAGTAAAAACATTTTTAGACGAAGAGTACTTAACAAATTATTGGGCTGACGGATTAATTGTTTCAACTCCAACAGGATCAACCGGGTATTCTTTAAGCTGTAACGGGCCCGTTGTTTTGCCAGATTCTAAAAGTTTAGTTATTACACCAATTGCACCGCATAATCTAAACGCTAGACCCTTAGTGATTTCGGAAAACACAAAAATTAAACTAGAAGTAAGTGGTAGAGAAGATACCTTTTTAATGTCTTTAGATTCTAGAATTGCAACCATCAATGAGGACACTCAAATTTTTATCGAAAAAGCAGCTTTCACTATTAAAACGATTGCACTTACCAATCAATCGTTCTTAAAAACATTAAGAAGTAAATTATTGTGGGGAGAAGACACTAGAAACAACTTAAAACATTAATTACAGACTACAATATTTCCCTAAAATAATAGTTATTCAAAAAAGACAAGTTATTAACTTTATAAAGCAAATTGAATTAACTATATTTGCACGCTATTTTTTAAGATGAAGAAACAACTTTTAGCAATAGTATTTATTTGTATCACAAGTATTTCATGGGCACAAATAAATGAAATTGGAGTGTTTATCGGGGGAAGCAATTATGTTGGTGATGTAGGAAGAACTACTTATATGTATCCAAATAACATTGCTGCAAGCCTTATTTACAAACACAATTTAAATCCAAGAATTGCTTTAAGAGGTACTTTAAGTTATTTACCTATCAGTGGAGATGATTCAAAATCATCAAATTTAGTTAGAGTAAATAGGAATTTTAATTTTAAGAATTCTATAAAAGAAGTAGCCGTAGGAATTGAATATAATTTTTTTGAATATGACATGACTTCTGAAGATAAAATATACACACCGTATATTTTACTAGAAGTTGCGGCATTAGGTTATGATAGTGTTGAGTCTGAGATTGTTCCAGGACAATACAATTTAAAAACTAAAATTTCATATGCAATTCCGTTTGGATTAGGGTTTAAAGGAAAGTTGAGTGATAATATTGGATTTGCATTAGAAACAAGAGTAAGATATACATTTACTGATGATTTAGATTATACAACAAGCAACGTTCCATCATTAAATTTTGGAGGAAACTCTAACGATTGGTATATGTTTACTGGAATTTCATTAGTATACGCATTTGGAAGACCAGCTTGTTATGCAGAGTTAAGATAATATATGGATAAAAAACTACACATTAATTTACAAAAAGTACCACAACATGTTGCTGTTATTATGGACGGTAATGGTCGTTGGGCTAAAGGTAAAGGTATGGAACGTATTTTTGGTCATAGAAATGCCTTAACAGCAGTAAGGGAATCTATAGAAGCAGCTGCAGAAATTGGTGTAAAAGTAATTACGTTGTACGCTTTCTCTACAGAAAATTGGAATCGCCCAAAAATGGAGGTAAATGCTTTAATGAAACTCTTAATTACATCATTAAAAAAAGAATTGCCCACTTTTCAAGAAAACAGTGTTAAAGTAAATGCTATTGGAGACATTACTAGTTTGCCTGACAATGCTCAAAAAGTATTATCTGAAGTTATCGATATTACTAAAAACAATTCTAAAATAACTTTAACTATGGCATTAAGTTATGGTTCTAGAGAAGAAATTGTTAATACTATCAAAAACATATCTAAAAAAGTTGTTAATAACGAACTTCAAATAGAAGAAATTGACGAAAAAGTTATTAATAATCATTTATATACATTTAATTTGCCCGATGTTGATTTAATGATTCGTACAAGTGGCGAGCAGCGCATCAGTAATTTTTTGCTTTGGCAGATGGCATATGCCGAATTGTATTTTACAAATATACTTTGGCCAGATTTTAGAAAAAGCGATTTTTTTGACGCAATAATTGAATATCAAAATAGAGAACGACGCTTTGGTAAAACAAGCGAACAAATTGAAACACCAAATGAGTAAATATACTATTGTAGTACTATTTTTATTAAGTTTTTTAACTGTAAATGTTAACGGACAAACCAATAATACATCATCTAAAGATACAATCCCAACACAAATATCTTATGTAAAAGGACAAGAATATGTTTTAGGAGGAATTACAGTTACTGGATTAAAAAAGTTTAGCGAAGAAACAGTAAAAATATTTACTGGTTTAAGAAACGGACAACTTATTAAACTGCCTGGAGATAAATTAACAAGCGCAATTAAAAAGCTTTACGAAAGCAAACAATTTAGCGATGTTGATGTATATATTTCAAAGCTTGATGGTGATGTTGCTTATTTACAATTTAACGTAACAGAATTACCACAATTAAAAGAAGTTACTTTTTCTGGAATTAAAAAATCAAAAAGAAAAGAATTAAAAAAAGATACAGATCTTAAAACTGGCGCAATGGTAACTGACAATTTAATTGTTACCTCAACCAATTATTTTAAAAAGAAATTTACTGACAAAGGTTTTTTAAAAACCAAAGTATCTATAAACACATCAAAAGACACTTCAGACATTAATGTTGTAAATATAGATGTTCATATAGATAGAGGAACACGTATTAAAATAAAAGATATTTCTTTTATTGGCAATAAAGAATTTTCTGACAGTAAGCTTAGAAAAGCGATGAGCAATACCAAAGAAAAAATGTTTGGTAGGTTTTGGAAATCTTCTAAATATATTGAAGATAATTATAGAGAAGATTTAGAAAGCATTTTAGAAAAATATAGCAGAAATGGTTATAGAGATGCACGTATTTTAAGCGACAAATTAGTTTGGAATGACGACAATACAATTAGTTTAGAAATTGAAGTAGAAGAAGGAAGACAATACTATTTTAGTGATATTAATTATGTTGGAAACAAAAACTTTACGGTAAATCAATTGTCAAGAATACTTGGTATCGACAAAGGCGATGTTTATAACGGAACTGTGTTAAAAGAAAGAGTAAAAGGAGATAACACTCCAAATTCTCAAGATTTACAAACCCTGTATCATAATAACGGATTTCTTTTTGCTACAGTTGATGCCGTTGAAACAAAAGTAGAAAACGACTCCATTACAGTTGAGGTTAGAATTCGTGAAGACGAAAAAGCAACTATTAAAAAGGTTACTGTTTTTGGAAACGAAAAAACTAACGACCACGTAATATATAGAGAATTAAGAGTAAAACCAGGAGATTTATTTAATAGAGCAGAAATCATTAGATCTATTAGAGAAATAGGTCAATTAGGTTTTTTTGACACAAATGTTACTCCAGAAGTAAAACCAGATTGGCAAAATAAAACTGCCGATATCGATTTTACAGTTACAGAAAAAGGAGGTAGTCAAATAGAATTACAAGGTGGTTATGGTGGTGGTGCTTTTATCGGAACGTTAGGATTATCGTTTAACAATTTCGCTATTAGAAACATGTTTAAAAAAGAAGCTTACAAACCTTTACCAACAGGAGATGGTCAAAAACTATCTTTACGTTTACAAGCAAGTAGAACATACAGCACCTATAGTTTTTCATTTACAGAGCCATGGCTAGGTGGTAAAAAACCACAATCATTCTCATTCTCAATTTACAACTCAAATCAATATCAGTACGATTATAGAACGGGTATTGTAGATAAAGATCAAAATTTAAGTATCGTTGGTGTTACGCTTGGTCTTGGAAAAAGATTGCAATGGCCAGATGATTATTTTCAACTATCACAATCTATAAGTTACCAAAACTTTAGTTTAAACAATTATGGGTTTAGAGTTGGTACAGATATTTTAAGCAATGCCAATTTAAATAATTTATCCTATAATATTCAGTTAATTAGAAACTCAGCCGGACCATCACTAATATTCCCAACCTACGGATCAGAATTTAGTATTGGTGCTAAGTTAACATTCCCTTACTCGTTAGTAAACGGAAAAGATTATACAAACATTAGCCTAGCTGAAAAGTATAAATGGATGGAATATTACAAGTTAAGTTTTAAAGGAAAATGGTACACAGCATTTACAGATAAACTTGTTTTAATGATGAATGCTGAAGGTGGATTCTTAGGAAACTACAGCAGTAAAGTTGGTGCAACTCCATTTGAAAGATTTTTTGTCGGTGGAGATGGGTTAGCCGCTTATCAATTAGACGGAAGAGAAACCATTGGATTAAGAGGATATGAAAACAGTCAGCTTTCTTCTATTCAAGGTGGAACAATATATAATAAATTTCAATTAGAATTACGTTATTCTATTACTGACAAACCTGCAACTTCTATTTATACTTTAGGTTTTTTAGAAGCTGGAAATTCTTACGACAATTTTAGCAGTTATAATCCGTTTGAATTAAAAAGGTCTGCTGGTGTTGGAATACGTATTTTTATGCCTGCGTTTGGATTGCTAGGAATTGATTTTGCTCACGGATATGATGCATTACCAATTTATAACAACTCTCCAAATGCTCCAAAATCTGGTTGGCAAACACATTTTATTATTGGAAGGCAGTTCTAAAAATTAGATATCTAGCTAGTAAAGTATTCTATTTTTGGCACGGTTTTTTCAAAACAAAAACTATTAAAGATGAAAAAAATATTCGTATTAATCGTTGTTTTGTTTACCCTACAAAATAGCATTGCGCAAAAGGGTCAGAACCTAGCATATATAGATATGGAATATATTTTAGAAAATGTTCCTGAATATGTAACCGCACAAAATAATTTAAATGCTAAAGTTGAAAAATGGAAAAGCAATTTATCTAAATTAGAAAGGCACATAGAAGTTCTTAAAACAGATTTAGCAAACGAAAAAGCAATTTTAACAAAAGATTTAATTGAAGAAAAAGAAGAAGACATTACTATAAAAAAAGAAGAACTGGCAAGATTAGAGTCTCTATATTTTGGTCCGCAAGGAGATTTATTCATTTTAAGAAAGCAATTGGTAAAACCAATACAAGATTTGGTTTATAATTCGGTTCAAAGTATTGCAAAAAGAAAAAAATATGACTTTGTTTTAGATAAATCTAGCGAATTAGTCATGTTATATTCAAATAAAAAATACGATATTAGCGAACTCGTTTTAGCAAGCATTGTTAAAGACCGAAAAATTAAAACTTCTAAAGACAATGTTGCTGCAAAAAAAACAGCAGCTCAAGAAAAGTTAGAAGCAATAAAACAAGCTAGACTAAAGAAAATTGAAGATCAGAAAAAAGCAATACAAGCAAAAAGGGAAGCTAAAATAAAAGAAAGAGATGCTAAAAGAAAATTACTTTTAGAAAAAAAGAATGCTGCAAAAAAGAAAAACGAAAAGAATAAATAACAAAGAATAAATAAATTAAAATTAAAACAAGGAGAAATGAAACAATTTAAAAAGTTATTATTAATAGCTGTATTTATGTTAGGTGTAGGAGGAGTTGCCAATGCACAAAAAATCGGTCATATAGACACTGCTAAGTTAGTGCAAAATATGCCAGATACTAAAAAAGCAAACTCTGAACTAGAAAAGATTCAAAAAACATATAAAGATGATATTGAGGCTAATATAAAAGCTTATCAAACGAAAGCACAAAGATATGCTGCTGAAGAAAAATCTCAAACTCCAGAAACAAATGCTAGAAGAAAAGCCGAATTACAAAGTGATGCAGCTAAAATTCAACAAGCAGAGCAAATTGCTACTCAAGAGTTAAGAAAAAAAGAAATTGAGTTGAAAAACCCAATCTACGAAAAGGCTCAAAAAGCAATTCAAGATGTTGCTGCAGCAAAAGGATTAGTATATGTTTTTAATTCTGCTCCAGGCGGTGGATTAATTATCTTTGAAAAGGGAACAGACATTTACGATGCTGTAAAAGCTAAATTAGGATTCTAAAGAAATCTACTTTAATTATAAATTAAAAAAAACCTACTTAATAAAGTAGGTTTTTTTATTTTTGTTAGTATATGAATCTAGCTTCTAAACAATCTATTGGCGTCTTTGATTCTGGTATTGGAGGAACTTCTATTTGGAAAGAAATACATGAACTTTTACCAAATGAAAACACCCTTTATTTATCAGACAGTAAAAACGCACCTTATGGTCAAAAATCAGAAAAAAAGATTCTTGAATTGTCTATAAAGAATACAGAATTCTTACTCCAAAAAAACTGCAAGTTAATTGTAGTTGCTTGTAATACGGCAACAACAAATGCTATTGATTATCTTAGAAATAATTACAGTGTTCCATTTATCGGAATTGAACCAGCTATTAAACCAGCTTCAATAAACACCAAAACAAAAAATATTGGCATTTTAGCCACAAAAGGAACTTTAAATAGCAGCTTATTTGCTACAACATTAAACAAAATAAATCAAGAAGTATCTATCGTTGAACAAGTTGGTGAAGGCTTGGTAGAACTGATTGAAAATGGACAATTAGTTTCTTCAGAAATGACTCAGCTATTAACCAATCATTTACACAAATTACTTCAACACAATATTGATTACCTGGTTTTAGGATGCACCCATTATCCGTATTTAATCCCTCAAATACAAGAAATCATTGGAAATGACATCACAATTATAGATTCTGGGCAAGCGGTCGCAAAGCAGACCAAAAGAGTTTTAGAAGAAAATGGTTTATTAAATACTCAGAACTTACAAAGCAATCACTTATTTTACATCAACACAAACACCAAAGTGTTGGAATTTGTTTTAGGAAACAATCAAAATTATAGTGTAGAAAAATTAGACTTCTAGTTTAAAATGAAGCGTTAATATTAGGACAAGCTGCTGCTCTTTGTCTTTTTTGAAAAACATTTATTCCTAAAGTAATTTGATGGTATCCAGAATCAGAAAATACAATATCACCTAATTGTTTTGTATACGTATAAGAAACCATCATTTGATTGTAATTAATACCAACAATTGGAGAAAGGTAGTTGAGATTTTCTATCGCTCCATTATCAAAACTTCTTCGGTAAGATACCGCTGCCCAGAGTTGGGCTTTGTTAAAGTTTTTGTACGCTTTAATATTAAAATCTGTAATTACTTCGCCTGTTCCTTCACGTAATTGCAACATAAAAGAAGGCTCTAAACTTATAATATCTCTATGCTCAAAATAATAGCCTGCACTAAAAATATAATTTCTTAAATCTAGCGGCTCTAAACTATTATTCAAGTTGTTTTTAGCAGAAAGCAATAAGTTTTTCACAGTAAAGTACGATGAAAAACCAACTTTATGATACGCAACACTAAAGTCTGCATTAAAATAACTTGTACTTTCTATAAGTTGCTGAACAGTTCTATCGCCAAAGAAGGTTCTTTGATCGGATTGATTTTGAACCGCTGTTGCAGACAATCCAAAAGACAATTGCTCAAATACACTTCCGTTACCAACATTTAAATGAAATGCATAACTAGCCTGAATTCCTTTTTGAGAGTGGTATCCGTTTTTATCATTAAAAACAACAAAACCTAATGCTGCTTTTTCGCCAAATCTATTGTGAAAACTCAAGGTTTGTAATTCTGGTGCATTTTCAACACCTTGCCATTGCTTTCTTCCTGTAGCTCTAATTTTACCGCTAGATCCAATTCCTGCTGCCGATGGATGAATTAAAAATACATTATCAGACAAATAATCAGAATAAATTGGAAGTGTCTCTTGACCTAAAGCAGACAAGGAGCTAAAAAGAAAAAAAAGAAAAATTAGTACTCTTTGCAAAGTGTTGTATTTTAAGCTTTCAAATATAACATATTCAATTAATGATACCATTTTTAAACTTAAAATAATATTGAGAAAATCAATTCTAATTAAAAATAGTGTTTTTCAATTCTATTATTCTTTATCTTTATCCATTAATCAATCATTAAACTGTTTATCACATGAAAATTAAAGCTGCTTTTTTCGCCCTAATATTTATTCTTCTTTTCGTTGGATGTAAATCAAACGAGCTAAAACTACCAAATCAATTAAATGCTGTTGCTTCTTCAAACAACATTAAAATTGATGAGCCGCAATTATTAAATAACATAAAAATATTAGCTAGCGATTCTTTAGAAGGAAGAGGTTTTACGAAACCAGGTAACTATAAAGCACAACAATTAATTGCAAACGAATTTAAAAGATTGCAATTAGCAACCGTTATAGAAAATGGATACATTCAAGAGTTTAAAACCACTTATAAAGGCGCAAGAAGACAACGTATGTTTCCTGTAAAAGGCAAAGAAAGAAACGACGCAAATGTACCTGACACCACAGTAGTTGGTGGAAATGTAATAAGCATGATAAAAGGAAAATCTAACAAAGTAATTGTAATTACTGGACATCATGATCATTTAGGAATTAGAAACGGAAAGATATATAACGGAGCAGATGATGACGCTTCAGGAACTGCTGCTGTAATTGCAATTGCAGATTATTTTAAAGATAAAACTCCAAATCATACCTTAGTTTTTGCAACTGTTGATGCTGAAGAAGCAGGAATGCATGGTTCTGCTTATTTGGTGAAAAATTTTCCTTTAGGAAAAGAGAATATCGTTTTAAATATTAATATGGATATGATTTCTCGAAATGATAAAAACGAATTATACGCCTGTGGTATATTTCATTATCCGCACTTAAAAGAGCCTTTAACAAAGGTAAAATCTTCAATTACTTTATTATCTGGACATGATGACCCGAATGATAAAACAAAACAAAACTGGACAAATTCTTCAGATCATAGATCTTTTCATAAAGAGAAAATTCCGTTTATATATTTTGGTGTAGAAGACCACAAAGATTACCATAAAGACACAGATACTTTTGAAAACATAAATCAAGCGTTTTATGTAGAAGCCGTGAAATTAATTATTCAATCTATAGAAAATTACGACACATTTTTGAAAACAAACTAACAATAAAAAAATAAATTTCATAACAAGAAATTTAAATCTGAATATAATTATCGTATTTACTCTCTACTTTAAACTCAATAAAGTCAAAATGCATAAAACTTTCATTAATTCCGGTTAACTTCACTTTATGGAGTGAATTTCCTAGTTTCGAATCCCAATTAGCTTTAACTTTCACATGATTATCTGTATAACCATATATATAATCCCCTCTTCTTTTCTTCTCAAACAGAACGGTTTTTTCTTTACCTAATTGACCTTCATAAAAAGTTTTTAATTTCTTTTTAGAAAGCTCTATCAGCATCTTTTCTCTTTTTCTACAAACTGAATCTGAAACAATTCCTTCCGTTATTTTAGATGCTTTAGTCCCAATTTTATTTGAATAGACAGTCGTCTGTATATTTGAAATATCTACTTCCGATAAAAACTGAACAGTCTCATTGAATAACTCGTCTGTTTCTCCAGGAAAACCAACAATGATTTCTACAATTATATAAGCATCTGGCATTATTTGTTTAATATTAGAAAATAACTCTTTATAGTGTTTTAAAGGAAAAGGGCGATTCATTTTTGTTAATATTTCATCGCTCGCACTATCCATTCTGATACTAAAATAAGGCGAAAATCTTTTAGATTTTTTTATAAAGTTCAACGTTCTATCACTAAACATAGGAGTGGTTACAGATAAAAAGCTAAAACGATGTATATCCCCAATTTTATCTAACTCCATTAAAAGCTCTAAAAAACTATGATCATGTTTTAAGTTCCCTTTTTCTCCCGTTCCAAAATCGCCAATGTTATCTCCAATTAACACAATGTCTTTGATCCCTTCTTCTGCCATTCTTTCTGCATTTGCAACGATGTTCTGCAATGTATCACTTCTAGAGCGCCCTTTCCTTATAGGAATTGGACAATATGCACATTCATGATCACATCCTTCTTGTATTTTCAAAAAAACAGAAGTTTTCTCTTTAGAGATTTTTGACAAATAGCCTTTTCTCTCTGCATAGCTTGTAAACCAAGCAAAGAAAACATAAAACACAATTGTAAAAAGCATTTCTATTGCAATATAAAAACCTATCTCTTTCATAATAAAAAAATGATACAAAACAAGTATTATCATACTTACTGCCAAATATTGTGACACAACAACAGTAAGCCGCTTTTTTCTAAGCAGTAAAATGATTGCAAGTAAATTGGTTATAACAATTATTAAATAAATGTAGTTCGTCCATATGGGAGATTCATTTAGAATTTCTCTTGTAGTTTTTGGTAAAAAATTAAGAAAATAATCAATTTCAAAAAATCGAACTACTCCCAAAAAAAAGAAAAGTAAACTCAAAAAAATTGTAAAAAAAGTAATAATTCTAAACGAACTCAGGTATTTAATTCTTATATAAGAGAGCATAATAACGGGGGATTAATAAGCACAAATATAATTAAAATGCAACTAAGATGACTAAGCAAATTTCTTAAAATACATCTACTTAAGGAAAGTTCAAGTTATAAATTTGAATGGAGTTAAAATGTAAAGATAAACGAAGTGTCCATCTTTAAATATCTTTAGTCCATTATCATGGCTTTTAATTTTTAAAAGCGGGGCTTTGTCAAAAACAGAAATTACAGTATAGCTGAGTGTATTATAAAAGAAAGTAACTATTTCTAATTACTCTTTTTGTTGCGGAAATTGGACTTACTTCTACAAATATCAGTATAAGCTTCTCGTCCAATCTGCTTTAAACGATAAAAAGTCAAAACTTAACTGTTTTGACTTTTTATTAGTAGCGGGAATTGGACTCGAACCAATGACCTTCGGGTTATGAGCCCGACGAGCTACCTACTGCTCTATCCCGCGATTTGGACTGCAAAGATACAACCATTTTCTATTTCTTTCAAAAAAAATCAACTTTTATTTTAAAAAAACTTAATCCGCTCAACTACAATATCCTAACTTTTAAAGGTTGATAAATTAAAAAACAAACTATCTTTGCAGCATGACACATAAAGCAGGTTTTGTAAATATTATTGGAAATCCGAATGTTGGGAAATCAACATTAATGAATGCCTTGGTTGGAGAGAAATTATCTATTATAACTTCTAAAGCACAAACAACAAGACATCGGATTTTAGGAATTGTAAATAACGACGATTACCAAATTATTTTTTCTGATACACCAGGGATTATTCAGCCTGCATATCAATTACAAGAGTCTATGATGGATTTTGTAAAGTCGGCTTTTGATGACGCCGATGTGTTAGTGTATATGGTAGAAATGGGCGAAAAAGAGTTAAAAAACGAAGCTTTTTTTAACAAAATTATCCATAGTAAAATTCCTGTTATATTATTATTGAATAAGATTGATACTTCTAACCAAGATGAAGTTGAAGAAAAGCTTTCATATTGGACAAAAAAAGTACCAAATGCATCAGTCTTTATCATTTCTGCTTTAGAGAAATTTAATATTGATGTTGTTGTAAATAAAATTATTGAGTTTCTACCAGAAAGCCCAGCTTTTTATCCGAAGGACCAATTAACAGATAAACCAGAACGCTTTTTTGTCAATGAAAAGATTAGAGAAAAAATTCTGATGCATTATAAAAAGGAAATTCCGTATTCTGTAGAAGTAGAAACCGAAGAGTTTGTAGAGGAAGAAAAAATTATCAGAATTCGTTCTGTAATTATGGTTGAACGCGATACTCAAAAAGGAATTATCATTGGGCACAAAGGAGCTGCAATAAAGCGCGTTGGTACTGAAGCTCGAAAAGATTTAGAACTCTTTTTTGATAAAAAAGTTTTTATGGAACTGTATGTAAAGGTCAATAAAAACTGGCGAAACGACAAAAATCAATTAAAGCGTTTTGGCTATAAAGACTAATTCTTTTCTTAGTCAGCCTTGTACGTTAACTTCATTGTAATAGAAGCAGTTTTTAATTTTGATGTTGTATTAAATGTTCCGCCCCAAGAATAATCTTCTTTAGAATTTTGACCCGTAATTTGAAAGATTCCCATTTTTGCAGAGATTAAATTCCCTAATTTTCCTCCAGAATTGGTGGCAATATTATCTGCTCTTAATTTTGCATCAGATGTTGCTTTAGAAATCATTTCTAATTTTAAATCTGCTAATTTTGTATAATAATATCTTGGTGGTTGCGAGTAAAATTCGATTCCTTTATTTAACAATTCTGTAATTTCTCTAGAAATTTTTTCTACTTTTTCTACATCATTAGAATCAACTTGCAGCGATTGTGTTAAAATATACCCTAAAAACTGTTCGCCAATATATTTCCCCTCTTTATTATAACTTGCTTTTGTGTTTTTTCTACTTGTTACCGCTTTAAAAACTAGTTCGTTTGGTTTAATTCCTTTAGAAAACAAATAATCAGAAATTATTTTCTTTGATTTTTCTAAATTGTTATAGGCCAATTTCAAATTTGTGCTTTCGTTTGAAAAAGAACCTTCCCAAACAATTAAATCTGATGTAAAATCAGCATTCCCTAATCCTGTAACAGAAATAATTCCGTCTGTATTATTTCTATTTACAATAGAATTTCCTAATAAAAATGCCGCAATTACAATAGCAATTGAAAAAATGATGGCTGTAAAATTGTTTTTCATGGTCGTAAAATTTATAACTCTTTAAAATTAAACAAATATCATTCCCTAATTAGTATCTTTGCAAAAATATTTTTTTTAGATGAATAATAGTATTGTTGCCATTGTAGGAAGACCAAATGTAGGGAAATCGACGTTGTTTAATCGATTGGTTCAGAGAAGAGAAGCGATTGTAGATTCTGTTAGTGGAGTAACTAGAGATAGACACTACGGAAAATCTGATTGGAACGGAAAAGAATTTTCTGTAATTGATACCGGTGGATATGTGGTTGGTTCTGATGATATTTTTGAAGATGAAATCCGCAAACAAGTTCAATTAGCGTTAGACGAGGCAGATATTATTGTTTTTGTGGTTGATGTAGAGCAAGGAATTACTCCTATGGATTCTGAAGTTGCAAAATTGTTGAGAAAGGTAAAAAAACCGATTTTTACTGCAGTAAATAAAGTTGATAACGCCATGCGTGATGCAGATGCTGTTGAATTTTACAATTTAGGACTAGGAGATTATCACACAATTTCATCCATTAACGGAAGTGGAACTGGAGAATTATTAGACGCATTAGTCGAAAAAATGCCAGAACCAGAAGAAGTTGATTTAGAAAAAGAAGAATTGCCAAGATTTGCTGTTGTTGGACGACCAAATGCAGGAAAATCATCTTTTATAAATGCTTTAATTGGCGAAGAAAGAAATATTGTAACTGATATAGCAGGAACAACAAGAGATTCTATTGACACAAAATACAATCGTTTTGGATTTGATTTTAATTTGGTTGATACAGCCGGAATTAGAAAAAAATCGAAAGTAAAAGAAGATTTAGAATTCTACTCTGTAATGAGAGCAGTTAGAACCATTGAATATTCTGACGTTATCATTTTAATGATTGATGCAACTCGTGGTTTTGAAGGTCAAGATCAAAACATTTTTTGGTTGGCAGAAAAAAACAAAAAGGGGGTTGTCATCTTAGTAAATAAATGGGATTTAGTTGATAAAGAAACCAACACCGTAAGAGATTACGAAGCTGCCATTAGAAAAGAAATTGCTCCGTTTACAGATGTGCCAATTATCTTTGTTTCGGTACTTACAAAGCAGCGTATTTTTAAAGCAATAGAATCTGCTGTACAAGTATTTCAGAATAGAAAAAACAGAATTCCCACTAGCAAACTAAATGAAACCATGCTAGAGGTTATTAAAAACTACGGACCACCAGCAATAAAAGGAAAATTTGTAAAAATTAAATACTGTATGCAATTGCCAACTCCAACGCCGCAATTTGCCTTTTTTGCAAATTTACCACAGTATGTAAAAGATCCATACAAAAGGTTTTTAGAAAATAAAATGAGAGAGATTTACGATTTTTCTGGAGTTCCAATTATTATTTATTTTAGACAGAAATAGCGTCTTTTCATGCAAGGTTTTTATAATTACTCGACTACAAGTTAACATTTCGTACTTTTGTTAATCTAAAGTAAGTATCATTTATGAAAATAAAGCGCACTAATAATAATGAATCTATAGAATTGCCTTTACAGATTTCTGTGAGTTTTGAAAAGGTGTTTTTGATGTATAAAAATTATTCAAAAGACGAATATAAAGAACATCCAAATCATTTAGCTGCAAAAAACCTAGTCGCTGAAATTGCAAAAACTCCTGCGTTGATTGACGGTTTCTCAGATTTTACGTTATTTGATACTCATAAAAAAAATATTGACTTATTATTAAATCCGCTTTTTCCAGAACCGCTTTTATTGAACGAAATCAAATCAGCAACCATACCGTTTACATTTACTTCTTTTAAATTTACTACTCGGTTCGAAAATATTATAAAAAATGCTGGAACTGATTTTGAAGTGAAGATTCGAAATTTCGAAGACGATTTATTATATATTTATGCTTGTACCATGATTCTAGGTTCAGTTTATAAATATCCAGTAGATTTAAAAAGACCTTTCTTTTTTGACATTCCCGATACAACAACGGGAAACCTAAAGCATTATAGAGCCGCTTTTAACAACGATTTTGGTGAAGTGATTCCTACCGAAAACGCTCCTAAAATTTCAGAAGAAGATTATAAAATTTTAATAAATAATTTTGACAATATCGCTATTTGGAAAGAAAAATTTCCTCCAAATAGTTATATCTACAAAGGCTTTGGAATTATGAATTTGTTTGATGTTACAACAGATGAAATTATTTCTAACATTAGAACAAATTTATTAAAAAGTGGAGATGATTTAATTTCAGAACTACAAAAAGATCTTCGCAAATTTTATACGATTCCAGATTTAAAATTAGGCTATTCGATATTTGACAATATCAATGTTAAAATTTGTGAAACTACCATTAACAAATCTAATAGTATTATTTTAAACAGTTCTGAAGAAGTTATTTGCGATTCGTATTTCTGTGATGGTATTATGCAAACGGTTTTTAAAAATCATGAATCGCTTAGTATCTCTGATGTAGAAAAATATGGCAGACAAACCAATGAAAACCCATTTTATCAAAATCTAAAAAAACAAGGCATTCAAAGTATTACTTTAATACCAATTAAAGCAACAGAAAACAATGATTTGGCTTTGTTAGAAATAGCATCGCCAAGACCTTTTGAATTAAATTCGGTAAACTTAAACAAGTTAAAAGACATAATCCCTGTATTTGAAGTTGCTGTAAAAAGAGCTTCAGATGAATATCAAAACACCGTTGAAGCGTTAATTCAAGAACATTATACTACCATTCATCCAACAGTAAAATGGCGCTTTAAAGCAGCAGCTGATAAATATATTTTACAAGCTTCTAACCAAGAAGAAAATATCAAATTAGACGAAATTGTTTTTAATGATGTATATCCGCTTTTTGGACAAAGTGATATAAAGGGTTCTTCAGTTGCAAGAAATATTGCCATCAATGAAGATTTAACACTACAATTATCATTGGCTATACATGTTTTAAATGAAGCATATAAAGTAGAAAAATTACCCATTTACGAAGAACTTATTTTTAGAGTAAAAGACTATTTACTAAATATTAATAAAGGCTTAAAAGCAGGTGATGAAATTGCAATTATCGATTTTTTAAAGCGAGAAATTTATCCTGTTTTCAATCATATTAAAAAATTAAATACCACATTAAACGATCATGTTTCTGTGTACATGAACAGATTGGATAAAGATTTACATGTAGTGTATGAAAAACGTAAAGATTACGAAGACAGTGTTACTCTTTTAAACAACAAGCTTGCTGCTTTTTTAGATCAAAAACAAGAAGAAGCACAACGTATGTTTCCTCATTATTTTGAGCGTTACAAAACAGATGGCGTAGAATACAATATGTATATAGGAAGTTCTTTAACTGATAAAAAAACGTTTGATAATTTGTATTTATACAACTTGCGCTTATGGCAATTGCAGACCATGTTTGAGTTAGAAAATATTGCTTTTAAAACGCGTGATCAAATGAATCACGATTTAAGAGTTGCTTCGTTAATCTTAGTACATAGCAATCCGTTATCTATTAAATTTAGAATGGATGAAAAACAATTTGATGTAGATGGAGCTTATAATATTAGATATGAAATTATTAAAAAAAGAATTGATAAAGCTCATATAAAAAACACAACCGAACGCATAACTGTTCCAGGTAAAATAGCAATTGTGTATTCTCAAGATAGTGATGCTAAGGAATATTTAAAATACATTCATTTTTTACAATCTAAAAAATATTTAGGCAAATTAGAAAAATTAGAAATAGAAGATTTACAAGGTGTATCTGGTCTAAAAGCATTACGAGTAGAAGTGCTTTACAACCCATATAAAGAAACTATTTCTTTAAACGATTTAATAGAAGAATTAAGAAGTTAAATCTAAAACAAAACACCTGTTTCTTTAATTTTAAATGCAATTCCGAAACTCAAAACAGACACAATAATACCAATCATAAAAACCATATAAGTTATTCTTAACAACTTATATTTTCTATCCAGCACTTTTCCTAGAAAGTACAAATCTTTGGTCATAGAATTGTATAAATAATCTTTGTCTTTCATCAACTCTCCCATAGCCCATTCAAAGTCTTTCAAACTCATTTTATGAAAGTTCCCAAAGAATAACAAGTTTACCTTTTTGTCTTCAACATCTTTTTTTGAAAATTTACCTTCAGTTACATTAGGCCTGGTTGCTAAAACAGATAAAATAATAGATGTAATTGTAAAAATCACAAAAACAATTGTCGGAGCTATTAAATATTGATTTGAAGGGTTGTCTAACTTTGGCAATAAACTAGAAAGTGCTAATGAAATAATAATAGCATTTACAGAAAGTAGAATATTTGCTTTTGTGTCTGCAATGTCACTAAGGGTGATGTGGTTTCTTAACGTTACTCTAAACATGGTTTCTATTCCACGTTCAGGTGTTTTCGCTTTTTGTTTTTTTATTTTTAATTCTTCTTTCTTAATAGAATTCTTTTGGTCTACCTGTGCTATTTTTTTTTGATTTTTAAATAGTTGTGCTAAATTTTTATCTTTTCCTTCTTGCCAATTTTGTTGGGCATAATTTGTGTAGTAATAATGTTTACTTGTTAAAAAATTGATATTTTCTTGAATCCATTCTGAGTCTGTAAAATTTTTATCACAAACTTTATTTAACTCTTCTTTTAACAAATCGCTAATATCAGAAAAACTCTTTTTACTTAAATGTACACAATCTGCATCTTTTATAATTTTCTCTAAAATATCATCGGCTTCAACATCCATTTTAGTTGCTCTAATTAACCTATTTACTGTATTAATTATGCTTTCATCTATATTATATTCTTCTAAGAAATTAGTGGCAATTCTAACACTTGATTCTTCATGATTTTCAGTTCCTTTTATATATCCAACATCATGAAACCATGCTGCTAACAATAAAAGATTTGCATCAACTTCAGAAATATGTTCTCCAACAAGTAATTCTTTAGTTGCATTAACGACTCTTTGAGTGTGATTTAAATTATGATAAAAATAATCACCACTTAACTCTTTAGTTAATAATGAAAAAACATATTTTTCGGCATTCAGCAATAAAGTCTCCATAAAAGAATTATTTTTACTAATGTAAAAAAAATTAGATGAACAGTCCAAAGTATTATTGCTTAATTATTTGTTTACTTGTGCTAAGTAATTGTGCAACGTATCTTCCACAATACAAAAAATCTAACTCAACTTCTACGAATTTTACTAAAGAAGACGTAGTACATTCTTTTTACTTACTTGGCGATGGAGGAAATTCTCCAATAGGTTCTGAAACAACTACTTTAAAAAGATTAAAAACCGAGTTACAAACTGCATCAAAAAACAGCACTTTATTGTTGTTAGGAGACAATATTTATCCAGCAGGGATGCCAAAAAAAGAGCATCAACAAAGGGCTTTTGCCGAACATCAACTAAACATACAAACCAATATTACCACAGGTTTTAAAGGGAAAGCCATTTTTATTCCGGGGAATCACGATTGGTATTCTAACGGATTAAAAGGATTGGAAAGACAAGAAAAATATATAGAAAAAATTCTAGGAAAAGATTCTTTTTTACCTAAAAATGGTTGCCCAATTGACAAAGTCAATATCTCTGAAGATATTGTTTTAATTACCATTGATAGTGAATGGTTTTTAACCAATTGGGATATTCATCCAACCATAAATGACAACTGCGAAATAAAAACTAGAACTCGCTTCTTTGATGAATTTGAAAGTTTAATAAAAAAAGCACGTGGTAAAACCACCATTGTTGCCATGCATCATCCAATGTTTACAAATGGTCCACATGGCGGTCAGTTTTCTTTAAAACAACAACTATTTCCAATTGGTGGTTCTATTCCTTTACCAATCTTTGGCACACTCATCAACTTAGTTAGAAAAACAAGCGGAATTAGTAATACAGACATCCAAAACAAACGGTATTTAGAGTTTAAAAACAGAATTGTAACGCTTTCTCAAGAAAACGAAAAAGTAATTTTAGTTGCTGGTCACGAACATACTTTGCAATATTTAAATCAAGATCATTTACCTCAAATTATAAGTGGTTCTGGATCAAAAATTTCAGCTACAAGAAATGTTGGTAAAGGTTTATTTTCTTACGGAGCGCAAGGTTATGCAAAATTAGATATTTTAAAAGATGGTTCTTCTCATGTTACATTTATTGCCTCAGAAAAGAATGAAATTGTGTATCAAACACAAGTGCTAAAACCAAACCATCCTAAAAACGATTTTACTTTTACTAAAAACCAACATCCATATACTTCAGCATCAATTTATACAGAAAAAGAAGTTACAAAAGGAAAATTCTACACAGCTGTTTGGGGAGAACGCTACAGAAAGTATTACGGAACAAAAGTAACTGCAAAAAACGTAAATCTAGACACTCTTTTTGGCGGTTTAAAACCTGTTAGAAAAGGTGGCGGACATCAATCCAAATCTTTGCGATTAGAAGACAAAGACGGAAGAGAGTATGTAATGCGAGCGTTAAGAAAAAGCGCTACTCAATATTTACAAGCTGTTGCTTTTAAAAACCAATATGTAGAAGGTCAGTTTGATGATACACTTTCAGAAGAGTTGTTATTAGATGTTTTTACTGGTTCTCATCCTTATGCTCCTTTTACCGTTGGCACAATGGCAAAAGCTATTGATGTTTTACATTCAAAACCTCAACTTTTCTATGTTCCAAAACAACATGCTTTGGGTCATTTTAATAATGAATTTGGCGATGAATTGTACATGATTGAAGAACGAGCAGCTTCTGGACATGGAGAAAAACCAAATTTTGGATTTTCTAACAAAGTAATTAGCACAAACGATTTATTAAAAAAACTCACTAAAAATACCAATTCAAAAATTGATGAAGGTACGTATATAAAAGCGCGTTTGTTTGATATGCTGTTAGGCGATTGGGACAGACACGAAGATCAATGGCGTTGGGCTGCATTTGAGGATGGAGAAATCACTTTGTACAAACCTTTTCCTAGAGATAGAGATCAAGTTTTTTCTATTATGGCAGATGGTTTTCTGTTAAATATTGTTACTAAAACGATTCCTGCTTTGCGCTTAATGCAATCTTTTGATGATGAAATAGCAAATACAAAATGGTTTAATTTAGAGCCGTATCCTTTGGATATTGCATTGATAAATCAAGCAACAAAAAGTTCTTGGGATAATCAAGTTGCTAATATCCAAAAAAACTTAACTGATGCTGTTATCGAAGAAGCTTTTACTCATTTCCCTAAAGAAGTAACAGATCAAACCATAACTGATATTAAAAGAAAACTAAAAGGAAGAATTCAAAATCTCCAAAAAATTTCTGACGAATATTTTAAATACATCAATATGTTTTCGGTAATCAAAGGAACCAATAAAGATGATTTATTTGAAGTTGAAAGATTTAAAAATGGTAGTACAGAAGTTAGAGCATACAGAATTAAAGGGGGCAAAAAAGGAGAACTTTTTCATCAGAAAAAATACAGCAAAGAATTAACCAAAGAAATCTGGATTTATGGTTTAGATGATGATGATGAATTTCATGTATTTGGAGAAAAATCTAACGCGATTAAAGTGCGAATTATTGGTGGGCAAAACAATGACACTTATAATATTACAAACGGAAATAAACTCACAATTTACGATTACAAATCGAAGAAAAACACCTTTAAAACCAATAAAGGGATTCGAAAATTAACGGACAAGTACAACATCAATGTGTACGATTATAAGAAGTTAAAATACAATACAACAGAAATGTTCCCAACTGTTGGCATGAACCCAGACGATGGAATTAATATTGGTTTGGCAACCACTTTTACCAATTTTGGTTTCGAAAGAAATCCGTTTACTTCTCAGCATACCATTGCAGGTTCTTATTATTTTGCAACAAACGGATTTGATATTACACTAAAAAGTGAGTTTGCAAATGTGATTAAAAATTGGAATCTTGGTTTAAAAGCAACATTTACAAGCCCAAATTATAGTGTTAATTTCTTTGGATTTGGAAATGAAACAACAAATCCATATTTTATTGATGAAGATACCTTTGACGAAGATTATAACAGAGTGAAAATTAGAAAAGCACAGTTTTCTCCTTATTTAATTTGGCGTGGAGAATTAGGCGGTAATTTTAGAATTGGATTGAATTATCAATCTATAAATGTAGAAAAAACCATTGGAAGATATATTGCAACAACGGCTTTAGCTAACAAAAATACTTTTTGGGGAACAGAAGCACATTACAATTTTGAAAATCAAGATAACAAAGCGTTTCCTACCTTAGGAATGAAAGCTGATTTCACTATTGGCTATACTGCTAACACAACTACAAAAGCTACCTTTAGTTATTTCATTCCGTCGTTGAGTTTTAATTATAAATTAATTTCTAACGGACAATTGGTATTTGCAACAAAAGTAAAAAGTCATCTAAATTTTGGGAACGGATTTGAGTTTTATCAAGCGGCATCAATTGGCGGTAATGATGGTTTACGTGGCTATAGAAATCAACGTTTTACTGGTAAAACCTCTTTTTATCAAAGCTCAGATATCCGCTTAAATTTACGCAAAATAAAAACAGCTTTACTGCCTTTAAACATTGGCGTTTATTCTGGTTTTGATTATGGTAGAGTTTGGTTAAAAAACGATGTTTCTACAACTTGGAATACTAATTTTGGTGGAGGAATTTTCTTAAACGGTGCAGATATGATTTCTGCTAATATTGGCATTTTTAAAGGAACAGAAAGTGCAAGAATTGCATTCTCTTTAGGATTTAATTTTTAAATTGTATAAATTCCCTCCAATTTTTTTCACTCTTTCCTCAGTAATAAACAAGGTGTTTTCATCTTTAAAGTTAATTCCTTCTTTTTGAGAAGTATGTTTTAACGGGATTTCTTTAATCTTACCAGAGAAAAAATTTTCACCTGTAAAATTGGTTATGATAAAAACTGATGCATGATTTAACAACGCAATTTGCTTTCCGTTTTCAGAAATATCTGCAGCTGTAATTCTACATTCTGGAGCATTGCAAAACTCATATTCAGAAATAAACTCTGCAATGTGTTTTCCTTGTTTATTAGGAACTTTAAATAACAATGTACTTCCTAAGTTTTTCTTCTTTCTGCTTTTTGTAAAAATGTAAAATTGGTTTTGAAAGTAAAAAAAAGCTTCTGCATCAAAAGAATTTTTCTTTTTATCAAGTTGTGGATATTCAAATTCGATGCTTTCAACGGCAACACTTTCGCCATTTAACAAATCTTGATTTGTAATTTTTAAAATCGTTAACTTTTTTCTTTTTAGATTGTTATTTCCAAAATCGCCAATATATAAGTTTCCTTTTTCGTCAGATGTTAAATCTTCCCAATCATTGTTTTTGGCTTGTACTTTTATAACTTTAGTGAGTTTTCCTAGCTGATGTACCCCAAATATTTCTGAGGTATTTCCAGAATCATTTAGCATCCAAATCAAGTCTGAATTCACAATCATTTCATTCCCAGAGACTTCTTTTAATGAGGAGGATAATTGAGAAACGAAGGTTAATTGCCCGTAATTAGTACAAGAATAAAAAAGAAAAAGAATACTATATAGAATTGTTTTTTTCATCTTTTGCAAGTTTACCAACCTCCAGAAGAACCTCCACCGCCAAAACCGCCACCGCCGAATCCGCCACCAAAGCCACCACCAAAGCTTCCGCCAGATGAACCTCCAAAACTTCCTCCGCCACCACCAAAACCTCTTCCGGCGTTGCTTAAGATTATTGCGTCTAAAATAGAGAAGCCACTTCTACGCTTTCCTCCTTTACCGCCGCCACGATTGTTTTTATTAGAAAGGATGATGAATAAAATAATGAAAAAGATAATTGGTATCATTCTAAAGAAGCTTGAATCTGTTTTCTTTTTTGATTTTCTACTTCCTTTAAACTCTCCTTTTAAAGTTTTAAAAATTGCATCAGAACCTTTATCTAAACCAGCATAATAATCGCCTTTTTTAAACTCTGGAGTGATGATATTTACTCGAATATCTGTTGTAATATAATCAGTCATTAAATGTTCAACACCGTAACCAGTTTGAATACTTAATCTTCGATCATCTTTAGCAACTAAAATAAAAACTCCATTGTCTTTACCTTTTTGTCCAATTCCCCATTTATGAGCCCAGTTTGTTGCTAAAAACCCAACATCTTCTCCTTCGGTTTTTGAAATTATGGCAACAACAATTTGGGTTGAAGTTGAATCTGAATACCGAATTAATTTCTGCTCAAGATTGGTTTTTTGGCTTGGAGAAAGCAACTCAATATAATCATAAACACTGGTTTGTAATTTTGGTTTCTCCGGAATTTTATATTGTCCAAACGCAGACTGAATCAATAAAAACCCAACAAAAAACAAATATTTTGTAATTGTTAATTGTTTACTGCTCACTGAAAACTGTTTACCTATCATCCTTTAGAAATTTCGTTAGACAATTCGTTTTCGTCATCAGTTTGCCAAGGAAAAAACTGCTTTAATTGAATTCCAGCACTTAAAATTCCTGCTACAATTCCGTTTTTAAAATTTCCTTTTTTAAAATGTTCTGCAATAGTATCTCTTGTAGAATCCCAAAAATCATCAGCAACTACATTATTGATACCTTTATCGCCACAAATCACAAATTTTTGATCTTCTGTTGCTACATAAATTAACACACCATTTCTTTGTTCTGTTTGATGCATTTTTAATTCATTAAAAACATCCAAAGCTCTTTCGTAGGCGTCTTTAGTTGCTTTTCCTTCTATGTGGACTCTAATCTCTCCAGAAGTGTTCAGTTCCGCTTCTTGAATAGCGTTTATGACTTCCTTCTCGTCAGATTCAGATAAAAATAAGTGTGCTTTTGGCATTATTGTTTTTTGTTAAAATCAAAATTTACATCTGGCGCATTTTCTGCTCCTTTATCTGAAGCATATAAACTCATTGCTTCAAAACCGGCAATGTTTGCAATTATATTACGTGGAATTTTTTTAATGTAGATATTGTAAGCTCCCGCAGAAGTATTAAACCTGTTTCTTTCTACATTAATTCTATTTTCTGTTCCTTCTAACTGATTTTGCAATTGCAAAAAGTTCTGATTTGCTTTTAAATCTGGATACCGCTCAACAACAACCATTAACTTAGACAACGCGCTACTTAAACCTGCCTGTGCTTGTTGAAAAGCTGCCATTTTTTCTGGCGTTAAATTGCCAGCATCAATTGTAGTAGAAGTTGCTTTTGCTCTTGCATTGATTACTTCTGTTAGCGTATTTTTTTCAAAATCTGCTGCACCTTGAACGGTTTTTACTAAATTCCCGATCAAATCATTTCTACGTTGATACGAGCTTTCTACATTTGCCCAAGATATTTCAGCTTTTCCTTTCATATCTATCATTGTATTGTTCATTCCAATTCCCCATCTAACTAATGCAAAAATTAAAACTCCAATAATTATAAGTGGTAACCATTTTTTCATAATTGTATTTTTTAATATTTATAATTGATTTTTTATCTTATTTAATTCCGCTTTTACAGATTCTAATCTACTGATTATTTCGTGATTATTGATAGTGCTTTCTGGATTATTTTTTAGTTTCTGTTTTGCTCCATCTAGCGTAAAACCGCGCTCTTTTACTAGATTAAAAATGAGTTTAAAATTAGCAATATCTTCTTGGGTAAACAATCGATTTCCTTTGGCGTTTTTTTTAGGTTTGATTACATCAAACTCTTTTTCCCAAAAACGAATTAAGGATGTATTTACTTCAAAGGCTTTGGCAACTTCACCAATTTTATAATACCTTTTTTCTGGTAAATTGATGTGCATTAATCTAAAGATTGATTTTCTCTTGAAGCTAACTCTAGCATCCTATCATATTCTTCTGGAGTTAAATCGTTAAAGTAATAATACACAGGATTCATTTTTCTATTTGCTTTATGAACTTCGTAATGCAAATGCGGCGCAGTAGAAATTCCTGACGTACCAACATACCCAATTAAATCTCCTCTTTTTACTTTTTGATTTTTACGAACAACATATCTTTCCATGTGTCCGTAAACAGTTACATATCCAAAGCCATGATTAACTTTAACATAATTTCCTAAAGCACTTCTAGTTCTAACAGCTTTTTGAACAACACCGTTACCTGTTGCATAAACAGGTGTTCCTTTTGGAGCGGAAAAATCCATACCCCAATGAAACTTTCTCGTTTTATAAATTGGATGTACTCTATAACCATATCCTGAAGCCATTCTTTTTAGATCTTTATTTGATACAGGTTGAATTGCCGGAATTGAGGCTAACATTTCTTCTTTATTTTTTGCCAATCGAACAATTTCATCTAGCGATTTAGATTGTACAACCAATTGTTTAGATAAAATATCCAACTCTTTTGTTGCTTTTTTAATCATTGAAGAATTGTCAAACCCTTCTAAATATTGATATCTATTTACACCACCAAAACCAGCTTTTCGTTGCTCTTCCGGAATTGGGTTTGCTTCAAAATAAACTCTATAAATTGCATTATCTCTTTCTTGCAGCTCAGTTAATACCTTGCTACTTTCTTCTATTCGTTTACTGAGCAGTTCGTAATGTAATTTTAAGTTCTCAAATTCTCTTTTTTGAGCTCTTTCGTTTGGAGACATTAAAAATTGACTAAAACCTATAAACCCAAAGAATGCTACTAAAACAACAGCAAGGGCAATAAAACTAGCCTTTTTATAAATGCTGCTTTTATTCCGTTCAATCTTTCTGTACGATAAAGTATCTGCGTCGTAATAATATTTTACCTTTGCCATAATCTTAAATGTACTATTTTTGTGTTCTCTTTATTGTAAAATTTATAGTTAGAAAACATGCAAATTTACAAAATGTTTTACAACTGCCTTTTTTTAGTATTTATTTAAAGGTAAATTAACTTTTAAGAGCAAAACATTATGCTTTAGTATCTATAAGTAGATAAACTTTACAAAATGTTACATATTTATTATTGATTGAAATTATTATAGATGAAATCGCAAGACGTTAGAGCTACTTTTTTAAATTTTTTTAAAGAAAAAAAACACAGCATTGTGCCTTCTGCACCAATGGTTTTAAAAGACGACCCAACATTGATGTTTACCAATTCTGGCATGGCACCTTTTAAAGAATATTTTTTAGGAAATGCTACTCCGAAAAACAATCGTATTTCAGATTCTCAAAAATGTTTGCGTGTTTCTGGAAAACACAACGATTTAGAAGAAGTTGGTTACGACACCTATCATCATACGATGTTTGAAATGTTAGGAAACTGGTCTTTTGGAGATCCTGCCCGTCCGGCAGGCGGGTATTTTAAAAAGGAAGCAATTGCTTGGGCTTGGGAATTGTTAACCGAAGTTTATAAGATTGATAAAAACATTTTATATGTAACTGTTTTTGAAGGAAGTGAAGATGCAGACAATTTAAATTTAGATCAAGAAGCATACGATTACTGGAAAGAAATTATTCCAGAGGATCGTATTTTGATGGGGAATAAAAAAGATAATTTCTGGGAAATGGGAGAACAAGGTCCGTGTGGTCCGTGCTCAGAAATTCACGTAGATATTAGAACTCCAGAAGAAAAAGCCAAAGTAGACGGAAAAACGTTAATCAACATGGATCATCCGCAGGTTGTAGAAATCTGGAACTTGGTTTTTATGCAATACAACCGCAAAGCAAACGGAACTTTAGAAGATTTACCTTCAAAACATATTGATACCGGAATGGGGTTTGAGCGTTTGTGTATGGTTTTACAAGATGTAAAATCTAATTACGACACCGATGTTTTTACACCATTAATTAGAGAAGTAGAAACCATTACAAGTGCTGATTACGGAAAAGATGAAAAAACAGATATTGCAATTCGTGTTATTATAGATCATGTAAGAGCTGTTGCTTTTTCTATTGCAGACGGACAATTACCAAGCAATACGGGAGCCGGTTATGTGATTAGAAGAATTTTAAGAAGAGCAATACGATATGGTTTTACTTTTTTAGACAAAAAAGAACCTTTTATTTACAGATTGGTTGATGTTTTATCAAAAAGAATGGGAACTGCTTTTCCTGAATTAAAATCACAGAAACAATTAATCGAAAATGTAATTAAAGAAGAAGAAGCATCCTTTTTAAGAACTTTAGATCAAGGTTTGGTGTTGTTAGACGGAATTATTTCAACATCAACATCAACAAAAATTTCTGGTGAAAAAGTTTTTGAATTATACGATACTTTTGGTTTCCCTGTAGATTTAACTGCCTTAATTTTATCTGAAAAGGGATATACTTTAGATGAGAAAGGCTTTAACGAAGAATTACAAAAACAAAAAAATCGTTCGCGTGCTGCTAGTGAAATGAGCACAGATGATTGGACAATCGTTTTAGAAAACGCTGAAGAAGAATTTGTTGGTTATGATTCATTAGAAGCATCTGTGAAATTAACAAGATACAGGAAAGTAGTTTCTAAAAAAGACGGAGAAATGTATCAATTGGTTTTTGATAAAACTCCATTTTATCCAGAAGGCGGTGGACAAGTTGGCGATAAAGGTTATTTAGAAGATTCTTACGGAGATGTTCTTTATATTTTAGACACAAAAAAAGAAAGCAATGTAATTATTCATTTTTCTAAAAACTTACCAAAGCATTTAAACGAAACTTTAAAAGCTGTTGTAGATAAAAAACAACGTTATAGAACAGAATGTAATCATACCGCAACACATTTATTACACCAAGCATTAAGAGAGGTTTTAGGAACACATGTAGAACAAAAAGGCTCTGCGGTTCACTCAAAATATTTACGTTTCGATTTTTCTCATTTTTCTAAAATGACTCCAGAACAAATACAAGATGTTGAAAATTTTGTAAACAGAAGAATTGCAGGAAAATTACCCTTAGAAGAAAAAAGAAATATACCAATGCAACAAGCAATTGACGAAGGTGCAATGGCGTTGTTTGGAGAAAAATACGGTGATGAAGTTAGAGCAATAAAATTTGGTCAATCTATAGAGTTATGTGGTGGAACGCACGTAAAAAATACGTCGGATATTTGGCATTTTAAAATTAAATCTGAAGGCGCAGTTGCAGCAGGAATTAGAAGAATTGAAGCGATTACAAATGATGCTGTTAAAGATTTTTACTCAGAAAACAGTCAAACTTTATCACAAATAAAGGAGTTATTAAATAACGTTAAAGAACCTGTAAAAGCTGTTCAAAAATTACAAGATGAAAACAGCTTTTTGCAAAAACAAATTGAACAACTATTAAAAGACAAAGCGAAAAATTTAATTGGTGATTTAGAAAGCCAGTTAGAAGAAATAAATGAGGTACAATTTTTAGCAACAGAAGTTGATTTAGATGCAAACGGAATTAAAAACTTAGCGTTTGATTTAGGAAAAAAACACCAAAACTTGTTTTTAGTTTTTGGTTCTAAAAACAACGAAAAAGCAATTTTAACGTGTTATGTTTCTAAAGAAATTGTGGAAAGTAAAAGTTTAAACGCTGGCACAATTGTTCGAGAATTAGGAAAATACATTCAAGGTGGCGGTGGCGGTCAGCCATTCTTTGCTACTGCTGGAGGAAAAAATCCTGGAGGAATTAAAGAAGCAATCGAAAAAGCAAAAGAGTATATTTTGTAGAAAATTGCAAAGTGTAAAAACTTATAAGGTTCAGAGTATTGTTTTACTTTGAACCTTTCTTTTTATATTTATCTTTTGAAATAGAAATTTATGATTTTACAAACTCAAATTCCGATTGCCAAAGAAAGGTACAATCCGATAACTTACGATTCAAAAATCTTGTTACTAGGTTCGTGTTTTTCAGAAAACATTGGCAACAAATTAGCGTATTATAAATTTCAATCGAATCAAAATCCATTCGGAATATTATTCCACTCAAAAGCCATTGAAAACTTAATTTCAAATGCCATCAACGAAAAAGAATACACAGAAAACGATGTTTTCTATTTAAACGAACGCTGGCATTCTTTTGATGCACATTCTAGTTTAAGTTCTCCTGATAAAAATGAATTACTTAGTCATTTAAATCGGCAAATAACAGCAACAAATCAGCAGTTAAAAAATGCTTCTCACATTATAATTACCTTAGGAACTTCGTGGATTTACAGGTTTATAGAAACCGATACAGTTGTTGCAAATTGTCATAAAATTCCGCAGAAAAAATTCTTAAAAGAATTGCTTTCGGTTGATGAAATTACAGAAAGTTTAGAAGCAATCATTGCCCTTTTAAAATCAGTAAATCAGAAAGTAAATGTACTTTTTACGGTTTCTCCAGTTCGTCATTTAAAAGACGGATTCACACAAAATCAGCAAAGTAAATCGCATGTAATTTCGGCAATACATCAAGTTGTAGAACCAAGAAATTACACACATTATTTTCCGAGTTATGAAATTATGATGGACGAACTACGTGATTATCGTTTTTATGAAGAAGATATGATACATCCTAATAAAACTGCAATTAATTATATCTGGGAAAAGTTTTCCGATTCATGGATTTCAGAAGATTCCAAAGAAACCATGAAAGAAGTTTCTACAATTCAAAACGGATTAAACCACAGGCCTTTTAATTCGAACTCTGAAAAACATCAACAGTTTTTAAAAAATTTGGAAACCAAAAAACACCAATTACAACAACAATTTTCTTGGATGACATTTTAAATACGTAAAATGGCGTATTGTCTGTTTTGTTAACTTTTAAGTATTTTACATTACTAAAAAAACAATGCAATGTTAAAACACATCTTCTATCCAACAGTTCAAAATATTTTTGTTTGGATAAGCGCAATGTACCTTCTTATATTACTTTTTATTGGAAAGGCTGATGCAATGGCAATCCTTTTCTCCTACTTTTTAGAAACTATTATTATTGGTGTTTTTAATGTTTTAAAATTAATTTGGACAATTCATTTCAATACAAAAAAGAGTTCTAGCTCTGGAATTACTGGCTACGGACTTGTTCTTTTCTTTTTGGTTCATTATGGTTTCTTTGTTGCGATACAATCAGTTTTTGGATTTGCTTTATTTAGTTTTGGGGATACCGAAATTATTAAAGAGCCTTTTAATCTTCTTGAAAATTATCAAATCATTTTAAACTTAGAAGGGATAAAATATGCACTTCCTGCAATTGTTTTTATGCATTTCGGAAAATTTATAGTCGATTTTATTATGGGTAAAAAATATTTAAAATTTACTCCAGAAGACATTATGATAAAACCCTATGTTCGGATATTTATTCAGCAATTTGTAGTGATTATAGCATTCTTCTTTATCGTTTTTAATCAAGTCGGAATTATTGCTGCAATCTTGCTAATTACATTCCGTTTAGTGATTGATTTAACTTTAGAGGCCATTCGAGAAAATTCAAAAACCTTAGATTTTTTATCTGAAAAATTGGCCAACGAAAAGGCAACAAAAAGCGAAGTAAAAAAACAACTGATTAACTTTACAGAATAAATACGACATTATACGTATTGATTTAACTTCCCTTTTTATAGACTTTTGAGTCTCTAATTACAATACTAATGCAATTTAAACTCAATTATGATGAAAAAACATTTTAAAACCCTTGTATTTCTTAGTTTAACTTTATTGTTTTTAGCTTGTTCTGGTTACGGAAAAAAACTAGATTATAAAGGTACAGAAGTATATTACACAAGTAAAGTGAAAAAAGCTGACGCTGAAAAATTAGGAGATTATCTATTGAGTTCAAAATTTGCTGATGGCGGAGAAAAATCGGTTCAGCTTACAAAAGATGAAAAAACAAATACTTTTGTTTTTAGAATGGTAACTACAAAAGAAGCAGCAGAAAGTAAAATGTACGAAGCTGTTTTCAAAATATTTGCAAAAACAATATCCGATTCAGTTTTTAACAAGCAGCCTGTAGATTTTCATGTGTGTAACAATACTTTTAAAACACTAAAAGTAATTGCATTTAAAGACAATAAAGTAGATTAGCCGTGAATACTGACGAACATATCAAAATACTAGCTCATTGGAAATACACAACCAAACAGTGGGACGAGTTTGTTACAATTGAAAAAGGAAACAAAAAAGAGGATAGTATTTATTTTGGTATTGGAATTCTAATAATAGCATCGTTAGGTTTAATGGTTTTGAGAGGAACTACTTTTGTAATTGGGTTATTATTTGCAGTACCGTTTGCAATTTTAATTCCCTTTTTACGGTTGACATTTAGTTACAGGCATTTAAAAGAAGGAGTTAAAAATCCAGAAGTAAAAATAACTTTTGAAAAATTATACATCAACAATCATATTGTTGAATTACAAAACAAAAAAAAGCGAGTTAAAAGCATGAAAATTATTGAAGCAAAAAATAATTTAAAGTTGTTAGAATTTGATGTACAATGGCTTACTCGAAAAGGGCCAACAAATGATGAGTTTAGAATCTTAATTCCTGAAGACAAAATAGATGAAGCCGAAAAATTAATTTTATGGTTATAATTTCTTTCGTTTTTAATTCTAAAAATACGTCAGATGACGTATTTTTTTTTGCCCTGAATATTAGCAACTTTGAATCATAATTTAAAAAACAGCAAAAACTTTAAAAAAGAACAACGATTGTTTTTAGGGTTAAAGGTGGCTAGTAACAACTCGTAAAATCTAGCCATCTCCTTTAAAACAGTTTATAAAATCAAAAAAACCTTAAAAACAAGGGTCATGAAAAAAATAATCTTCTTATTCATTGGGGTATTAGCTATCTCAAATAACAATTATGCTCAGTCTGAACTTTTTAATCTAGAGTCTCAAAAATTGCACAAAAAAGTAGCAAAAACAATTGAACATTATTATACATATCACGAAAGAAGTGGTGGTTTTGTAAAAGTTTCTACTACCATTAACACTTATAATGAGGATGGCAATTTAACACAAAGATTCTCTCAATATAATAGTACTTATTCTGGTGCTTCCACAACAACAGAAACCTTATATAATTACGACACAAAAGGGAGAATGACAAGTACACAAGATATTAGTGCAAAAAAAAGTAGTTATTCAAGTTATAATAAATTTACCTACAATAATTACGGGAGTTTAACTAAAAAAGAAACGATTTATGAAAACGGAAACACATATATTTCCAATTACTATTATGATAGAAAAGAGCGATTAACTAGGGTTGAAAGTTTTGATTCTAAAGGGAAGTTAAGTGCTAGAGAAAACTACACATATAACGGTAACAAAAAAACAAAAACTCGAAAAAGTTACGATACAAAAACAGGCAATGTTATTGGCACTTATACAACGTATTACAAAAAAGACATCAGCAATCGTTATGTAACAAAATCTAAGTATAGCAATAGCGATATTTCTTATAAATATGATAAAAATGACAATTTAATAAGTACCATCTATAAAAACAAACCAGCTTCTAACAGCATCAATTCTTATGAATATGACAACAAAAAAAATTGGATAAAAAAACATTATAAATACAGCAATACAACTAATAATTTTTATTTCAGAGAAGTAATTTTCACCAATGGAGATAAAGCTGGAAGTATAGATTTTGACAAAAATTATATTCATAAAAACGGGAATTTTGCCAATGTAAATGTTGTTCCAATTGTTAAATACTCTAAAACAACAAATACCAATACCGTAACAACATCAGACCCAAAAATGCCAGTATTTAAAAATAAAAATTTTGTTTTTAACTATGTGAATTTAGATAAAAAAATAAACACACTTGGAGGAGAAGTTACGATTACTGTTACAGATAATGATAGAATGTCTAAAAATAGTACTGTAAAAATTTCTTATGCTTTTGGTGGCAAAACATATACAGACACCTATAAAGTTATTGCGTATTCTAGCTTAGAAGAATATAATTTTTGGTCATTAAAATCTACCACCAAAACAACCACTATTGCTTTTTCTATCAATTATAAGAAGAAATTTATAGCTTCTAGAGATCTGTATTTAGCAGGTATGTTAAACATGACTTTTAATGGTAAAACCACTGGGTTTTATTTAGAATAAACAAAAAACATCTCCCATGATTCAAGACAATTTTATACTACTTATTTGTTTGACCTTTTTTGTTTTTTCTTTTGGAATATTTCAATATATAGAAATACTTAAAACGAAGAAATCAGCAGTAATTCAAATACAATTATTACGCAATCAGATTGAAGAAGAAAAAAGTATTTTAAAAAAATTTGATTCAGAAGAAGTAAAAGTAAATGAACTAAATAAAAACACCCAACTAAAATTAAGTATAATAAAAACAAAAATAGTAACTTTAGATTTCTCTTTTAAAGAATTAATAGAATGTATCACAAGAGATTAACCGCTTTATGTTTTGTTGTTTTATGTTGTATTTCTACAACTTTTTATGGTCAACAAAAACAGATCGAAACCATAAAAAAACAGCTAAAAGGTAAACAAGTTACCGATTCTCTAAAAATTAAATTACTCGGAGATTTAGGCTGGTATTATGGGAATGTAAATATTGATTCTTCCTATTTTTACACAAAAAAAGGCTTACAATTAGCTTTAAAAACAAATAATCAAAAAGGAATTGGACAATCGTACAATGATCTCGGGATTATTTTTTACAGAACTTCTCGTTTTGATTCTGCTATTACTTACTACAACAAATCTTTAAAAATTAGAAAAAAATTAAATGATTCTGTTGGCATTGCTGGTTTATATTCTAAAATAGGAATTACATTTCAGCAAACCTCAACACTAGACTCTGCATTGCTCTATAACAATGCCTCTTTAAGGGTTTATGAATCTTTAGAAATGCCAAGGTTTGTTGCTATAAATCAAAACAACATTGCTAATATTTATTTAAACTTGAAGCAATACGACAAAGCGTTAGAAATGCATTTTAATGTTTTAAAAGGTAGAGAAATTACTAAAACACCAAATGAATTATCAGAATCTTATATAAATATTGGTAATGTTTATCAACAACTTTTAGACTTTAAAAATTCTAAAAAATATTACAATCTTGCAATACCTATCGCAGAAAAAAATAATTTGATTCGTCAGTTGTCTATCGTTTATAACAATTATGGTAATATTTATAAAGAAGAAAACAACATCAAACAAGCATTGGTTTATTATCAAAAAGCATATGATATTAGAAAAAAACTAAGTGATGATTTTGGACTTGCAAGTGTAATTGGAAACCTAGGTACAATCTATTTTGAAATTGGTCAGTTTAAAAAAGCTGAAAACTATTATTTCGAAGGCGCTACATTAGCAAAAAAAATTGGAGCAAAAGAACTAGAACTTAGTAGTTATAGAGGCTTACTACAATTAAAAAGTTTTCTAAAGCAACCCGACAGCACCGTATTTTATCAAAAAAAATACGACGATTTAAATGACGTAATTAGAAACGAAAATGTTACCAAACAAATTACAGAAATAGAAACCAAATACGAAACCGAAAAAAAGGAAAAAGAAATTGCAATCCAAAAAGAACAATTATTAGAGAGTAAACTTAAAGTAAAAAACAGAAACTTATACGCCATTTTGATTACAGCAATTTTATTAATATTAGGCGTACTTTATTACGGTTTTTATAAAAGAAATAAACTAAAAAGAGAGCAACTAGAAAAAGAAATCGATTTAAAAGATGCGCTTGCAATCATTAAAACACAAAACCAACTGCAAGAACAACGCTTGCGGATTTCTAGAGATTTACACGATAATATTGGCTCTCAGCTTACATTTATTATTTCTTCAATTGATAATCTAAAATTTGTTACCAAGGATGCAAACGAAAAACTAAAAAATAAACTTTCTTCAATTAGCTCGTTTACTTCAGATACCATTTTTCAGCTCCGCGACACCATCTGGGCAATGAATAAATCAGAAATTACTATTGAAGATTTACATGCACGGATTTTATCGTTTATTGAAAAAGCAAAAACAGCAACAGAAAACACCGAATTTCTTTTAAACAATTCCATAAATACGAATAAAAAATTTACTTCTTTGGTTGGTATAAATCTATTTAGAGTTGTACAAGAAGCAATTAATAACGCAATTAAATATGCAGAAGCATCAGAAATAAAAATTGACCTTTTTGAAGAAAAAAATCAACTAAAAATCGTTATAAAAGACAACGGAAAAGGCTTTGATAAGAATTCTATAATTTTAGGAAATGGCTTAAGTAATATGGAGAAAAGAATGCGTGAAGTTAATGGCGAAATAATAATAAACACTAAATTAAATATAGGAACAAGCATTCTTTTTAGCTTAAATACGTAATATTACTAATCTATTTTCCAAACAATAAGAGTTATATTTGATGAAAATCAACTATTATGAGTATTAAATTAGCCATTACTGAAGATAACTATTTTTTGGGAAAAGCTATCGAAGAAAAACTTTCTTTCTTTAACGATATCAATCATAAATTTACAGCAAAGAATGGTGCTGAATTGATTGGAACTTTAGAGGAAAATCATCATTTGGATGTAATCTTAATGGATATTCAAATGCCAGTAATGGACGGAATCAAGGCTACAGAGATTGTAAAAAATAAATATCCTCATATCAAAATAATTATGCTAACTGTTTTAGATGATGATGATTATATTTTCAACGCAATAAAAGCTGGAGCAAATGGCTACTTACTAAAAGAAATTGAAGCAGAAAAGCTTCACAAAAGTATTATAGAAGTTTTAGAAGGCGGAGCGCCCATGTCTCCAAGTATCGCTTTAAAAACACTTAATTTACTTAGAAACCCAGGTTCTGTAGAAAACAATGAATTAAATTCAGAAGAAATTTCCTTAAGTAAAAGAGAAACAGAAATTTTAGAGCACTTAAGTAAAGGCTTAAAATACAATGATATTGCAGGGAATTTAATCATTTCTCCAGCAACCGTACGTAAACATATAGAGAACATTTACAAAAAATTACATGTTCATAATAAAATGGAAGCCGTAATTAAAGCACAACAACATAAATTAATTTAAGTTATTAAAATAATTTTCACTAAATTTATCAAGTATTAATTTCCCCGATAAAAAAATGATTCAAAAAATATTAATTGGAATTATTATTGGCTGCATAATTGGTCTTTTTACTACAAGTTTCTTTTTGCCTTCCGACACGGAGTTAATTGAAATATTTTGGACTAAAATTACTGCAACTTCAATTGTTACAGGATTCTTTTGCGGAATTTACGCCCACTTATCAAAATCTAAACTTCAAATATTTTTAGTTTCTATACTGATTGGAATGATGGTATTCTTTCTTAAGTATTTAATTACAGGACATAATTTTGATCCACTAACAATGGGTGCCTTTACTGGAGCCTTATTAGGAGGAATTCTTTCTGTTTTAAGAAAAGTTGAAACAACTATAAAAATTATGAGACGTTTAAAAAGACGTAGAGAAAATGGATTTAATAATTACGGTTACTAAAGATGTTGGTCAACATTTTGCCAAGGCCCGCCATTAATTGCATCTATTCCATTGTTTTTTAAAAACTGAACAGCTTGCCCACTTCTTCCTCCGCTTAAACAAACCGCAATTACAGGTTTATTCCAAGATTTAATTTCATCTATTTGTAACGGAATTAAATTTAAAACAATATGTTTAGCGCCGTTAGAATGTCCTTGATCCCATTCTGTTTTTGTTCTTACATCAAGTACAACTGCGCCTTTATCTAAATATTCTTTAATTTCTAATCCCATATCTTTTCTTTTAAACATGTCAAAAAATCCCATGTAAATTTATTTTAATCGTTAATTTTAATTTTTGCACAAAACTATACCTTTTTCTATAAGTGTTGTGTAGCTTTTGTTACATTTTAATTCTTCGAGCTTCTTTAATACACTTTTTTGAATAGAAAAATTAAACTTTACAGAAAGTTCATAAAGTTCTAATAACAACAACCAATCTGAAGAAAAATTTCTAATAAGTACATTAAAAATTTCTTCTATATTCTTTTCTGAAACATTATTTTTCTTTCTAAAATCTCTGACTTTTTGATACAAAGCATACAATTCTTTATCAGCATCTGAGTAGTTAATTTTATGAGTTTTAGTTTCAGAAACCTTATTAACATCTGTAAAAGAAAGTACAGAAGCTGGACCAGCATAAGCAGAAACTATCTCTTTACCAACTGCCATGTCATAAACACCCCAAGAAGGATCAAACAACACAGTATCTTGATGTGTTACCGTACAATCTTTAAAAGAAATTAATTGGATTTTTCCTCGCAAATCTCTTGTACCAGTAATTACTTTTCCTACTACTTTTATTCCGCCTTCAAATTCTAAAGTTGTTTGTTTTCCCTCATAAATTCCGTATGCTTCTAAATCTCTCGGGCTCATGTTTTCAATTGGAATATTAATTCCTTTTAGTTTCCCAATCGGACTTCCAAATCCTTCTGCATGATATTCAACTCCATGGCCAATTAATTCTTTATCTCTATTTGACAAAGCGGTTTTACCGGTAGTCTGAATATAAATTGGTTTGTTTTCAAACTCTATGACATTAGAAAAATTTCCTGAAATTTGTAAACCAGTGCTTAATTCAATGGTTCCTAAATTTTTAGAATCTATTAATTTTTTCACTCCATTTAACCCACCTTTTCTTATTGCCATTGTATTGGCAAACTGCTCTAACACCAAACTTAATTCAGCAAAATTTGGTGTCACAAATAATTGTGGTTGGGGTTTTGTAATATCAAAATTAATATTAGCAGCTTCTAAAGAATACGGTATCTTTTTTACTTGATCTGTTAAACACCAAGCGCTTTCTCCGATAGAAGAAAGTAACCCAGCTCCATAAATTTTTGGTTCATCTATTGTGCCAATCAAACCATATTCTACCGTCCACCAATGTAAATTTCTTATTTGTGCCATTTCAGACAATTCGCCCATCGAATTCTGTAATTCTTCTACCTTTTTTTGAGCATCTTCAATTTCTTCTTCTGTACTACTTGGATCTTCTTTTAAGATTGATAACAATCGAATTGCCTCATACATTTCATAATCTTTTGATGATGAAATTGCTTTGCTTCCGATTTCTCCAAATCGTCTTAAATATTCTGCATACTCTGGGTTTGCAATAATGGGCGCATGACCCGCGGCTTCGTGAATGATATCTGGAGCTGGCGTATACTCTATATGATTTATAGTTCTCATATCAGAAGCAATGACCAATACATTATACGCTTGAAATTCCATAAAAGCATTTGGTGGAATAAATCCGTCTACAGAAACAGCGGCCCAACCAATTTCTTTTAAAATCCTGTTCATTCCTTCCATATGCGGAATTGAATCAACAGAAATTCCTGTTTTTTTCAAACCTTTTGCATACGATTTATGCGCAACACGCTTTAAATAATCTATATTTAATCGCATTACATAACGCCAAACTGCTTGATTTTGTGCTGTGTATTCTTCGTACGGCTGTTTTACAATAAACTTGTGTAAATGCTTTGGTAGTTTTTTGGTGACTTCATTCAATTCTAAATGATTTTCCATTGTGACTATTTAATTGAAAAATAAGAACTCTTTTTATACTTTTTACAGATGTAAAGTTACATATTTTGTGATTGATTTGCATAATATTATTATTTAAAAGCACCTATTTATTATCTTAGCTGTCATCAAAATAAAATTCAACTTGAAAAACCATTTTTCTAAATTTACCTGCGTCCTCTTTTTAGCATTTTTAATTTCTAATTGTAATACACAAAAACCAATTGCAATTAATTTGGATGCTGATATTATAAATCCAAAAACGTATGTTGTTTACAAAACAACTAATGCACTAATTATTGATGGAAAAGCAGACGAGCAAGATTGGAAACATGCAAAATTTACATCAAATTTTATCGATATTGAAGGCGTTAAAATTCCAAATCAGCAAACAAATGTAAAAATGCTTTGGGATAAAAACTTTTTATATGTCTATGCAAAGTTGCATGAAAAACATATTTGGGGAGACATCACAAAAAGAGATCAAGTCATTTTTTACAACAACGATTTTGAGGTCTTTATCAGTCCGTCTAACGATACACACAATTATGGAGAAATTGAAATCAATGCATTAAACACTGTTTGGGATTTGGTTTTAAACAAACCGTATAATGTGGGTGGAAAACCTAAAAACAACTGGAATTTAAACACATTAAAAACGGCTGTTTTTATCAAAGGAACAGTAAACAATGCTGATGACATTGATGCCTTTTGGTCTGTAGAAATGGCTATTCCGTTAAGTGCTTTTGCGGAGTTAAAAAATCGCCCAAAAACAAAACCAAAAAATGGTGAGCAATGGCGAATTAACTTTTCTAGAGTTCAATGGAATCATGATATTACAAATGGAAAGTACTCCAGAAAAAAAGTAAACAATAAATTCTTACCAGAATACAATTGGGTTTGGTCTAATCAAGGTGCCATTAATATGCATTTGCCAGAAAACTGGGGATATATTCATTTTTCTGATAATAATCCTACAGAACAAATAGAATTTAAACATCAAACAGATGTGTTAACAGAACAAGTAACGTATGCCTTATATAGAAATATCGCTTTTAAAAAATTAAATTATTTAAAAAAAGAAAAAACTGGATTTCAAGTTCAGTTTGAACCTATAAAAATAAATAAAGAAACTATCAATGCCTCCTTTTTAAAAACGCATACAGGTTTTACTTTGCAAACGCAAAACACACAAAAAAACATCCTATATTCAATCAGTGAAAACGGATTAATTCATCGTAAAAAAATCAATAACACTAAAAAATAATCCATTGAAAAAAATCGTTTTATTAGCAATATTAACTCTTGTCATTTCTTGTCATCAAAAAGAAAAAAAACAAGAAAAATCAACCAAATTTATTTTTAGTTCTTGGGTACATGCTGGAAAAGAATTTAAAAAAGAAACCTGGATTAAAAAACTCAACTTTTATGATTCATTAGGAATTAGCGAAATTTTAATTGGAGGATCGCCTGAAATAGTAGCAAAAATAATTCCGCTAGCAAACAAAAAAAATATCAAAGTTCATGGTTGGATGTGGACTTTAAACAGGCCTGGAGATACAGTTGCTCAAAAACATCCAGAATGGTACGCAGTAAACAGAAATGGACAAAATTCTTTAGAATATAAAGCCTACGTAAATTATTACCAATGGTTAAGTCCGTTTCATCCAGACGCAAGAAAATACATCATTAACAATGCTAAAAAAATGATGGCTGTTAAAGGTTTGGCTTCTGTTCATTTAGATTATGTTCGGTATCCAGACGTAATTTTAGGAGCAGATTTACAACCGAAATACAATTTGGTACAAGAAACAGAAATGCCAGAATACGATTACGATTATCATCCAATTGCAAGAGCTGGATTTAAAAAAATTTTTGATAAAGATCCTATGGATTTTAAACATCCAGAATTATCTACAGAATGGCGTCAATACAGATTAAATGCCGTTACAAGTTTGGTCAATGAAATTATTAATATTGCACATTCAAAAGATAAAAAAGTTACTGCAGCGGTTTTTCCTTTTCCAGAAATGTCTCGACAAATGGTTCGACAAGCTTGGAACGATTGGAAATTAGACGCTGCATACCCAATGTTGTATCAAAATTTTTACAGAGAAAACATCAATTGGATTGGTTTTGCAACCAAACAAGGCGTTTCTGATGTAGGTTTTCCAATTATTTCGGGATTGTATGCTCCGGCTTTAAGAAATTCAAAAGACTTAGAAAAAGCAATAAAGATTGCCAAAGAAAATGGCGCAAAAGGAATTTCTATTTTCACTGCTGATGAATTGACGAAAGAACAACAAGCAGTATTTGTAAAGCTCAAAAAAATGAACTCAAAAAAATAAATCAACGTCTAATTGTTTTGTACTTTTACACTTTATATGTCTTATGAATAAAAAAGTAATCTTACTTATTTTAGATGGTTGGGGAATAACTCAAGAACCAAAAGTATCTGCAATATACAATGCAAAAACACCTTTTATCAATTCGTTATACACCAATTTTCCGCATGCAAGTTTAAGAACTGATGGCGAACATGTAGGTTTACCAGAAGGACAAATGGGGAATTCAGAAGTTGGCCATATGAATTTAGGAGCTGGCAGAATTGTGTATCAAAATTTGGCACGAATCAATAAAGCAGTAAAAGAAAACACCTTATCACAAGAAAAAACTTTGGTAGCAGCTTTTGATTACGCGAAGAAAAACAATAAAAATGTCCATTTTTTAGGACTGGTTTCTAACGGCGGAATTCATTCGCACATCAATCATTTAAAAGGACTGCTAAAAGCTGCAAAAGAAAATGATTTAGAAAATGTGTTTTTACATGCTTTTACTGATGGAAGAGATTGTGACCCAAAGTCTGGAAAATTCTTTATTGATGACATCCAAAAAACCATGCAAGAAACAACTGGAAAATTAGCTTCAATTACGGGTAGATATTTTGCAATGGACAGAGACAATCGGTGGAAAAGAGTACAATTAGCATACGGCGGATTGGTAAACGGAACTGGAGAAAAAACGAACAACGCATTAGAAAGTATTCAAAAAAATTATGATAATGGCGTTACAGATGAGTTTATCAAGCCAATTATTATAGTTGATAAAGACAACAATCCAACAGCAACAATTCAGAAAGATGATGTGGTTATTTTCTTTAATTACAGAACTGATAGAGGAAGACAATTAACCAACGCGTTAACTCAAAAAGATTTTGTTGAACACGGCATGAAAAAATTACCGTTGTATTTTGTAACCATGACAAGTTATGATGATACCTTTAAAAATGTACACATCATTTACCACAATAGCAATCTTAAAAATACCTTAGGCGAAGTTTTAGAAACTGCCAACAAAAAACAAATTAGAATTGCAGAAACAGAGAAATATCCACATGTAACATTTTTCTTTTCTGGTGGAAGAGAAAAAGAATTCAATGGAGAAAAAAGATTGTTATGTCAGTCTCCAAAAGTAGCAACCTACGATTTAAAACCCGAAATGAGTGCCTACGAAATTAGAGATGCCATCGTTCCTGAATTAGAAAAGGGCGATGTAGATTTTGTGTGTTTAAATTTTGCAAACGGAGATATGGTTGGTCATACTGGGGTTTTTGAAGCTGCTGTAAAAGCATGTGAAACTGTAGATCACTGTACAAAAGATGTTGTAACCACAGCTTTAAAACATAATTATACAACCATCTTAATAGCAGATCACGGAAACTGCGAAACAATGATAAATCCAGACGGAACTCCACACACTGCACATACAACGAACCCTGTTCCTATCATCTTAATTGATAAGGAAATAAAATCAATAAAAAATGGTATATTAGGCGATATTTCTCCCACCATTTTAAAATTAATGGGTATAAAACAACCCGAAGAAATGACACAGAAACCTTTAGTTTAGTTTTAAAAATGAAGAAAATTATTATTTTATTTGCGTTAACTTTTATCATTAACAGCTATGCACAACAAACAAAAGCAACAAGAAATGCTTCTGGAGATTTAGTTGGAATTGTTCATAAAGAAGATTTTAATCAACAACCCTATTCTAAATGGTTTGTTAAAAACTACGACAACTACACACCAGATGCTAAAAGTATTTCTAAATTAAAAAAGAAACTTAAAGATGTTAAAATAAAGGCATTTGTTGCTACTTGGTGTCACTTAAGTAAAAAAGACATCCCAAGAACCTATAAAATCTTAGAGCAAGCTGGTTTCGATTTTAATGATATCGAATTTATAACATTAAACAGAGGGAAAAGCACACCTGATAATTTACAAAAAGATCTAGATATTAGAAGCGTTCCTACCTTTATCTTTTATAAAAAAGGAAAAGAAATAGGAAGATACATTGAATATCCCCATCAGAATTTAGAAAAAGATTTTTTAACCATAGTAAGTGGTAAAAAATACAAGCAAGATAAAACTAAGTAAAATATGTTGCCAAAAAATCATTTAATTATAGCGGTAGATTTTGACGGAACTATTGTAGAAGATGCATATCCAAGGGTTGGCAAACCTATGCTTTTTGCTTTTGAAACATTACTCAAATTACAAGCAGAAGGTCATCGACTTATTTTATGGACCTACAGAAGCGGTAGAGCTTTAAAAGAAGCTGTTCAATTTTGTAAAGAAAACGGCATCGAGTTTTATGCTGTAAATAAAAGTTATCCAGAAGAAGAATTTGACGGTAAAATAAGCCGAAAAATCAACGCAGATTTATTTATTGATGATAGAAACGCTGGTGGTTTTATTGGCTGGACAGAAGTTTACAAGCTCATTTTTAATTACACTCCAGAGATTCCTAAAAAAAAGCGAAAAGGACTCTTTTTTAGATTAAAATAAACTTACTTAATTCCGTCTACATAACTTCTTTCTATACTTTCTCTAAAACCTGGATGTGCAATGTTTACTAATTCTTTTATTCGTTGTTTAATTGTCTTTCCATATAAATTTGCAATACCATATTCTGTTACAATATATTGTACATGAGCTCTTGTCGTAACAACTCCGGCTCCTTGTTTTAAAAACGGCACAATTCTACTAATTCCTTTGTTTGTAATAGATGGCAAAGCAATAATCGCTTTTCCACCTTCACTTAGTGAGGCTCCTCTAATAAAATCCATTTGTCCACCTACACCAGAATACATATTTTGACCGATAGAATCTGCACAAACCTGACCAGTAACATCAACTTCTATAGCAGAATTTATAGCTACCATTTTAGGATTTTGTTTAATGATGGCAACATCATTTGTATAATTTGAAGCTCTCATTTCTATAAACGGATTATCATCAACATAATCATATAAACGTTGCGATCCAATAAAAAAAGTGGCCAAAGCTCTTCCTCTATTTACCTTTTTATAATTCCCGTTGATCACATCTTTTAAAATTAAATCTATAACTCCGTCAGAAAACATTTCAGTGTGCAATCCTAAATCTTTATGATTTCCCAATCTAGACAAAACTGCATTTGGAATACTTCCAATTCCCATTTGCAATGTGCTTCTGTCTTCAATTAAACTTGCAACATGATTTCCAATTTTATTTTCTATTTCTGATGGCGGAGCAATTTCATGCCCAGGTAATTGAACATCACAATCAACAAAAGCATTGATTTCTGAAACATGTATAATACCAGCACCAAAAGTTCTAGGCATTTTTTTATTTACTTGAGCAATTACATGTGTTGCATTTTCAATAGCTGCCAAAGTTGCTTCTACAGAAACACCTAGAGAGCAATAACCGTGTTTATCTGGTACAGAAACATGAATTAAAGCCACGTCTAAGTCAACAATATTACGTTTAAACAACAACGGTAATTCACTTAAAAACACTGGAGTATATGAACCGTTTCCTGCTTTTAACGTATGACGAACGTTTTTCCCAATAAAAAAAGAATTAACATGGAAACTGTTTTTAAGTTCTGGGTTTGCATATGGAGCTTCACCCTCAGTATGTAAATGACAAACCTCAACACTTCTCAACTCTTCATGTCTTGCAGACATCGCATTTATTAATAATTGTGGCGCAGCTGCAGCAGCTTGAACATAAATTCTATCATTGGATTTTATAATTTTCACAGCTTCTTCTGCTGTTATTGATTTATACATGACGGTCTGTTTTCTATTTTATGTTGCAAAGTTATAGACTGCACTTTATAAAAAAGCTGTCAAAAGTCATGTTTTAAAGAATATTCCGTTTTTTATTAGTCGTTTTTTAAAGTATCTTTGCCCATTAATTTTACCTTTATGATTCAAATAAAAACCTTAGAAGAGATCGAAATAATGCGAGAAAGCGCATTGATTGTTTCTAAAACGTTGGGAATGCTTGCCAAAGAAGTAAAACCTGGTGTTACTACGCTTCAATTAGATACATTGGCAGAAGACTTTATAAGGTCTGAAGGCGCTATTCCTGGTTTTTTAGGACTGTATGATTTTCCAAACACCTTATGTGTGAGTCCGAATGCACAAGTTGTTCACGGATTTCCTACAGACGAACCTTTGGTTGAAGGTGATATTATTTCTATTGATTGCGGTGCTTTAAAAAACGGATTTTATGGTGACCACGCATATACTTTTGAGGTAGGAGAAGTTGCTCCTGAAACAAAAAAATTATTAGACGTCACTAAACAAAGTTTGTACGAAGGAATTCGTGAATTTAAAGCAGGAAACAGAGTTGGCGATGTTGGTTTTGCAATTCAAAACTATGCAGAAAAACATGGATATGGTGTTGTTAGAGAATTGGTTGGTCACGGTTTAGGAAGAAAAATGCACGAAGATCCAGAAATGCCAAATTATGGAAAACGAGGAAGAGGAAAAAAGTTTGTAAACGGAATGGTTGTTGCCATTGAGCCGATGATTAATATGGGAACACATCAAATCAATCAATTAAAAGATGGTTGGACTATTTTAACTAGAGACGGAAAACCTTCTGCGCATTTTGAGCACGATGTTGCTATTGTCAACGGAAAGCCAGAATTACTTTCTACTTTTCAATATATTTATGATGCATTAGGTATCGTTTCTAATGAAGAAGATGAATTTAGAGCTTAAAGCTATCGTATGAAACTAAAATATATCATTTTTATTTTTATCACAGGTATTATTTTAATATGTGCTGGAGCTTTATTTAAAATACTTCACTGGATGTTAGGTCCAGAATTACTTACAATTGGAACAATTCTACAAATAATTGCTTTCCTTTTATTTATTATAAAACTGTTTGCCAATAAAAAATTTAAAGACCTTTTAAATCAATAATTGAAAATCTTTAAAATCATATTAAATACTTTTCCAAGACCAATGCTTATTAAATTAAGTTATTTGGCAAAACCATTTATTGCTTTTTGGCTAAAAGGAAACAACTTTACAGATCCAATTGACGGAAAAAGTTTTCGAAAATTTTTACCGTATGGATACGAACATCAACGTAAAAATGCTTTATCGCCAAGTACACTTTCTTTAGAAAGACATCGTTTACTTTGGTTGTATCTACAAAATGAAACAGATTTTTTTACAGCACAAAAGTCTGTTTTACATATGGCTCCAGAACAATGTTTTTTATCCATTTTTAAAAAACAAAAAAACCTAGATTATATTACCGCAGACTTGTATTCTCCGATTGCTGATGTAAAAGCAGACATTCTTAATTTACCTTTTGATGATACTTCTTTTGATGTTGTTTTTTGCAATCATGTCTTAGAGCATATTTCTGATGACACAAAAGCGATGCAAGAATTATATCGTGTTTTAAAACCAAACGGAATGGGGATTTTTCAGGTTCCACAAGACTTATCTAGAGATATAACTTTTGAAGATGACACTATTACTGATCAAAAAGAACGCACAAAAATCTTCGGACAATACGATCATGTACGAGTTTACGGAAGAGATTATTTTGACAAATTACGTTCTATCGGTTTTAAAGTTGACGAAGTAGATTACACAAAAAAAATCGCTCCAGAAATGGTAGAGCGATTTTGTTTATCTAAAGACGAAATTTTGCCTGTTTGTTTTAAAGTAAATTAAGGATGTTTTCTTAAAAAATCTTCTAATGGTTCTAATTTTTCTACACCAAGAATAATAAATTTTTCTCCATCAAATTCTTGATGTATCTGGTAGCCACCAGTTTCTAATTTTATTAATTGAGATTTTCCTGGATATTTACCAGATTCATTAGTTGCAGCACTTACTTTTGTCCCGTTTTGATTTACCCAAAAAGAATCTGCACCATTTGCAACATGTGCTTTACCGTTGTAAAAAGGCCCTAAATTATTAAATTCAGTTGCTTTTAAGAATTTTCCATCAATTCCGCATAAAAAGCCAGCCAATGTGTAGTCTGGTAAATATAATGGATAGATTCCGCCACCGATGTGTCCGCCAAATTCGTACCATACTTTATTGATTCTTACTTGTCCTTCTTTATTGTATTTTTCAATTTTATCGGTTTTTCTTAATTCTTTAAATAAGTCTTTTTCATTAGATACATTTACAAACTTCTTCGTAGCAATATCAAAAACTAATGCCTTTAAAGAATTGTTTGGATAGGTAATAATTCTACCACTTCCTCTTGGCAACATTACTTTTCCAAAATGCGTAGAGAGGGTATTAAAATCGGCAATGTTGGGCAATAAAAACCCTTTTTTAGTTTTGCTATCAAAACAAAAAATTTGAGTTGGATTTTCTTTTTTATTTAAGAGTAAAATATAACCATCAAAGGTTTTAACATTTTTATAGGTATTGGCTTCAACAAAAACTGCTCCAACATCATTCATTACACCAAAAAAATCATCTTTCTGAAAAACAGTAATTCCGTGCTTATTAAAAGCTTGGATAGATTTAAACGGAAGTGTTAACGCATCAGATTTATTTTCCCAAACGGTTTTTAAAGAATCTATTCTTCTAAGTTCTTTTTCTCTAGCAAGTCTTGCTATCTCTAGCTTTTTATTTTCAAGCTCAATTTTCTCTAACTCTTCCTCAATACTCACATATAAGTCTAACAGTTGTGTATACGTTTCTGTTTTTTTATTTTTAACTAAAATAAAATATTGTTTTGCGTAATTTTTTGCGTTTTGAAATTGATTTAATTCAAACTTAATTAATGCTCCTAATCTTGCGATATCTGCTTTTGTAATTGTATCTAATAATTTAATCGCTTTTTCAAAATTTTTATCGGCATCATCTATTTCTAATTTCGAATAACTAGTTTCTGCTTTACGAATATAAACTCCTGCAATTTCTGTATTAGATTGTCCAAAAGTTGACAAACTTAAAAACACTATTGCTAGTATAAAAAATAGGTTTTTCATAGTTGGTTTGTTGATTATCACCATTATTGATATGATTTGCAATATAGGGAAAATTAAAAAAAACTTACAAATAATGGTGCTAAATTAGAAATTTCTATATTCTTCTATAGAGTTATCTTCGTTTAAATAAATTAAAATGACTTTGACGTTGTTGTGTGATTTTAAAAATGCTTTTGTTTTTTCGAATCCCATCGCCATAAAAGCTGTTGCATACGCATCTACATCAGCACAATCTAAATTTGAAATTACTGAAGCACTTAACAAATTGCTTTCTTTGGCAAAGCCAGTTTTAGGATTTACAGTATGTACGTATTTTTTGCCTTCATTAGAAATTCTATATTTTCTATAATTACCTGAAGTTGCCATTGAACTATTTTCTAACTGAACGGTTGTTTGAAAAGATTGTGTTCCGTCTGTATTTGGTTTTTCTATGGCTACATTCCAAAAATTCCCTTTCTTATTTTTTCCTCTAGCTCTTATTTCTCCGCCAATTTCTACCAAATAATCATGAACCTTTTTACTTTCTAAAAAACGACCCACGACATCAATTCCAAAACCCTTGGCGATCGAATTAAAATCTAAATAGGTTTCTTGAAATTGCTTTTCAATTTTATTTTTTTTCAATTGGACTTTGTCTAAACCAACAAATCGCATCATTTTATGAATAGACAAACTATCTATTTCTTTTTTAGATTTGTTAGGTCCAAAACCCCAAGCATTTACCAAATTGCCAACCGTTGGATCAAAATAGCCATCGGTTTCTTTAAAAATTCGTTTAGATTTTTGAAAAACTTCTGCAAATAATGCATCCACAATTACGGTAGAATCTCCAGAATTAATTTTAGAAACATCTGATGTTGTAATGTACGTTGAAAGTGATTTATTTACCAAAAAAAACAAACTATCAATAGCCTTTTGATAGTTGACATTATCCTGATGTAAAATTGTAATATGATAGGTTGTTCCAAAAACAAATCCTTCAAAATTAATTGTTTGCGTTTCTTTTTCAGAAGCACATGAAAATAAAAAAACTGCAAAAAGTAGTAAAAAAGACTTTTTCATTCCTAAATGTTAAATAAAAACAAAGATACATTATAAAATACTCATAAAGTCATCATAAAATATTGTTAATCTTCATGTAATTAGAATCTATTTCATAAATTTGCATAACAAATAATTTTTAATAAAAAATGAAAAAAGTACTACTTTCCCTAGCCGTTGTTTTTTTACTTGGTTCTTGTGTCTCTAAAAAAGATTATGTAGCCTTAGAAGCAACACATCAAAAAACAAAAGATGAATTACTTGCTGTTAAAACCAATTTAACAAAATGTTTAATTGAAACAGAAAAAAATCAATCTTTAGCAAGTTCGTATAAATCTAAAATTTCTGATTTAGAAACCACTGTAAAAGACTTGCAAAAAGATAAGAGAAAAACATTAGAGTTTGTAGACAACTTAACTGTACTTACTAAGGGAGCTAACGACAACATTAAAGAAACGTTAATTCAATTAAGTAAAAAAGACCAGTACATTAAGTATATCAGAAAAGCAATGACGAAGAAAGATTCATTGAATCTTGCTGTTGCATTTCACTTAAAGAAAGAGTTAAAAGAAGGTTTAGATGATGAAGATATTGAAATTAACGTTGAAAAAACGGTTGTTTTCATTTCTATTTCTGATAAATTATTATTTAAAAGCGGAAGTTACAATGTAACTGAGAAAGCTTATAAAGTATTAGAAAAAGTAGCAACTGTTTTAAAAGGACAGCCTAATATGGATGTAATGATTGAAGGTCATACAGATTCTAAATCTATTAAAACAGAATTCTTAGAAGATAACTGGGATTTATCTGCTAAAAGAGCAACTTCTATTGCTAGAATCTTACAAAATAGATTTAGCGTAAACCCAGGTAGATTAATTGCTGCTGGTAGATCTAGCTATGTGCCTTTAGCACCAAACGACACGGAAGCTAACATGTCTAAAAACAGAAGAACAAAAATTATTATCATGCCAAGATTAGATCAATTCTTTGATTTATTAGAAGAAAAAGCTGAGTAATTTTTTACCACATATTTTAGAAAACCTGTTTCATTGAAACAGGTTTTTTTGTTCAAAATCTAAAAAATAAATAGATGAATAAAAGATTTATAACTAATTTAATTTTCATTGTCGCTTCTATTTCTGTTTCTTCTCAAACATTAGATATTAGTAAGTTGAATACAATGCATTCAATAAAGATAAGTTCAAAATATTTTAAAGAGCCAATTGAATATAACATAACTCTACCTGAAAGCTACAGTACAAAAAAAGAAAAAAAATATTTCATCCTTTTCGATTTACATCCACGAAGTCATCATTTCTTAAGTGGTTTACATGACTGGCTAAGTCATAATGGCGAATGGCCTTGGTTTGAAACCATAGTAATTACACCTGCAAAATACAATCCAGAATTTGCAAAATTATTTGAACAGCTTGAAAGTAATCCGCAAAATCAAACAATTCTTGATTTTTTTGAATTTGATTTACTCAATACTATAGATAAAAAATACAGAACAAATGGTTTCAGAATTTATAGTGGTTTCATGTCAAATGGGGCTTTTGGTTTATACTCATTAATTAATAGACCAAAACTATTTAATGCCTATATCATTTCTAGCCCAACGTTAGCTAATGATTTTGGAGCAGTAATATCTGATTCGAAAGCTAAATTAAATAAGTTAGATAATAAACTAAGATTCCTCTACTTATCTACAGGAAATCATCAATATGAACAAGGTAACTTATCTTCTTTTAATAAACTTGAAAAAATATTAAAAAACTCTTCAACAAAGAACCTTGATTGGCAAATTCATCGTAATAATAAAAACAACTATATGTCTCAACCAATTGTTTCTACCATAAATGGTATAGAAGCATTGTTTAATGACATACATACTAATCTTAAGGCTGATTCTGATATCTCAAAACGTGGAGCTCAAGCAATTATAAATTATTACAATAGAATTTCTAAAAATAAATATGGCTTTAATATTTCTGCTGAAGGATCATTAATAGCTCTTGCTAAATCTTTGATGGAAAATAATTCAACCAAAGGATTAATGATTTATCAAAAAACAGCCAAACTATATCCAGATTCTGCATACGCTTTGTCTTCTCTTGCTAAAGTATATTTAGAGCTTAATGACTTTGATAAAGCAATAAAATATCAAGCTCTAGCATTAGAAAAATCAAAATCTATGTCTATGTGGCATCAAAACAAGCACAAGAAACTTTTAAGTGATTATAAAATTAAATTAGAGAATAATTAACTCATAATTTCAGCAATTTGTTGAAGAAAAAGCTGAATAATATTTTTTTGAATATTTAAAAACCTCGCAATTTGCGAGGCTTTTTTTTGTTTTAAACAAGTGTTTTACTTATTGACTTTCTCTTCAAAAAAAGATAACTTCGCTAACTCTGAATATAATTCATTAAAACGGAACCATATTCTTAAATTGGCTTTAATTTAAATCAGAACCTTTTAGACAAGCTTATTCATACATATTTGTATGATTATTTACACAAAAGAATACATATGAGTATTCTTTTTTTGTTTATTTATACATATTTGTATACTTTTGTTTTAATTTACATACTTATATGTATAAAATGTTAACAAATGAGAAACAAGAAAAAACTACTCATAGAACAATTAGATCAAAAACTGGCTAATTTTAAAGATGCAGGAATGGTCCTGGTCCCACAAAAAGGGTGGGTAAATACTATTAGAACCACTCTTAATATGACAAGGGACCAATTAGGGACCAAACTTAACTTGACTAAAGGAGCTATTCAAAAAATGGAGGAACGTGAAGCTACAGGTCAGATAACCATCAATAAACTAAAGGATGTTGGCAATGCCTTGAATATGAAATTTATCTATGGTTTTATTCCTAAAGATGGGACCATCGAAAGTCTAATCAACTTAAAGGCTGAAAAACTGGCCCGTAAAATTGTTTTAAGGACCAATCAAAATATGAAATTAGAGGACCAAGGAATCAGTGAGGATAAAATTGAACATTCAATAAATGACTTGACTAATGAAATAAAAAGGGAAATGAAAAAGTCATTATGGGATTAGATTTAAAATACGCAGATGGCCAAACACCCTTAGATGAAGACGAAAAAGAAGGTCTAAAAATAAAATCAATAACAACGCAAAAAGAACTCGATGAATTTGAACAGTTAAATATTGAAAAAGCTGTAGAATGGACTATTCGAGCTAATTTAAAACCTGAAAAAATATTGACTGAAAAGTTTATAAAAGATTTACACAAAAAAATGTACGGCGATGTTTGGAAATGGGCAGGTGAATTTAGAAAGACTGACAAAAACATTGGAATAAGATGGACTCAAATCGGAATAGAACTGAAAAATCTAATTGATGACACTAAATATTGGCTAGAAAACAAGACTTATTCGCCTAAAGAAATTGCTATTAGATTTAAACATAGAATCGTAGCAATTCACTGCTTTCCTAATGGAAATGGTAGACACTCAAGAATGATGGCTGATATAATTATTGAATCTATTTTCGGAAAAGAAATTTTCAGCTGGCACAAGTCAAATATGGTTAGAGCAGATGAAACAAGAAAAGAGTATATCATAGCATTAAGAAAAGCTGACAATGGAAATATAAAACCATTAATAAAATTTGCAGAAAACTAAAAAACTAAAGCCAACACCGTATATAATTTATTGCTAGTGCTGGCCTACTTACGAAAGTCCTAGCGGATTTTCTATTCGGTTTTTATTTGCTAAATTAGGTGCTTAAACCACGCAACAAACCATACACAAACACGTTAGCGAAACCTACTCCAAAATCTTAATAAAATCCTCAAACGCAACATAATAAGGTTGGTCTTTAAAAACAGGATTTTCGGTACTTTCTGCATTGGCAATTCCTACACCAGCAAACCAAACTTTGGCATTTTGTTTTTTTGCGTGTTCTTTAAAAGTTTCCATCCAAAGCACATCATATTCTTCTGGAGTTTGAATATTATTGGTTGTTTTTACCAATACAAAAATGGTGGGTTCTCCTTTTTTAAACAATACAAATTGCGGATGTTTTTTTAATTCGCTATTCACTGCAACAAATTCATAACCCATTTCTTGGAGTTTTTTTCCAACGATGTTCATTCCTAAATTATGCAATTCTTGCGCAGTTAAAACTTGCATTCTTATTTCTTTTTATTGTGCTTGTTGTAATTTTTGTCGCCTCGAGTTTTTGGCTTTTTGTATTTCTTCGCGATTTCTCTTCGATAAGAACCACCTTGATTGGTTTTACTATTCTTTTCGCTTTTTTCATGAAATGCTTCACCAGGAACATATTCTTTTCTCGTTCTATTTTTAGAACGTTCTATATCTTCTCTTGGACGTTCGTCTTCTGTTAACAATTCAGAAATTGCAACTTCTGAAGGAAAAGCTACTTTCGGAATCTCATAATTCATTAATTCCTCAATAGCCGTTTTATCTTCTTGCTCTTTTGGTGTGGAAAATAAAATGGTTTTTCCTTCGTGTTCTGCTCTACCAGTTCTACCAATTCTGTGCATGTAATTTTCAGGGAAATTAGGTGTGTCAAAATTGATAACATGACTAATTTCTTCTAAATCTAATCCACGTGCCATTACATCGGTTGCTACCATAATTCGGTTCATCCCGTCATCAAACTGACGAATAGAACGAATTCTATAATTTTGTGTTTTATTAGAATGAATCACACAAATTTCATCAGCAAAAGATTCATCTAACGATTCGAACAATCTGTCTGCACCACGTTTATTTGCAACAAAAACCAACACTTTGGTAAAGGTCTTTGTATCTTTTAATAAGTGATTTAATAAATTTACTTTGGTGTAAAAGTTAGGAACATCATAACATTCTTGTGCAATATTATCTAACGGCGTTCCGCTTACTGCAATAGAAACCTTTTCTGGCGATTTAAAAAAGTCTGTAATCAATCCGTCTACATCTTCTGTCATCGTTGCAGAAAACATAATGTTTTGTCGGCGTTCTGGTAAAATATCAAAAATGTTTAAGAGTTGAAAACGAAAACCCAAATCTAACATTACATCCACTTCATCAATCACCAATTTTTGGATAGATTTCATGTTCAATGTTTTACTCAACGCTAAATCGTACAACCTTCCTGGAGTTGCAACAATAATATCTTGACCTTGTAAAATGGCTCTTTTTTGCACGTTGATGTTTGCGCCACCATAAACTCCCAACACACGTAATGTAATATATTTTGCTAGTTTTTCTATTTCTTCTACAACTTGCAACACCAATTCTCTTGTTGGAACCAATACTAAAATCCGGGGATGTTTTTGTTCTGTATATTTTAAATCTCTTAAAATTGGCATCATATACGCAAAGGTTTTTCCAGTTCCTGTTTGCGCAATACCAACTACATCTTTACCTGATCTTACTACAGAAAATGCTTGTTCTTGAACTGGAGTTGGATGTGTAAACCCTAAGTCTTCAATAGCGTTTAAAAGCTGTGTAGATAAGTTTAAATCTTGAAATGTAGTTTGCATAAAAAATAAATTATGTGGCAAAGATACCATTTCTAAAAATGTTAATTCTCTAAAATTGTTTTTAAAGTGGTTGTATATTCCTGAAAACTTCTTAGGTTGTGATGTGTTCCGTTTTTAAGCGGAATAAATTCTTTTTTTGTAGTTGTAATTAGCTTAAATAAATTTTGACTTCCTTCAATCGGAGTTGTTTTGTCTTCCGTTCCGTGAAAAATGGTAATCGGACTTTTAATCTTTGAAATGGACTCGTTGGATTTGAATTTAAAGTTCAATAAAAATTTCGGAATTACTTTGTATTTAAAATTTGCCGCATGATGCAAATTATAAAATGGCGCTTCTAAGATAACGTGCTTTGGATGGTTTTCTGATGCAACTTTTGTGGCAAATGTGGTTCCCAAAGAACGTCCGTACACAATAATCTTATCTTCAGAAAATTGCTTTTTTACATACTCATAACTTAATTGTGCATCAGCATACATTTCTATTTCATTAAAAGCTCCTGTGCTTTTTCCGTAACCGCGATAATCAATCACAAAAACATCATAATTAAATTGTGTAAAATAGGAAGTAATTTCTCCCCAACGAATTAGATTTCCTTTATTTCCATGAAAATACAAGATGATTCCTTTTGGGTTTTCTGCCTTAATATGCAGCGCATTTATAGTTTGATTGTCTTTTGTTTGTAGATTTACTTCTTCAAAATCAAAAGGGAATTGATACATATAATCTGCCTCAATTGCTTCTGGTAAAAAAATAATTTTTTCTTGAAAAACATGTAATAAGCTCATAATCAATACATAAATTGATACTAACGCAATTAGTATCTTTTTTAATCGTTTCATTTCTTAGATGTTCGTTTAGACCTGATAAAATTGATACTTGTATGTTCTCTATCAACTTTAGAAATGCCTTCTTCATTTAAAACTTCTTCCAATGCGCTGTGATAGCTTTCAAAATTATGTAAATTTTTGTGTCCGCCGTCAATAATTGGATATAATCTTGTTAAATTCGGTTTCATTTTAGAGAGTTTTAAGCTTGATTTAAACTGAATTATTTTATCATTTGTACCATGAATAATTTTAATCGGACAGTTCACGTGTTTAATCCATTTATAAGTGGGCATTTGATACCGCATAATCAATCCTAATGGTAGAAAAGGCAAATAACGTTTTACATTTTTTGACATGCTAAAATACGGACATGCCAAAATGAGCATTTTGGGGTTATTCATCGAAGCAACTTTGGTTGCCAAACCTGTTCCTAAAGAGCGTCCGTAGACTATAATTTTATCCTCGTTGATAATTTCTTTTAATTTGTCATACACTAACAAGGCATCATTTTTCATAGATTGCTGACTCATTTTTCCGGTGCTTTTTCCAAAACCACGATAATCAATCATAATCACATCATATCCATAAATAGTAAAATCTACCGCAAATTTCCCCCAACCTTTGATGCTTTTAGAATTGCCTTTTAGATAATACACTATACCTTTGGGGTTTTCCGCCTGAAAATGCAATCCGTTAATTACTACGCCTTTTTTTATTTCTAAATTGTATTCTTTTACTTTTTGATTTTCGTACTGAAAAATAAAATCTTCTGGTAATTTTTCTGGATGAAATAAAAAACGTTCTTGAAAAAAATACAAAACAACACTTACAACAGCAATTACAGATAGAAGAATGAAAATGATAGTTGTATAGTTCATCTAAAAATTTATTTGCACTAAACTACTGATTTTAAATTCAATAAAAAAGAGTAAATTTAACATCAATTAATTATATCAACCAAACCAACATGATTAAATTACCCCATATCAACAGTGAAAATCTATTTAATAAAGTTAAGATTATCATTGCTTCTTTTTTCTTTTTCTTTATTTCGTGTAAACAAAAAACAACACTCCTGGATCCTTATGAAGCGGGCTGGAAAGGCAAAAAAGTTTGTGAAATACTACAAGACAACGCCAAATTAAGAGTGCTAAAATGTACGTTTCCTCCAGGAGTTGGACACGAGAAACATTATCACAATACCCATTTTGGTTATACAATTACTGGAAGTAAATTCAAAATTACAAATAGTGCTGGAGTGAAAGAAGTTGATGTACCAACAGGAAGTGATTTTTCAAATGAAGGAGTTACCACACATGAAGTTTTAAACATTGGCAATACCACAGCAGCGTTTTTGATTATTGAACCTAAATAGATTTTAAAACATTGTTTGAGCAGCTAGTAATGAAAAACTGGTCTATTTAAGAAATTAAAGAAGTAAAATATATTTACTTATTGACTCTTTTTATAAGTGAAATTTTACTCAGTAAATAATTCTTGTTCAGAAAAGCAATCCAAGTGTAACTTTTCTTACAGTTAAAACATTTTGTATGCTTTATAACCGGTATAAGAGTATAGATAGAAACATCTTTCTTCTTTTCACTTTTACAAACCAAACACCTAACCATTAATTGTTTATTTAAAAAACAATATTACCAATAGTTTTCTTAAAAAGTGCTTTAATGTTCTAAACGTAGTTCTTTTAGATATAGAAATTTAAAGTGACGAATAAAGCACTTATTTTATTGAATCACAAAAAGCTTGTTTTTAAAATCTGAAGTATTATTTACATTTGTAACTCTCAACAAATATAATCCAGAATTTAAGTTAGAAATATTTAATTGGTATTTTTTACGTGTAGGCTTAATACCATCTAACAATAGTTTTCCTTCAATTGAAAACACACTTATTTTCACTTCAGTATTTGGCAAATTTATATATAAAAATTCTTGAGCCGGGTTTGGGTAAAGAGTAAGATCAGCTCTGTTTAAATCTTGAACCGAAAGTGTTTTCAAGACAATTGTTTGCTTTTTTATCACAGTTTTATCACATCTATTTACAGCCAAAGTAACTAAATAACTTCCATCTGTAGAGTAAGTATGTTTAGGGTTTTTATCTGTGGATGTTTTTCCATCACCAAAATCCCATTCATAACTAACAGCAAATTCTGTTGCATTTAAAAAAGTAACTTCTAAATTAGAGACAATTTGATAATCAAACTTTATATCTGCATCTAAAACAATGTTTCTCCAAACAGATAAATTATCAAAGCTAACTTCTTTTACTACATCTTTAATTTTTGTTGCATCTAGGTTAGGAATCCCTGGGTTATAAGTTGAGGAACTTGCATCTTTCTCAAAAATAACAGTATAAAAAGTTAATGCTCCTGTAAAGCTTCCTTTTAAGGAAGGATGCGTGTTGTCTAAGTCAAACAATTCAATATCTGGAAAAGAGTTTCTTATATTTCTCCAAACTGGACCAACAGGAGAAATAATTGCATTAAACTTGGTTTGCATTTCTATAAATCGTTTTTGCAATTCATTATCCATTCCATTATAATCACATACATTTGGGTAAGTTGAGCAGTACGTTTGAAAACCTAATTTATAACCCCAAGTATGATATAAAATAATTTTTGCACAAGGGTTGTGTTCTAAAATAAAATCTTTCATCTGCTGTATATAAGGATATACATTTTCTTCTACAAAACTATTCCATAAAGCTGGCAAAGAACTTTGTTCTTGTAAGATTACATAATCCCATCCACCTTTTTTAATTTTATTTATCGTTTCGGGTTTATTTAAGTGTTGCTTTAAACTAAAACCAGGGATGGTAGATTCTTCGTAATTTAACACATCTCCTAAAGAAGCTGCAATATTACTTGTTAATGCTGGCAAATCATTATAAAAAGTTTGACTATTACCAATAAACAAGACTTTTTTTGTTTTTTGAGAATATCCAACATAATTACATATAATTAAAAAACTGATTATAATAAACTTAGCTCGTAAGTTTAAAGAATAATTATTATCATCAATACTTTTTAACATTTTCAACTTAATTAACGTTTCTAAAGATACTCATTAAGTAACAAAACCAAAAAAACCGACACATTTCTGAATCGGTTTTGTAAATCATTATTAGCCCCTAACCAAATAATGATTTTCTTTTAATATGATATTACTGTTCAAAAAGAATACCCGTATATATCTACAGTTTTTCCTTTCTCTTAGTATATTTATGCAATCAAATATCAAGATTATTAAAAACTAAAACAATAATTTGTGAAGAAATGGTGATTTTCTGTGAAGTTTAGAATAACTTTCTTACTACTATTTTATTGAAAGTGCTTTTTCTAAAGCTATTTTATATTTATTAGAAAGTGGTATTTTTTCTTTTTCTAATTGGATAAAATCTTTTCCTAAAGCATAAATAATTGTAATATTTATGATATATCTTCTATGACATTTATAAAAGATAGTTTCGGGCAATTCCACATTAAAATCTAACAATTTACTTCTAATCACATATCTCTTGTCAGCTAAAATAATCTCTAAATAATTACCTTCTGACTTTACATAACAAATATCTTTAAAAAATAATTTTACATTTACATTTCTATCTTTTACAAATATAAAATCCGTATTCCTTTTTTTTAATTTATTAGTTTTTTCCTTAAAATTATTCAATGCAATATTAATAGTTGTTAATAATGTTGGCTCTTGATATGGTTTCATTAAATACCCATTTGGATTTGTTTCTAAAACTTCCTTCACTGTATTTTGATCTCCGTATGCTGTTAAAAAAACAATTGGAATATGTAAATACTTACGCACCTGTTGCGCTAACCAAACTCCGTTTTTTTTTCCTGCCAAATTAATATCTAACAAAATTAAATCCGTTTCATTCTTTTGTAATTCTTTCCAAGCTACTTCTGCTGTAGCTGAAGATCCGGAAAGTTTAAAGTTATTTTCCAACAACATCGTTTCTAAAGAAACTCTTGAGATTGCCATATCTTCTACCACATAAACGCTAATCATTTTCATCTTATACTTTATATGAATTATTGAAATTAAAAATATATGTTAGTCCATTATCATTTATAATTTCTAAATCTGCTTCAATTTCTTCAGCAAACATTTTAATTAATTTTTGCCCCATAGTTTTATCTTTATTTGATGCTTTAACATCTAAACCACACCCATTATCAGAATATGTAAAACGATATTCATTTACCTGTATTTCTACTAAAGAAACCGTTATAACGCCATTTTTATTCTTGTCAAAAGCATATTTTAAAGAATTAGTTATAAGCTCGTTAAATATAAGTCCTAACGTAGTAGCATAATCTAGTGTTAAAGAAATATCTTTTACACTTATATTATAATTTATATTTTTTTTGGAAGAAACTTGTAAAAGTCTAACTCCAAGTTCTTGTAAATATTTTCTCATTGCAACTAAAGACAACGTTTCATCTTGATATAGCATTTCATGAACCAAAGCAATAGAGTTAATATGCTTAAGAGATTCATTAACCATTGTTGTAATTTCAACGTTTTTATGCTTAACAGATTGTAGATATAATAAACTCGAAATTAATTGTAAGTTGTTTTTTACTCTGTGATGAATTTCCTTTAATAAAACTGTTTTTTGGATTACAATTTCTTCAATTTCTTTCTTTTGATTTTGGATATTAACTCTGTCTTTTCTTGACTTAAGAATAAAAATGATAATACTAATTATAAAAATTAATAGAAAAATGATTGCGTACGTTACAATTAGCAATAAGCTGTTATCATTATTCATTCTCTACTCCATGCTTATTTATATATCTCCATTCAGTAAAAATTAGCACTTGATAAATGATATAAAAAACAGTATTAAAAATCCAAACATCAATATATGGGTCTTCAATAAAAACAAGCTCATAATTTCCAAAGAGAAATATTAAAGAACTGCATAGAACATACAAAACCATACCAGTATTCAAGTAAAAATATTTTTTCTTTTCCCCTAAAGTATTATAAAAATGAATAAAAGCATAGACTATTAAAAGTAATGAAGTTGCTGCTATTTCAAATAAGTTAAATTGCCAAAAAGAATCATTATTAAACACATACATTCCTATTATTATTAAAGTAACAATAATATAATTAACAACAACAATTTTCTTTAATTTTTGATTTGTAAAAAGTCGATAAAAAACTGCACTTAATAATACAAACTGAGCATTAAAGTAAAAATGCGACAAGAAAAAATTTGCTCCTGGGTTCAGATACCCAATAACATTACAAAATAGTTCAACAACAAACAGTGCAATTAAATATATGGTAATATATTTATATACTTGATTGTTAAACTTCATAACCTTAGATGAAAATAAAATAGCATTAATAAGTAGTAAGAAAAGACTAAAAATGCTTAATGCAAAACCGAAAAAGAAAGGATCCATATAGTTGTTGTTTTTATAAAAATACTATATATATATTAAATGTGCTTATAACGTAATATAAAAATGAGCTTCATTTCTCAAATAAGCAAAAGAATGTGAAGAACAACATCATATTTGTGAAATACAGCAATAAAAAAAACCGATACATTTCTATATCGGTTTTTTTATCATTCCTGCGTAGGTAGGAATCTACTTTTTTTTAGAATTTAGAGGTTCCTACCTTCGCAGTAATGACATATTTCTTAATGGCGAGTACGCCTACCCTCCAAAGTCATCAAATCGGATGTTTTCGTCTGCAAGACCAAAATCTTCTCCCATTTTTTGAACAGCTTGATTCATTAAAGGTGGTCCACAGAAGTACAATTCTAAGTCTTCTGGAGATTCATGATGGTTCAAATAGTTTTCTATTACACAATTATGTATGAATCCAACAAAACCATCTCCATCTGTATCATTAATGTCTTTTTTCTTTTTCCAATTATCTGATTCTAAAGGATCAGACAAGGCAATATAGAATTTAAAGTTCGGGAAATCTTTTTCTAAAGCTCTAAAGTGTTCTATATAAAACAACTCTGCTTTAGAACGTCCTCCGTACCAATACGTAACTTTTCTTCCTGTTTTTAAAGTTCTGAATAAGTGATATAAATGCGAACGCATTGGCGCCATTCCAGCTCCACCACCAACATATAACATTTCTGCTTCAGATTCATTGATAAAGAACTCTCCATAAGGTCCAGAAATAACACACTTATCACCTTTCTTTAAATTAAAAATATACGAAGATGCAATTCCTGGATTTACATCCATCCATCCACCTTTTGCTCTATCAAAAGGGGGTGTTGCAATACGTACATTTAGCATAATTTCCCTTCCTTCTGCTGGAAAAGAAGCCATCGAATAAGCACGTTCAACGGTTTCAGTATTTTTCATTACCAAAGGCCATAATTTAAACTTATCCCATTCTGCCTTAAACTTATCTGGTGTATCATGCTCTTCTGGATGAGCAGTAATATCCATATCAGAAAATTTAACTTCACAAGGCGGGATTTCAATTTGGATGTATCCACCTGCTTTGTAACCCATATCTTCTGGAATCTCAACTACAAATTCTTTAATGAATGATGCTACGTTATAATTACGCACAACTGTTGCATCCCATTTCTTAATTCCAAAAATCTCTTCAGGAATAGAAATATCCATATCTTGTTTTACTTTTACTTGGCAAGATAAACGTGCACCTTGTGCCAATTCTTTACGCGTAAAATGAGGTGTTTCTGTTGGTAAAGCTTCACCTCCACCAGAATTTACGTGACATTCACACTGAATACACGTTCCTCCTCCACCACAAGCTGATGGTAAAAATATTTTCTCTGCTCCTAAAGTTGATAATAAAGTTCCTCCAGAACCAACTTCAATTGTTCTTTCTCCGTTAATGGTAATCTTGACAGGGCCAGATGGAGATAGCTTTTGTTTTACAAATAATAACAATGCAACTAATAACAATGTTATTACTAAGAATGCAGCTACTGTAGCTGTAATTGTTCCTAATGTACTTACCTCTAATATCATTATTCTTGTATTTCTTTAGAGTTATTCGCTAATTCTTTTTTCTTTACTTCTTTAGCTTTTGCATCTTCTTTGATCACTTTAACCGCTTCGGTTTTTGGAGTTTCTTTAACTTCTTCATCACCACCAGTTAACATCCCGCCAAAACTCATAAAACCAATAGCCATTAAACCCGTTACGATAAACGTAATTCCCAATCCTCTTAGTGGAGCAGGAATGCTAGAGTATCTAATTTTCTCACGAATAGCAGCAATTGCTAAAATTGCTAAAAACCATCCGATACCAGAGCCAATTCCATAGGTAGTTGCTAAACCTAAAGTAGCGATCTCACGAGATTGCATAAATAAAGATCCTCCTAAAATTGCACAGTTTACAGCAATTAAGGGTAAGAAAATACCCAAAGAGTTGTATAGTGAAGGAGAAAATTTTTCTACAATAATTTCTACCAATTGTACCATGGTTGCAATGGTTGCAATAAACAGGATAAATGATAAGAAACTTAAATCGTATGCTGCATATTCTGGACCTAACCAAACCAATGCGCCTTCTTTTAATATGTATTGATCTAACAACCAGTTTAACGGAACGGTAACGGCTAATACAAAGATTACCGCAGCTCCTAAACCAACAGCTGTAGATACTTTTTTAGATACAGCAAGATAAGAACACATTCCTAAGAAGGTTGCAAATACCATGTTGTCTATAAAAATCGACTTGAAAAATAATTCTAAATGTTCCATTTATTTTAGTTTTCAGTTTTCAGTATTCAGTGTTCAGTTGGCATTTGACTGCAAACTGAACACTGGCTACTGTTAACTAATTTTAATTTTCTTCTATTAATGCTTCGTTTCTACTACGTTGAATCCAGATAATGATTCCAACAACAATTAATGCCATTGGGGCTAATAACATAAATCCGTTATTTTCATATCCGTATTCATAAACTCCTGTTTTCTCGATAGGATCTCCTAAAACTTTATATCCTAATAAAGTTCCCGAACCTAGAAGTTCTCTAAAGAAACCTACAATAATTAGAATAACCCCATAACCTATTGCATTTCCTATACCGTCTAACAATGATCTCCATGGCCCGTTTGCCAAAGCAAAAGCTTCAAAACGCCCCATAATAATACAGTTAGTAATAATTAAGCCGATAAAAGCTCCTAAGGTTTTACTTAGCTCATAAGCAAAAGCTTTCAACACTTGATCAACAATAATTACTAATGTTGCTACAACAATTAGCTGTGCAATAATTCTAATTTTTGAAGGAATGATATTTCTCATTAAAGAAATAACAACATTACCAACTCCCATTACAAATAATACAGAAATTGCCATTACAATAGAAGCTTTTAGTTCTGCTGTAATTGCCAATGCAGAACAGATTCCTAAAACCTGAATAGTAATTGGATTGTTATCTGCAAATGGATCTGTGATTAATGCTGCGTCTTTTTTTGATAAAAGTCCCATATTAATTTGTTTTTAAAGTGTTAAAGTAGGTTACATATTTTCTCAACTCTGATTTTATCATTGCTGAAACTCCATCACCAGTAATTGTTGCACCTGCAATTGCATCTACTTCGTTATCTGTTTTATCTTCGTTTTTTGGATCGTTGTTAGATTTAGAAACGGTAATTCCTTTAAACGCTCCATCTTTTAACAAGTGTTCTCCAATAAAATCATCCATAAAGAAACGTAGTTTGATGTTAGAACCTAAACCTGCTGTTTCTCCTTTATGGTCAAAATAAGCACCTTGAATCACCATGTTTTCGTCCATTCCTACATATCCCCAGATGGCATCCCAAAGCCCTTTTCCTCTAATCGGAGCGATGTAAAATGTTTTACCCTCTTTTTCTCCGATAAATAAAGGGAATCTTCTTTCCTTACCTTCTTTAGCTGCTGTTTGCTCTTTCTTGATATCTATTAAATACGCGTTATCATCTTCAGTGATATTACCTCCTTGAATTACGATTTGCTTTGTGATGTATTTAGAAAACTCTTCAGCCACTTTATCTTTAGAAACAAAGATTGCGTTGGTTTCGTCATTTTCATTTACGCCCATTGCGTATAAAATATTTTGTTGCTTTTCGATTCGTTTATTTTCATCAATTGCTGGTTTCAATGACGAAGCGAAAAACGCTAATAAAGTTCCTACTACAAGCACCATTCCTGCTGCGAATAGTATTGTATATAAATTACTATCTGTTCTCTTACTCATAACTAGGCAGTTTTAACTTTAGCACGTTTTAATCTTCTCTTTACATTTCCTTGAACCACATAATGGTCAATTGTTGGAGCAAAAACGTTCATTAATAAAATTGCTAACATAACTCCTTCTGGATATGCTGGATTAAATACTCGAATCATAATTGAAATAAATCCAATTAAGAAACCATAAATCCATTTTCCTTTGTTTGTTTGCGATGCTGTTACTGGATCTGTAGCCATATAAACTGCTCCAAATGCAAATCCACCAATTAATAAATGGTGCCAGAAATTTGTGCTCATTAAATCGTAGAATTTACTTCCTTCTCCAATCCATCCTTGATCTACAACACCGTTGAAAATTAGTCCCATTGCTAAGGCTCCTATAGATGCACTTAACATGATTCTCCAACTTCCAATCTTAGTAAAAATCAAGAATAAAGCTCCAATTAAAATTAATAAGGTAGATGTTTCTCCAACCGAACCAGGCATAAAACCGGCAAACATATCCCAAGTAGAATACACAACCTCTTTTCCTTGTGCTAAGCTTCCTAAAACAGTTTCTCCAGAAATTGCATCTGCAGTTCCTGTTGCTTCTACGGCTCCAGTTACCCAAACTTTATCTCCAGACATCCAAGTTGGATAGGCGAAGAATAAAAATGCTCTAATGGTTAAAGCAGGGTTTAAGATATTCATTCCTGTTCCTCCAAAAACTTCTTTTCCGATTACTACACCGAAAATTACAGCTACTGATAACATCCAAAGTGGAATATCTACAGGAACAATTAAAGGAACCAACATCCCTGTTACTAAATATCCTTCTTCTACTTCGTGTCCTTTGATTACAGCAAAGATAAATTCAACTAAAAGTCCAACTCCGTATGAAATAATTACCAAAGGTAAAATCTTAGCTGCTCCAATAAAGAAATTCTCTAAATTCCAAAAGTCTCCACTAAAGAAAGACATTCCAGAAGTAAAGTTTCCGTTAACAGCAACGTTGTGTTGAAAACCTGTATTAAACATACCGAAAATTAAACATGGCACTAAAGCCATAATTACAATATTCATGGTACGTTTTAAATCGTCTGCCGCTTTGATGTGAGTTCCTCCGTGAGTGGTCTCATTCGGCAAATATAAAAAGGTATGGATTGCATTAAACGCAGGAGCCATTTTTGTTCCTTTATATTTTTCTTTTAAATTATGTAAATTTTGTTTTAAGCCCATAACCTTATCCTAATTCTTCTCTCATTAAATCCAACCCTTCACGAATAATCTTCTGATGTGGTTGTTTTGATACACAAATAAATTCTGTTAAAGCAAAATCTTCTGGTGCTATTTCATAAGCGCCTAAAGCTTCCATTTCATCTAAATCTTTATACATACAAGATTTTAACAATTGCATTGGATAAATATCTAAAGGAAAAACTTCCTCGTAAGAACCAGTAACTACAAATGCTCTGTGTTCTCCGTTGGTATTGGTGTTTAAATCGTATTTTTTCTTTGGGTTCATCCAAGAAAAAGTGAATGCTCTAGAAGTTGATACTTTATCAAAAACTGGCTTGTTCCATCCAAATAATTCATAATCATCTCCTTCTGGAATTGCAGTTATTTGATTGTCATAATACCCTAAATTACCATCTAAAGAAACTTGAGAACCTGTTAATACATTACCACTAATAATTCTAGTGTTTTCTGTATTTAAATTATCGGTAACAATATTTTTAATACTTGAACCAATTATGGCTGTAACGTATTTTGGTTTTGAAAACTGAGAACCTGTTAATGCAATTTTTCTTGTTGCATTAAATGTACCAGTTAACAATAACTTCCCAATAATTACCAAATCTTGTGCAGCAACAACCCAAACAACCTCTCCTTTGTTAATCGGATTTACTTGTGCAATTTGTGTGCTTACATTTCCAACAGGATGCGGACCAACCAAACCGTGTAGCTCTGCTCCTTTCACCCCATTAAATGGCGATAAATTTGTCCCTTTAGAGATAGAAACATGAACTTTTCCTTCTGTTAATTTCCCTAAAGCAGTAATTGCTTCCTGAATTTCGGCTTCTTTTCCTTTGAGTGCATAATCTAAATCTGCAGCTAATGGCGCGCTATTATATCCGGAGATAAAAATAGCTTTTGGAGCTTGATTTGGATTTGCAACAACATCATACGGGCGTTGTTTTACAAATGGCCAACAACCTGAAGAAAGCAAGTGAGTTTTCACTTCTTCTCCAGACATTTTAGCTGCTTCCTTTTTACCAAAATCTGCAAACTGCTGAGTAGCATCTGCTTGGATTTTAATTTCTAAAACTCTTCTTCTTTCTCCTCGAATAACATCTATTACTTTACCACTTATTGGCGAAGGAAATAAAATACGCTCATCACTTTTTGAATAAAATAGCGAATCACCTGCTTTTACTTCTGCTCCAATTTTAGCGGTAAGTTTTGGTGTTATTCCGTGAAAATCTTCTGGCTTTACAGCAAAAACTCCACTAACATTCGTATCTGATGTAGTTTGTTCTGCTTCGCCAACAAGTTTGATGTTCAAACCTTTTTTTATACGGATGTCTTTTGACATAGTAAATATGACTTTTAATTATCTTAAAAAAACATGCAAATTTAAAAAATTTAAAACCCTTTATCGAATAATTAGAGTTAATCTTAAAAAGTTTTATTTATTTGTAATCATTCTAAATAGAGCTGCTTTGTGTTTTTTTAAAATTTAGTACGTTTGTAGAATAACAAAGGATAAATCGCTTTGTTTTAATAATCTATTTAATCATGAAAAGAAGCGTTGTTACTTTGTGTATTACTATTATGTTTAGCACTATTTCTGTCGCTCAACAATTAACAACAAAAAATATAAAATCAATTATTTTAAAACCGTTAGAAAGCAATAATTTTTCCACCATTGTTCCTTTAGGACAAACATTAATACTTTCTTTTGATGATTTAGATGCAGATCAAAAAGAATATTCTTATAAGATAGAACACATGAATTCTGATTGGAAACCAAGCAATATTTCTACCAATGAATATATTACTGGCTTTCAACAAAACAACATTTTAGATTACGAAAATTCTTTTAACACATTACAAGATTACACAAATTATAGCGTACAAGTTCCGAATGAAAATACCAAAATAACAAAAAGCGGCAATTACCTTATTTCTGTATTAGACGAACTACAAAATATAATTTTTAGCAGAAAATTTACTTATTACGAAAGCAAAGCGTTGGTTGGAGTTGCTGTTGTAAGAAGCAGAAATACATCATCCAAAAACCAACAACAAACTGTTCAGTTTACAATTAATTATAACGCGAACGAAATTAGAAATCCATCACAAGAACTTAAGGTTGTTGTTTTACAAAATAACATCTGGGAAACAGCAGTTTCTAATTTAAAACCACAGTTTTTTAGAAATAATCAATTGGTTTATAAATACTACAACAAACCAAATTTTTATAGTGGAAATGAATATTTGAATTTTGACAATAAGCAAATAAGAAATAGCACAGTTCAAATTGCTCGTGTAGAAAAAAAAGACATTTATCATGCTTATTTATACCCGCAAGAAGCCCGGAATTTAAAATCATACACGTATTTCCCAGACATTAACGGCCAGTTTGTCATCAGAACTACCGAAGGAAACAATCCGTTTACAGAAGCAGATTACGCGATGGTTCATTTTTCATTAGATATTGATGAAATTGCAAACAAAGAAATTTATGTTTATGGCGCTTTTAACGATTTTAAAACCACCTCAGAAAACAAAATGAATTTTAATACTGATACAAAAAAATATGAAGCTTCTATCTTATTAAAACAAGGCTTCTACAATTATACTTTTGCTACAAAAGACAAAAAAAACTGTATAAATACTCACGAAATTAACGGCTCTTTCTATCAAACAGAAAACGAATATACAGTGCTTGTTTTTTATAAAGCTTTTGGAGAAAATTACCAACGTGTTTTTGGAGTTGGCAGCACAACAGTTAACGAACAAGAATAAATTGCACTAATTTTTCTCTATTTCTCTAAAGTTCTTATATTTGATACGCTAACTTTTCTAAAAATTGTATGGTACAACAAATTACAAATGGTATAAAAATATCTGTTAAAACAGAGTTTAACGGTGTAATTGAAAGAGGAATAAACTCTTTTAATGCGTTCAGTTATTTTATTACTATCGAAAATAAATCTAGCGATGTTGTGCAATTATTAGAACGTTTTTGGGAAATTTCTGATGCATTAAACGAAAAAGAATTTGTTGTTGGCGAAGGTGTTGTTGGGCAAAAACCAACATTACATCCAAATGAACAATACACATACAGGTCTAATTGTTTTTTACTGGGCGATTCTGGCTCAATGAAAGGAACTTTTAAAATGATTAATAAAAAAACAAACACGCTTTTTCAAGTAATCATTCCAACTTTTCAACTATCAACTTTACCGCTTCTTAACTAATGAAATTTAAAATTAGAAAGCAACGCAATAAACCAGTAAAAGTCTTAGATGCTGAATGTTTTAATTGCGGACACCCGTTTTCTGGTCATGAAAAGTTTTGTCCAGAATGTGGACAAACAAATAAAGACAAGCGCATAACTTTTGGCAATTTTTTACACGAAGTTTTTAACGGATTTATTTCTTGGGATTCAAAATTTTGGACAACAATTATTCCGCTTTTAACAAAACCAGGCAAAGTTTCTAGAGATTATATTGATGGCAAAAGACAGCGTTATGCAAATCCGTTTCGGTTTTATTTATCAGTTTCTGTACTTTTCTTTTTAATTTTAGGAGCCACAGAAAGTTATGAAGCATTTAATGAGCTTAGAACAGGAAAGACAACAAAAAAGAAAAGTATAAACGAACAATTTGATGCTGCAACAAAAGAGTTAGATTCTGTTAAAACAAACTCAAGTATAAACGATGCATTAAAAAACATTGATTCAACTGATAGGCAAGAAATTTTAAAAGTAATTCCACAATTAAACCCAGATTCTCTAAAAATAAAATCTAAAAACTCAGGGAACTTTAATTTAAGTTTCTTTCCTGATGCAAACAAGTATTATTCTTTTCAAAAAAAACATCCAACTATAGAAACAGACAGTGCTTTAGATAGCTTAAACGCAGAGCATACTTTTTTTAATCGTTTTATGTATACCAGGCTTAAAGCCTTCAACAAAATATTTGAAAGTAGCGAAAATCAAAAAGAATTCTCTAAACAATTAATCTCGTACATTTCAATTTCATTATTTATCTTTTTACCGTTATTTACATTGTTTTTAAAATTCTTTTATGCGAGAAGAAAATTTACCTATGTAGAACATTTAATTTTTGTTTTTCACACACAAACCGTTTTCTTTTTATTACTAATTCTTTTTTACATTGTTGATTACGCGAAGCATCCAAAATATATTACAGGAATTTTCATACTACTATTCTTGATTTATTTATACATCGCAATGAGGCGTTTTTACAAACAGGGACACATTAAGACGTTGATAAAATTTATATTGGTAAACTGGGTTTTCTTCTTTATTACCTCTATCGGATTTATACTTGTTGCCCTTATTGCCTTTTCTTTTTATTAAGTGATTTTTTCGTAATTCAACCTAATGCTTTCAGCACATTTTTTAACAGAAGTAATGCTCACCGTTTCTACATAGCTGCGTTTCATTTTTGGTGAGTTTTCTGGTGTTCCGATTTCTGAATTATGATGAAATTTTAAGATTTCTTCTTGTGTAAATTTTGGGTGATTTATCAACCAATCTGCAAACCAATCTTTTCGCAATTCCTTTTCTTCTTTTGTGTATAACGTTGATGAAGACCAAATTTTAGGTTCCTTTTTTAATTTAGAAAAATGTTGTTGTTTTCCGTCCCAGACCAATTCATAGGCTTTTAATTTAGTGTTCCAATCTAACAATACAATGGTAAAAGGTTCTATTCCATTAAAATCAAAAGTGGTAATATAGCTTTCAAAATCGTCCGATTTTAAAATGGCTTTTACAATAATTCCTCTGCTCATTTTATAGAGCGCTTCACGTTGGTGAATTTCAAATCCGCCATTTAACAAACAAACCAATCTGTTTTTATCACTTAAACCAATCCAAGTTCCGCCAGCTAATTCATCTTTCGGATACGTTAGTTTAACACCATCTTCAACATATTCTTTTGGTGCAATCGTTTTTCTTGATCGTTGCTCATCTCTATTAGAAGTCAATATAAAATCAGAATCGCCAATTGGCAAAAAGGTAACTGTACACATAAATAGTATTTGTTTTTGATAATTTACAACAGACCATCGAGTTCTTAAAACTAAAAATAAGTTGTAACTTTGCACTTCAAAATTAGTCGATTAAAACTTAAAATCATATAAAATGGCAAGAGGATTTTTTAAAGTTCCAACAGCAGTAAACGAACCTGTAAAAGGGTATGCTCCAGGATCTCCAGAAAGAACAGAATTATTAGCAATGTACAAAACAATGTTCAACAGCAACATTGATGTGCCAATGCATATTAATGGTGAAGAAGTAAGAACAGGAAACACTAAAAATATTACTCCGCCACACGATCACAAACATGTAGTTGGGCAATATCATACCGCAAATAAATCGCATGTAGATGCTGCAATTTCTACTGCTTTAGCTGCAAGAGAAGCTTGGTCTTCTGTAAGTTGGATGGAACGGGCTTCTATTTTCTTAAAAGCTGCTGAATTATTAGCAGGACCTTATAGAGCAAAAATGAATGCTGCAACCATGATTGCACAGTCTAAAAATTTACATCAAGCAGAAATTGATGCGGCTTGTGAAATGATTGATTTCTTTAGATTTAACGTACAATATATGACGGATATATTTAAAGATCAGCCAGATTCTGCACCAGGAATATGGAATAGAGTTGAGTACAGACCATTAGAAGGATTTGTCTATGCAATTACTCCATTTAACTTTACTTCTATTGCGGCAAACTTACCTGCAGCAGCCGCATTGATGGGAAATGTGGTGGTTTGGAAACCATCTGATCATCAAGCATATTCTGCACAGGTTATCGTAGATTTATTTAAAGAAGCGGGGTTACCTGACGGCGTAATCAATGTTGTTTACGGGGATCCTGTGATGATTACGGATACTGTTTTAGCTTCTCCAGATTTTGCCGGACTACACTTTACTGGGTCTACACACGTTTTTAAAAATTTATGGAAACAAATCGGAAACAACATCAATATTTATAAAACATATCCAAGAATTGTTGGAGAAACTGGTGGAAAAGATTTTATCTGGGCACACAATTCTGCAAACCCTTTACAAGTTGCCACTGCAATTACAAGAGGTTCTTTTGAATATCAAGGACAAAAATGTTCTGCTGCTTCAAGAGCGTATATTCCAGCTTCCATGTGGGCAGAAGTAAAAGGGCATTTAATTGCACAAGCAAGTGAAATAAAAATGGGTTCTCCAGAAGACCCATCAAATTACGTTAACGCAGTAATTCATGAAGGTTCTTTTGACAAAATTGCAAGTTTCTTAGACGCTGCAAAAAAAGATGCTGATGCAGAAATTATTATTGGTGGTGGACACGATAAATCTGTTGGATACTTTATTGAGCCAACTGTTATTGTTGCTAAATCGCCAACATACAAAACCATGTGTACTGAATTATTCGGCCCCGTAATGACAATCTATGTTTACGATGATACTGAATGGGAAGCTTCATTAAAATTAGTGGATGAATCTACAGAATATGCTTTAACTGGAGCCATTTTTTCTACAGACAGATATATTGTAGAAAAAGCCTCTAAAGCCTTAGAAAATGCAGCTGGAAACTTCTACATTAACGACAAACCAACAGGAGCTGTTGTAGGTCAGCAACCATTTGGTGGGGCAAGAGCTTCTGGAACAAATGACAAAGCAGGTTCTGCACAAAACTTATTACGTTGGACTTCTGTTCGCTTAATCAAGGAAACTTTTGTAACACCGCAAGATTATAAATATCCGTATTTAGGATAAGAAGAACATAAATTTTTATTTAAACCCTCATCTTTTTACTGAACACATTTCAGTAATTGATGGGGTTTTTTTATTTATCAAAAAATCCTATCATTACTTTAACATTATTGAAAGTCAAGATTTTGTATATTTATCGTCATCAAAAAATAATACATTCTAACAACCGAAATAATGATTAAAAAAATTCTATTTATTGCTTTTGCAATTGTATTAGTTTCCTGTAACACAGATAAAAAAGAAAAAAAAACTTCCTTAAATGTTCCTTTCGAAAAATTTGAATTAGAAAACGGGCTACAAGTTGTAATGCACATTGATAAGTCTGACCCTGTTGTTGCTGTAGAGTTAATGGCACATGTTGGTTCGGCAAGAGAAATTGCAGGCAGAACGGGTTTTGCACATTTATTTGAACACTTATTATTCTTAGAATCAGAAAATCTAGGAAAAGGTGGATTGGATAAAATGAGCGCTCGAATTGGTGGTTCTGGGGCAAACGGATCTACATCTAGAGACAGAACAAATTATCTACAAACCGTTCCAAACGACGCCTTAGAAAAAATGATTTGGGCAGAAGCAGACAAATTGGGTTGGTTTATCAATACAGTTACAGATCCTGTATTGGCAAAAGAAAAGCAAGTTGTAAAAAACGAAAAGAGACAAAGTTATGACAACAGACCTTATGGTCACAATCAAGTAATTATTGATCGGAATTTATATCCAAAAGATCATCCTTACAATTGGCAAGTAATTGGTTCTTTAGACGATTTACAAAACGCAAAACTAGAAGATGTAAAAACCTTTTTTAGAAAATGGTACGTTCCGAACAATGCTACTTTGGTCTTGTCTGGTGATTTTGATCCTGTTCAAGCTAAAAAATGGGTGAAAAAATATTTTGATGAAATTCCGAGAGGAGCCGAAATTACTCCGTTAGAGAAAAGACCAGGCCTTGTAAAAGAATCAAAATTTTTATATTACGAAGACAACTTTGCAAGATTACCAATGTTAACGTTCGCTTGGCCAACTGTGGAATTGTATCATGAAGATTCGTATGCATTAGGTATCTTAACGCAGTATTTATCACAAGGAAAAAAAGCGCCATTAAATCAAGTTTTAGTGGATGATTTAAAACTAACTTCATTTACTTCTATGTACAATAGGAGTTCTGAGTTAGCAGGACAAACTCAATTAGGAGTTCGTGGATTTGCAAATGTAGATTTGAATGAAATCAATAACGGAATCAAAAAAGCTTTTGAAAAGTTTGAAAAAGAAGGCATTTCAGACAAAGATTTGAATAGAATTAAAGCAGGATTAGAAACTCGTTTTTACAATAGTTTATCTAGTGTTTTAGGAAAAGGAACCAACTTGGCATCTTTTAACACCTATGCTGGTGATCCTGGTTTCATCAATAAAGAAATCAATTCTACATTGAGCGTTACGAAAGATGATGTAATGCGTGTTTACAATACATACATCAAAAATAAAAACTTTATTGCAACTAGTTTTGTGCCAAAAGGGATGGCAAAATTAGCTGTCAAAGATTCTAAAGAAGCCATTATAAAAGAGGAAAAAATTGTACAAGGAGCTGAAGAAAAGTTCGATCCAAAAATTGCTGCGAAATACACAAAAACACCTTCTACTTTTGATAGATCTATAGAACCACCTTACGGAAAATCACCAGAATTATCAGTTCCTACAGTCTGGAAAGGTCAATTATCAAACGGAATTAAAGTATTCGGAATTGAAAATAGCGAAGTTCCTTTAGTGCGATTTAATTTAGTAATTGACGGTGGTCAGTTATTAGAAAAAATGGACAAATTAGGCGTAGCAAACCTAACTGCTAGTTTAATGAACAGAGGAACAAAAAACAAAACCGTTGCTCAACTTGAAGAAGCAATCCAAGAATTAGGTGCATCAATTAGAGTTTCTGCTTCTAAAGAAAATATTACAATTAGCGGAACAACGTTGGCTAAAAACTACAACAAAACACTATCGTTAGTGGAAGAAATGTTATTAGAACCTCGTTGGGATGCAACAGAATTTGAGTTGATAAAAAAATCGGTTGTTGGTAATTTACGTCAACAAAAAGCGAGTCCGACTACAATTGCAAGCAATGTGTATAGCGAATTGATTTACGGAAAAGACAATATTCGTTCTAAAAATACTTTAGGAACTATAGAGTCTGTTGGCACTATTACATTAGATGATTTAAAATCATTTTACACAAATTATATGTCTCCGTCTGTTGCTAGAATGCATGTTGTTGGTGATATCAATCAAGAAAAAGTAATCGCATCTTTATCTAATTTAGATATAAAATGGCAATCAAAGGAAGTGGTAATTCCAGATTACAAAACACCAGAAGCACCAAATAAACCAACTGTTTATTTTTATGATGTTCCGAATGCAAAACAATCTGTAATTAATTTTGGAGCACCTGCTTTGGCTGCAACAGATACAGATTTTTATCCGGCAACGGTGATGAATTACATTCTTGGTGGCGGTGGATTTGCTTCTCAGTTAACTCAAGAATTAAGAGAAGGAAAAGGATATACGTACGGAATTGGTTCTGGTTTTTCAGGAACAAAAGCTGCTGGAGCATTTACGATTTCGAGTAGAGTTAGAACCAATGTTACCTTAGAATCTGCTCAATTAGTAAAGAAAATTATTACTGATTATCCAAAAAACTATTCTGAGAAAGATTTGGCAACTACAAAAGGGTTTTTAATTAAAAGTAACGCGCGTAGATTTGAAACAATGGGCGCAAAATTAAACATGCTTCAAGACATGAGTGCTTACGGATTTAACTCTGATTATATTAAAGACAGAGAAAAAATCGTGAATGAAATGACCATCGAAAGAATTCAGGAATTGTCTAAAAAATATGTAAATCCAAACAAAATGATTTGGCTTTTTGTGGGTGATGCAGAAACGCAATTAGACAGATTAAACGAATTAGGTTTTGGCGCTCCAATTTTATTAAATAAGACCAAAGAAAAAATCAAACAATAAAAAACATGAAACTATTCAACAAAAGCATTATTGCTTTCGCATTGTTGTTTTCAACAATTGTGTTAGCGCAAGAAACAAGGTTGCTTCGTCAACCAACAATGCATGCAAATCAAGTTGCATTTGCGTATGGAGGAGATATTTGGACAACCAATTTATCAACCAACATAACCACAAGATTAACAAGTACTCCTGCACAAGAAAGTACGCCGCATTTTTCTCCTGACGGAAAATGGATTGCGTTTACATCAAACAGATCTGGTTCTCAATCAGTATATATTGTTTCTGTAAATGGCGGAGAAGCAAAAAGATTAACTTGGCACACAAGCGCTAATGTTGTAAAAGGTTGGACAAATGATGGGAAAAATGTGCTTTTTGCATCAACTAGAGATACGGCTCCTTCTTCTTTTGATCGCTTATATACCGTTTCTGTAAATGGCGGACCAGCAACTAAATTGATGGAACAATGGGCTACTTCAGGTTCCTATTCTTCAAACGGAAAAGAAATGGTTATTGATAAAATGAGACGTTGGGATGTTGAATGGAGAGATTATCGTGGTGGACAAAATACGCCACTTATAATTGTTGATTTAAAAACTTTAAACGAAACTTTATTACCAAATAACAAAACTACAGACAGACATCCTGTTTGGTTAAATGATGTTATCTATTTTCTTTCGGATAGAACGCATACATCAAATGTTTGGTCTTACAATACCAAAACAAAAGCAGTAACTCAAATTACAAAATTTAAAGGAACTGCAGTAAAATCGTTAAGCGGATCTAAAAACACATTGATTTTTGAACAAAATGGTTATTTACACACGTTAGACTTAAAAAACAATCGTTCTAAACAATTGAAAATTTCTGTAAAAGGAGATTTTCCTTGGACAGCAACGAAATGGGAGAACGTAAATGATCGTGTAGATTTTGCGAGCATTTCACCAAACGGAAAAAGAGTTGTAATGGCTTCTCGCGGAGATATTTTTACCACACCAGTTGAATTTGGTGATTCTAGAAACATTACACAAACTTCTGGAATTGCAGATAGAGCACCAATTTGGTCTCCAAAAGGAGATAAAATTGCTTGGTTTTCTGATGCAAACGGAAAAAATTACGCATTACATATTACCAATCAAGACGGAACAGCAAAAACAGAAATTATTTCTATCGGAATTTCTAAAATGGCTTGGGAACCAACTTGGTCTCCAGATGGAAAACACATTGCTTTTGTAGATGATGATACACGTATTAGAGTTATCAACTTAGAAAAAAAATCTATCAAAACTATTGATAATGCAGGCACTAATTTAGAACGTGGCAGCATGGGAATTACGTGGTCTCCAGATTCTAATTGGCTTGCATATGCAAAAGCCGGAGATAATGGTATGAAACAAATTAAAGTTTGGTCATTAGAAACTAATAATGTTACAGCAATTACAGATCCGTTTGCAGATTCGTTTTCTCCTGCTTGGGATTTAGACCACAAACATTTGTACTTTTTAGCAAGTACAGATGTTGCGCTACGTTCAGGTTGGGCAAACACTAGCTCAATGACCGCGAGACCAAATTATGCAGCGTATGTTATCAATCTTGCAAAAAAAGACGATTCTCCTTTTAAATTAAAAAGTGATGAAGAAAAAGTAAAAGAAGAAAAATCAGAAGACAAAAAAGACGATAAAAAGAAAGACGCGAAGAAAAAACCTGCAGATAAAAAAGTTGTGATAGATTTTGATGGAATTGCTCGTAGAATTATGGCACTTCCTTTACGCGGAAACTACAACAGTATTATTGCGGGACCAAGTGGGTTTGCTTTTATCAATGAAGGTGCAACTGTGCATAAATTTGATTTAAAAAAGTTGAAATCAAAAGAATTCGGAAAAGGATTAAGAATTTATGCAATTTCTTCGGATGGAAAACACATGGTTGTTAGAGCTGGAAGAAGCTGGAAAGTTACGAGCACTTCTGCTCCAAATGCAAAAGCTGCAAAAACATTAAAGCTAGATTTAAACATGAAGCTAAACAGAATTAGCGAATGGAAACAAATGTTTGAAGAAGCTTGGCGTTACGAACGTGATTATTTTTACGATCCAGGAATGCACGGAAGAGATTGGAACAAAGTATATAAACGTTATGCTCCATTAATTCCGTTTGTAAAACACAGAGCAGATTTAAACTATATTTTAGACCAAGTTAACGGAGAATTGTCTGTTGGACATAGTTTTGTAGGTGGCGGAGATTTTCCAACGATTGATAGAGCAAAAGGCGGATTATTAGGTGCAGATTTTATGTCTAGACAAGGGAGATGGCAAATCAAAAGAATTTATACTTCAGAAAGTTGGAATCCAGGATTGAACGGACCTTTAGATCAACCTGGAATGAATATCAAAGCTGGGCATTATTTAGTTGGAATCAACAATCAAGAAATTACAGACAAAGACAATATCTACAAGTATTTAGATGGCACTTCTGGAAAACAAACTACGTTACACATCAATACAAAACCATCTTTTGAAGGTGCTTGGAAAGAAATTGTAGAACCAATTAGAAGCGAAAACTCTTTACGCCAAAGAACTTGGGTTGAAGACAACCGTAGGATGGTTGATAAATTATCTGGCGGAAGATTAGGATATATTTGGGTGCCAAATACTGGCGGACCAGGATTTGTATCGTTCAATAGATATTATTTTGCACAACAAGATAAAGAAGGTGCTGTAATTGACGAACGTTTTAATGGCGGTGGATTGTTAGACGATTATATGGTAGATTTAATGACTCGTAAACCAAGAGCAGCACTTACAAATGAAGTTCCGAATGGAAAACCAATGCGTTTACCAGCCGGAATTATGGGACCAAAAGTATTATTGATTAATGAACTTGCAGGGTCTGGTGGAGATTTTTTCCCGTGGGTTTTTAGACAACAAAAAGCAGGCTTGCTAATTGGCGCTACAACTTGGGGCGGATTGGTAAAATCATCTACACATTATCGTTTAATTGATGGTGGTTCTTTAACGGCACCAGACAATGCTGTTTTTGATCCAGCAACAAATACTTGGGTTGCAGAAAACAAAGGAGTTGCTCCAGATATTGCTGTTAGACAAGATGCAAAATCATTAGAACAAGGAATAGATCCTCAGTTAGAAAGAGCGGTGAAAGAGTTGTTATCTCAACTAAAAGGAAAAAAGGAAATAACACCTCCAAAATTTCCTAGACCAACGAAAGGAAACTAAAAAGCCAGAATCCTCGAAACTTAAATTATTTCGAGGATTTTTTTATATCTTAGAATCATGAAAAACAAACTATTCCAACTTGTTATTTTATTGCTTGTTGTTCAGCTTACAAGCTGTAAATCTGAGCATAATATTACATCAGTTGATGTTGCTATTGTAAATGGTAAAATTATTGATGGAACTGGAAAAAAAGCATACAATGCTACTATTTATATTAATGGTGATAGCATTGTTTATATTGGCAACATAACAAATCCGGGTTTGAAAATTGGCAAAACAATTGATGCAAAAGGAAAAATTGTGAGTCCTGGTTTTATTGATTTACACGCACATGGAAATCCGTTAAGAACTCCAGATTTTGAAAATTTTTTAGCAATGGGAGTTACCAGTATTGTTTTAGGGCAAGATGGTTCTAGCCCAAATGTGAAAGATTTAAAAGCGTATTTGAATTCTGTAAATCAACAAAATTTAGGTGTAAATATTATGGAGTTTGTTGGACATGGAACGTTGCGAAATCTTGCAGGAATTGGCGTTAAAAGTAAAATTTCAGCAACCGAATTAGAAACTCTAAAAAGCATTTTACAAGAACAATTAAAATTCAGTTTTGGTTTATCAACAGGATTAGAATATGCTCCAGGATTGTATGCAGAAGAAAGTGAATTGATGGAATTAGCAAAAATTGTTGGCAAACACAATAAAATCATCATGAGCCATATGCGAAATGAAGACGATGACGAACTGATTAAATCTATCAACGAATTAGCTAAGCAAGGAAAATACGCTCGCGTACATATTTCGCATTTAAAATCGGTATTTGGAAAAGGAGCACAACGTGCAGAAAACATTTTAGACAGCATAAAACAAATCAGAAAATCTGGAGTTCAACTTACTGCGGATGTGTATCCGTACATGGCAAGTTATACAGGAATTTCAATTGTTTTTCCGGATTGGTCTAAAACAGCGAAACAATTTGCCATCGCCAAACGAGATAGAAAAAAAGAACTAGAAACCTATATTAGAAATAGAGTAAATCTACGAAATGGCCCAGAAGCAACATTATTAGGTTCAGCTCCATATACAGGAAAAACACTGGCGGAAGCTGCTGCTTCAAAAAATAAACCTTTCGAAAAATTTTTAGTAGAAGATTTGGGACCTCAAGGTTCATCTGCCGCGTATTTTGTAATGAATAATGAACTACAAGAAACATTGATAAAAGACGCACTCATTGGCATTTGTTCTGACGGAAGTAAAACAGGTTTCCATCCACGTGGACACGGAACTTTTGCTAAAATTATTGAAAGTTATGTTGTAGACGATAATATGTTAAGTATTGTAGAAGCTGTGCGAAAAATGACTTCCTATGCAGCAGAAATTCTGCAACTAACAGACAGAGGTGTTTTAAAAGTGGGTAAAAAAGCGGACATTATTATTTTTGATCCAAAGAATGTAAAAGCTACAGCAAATTATGTGAATCCACATCAACTAGCAAAAGGATTTGATATGGTTTTGGTAAACGGAAAATTAGTTAGAGAAAATGAACAATTAAAAACTCAGTTAAGCGGAAAAGTGTTGTTACCAAAATAGTTTGGTTTGTTTCTAAACTTAAAAAACACGACTTCACTAACCCTTAATTTAAAACATTAAAACGGTCGATATTATTAAAGTTAGCAACAAATAAAAAATACTGTAACATTTCAAATTTAGTTTTGTCTATAGGTAAACAAAACTAAATACAAATGAAAAAAACTTCTTGGATTATAATTGGAATTTTATCAACGCTCGTTGGTCTATATCCTATTATCTATTTTTTGATTGACAGGCAATTTGGATTATTATCATCAAAATCTGCGGATCTTTTAAGCAACAATCTATGGAATATTGCATTTTATGGGCACATAGTTTTAGGAGGTATTGCTTTATTAATTGGATGGTTACAGTTTAGTAAAAAGTTAAGGAGAAATAGAATTAAACTGCATAAATCAATTGGAAAAATTTATGTTATTTCTGTTTTAATAAGTGGTATTTGTGGTCTTTATATAGCTTTTTTTGCAACGGGTGGAATTATCAGCATACTTGGCTTTTACTCTTTGGGTATTATTTGGTTAAGCACTACTATTATTAGTTTTATAGCAATTAAAAATAAGAATGTTGCATTGCACGAAAAATTAATGATTTTTAGTTATGCTGCATGCTTTGGTGCTGTAACCTTGAGAATTTGGCTACCTATATTGATTAATCTAATAGGTGGATTTACTGTCGCTTATAGAATTGTCGCATGGCTAAGTTGGGTTCCAAATATCATTATTGCATATTTAATAACTAAAAACAAGTCAAAACCAAATATAATTGATTTGAAAAAAAGCTAGTAGACAACAAATATATAATTCATTGCTACTGAATAAATAGACTGTACTTTTTGCTATCTATAGTACGAAGCAACAAAACCATACACTACACGTATATTTTACCCTTTAAATTTCATTGCCAAATGCACTACTTTTTTAGTTTCAAAAAATTCTTCTTCAAAGTAGTTTGGTAAATCGTAAATCGTTGCAGAGGTATATTTTGCCAGTTCCTCAGATAAATCTCCACCTTTTAAATATAAGATTCCGTTTTTGAGTTCGTGGTTTTGTTTTTTAAGCGTTTTTCCTTTGGTCCATCCTACAAAAGTTTCCATTTGTGCTACGGCTCTACTTACAATAAAATCGTATTGTTCCTTTACATCTTCTACTCTTCCATGTGTAGTTTTTACATTTTCCAAACCCAAACCTGCAACAACTTCATCAACTACTTTTATCTTTTTACCGATAGAATCTACCAAATGGAATTGTGTTTGTGGAAATAAAACTGCTAACGGAATTCCAGGGAATCCACCACCAGTTCCAACATCCAATACTTTAGAACCTGGTTTAAAAGAAATTACTTTTGCAATTCCTAATGAATGTAAAACATGCCGTAAATACAATTCGTCGATGTCTTTACGAGAAACCACATTAATTTTTAAATTCCAATCTTTGTATAATTCCTGCAATTTTGTAAATTGCTCTAATTGAGTTTCAGTTAAGTTTGTAAAGTATTTTTGTATAATTTTCATAAAAAAGTAATAAAAGCACAAAAATAGTGATTGTTAACAAACAATTAGTAACAATAACTGACGTTTATCATATAAAGCAAATTCAAAAAGCATATTTTTGTAACTTATTTTTAAAACAATTAATGAAAGCAATAAATTTTTCAAGAGTAGACAAAGCAAAATTTTTTAGAACACTAAACAAAAGAGTCAACTCATACTTTAAAGAAAACAATATAAAACGTACTGGAAATTGGAAATTATATACGAAAGCCATCGTTATGTTTTCGTTATTTTTAGTTCCGTTTATTTTAATCTTAACCGTTTCTATGCCGCAATGGTTGATGGCACTTTTAATGGTAGTAACGGGGATTGGAATGGCTGGTGTTGGAATGAATGTGATGCACGATAGCAATCACGAATCTTTTTCTAGCAAAAAATGGGTAAACAAGTTAATGGGGAGTAGTATTTATATACTTGCCGGAAATGTGTATAACTGGAAAGTACAACACAATGTTTTACACCACACATTTACCAATGTAAAAGATCATGATGAAGATATTGATGCTGGTAGAATTATTCGTTTTTCTCAACATGCCAAATGGTTTCCAGTTCATAAATTTCAAAAATATTACTCCATTTTTTTATACGGATTGTTAACCATCAATTGGGCAATTACTACCGATATTAAACAAATGCGTAATTATTTAAAACGTAAATTATCATACGGTAAATTTCCAAACCCAAAAGTAGAATGGACAAAGCTAATCATCTCTAAAATAGTATATTATGCGCTTTGGATTGTGTTACCGCTTTTAGTTTTAGACATTGCCTGGTGGAAAGTTTTAATAGGCTTTTTTGTAATGCATTATACAGCAGGAATGATTTTAAGTTTGGTATTTCAATTGGCACATATTGTTCCTAAAACAACAATGCCTGTTCCTGATAAAGAAGGAAATTTAGAGCATACTTGGGCGGTTCATCAACTGTATACAACATCTAATTTTGCGCCAAGCAATTGGATTGTTAATTTTTACACTGGTGGATTAAATCATCAAGTAGAACATCATATTTTTCCGCATATTTCTCATGTACATTATCAAAAATTAGCAAAAATTGTAAAAGACACGGCAAAAGAATTTAATTTACCGTACAACGAATATGAAACTACACGAAGAGCTATTATAGAGCACTTTAAACATTTAGGTAGTTTAGGAAAACAACCAGAATTAGCATAAACAACAAGCATCAACTAAAAAATGTCACACCCTTTATCGGACAGAATCAATAGCTTGCCAATTTCTCAGACATTGGCAATGGCTGCTAAAGCAAGAGAATTAAAAACTGCTGGAAAAGATATTATCAGTTTAAGTTTAGGAGAACCAGATTTTAACACGCCAGACTTTATTAAAGATGCTGCAATTGAAGCAATCAATCAAAATTACAATACATACACTCCGGTTGATGGTTATGTAGATTTAAAAGAAGCAATTTGTGTAAAATTTAAACGCGATAATAATTTAGAATACAACCCAAATCAAATTGTAGTTTCTACAGGCGCAAAACAATCTATTGCAAATGTTGCACAAGTTTTGTTAAACCCTGGTGATGAAATTTTATTACCTGCACCTTATTGGGTAAGTTATTCTGCAATCGCAATTTTATGCGAAGCTACTTTTAAAGAAATTCCGTCTTCTATTGAAAGTGATTTTAAAATTACTCCGGCGCAATTAGAAGCAGCAATTACGCCAAAAACAAAAATGATTTTCTTTAACTCGCCAAATAATCCTAGCGGAACAATTTATACCGAGCAAGAATACAGAGCATTGGCAAAAGTGTTAGAAAAACATCCGCAGATATTTATTTTATCTGATGAAATTTATGAACACATCAATTACGGAACAAAACCATTTAGTTTTGCTGCAATTGAAAATATGTACGACAGAACAATTACCGTAAACGGATTGGCAAAAGCTTTTGCTATGACGGGCTGGAGAGTTGGTTATATTGGCGCTCCAGAATGGATTGCAAAAGCGTGTACAAAAATGCAAGGGCAAATTACATCTGGTACAAATTGTATTGCACAAAGAGCTGCAATTACAGCTGTATTAGCTCCGGTTTCTAAAATTCAGTTTATGGTAGATGAGTTTAAGAATCGTAGAGATATGGTGCTGGAATTCCTTGGAGAAATTGACGGATTCAAATTAAATATTCCTGACGGAGCATTTTATGTCTTTCCAGATATTTCTGCATTTTTTGGAAAAACAATCAAAGGAAAAACAATTGCTAATGCCAATGATTTTTCTATGTTATTACTAGAAGAAGCAAACGTTGCAACGGTAACTGGCGAAGCTTTTGGCGCACCAAATTGTGTGCGTTTATCGTATGCTGCATCTGTAGAGCAACTACAAGAAGCAATTAAAAGAATTAAAGAAGTTTTAAGTTAAAGAAAATACTTCCTATATTTTTTATTTAAAAACGAATGTCATTACTGTGAAACCTGTGCTCAACTTGATTGGGTAACAGGAATCTATTAAAGTAGTTCCTTTTGGATTCCTGCCTACGCAGGAATAATTATAAAAATAAAATCTTGTTTATGCTGAGTTCAGTTAGATCCTGAAATAAATTCAGCATAAATGAGATTTTTTTGTTTTCTAAAAAAGAATGACTACCAAGACAATGGCAAAAAGTGATACTTGTAAAACAGTTCCGGCCTGACTTTGAAGTTTGTCGTGGCTGTTTAAAATTGAAGTCTTAATGCGAGACAAAGATTTTCTCTTCATTTCACTAATATTTTGTCTGATTGCTTGTTTATATGCAGATGTTAAAATTCCTCTTTCAACGACTCGTGGATGTGATGCTAATTTCATGATTTTAAGTTTTAATGTTATACTTTAAAGACGAGGATTTAAAATATTTGTTACAATTAAACAATCTTTAAAAAAACTTAAACCCTTAAAAAAAATAAATAAAATACTGAATTTCAATTATATAATTAAATTTTTGTATCGTTTACGAAATAAAAAAATTCAATTTTTATTCTCTATAATTTTCATTATTTTTAGCTTCCAAAACTTTATTACTTAAAGATAGTTTATGCATTCATTTATATCTTACACTTTAAACTTAATAGTTTTTTCTTTTGATTATTTAAGTTTAAAAATTATATCACCTCAAGATATAGATGTTTTAGACAAAGTCAGGGTCGTAACAGATTCTCGGAGTTTCCTTTTAGGAATCTTCTTTGGCTTTATGTTAGTAATGGCAATTTATAATTTATTGCTCTATTTCTCTTTAAAAGACAAAGCATATCTATTGTATGTTGGTACGGTAATCTTTAACATATTAACAACATTAGCAACCAACAATATTAGTGGACAGTTTTTTTGGCCTAACCGGCCCGAATTAGATGAAATTATCTACGTTACATTTGCTGGTTTAAGCATGTTCTGTTCTAGTAGATTTACTTCCGAATTTTTACAATTAAAAGAACACCATAAATTATTAGATAAATTAATGTGGGGTATTGCTTACCTAAGTTTATTATTAACTGTTTTAAGTTTATTTCTAACAATAGAACAAATTACGCCGTTTGGAAGATGGTTGGTATTACTTTCATTTCCTTCTTATATTTTTGTTGGAATCGTTGCTTTTAGAAAAGGGTTTAGACCAGCCATGTTTTATTTAATCGCCTGGATTCCTTATGTATTAGGTTTAATTATAAGAGTACTACATGGTGCTGGTTGGTTACCAGGAAATGCATTCGTAATGTCTTCTTTAGAACTTGGAGGAGCGCTTGAAATTGTCTTATTATCATTTGCATTAGCAGACCGTATTAAAAATTTACAAAAAGAAAATTTTAAAATTAGAACACAATTAAAAACATATATTTCTCAAGTGCTTAACCTTGAACAGAAAATAAAATCTACAAATAATAATGACGCAGATTCTCCAGAAAATAAAATTGAAAAACTCGCCGAAAAGCATCAGTTAACAGAAAGGGAAACCGATATTTTATTACAAATTAGTTTAGGTTTAAACAATCAACAAATTGCTGACAAGTTATTTATTTCTATCAATACGGTAAAATATCACACCCGTAATGTCTATGAAAAATTAGATGTAAAAAAACGCACAGAAATTTCCTCAAAAATCTTATTCGACAAATAACCAAATACAACTAATGAAAAAATTAAAAGAATCAGATTTACAAATTGGTGATATCTTAATTTTTGAAGATTTTAATTTCAATCCTTTAACTTTTCTAGAAAAATGTGGAAATGGTAAAAAAGATGCTTTCTATTATTTATTACATTATTTAATTGCGTGGTTTGATCCAGGGAAAGAAGGTAAAAATTATCGGAATATTTATCATGCTGGTATATGGGGAAATGTAGACATACATCTTCACAATAAAGATGTGCCTTTTTCTTTTCAAGATTGTGTAGTACAAGCGGGAGGAAACGGAATCGGAATCGCTACATTAAATGACACTTTAGCGCACGAAGCTGTTATGAATGTGTATGTATGCAGATTAAAAAATAGGCCTGTTAATTTTCATCAAGAAATTAATCAATCTATCAGAAATTTTTATAAAATAAAAGGTTATTATTCTTTTGAAACTGCTTGGTTATTAGCTGCTATTTGCTCTTTGCGATATACAAAAGGTACATTACATAAATTGATAGCAGATTCTTTTGGAAATGATCAAGCCAATTACATTGTTGAACAAATTTTATATCATATAAATGAATTTAACAATCTGAATCAAAGAAATATGGTTGCTTGCAGTCCTTTAGTTGCCATGATGTACAAAAATGCAGGGTATGAATTGGCAGTAAATGTATTTGAAGTCTTTAAAAATAATGAATTACAACTACCTAATTTCTCTTTAGACGAATTACACAAAAACTTTATTACAAATATGTCTTCTATTTCTGAAAATTGGCCTCCAATAAAAGAAACAATTGTAACTCCAAGGCAATTATTAGAATCTCCTGATATAGCATTAATTGGCTACTTACCACACACCGAATAACCTTTTATTTAAAGTATACAATCTATTTTTACTTCACATCTAAAAATATTGATTTTTTAGATAGCTTCAAAGACTGTTTTTAACAAAAGTCAGTAAAATAAGGGCGCTAAAACTAAAAAACTACCCAAAAGGATGGGATAAAAAACAGAATTCTTATTTAAAATTGCATCAAAATATCACAAGATGCATGCACACATACATAAAAAATCACTGTATTATTCTTTACAAGAAAACAAAGGAAAAATTAGACAAACTACCAAGTGGTTAATCTTTTTTTCATCACTAATAAGTGTTGTTCTATTGGTGCTAGCATTCTTGTTTTTTGACAATGAATACACTTATATCATAGCACTAATTTCTGGGTATGTAATTTACTTAGGCTGTACCATTTTTAGTCTTTGGCATATTCGTAAAAAAATTAAAGAAAAATTAAAAACATTAAAATAGTGATAACTAAAATTAAATATAATGGAAACCACAGTACAATTAGACTTACGAAGGTTTATAAGCGCAGAAGCTGCAGAAAGTAAAAGTTTTGAAGTAAAACTTGCAGGAAATATAAAAATAGGGATTGGTAGTTGGTTACAAGTAGATTCCTCTGAAATTAAAGTTCTCATAGAAGGAGAGTATCTAAATCAACAATTTGAAATAACTATTATTATAACTAAGATTTCAGATTCAACTTTAAAAATAAATATTAGCGGTTCTATTAATGCCTCTGGGCAAGGCTTATTACAAAGAGAAAGTAATGACGAGTTAAAAATTGTAGAACTAGATCTTGATAATTCGAACCTTTCTTCAATAAAGCAAATATCCCTTACTAGATGGAAACATAATGAAACTAGAGCGAGTGTTTGTCAAAAAATACTATTTGACATCTGGACACAAACTTGGTGGGTTTAATCTTAAAAAATATTTATCATGAAAAAAAATACTTTTATAATACTTATAACGCTTATAACTATTTGTTCTTCTACAACTTTTTCACAAACTTTAAAAGTAAATTCTATTGAACGCCAGAATCCAACAGATGCAACTACTAGTGCAGATGAAGTTACATTTAGAGTAACTTTTAATGATGAGGTATTAAATGTGTCAACTGATGATTTTACTTTGAGTGGTACTGCATCAGCAAATGGAATAATTTCATCAATAGCCAAAATAAACGATGCTGTATATGATGTGAAAATTACTGGAATTACTAATTCTTCTGGCACTATAAATTTAGATATAAAAGGTGTAGATGCTACAGGAAGTAACGATATTAAAAAGAATAGCAGTGCACTATCTATAAGTAATACTCCAACTGCACAACAAACCGGTTCTTTTGAATTTGGTCAATCATTTGTTGCTGAAAACACTGGTTTGTTAACAAAAATAATTTTAAGAAAATTTCCTGGAATTCATACTGCTATTGGTACAGGAACACTAAAGTTATTTTCAGGAGATGGATTTGGAGGAAATCTTTTATCCACAGAAAACATTACTGTAACTAGCGATACTGGAGAAGTAACATATACTTTTTCTAACCCTGCATCAATTACCACTGGAAACACCTATACTTTTAAACTAAAATATTCAGGCACTGGTACATCTGCTTTTACAGCAAAAACTGGCAATACTTACGCAAATGGTTATTTATATAATCCAGACTTACTTTCAAGCGCAGATTTATACTTTAAAATTTATGTATTCACTGGTGGCATAGTATTATTATCCAATACATTACCAACTACAGATGAAACTTACACAATTAGTAATTTACCTACAATTACAACAACAAGTTCAAATACAATAACTCAAACATCTGCAGTGTTAGGAGGTAATGCAATTTCAAATAACGGAAGTTCTATAACAGAAAGAGGAATAGTATATTCTTTTATAGATACTACTCCTGAAATTGGAGAGGCAAACGTTACAAAAGACACTAACGGAACAGGAACAAGTGTTTTTTCTGAAACTATAAATGATTTCACTGGAGAAACAACCTATTATTACAGAGCTTATGCCATTAATAGCTCTGGAACTGGTTATGGAGAAATTAAAAGTTTTACAACTCTAGGAGTTTCCATTACAGCAATAGAAAGAGAAAACCCTACTTTAGAAAACACCTACGAAAATACAGTAACCTATAAAGTTACGTTTAGTAAACCTGTTAAAGATGTAGATGTTTCAGATTTTACAACAAATGCTGCTGGTGCAACAATTAGTACTATAAATCAAATATCAACTACTGTGTATGAAGTAACAGTAAATAATATTACTGCTAATGGAGATGTTTTTTTACAAATAAAAGGCGTTAACGGTGTTGCTAACAGTAATGATATTAGCACGCTTGCAGTTGCAAGCACAACTAATATTACAGTAAACCAAACTACTACCAATGATTATTTGAATCAAGCTAAAATAGGGCAAACGTATTCAGCTGGCGTAAATGGTATACTAAAAAAAATAACATTTTATCCAAAAGATGGTAATCATACTTTTTCTGGCACAGCAGATTTAAAAATTTATAGTGGAGATGAAACCAATGGAGGAACAGAAATACATTCAGAATCTATATACATCTCAAACAGTACAGTTGCTAGTGGTCAAGAATTTATAGTATCATCAGCAGTAAATGTAACACAAGGTAATACGTATAGTGTTGTGTTAACTAATTTTAGTGGAAGTGGAAATCATGCATTAAGTTCTAATACAACAAATGTATACAATGATGGGCATGTAATTTTTACAGGAATGAATGACTCTTCTCATTTAGACTTTGATTTAAAAATTATAATTGAAGAAGAAACTATTGGTTTTATAGGAGACATGACACTTTCTACTACTGCTCCAACGACGAATGAAAAATATATAAAATTAACACCTCCAACTTTACCGGTTGTAGAAACTACCAACGCAACTAATGTAACAAGTACTTCTGCTACATTAGCAGGGAATATTACGCATCAAGGAGCAAGTGCAGTTACAGAAAGAGGTATTTTATATTCCACAACAGATACCAACCCAAAAATTGGAGATACAGATGTTACCAAAGATACAAATGGAACTGGAACAGGAGTTTTCTCAGAAAACATTACTGGTTTAACCGCAAATACCATTTATTATTATAGAGCTTACGCCACCAATACTCAAGGCACATCTTATGGTGATGTTAAAAGCTTTAGCTTAAACAATGCTTTAAATTTTGATGGGACTGATGATAGAGTTACCATTGCAGACAATGCTGCTTTTGATTTTTCTACTGGCTTTACTGCCGAAGCTTGGTTAAACCCAGATGAATTAAGTACTCAAACCTATTTAAGTCAATATGATACAAATCAAAAAGCGTTTGCGTTTATCTTATTAGCTTCTGGTAGAGTAGAGTTTACAGTAACAACTGATGGTACTACTGATGAATATTTTGAATCTACAGCTACAATTGCAGCTGGAGAATGGTCTCATGTAGCACTTACTTTTGACGGCGCAACTATGAAAGCCTATATCAATGGAGTAGCAACTGGAACAAACGCTGTTGCAGGAACTATGTTTGATAGTACTGCTCCTATAGAAATTGGAGCAAGAAATAATGCTCACTTTTTTAATGGTAGTATAGATGAAGTTAGAATTTGGTCGCGTGTTTTAACAGCAACAGAAATCAATAATCAAAAAGACAAAAGTGTTCCTGCAAATGCAAACGGTTTAGCGGCTTATTATAAAATGAATCAAGGAATTGCAGAAGGTGATAATTCATCTATTTCTTTACTTACTGATAGCGGTTCTAATAATCTAAATGGAACTTTAAACAATTTTACAAAAACAGGTGCTACTTCTAATTTTGTTGCAGGTGCTACTGGTAATTTTTCAAACACAACTATTACAACCAACACATTTACCACTACAGGAGATTGGTCAACTCCAAGTAATTGGGGTTTAGGTATTGTACCAACACAAGTTGATAAAGTTACTATTAACTCAGGAAAAACTGTTACCATTGATGTTGATGATTTAAAAATTGATGATTTTACGTTAGAAAACACAGCAGTTCTAAACATTCCAAAAGACAAAGAAATTATCATACAAAACTCTTTTAACAGCAGTGGAACTTTAGAGTTGTCATCTGACAAAACAAATAGTGGTGTTTTATTAGTTGAAGGCACAAGCACAGGAACTGTTACTTACAAACGTGGTGGTTTATTGGCTAATAAATGGAGTATTGTTACTCCGCCAGTTGCAGGACAAAAAATAAAAGCGTTTGCAGAAAACGTTGCAAATAACATTAGAAAAAGAACCGATGTTACGCCAAACAAATACGCCATTAGTTATTATGATGATTCGCAACCTAACGGGCAAAAATGGGTATATTATTTTGCCGATATGGATGAAAATTTAGAGTTTGAAGTGGGTAAAAGTTATGCCATTTCTAGAGCAACAGACGGTGAAATATCATTTACTGGAACTTTAACTACCAATACAACAACTAAAACTGTAACAACCAACCAATGGAATGCTATTGGAAATCCGTTTACAACGTATTTTCCAGCAAATAAAAACAGTTCTAATAGTTTTTTAAATGACAATTTAACTGCTTTAGATGACACGTATCAAAGTATCTACGTGTGGGATAATACACAAAATAAATATGTCGTTGTTTCTGAGGTTGATGACGCCAATCGTTCTCTAACTCCGGGACAAGGTTTCTTTGTAAAACTTAAAAACGGACAAACAGAAATTACTTTTAACCAAGAAAAGAGAAGTACAAAACCAGCCGCAGGAAATAACCTTTTTGAAAAAACAAAAAATGCAACACCTGCTATAAAAGTATTGTTAAGTGATGGAAATTACACTGTAAATACTGCTATCAAATACTTTGACAATGCAACAGTAGGTTTTGATAAAGGTTATGATATTGGAAACTTTAATAGCGATGGTTTAGATATTTTTACTCGTTTGGTTGATGGTAATCATAAAACGAATTTCACCATTCAATCGTTACCAAAAGATAATTATGAAAACATGGTTATCCCAATTGGAATTAATGCAAAAGCAAATAGCGAAATAACTTTTACATTAACCAAAGAAAGCATTCCAAACACTTATAAAATCTTTTTAGAGGACAAAGTCTTAAACACCTTTAAAAGGTTAGATGAAGAAAATGCTTCTTACAAAATAACAGTATCAGAAGATTTAAATACTACTGAACGTTTTTCTGTACATGTTACAACACAAGTATTAGCTGTAGAAAAGCTACACCAAAACAAACTTAATGTTTATTTATCTAACAAAAGAACGTTAAATATCACAGGATTAAACAACCAAAAAGCAACCATAAAAATAATTTCAATTTTAGGAAAAGAATTGTTAAACAAAACCACTCACAATACTACTTTACAAATTTCCAACGATTTAAAACCTGGAATATATATAGTAAAGATCGCATCTGACAATGGAAATATTATTAAAAAAATAATTTTAGAATAATGGAAAATAAAAAACAACAATCAGAAAACATTACTCGCAAAGAAGCTATTCAAAAAATTGGTAACTACGGAAAATATGCCGCATTAACCGCTATAGGAACTTATATGCTATTAAATCCTAAAACTGCTCAAGCAAGAAGCCCAGAAGCCCCAAGTGGTTTTTAATACAAAAAAGTAAAAAATGAGATTTCATTTTGGGGAAAAAGAGAATCATTTTTTTAAAGGCTCGCCAATTTTTGTGAGCCTTTTTTTATTTTAAAACGGAAGTGCTGTTTGATCTTCTGTAAACACTTTTTTATTTTTAAAAATAGGATCTTTTTTTAAATATAAATCCAAGGTTTTATAATCAATAATTGCCTTGCCCATTTCTAAAATATCTGCACCAATAATTCCATGAACTTCTTTTGCGTGATGCTGCGTTAAAGCGGTATTTACATGTGTCATATCAAACAGTACTAAATGACTTTCATTGGTTTTCCATTTTCCAATTTGTAAGGTATTATCGGTAGATTTTTGAGTTTCCATATCGGTTGCTCCTGCACCGGCTGCTTTTGTTTCAGATGCTTCTGCATGTAACTTAAAATAGTCTATCAAATCTACTCCAACACAAGAGTTTGATGCGCCCGTATCTAAGATAAATCGCCCTTTAACTCCGTTTATCTTTGCTTTTAACTCCAAGTGATTTGTAGCAATTCTTATCAACTTGATTTTTATATATTTCTTTTTTTGCAATACTTTTTTAAGACTTGGCATTTAACAGTACTTTTGTTTTTGCTAAAATACAATTCAATTTACAATGAACAATTATCAATAAACAGTTTAATTGAACATTGATAACTGATAATTGATAACTGATAACTGAACACTAAAAAATGATTACTGATACACATACGCATTTATATTCTGATCAATTTGATAAAGACAGAAATGAAATGATGAACCGAGCAAAAGACGCTGGAGTTTCTCGTTTTTTTATTCCTGCAATTGATTCTTCGTACACAGAAAGCATGCTTAAATTAGAAGCTGAATATCCAGACGATGTTTTTTTAATGATGGGATTGCATCCAACTTCTGTAAAAGAAAATTACAAAGAAGAATTAGCGATTGTAAAAAAATGGATTGATCAACGTAATTTTTATGCCATTGGAGAAATAGGAATTGATTTGTATTGGGACAACAATTTTTTAGTGCAACAACAAGAAGCTTTTAGAACTCAAATTCAGTGGGCAAAAGAAAAAAAACTACCTATTGTAATTCATTGTAGAGAAGCTTTTGATGAAATTTTTGAAGTGTTAGAAATGGAAAAAAGTGATGATTTATTCGGAATTTTTCATTGTTTTACAGGAACTTTAGAACAAGCAAAAAAAGCCATTTCTTACAATATGAAATTAGGAATTGGCGGTGTTGCAACGTTTAAAAATGGGAAAATAGATCAGTTTCTACATCAAATTGACATCAAACATATTGTACTAGAAACAGACTCGCCTTATTTAGCACCAACGCCTTTTAGAGGAAAACGAAATGAAAGCAGTTACATCACACAAGTTGTAGAAAAATTAGCGGCTATTTATGAAATCTCTTTCGAAGAAATTGCCGAAATTACAACTCAAAACTCAAAAGATATTTTTGGAATCTAACAACGTTATATATTACAAAACTCCCATCGGAACTGCAAAAATTGTTGGAGACGAAGACGGGATTCAATCTATTTCTGTTTTAGATGACGACATAGAAACATCCAATAATATTCCAACTTACTTAAAAAACTGTATTTCTCAGTTAGAGGAATATTTTGCAGGAACAAGAACCCAATTCGATTTAAAGTTAAATCCACAAGGAACTGAATTTCAACAAAAAGTTTGGAAAGAATTACTAAACATTCCATTTAATAAAACCAGAACGTATTTAGAACAAACCAAAGCAATTGGCGACGTAAAAGCTATCAGAGCTGTTGCATCAGCAAATGGTAAAAATCCAATTTGGATTGTAATTCCGTGTCATAGAGTTATTGGTTCTGACGGTTCTTTAACTGGTTATGCTGGCGGAATTTGGCGTAAAAAATGGTTATTAGCTCACGAAAATCCTGTAAAACAACAATCGTTATTTTAAACTATTTTTACAATTAGAACGTTTGTATTACATGATTAAAAAAATCATTTTTATCATTTTTGTTTGTATAGGTTTTTCAATCTATGCACAAACTGGTTCTTCAGATTTTAGATCAAAGGATTTTACGTTGGTAAAAGACACGGTTCAAATAGATTCTGTGAGTATCAATTCGCAATTATTTAAAGTTTTTTCTCAAAATAAAACGGTAATTCCGACTTCAGAATATCAAGTAGATTTTATAAAAGCACAACTGATAATCAATTCAAAAAAACATCCTTTTATAAGGGTTGAATATTTTAGATTTCCTGATTTTATCACCAAAACCTATCAAAAATATAATGACAACATAATTGTTCCAAATACCAACAATACACAACAATTATACAGTTTAACAACCAATAAAAATCAACAAAGAAAAGAGCTTTTTAATAATTTAGAAACTTCTGGAAACATTACACGTGGTTTAACAATTGGCAACAATCAAAACTCGGTTGTAAATTCCTCTTTAGACTTAACAATTAAAGGAAATTTATCAAAAGATGTTACCATAAAAGCCAATATTTTTGACACTAATATTCCGTTACAAGACAACGGATATTCTCAAAATATCACTGATTTTGATCGTATTTTTATTGAGTTTGAACACAAAAATTGGCGTGTAAAAGCAGGAGATTTAGATTTAACAAATTCAGACAGTTACTTTATGCCTTTTTCTAAAAAAGTTGCCGGTTTAGAAGTGGAGGCAAAACTAAATGACAATCTAAATGTACTTGCTTCTGGAGCAGTTGTAAGAGGAAAGTTTACCAGTTTTAAATTTCTTGGTAAAGAAGGAAATCAAGGTCCGTATAAAATTATTGGTCCAAACAACGAAGCGTTTATTATAATCGTTGCCGGAAGCGATGCTTTGTATGCAAACGGCGTTTTGTTAAACAGAGGAGAAAACAAAGATTACACCATCGATTATAACAATTCCGAAATACGTTTTAACACTACTTTTCCGGTTACAAATGACATTCGTTTTCATTTAGATTATCAGTATTCTAACAGAAATTACACGCGTTTTGTTACTTATGAAAAAGCAAAATATGTTGGAGAAAAATTTACCATCAACGGAATTTTCTATAACGAAAATGATGCAAAAAATCAGCCTATACAGCAAAATTTATCGGATTCACAAAAGCAGATTTTAGCAAATGCTGGTAATGATGAATCTAAAATGTTTGCAAATAGTGCTTACGAAGATGTGTATTCTGAAAACAGAATTTTGTACAGAAAAGTAACAAACGGAGTTACAGAAAACTTTGAATATTCAACAAATGCAACAGATCAATTATACAATGTTACTTTTACGTTTGTTGGCGCAAATAAAGGAGATTACACGTTAGATAAAACCATCGCAATTGGAAATATTTACAAATATGTTGGAATCAATTTAGGGAATTATCAACCAATTATCAGACTAGCTGCTCCTTCAAAATCGCAAGTTGCAGTTGTAAATACAACGTTAAATCTGACTAAGAAAACAAGTTTCTTTGGAGAAATTGCTTTGAGCAATACTGATGCCAATTTATTTTCTACAATCGATGATTCTGAAAACAAAGGGTTGGCTGCAAAACTAAAATGGCAACAACTCTTTGTGGATAAAAAATGGAGGTTTTCAACGGATATAGGTTTCGAATATGTACAACAAAATTTTGCGACCGAACAACGTTTTGATGCTGTTGAATTTTTACGCGATTGGAATATTGTAAATCCGTTAGGAAATAGAAATCAAATTAGCACACAACTTATTTTAGACAACACACAAAATTCTAAATATATCTATGGTTTTAACCTAATAAATTATTCCGATAATTACAACGGAATTAAACACGTTTTTAACAGCCAAACAAACATAAAAAACACAAAATTTAGTTCGTTTGTTAGTTTATTAAACAGTTCATCTACTTTAGAAAAAAATAAATTTTTAAGAGCTAAAGGGAAAATAGAACATTCATTTTCGAATTCTTGGCTTGGTGGTTTTATCAATGTAGAAACCAATAAAATCGAATCTAAATCAACGCAACAGAAAAGTGCATTAAGTCATCAATTTAAAGAATACGAAACCTTTATTGGTTTAGGAGATTCTACTAAAGTGTTCACCAAAATTGGTTTTAATTTTAGGCAAAATGACAGTATTAGAAACAATGCTTTTACAGAAGTAAATTCACGAAAAACCTATTATATCAATAGTAGAATTTTACAAAACACCTCTAGTAATTTATCGATCTTAGCAAATTACAGAAGTACAAAAAACACTTTTACAGCTGATGAAAAGGCGTTGAACTCTAAAATAGTTTATAGCCAAAAACTCTTTCGTAATTTTATCAATTTTAATACTGTTTACGAAACCTCTTCGGGCAATATTCCGCAACAAGAATATGTCTATATTAAAACCGAGCCTGGACAAGGATATTATACGTGGATTGATTATAACAACAACGGAATTAAAGAATTTAACGAGTTTGAAATTGCTATTTATAAAGACCAAGCAGCATATTTGCGTGTTGCCTTACCAAACATCACTTTTATAAATACACAACGTGCAAAATGGCAACAAGTTTTTACGATTAATCCATCTCAATGGGCAACTAAAAGCGGCGTTAAAAAAGTACTTTCTCACTTTTACAATCAAACCAATTTTGTGGTTGATAACGAACAAAAAAGAACTGATAATTCTTTTAATTTGAATCCGTTTGATTTGGATGAATCAAAATTATTAGGATTGAATTTTAGTTTTAGAAACAGTTTGTATTTAAACAAAAATCTACAGAAATATAGCCTTATTTTTACCTACGCAACTTCTAAAAACAAACATTTATACAACATTGGTAATCAAGAAAACAACACCAAATTGCATCAATTAGAGTTTGCGCATAAATTAGCTGCTTTTTGGCTTTTTGATTTAAAAACAAACACATCAAAAGACGAGATTATTACTGAAAACTTTACCAATCAAAATTACAGAATCGACGCTTATGAAATCGCTCCAAAATTTACTTTTGAATATAATAAAAATCATCAATTTTCTTTCTTTTACAATTATAAGAACAAAGAAAACAACGTTGGTAGTTTAGAAACTTTACAACAACAAAAATTAGGAAGTTCTTATTATTACAAATCAACAAAAGATGCATTGATTAGAGTAGAAATCAATTTGTTTCACAATAATTTTATGGGAAATCAAAATAGCCCAGTTGCGTATCAAATGTTAGAAGGTTTACTAGCTGGCAGAAATTACACATGGTCTTTGATGTATCAGCAAAAAATAAATTCTTTTATCAATTTAAACTTTAATTATTTAGGCAGGAAAGGAGAAAATTCGACCACTATACACAACGGATCAATTCAGTTACGAGCAGATTTTTAAGCTTTAGTAGGTTATAATTATTAAAAAATAACATTAGATTTGTAGTAGCATATAATTGTAACAACTTATTTACGTTATATAACAAACAATACTAATTTTAAAACCAAAAAATGAAAAAGCTTTTTATCGTTATTGCCATTTTATCGGCATCTTATACACAAGCACAACAAGAAATTAAATTAGATATTTTTGATGCTTTAGTTTTAAAAACTATCGAAGTTTCTTATGAAAAATACATAGATGAAACCTCTTCATTTGGAGTTTCTGCCTTAATTAATTTTGAAAAGAACAGTGCAGATTTTAGATACAACGAACAAAGATCGTTAACTCCATATTTTCGTCATTATTTTACTTCTGATAGCAATTGGAATTTCTTCGGAGAAGGTTTTTTTAGCTTAAACTTTGGAGAAAAAGAAAACTTAATGAATGGGGGACCAATCACATATGAAGATTATACAGATGGTGCTTTAGGTGTAGCAGTTGGATTAAAATATGTTTCTGAAGGCGGGTTTACCGTTGATGTTTATGGTGGTGCTGGACGAAATTTATTTAGCGAAAACTCACCAATAGTGGTTCCTAGAACTGGCGTAAATATTGGTTGGAGATTTTAAAACCAAACGATCTATAAATTAAAAAACCACATCTGTCACTGAAATAAATTCAGCATAAAGATGTGGTTTTTTGTATATTAATGAGATGCTAAAAACAAGTTCAGCTACTTAGTGTTTACATTTTTTGTAACCAAGTTTTTACGTCAACTTCTGCTTTGATAATCTCTTTTAAATCAGCAATTGCTACACGCTTTTGTTCCATCGTATCTCTGTGTCTAATGGTTACACAATTGTCTTTTAACGTATCGTGATCTACCGTAATACAAAATGGCGTTCCGTTTGCATCTTGTCTTCTATAACGTTTTCCAACAGCGTCTTTTTCGTCATAAAAAACATTGAAATCCCATTTTAAATCATCCATAATTTTACGAGCAACTTCTGGCAAACCATCTTTTTTAACCAACGGTAAAACTGCCGCTTTAAAAGGTGCTAAAACTGCTGGTAATTTCAACACTGTTCTTGTGGTTCCGTTTTCTAATTCTTCTTCTTGTAGCGCGTTAGAAAATACTGCTAAAAACATTCTATCTAATCCGATAGAAGTTTCTACAACATAAGGCACATAGCTTTTATTTTCTTCGTGATCAAAATATTGTAATTTCTTTCCAGAAAATTCTTCGTGTGCTTTTAAATCGAAATCTGTTCTTGAATGAATTCCTTCTAATTCTTTAAATCCGAACGGAAATTTAAATTCAATATCTGCTGCTGCATCTGCATAATGTGCTAATTTATCATGATCGTGAAAACGGTAATTTTCTGCTCCCATTCCTAAAGATAGATGCCATTTCATTCTGGTTTCTTTCCAGTTTTCGTACCATTCTTTTTGAGTTCCTGGCTTTACAAAAAATTGCATTTCCATTTGTTCAAATTCTCGCATTCTAAAAATAAACTGTCTTGCAACAATCTCGTTTCTAAATGCTTTTCCGGTTTGTGCAATTCCGAACGGAATTTTCATTCGTCCTGTTTTTTGCACATTTAAGAAGTTTACAAAAATTCCTTGAGCTGTTTCCGGACGTAAATACACTTGTGTAGAATTTTCTGCTGAAGCACCAATTTGTGTTCCAAACATCAAATTAAACTGCTTTACTTCTGTCCAATTTTTAGATCCAGAAGCTGGACAAGCAATTCCTAAATCTATAATAAGCTGTCTAAAACCAACTAAATCACTTTCTTCTTGAACGCGCGTCAATTCAACTGTAATTTCATCCATTTGTTTTTGACGACGCAACACATTTGCATTGGTTGCTCTAAACTCTGCCTCATCAAAATCATCGCCAAAACGTTTTTTTGCTTTGATAATATCTTTTTCAATTTTTTCGTTGATTTTTTCTCTAAAATCTTCTACCAAAACATCAGCTCTGTAACGTTTTTTAGAATCTTTATTATCAATTAATGGATCGTTAAAAGCATCTACATGTCCAGAAGCTTTCCAAGTTGTTGGATGCATTAAAATTGCAGCATCAATACCCACAATATTTTCGTGCATTTGCACCATTGCTTTCCACCAATAATCTCTAATATTTTTCTTTAACTCAACGCCATTTTGAGCGTAATCATACACAGCGCTTAATCCGTCATAAATTTCAGAGGATTGAAATACATAACCGTATTCTTTAGCGTGCGATAACACTTTTTTAAATTGATCTTCTTGTTTTGCCATAATGAGTGCAAAGATACAGTAATCTAAAAAGTTAACAAGAAAAAATTAATGCTCTTTTTTGCATCGATATACAAATGCGGGCGGGAAATTTAACAGTTCAAAATCTAAAGATATTTTTTCTTTAAAAACAGCTTTTAGCTTTTTGTAGTAGGTTAAACTATATTGATATTGAATAAAAGTTCCGTTTTTATGTAATGAGTTTAACGAATTTTCTAAAATGGCTTCAGAAATTGTATTTGGAATAATTGTAAGCGGCAAACTTGAAACAATATGGCAGGCTTTTGAATACCCTAACTTTTCCATTTCTGGCCGTATTTCTTCTGCGGATGCTTTTAAAACTGTTAACTGCGGATGCTTTATCTTTTTTAAATTTTCGTAAAAAATATCATTTACTTCAAAGCAAATTAAATGAGAATTTGGTTGTAACTTTTTTAATATTTGATTTGTAATTACACCGTTTCCTGGACCTAATTCTACCAATACTTTGCAAGAAGAAAAATCGATTTCTTTTAACATTTTTTGAGCCAAAAACCTTGAACTAGGAGTTACGGTCCCAGAAGTTTTTATGTTCTTTACAGCTACTTTAAAAAAGTCGATTTTTTTACCCACTAATATGTTTTTTAGTATCTTAACTTTAAAAAGCTAAGAAAATGAAATATTTACAAGATGTTTTGCATTTATTTTTTCCGAAGATATGCATTACTTGCGAATCAAAGTTATTACAATCCGAAAAAATCATCTGTACACTTTGTAGACATGATTTACCAATAATTTGTTACAAAGACTATAAAGATAATAAAATTACAAAAGCTTTTTATGGAAGAATTTCGATAGTAAAAGCAAACTCTTTTTTATCTTACAGAAAAGACGGAAAAACAAAAGACCTAATTCATGCTTTAAAGTACAAAGTCAATCAAGAAGTTGGTTATTTTATCGGTGATTGGTTTGGTCATGTTTTAAAAGAATCTAATGAATTTACTGACCTCGATTGTATTATTCCGGTTCCGTTACATCCAAAAAAACAAAAAAAACGCGGATACAATCAGCTAACAACTTTCGGATTAACTGTGTCAAAACATCTAGAAAAACCATATCTAGATGATGTTTTAATTAGAACTTCTAGCTCAAAAACCCAAACGTTTAAACAGCGTTTCGAAAGATTTAGCAACAACGATACAAAATTTAGTGTACCAAATCCATCCGCCTTAAAAAACAAACACATCTTATTAATTGACGACGTAATTACAACTGGAGCAACTTTAGAATCTTGTTGCAAGGAATTGCTACAAGCAGAAAACATTAAAATTAGTATTGTAACAATGGCATATACAGAATAATTTAACTAAAAAATGAATCATTTTACAGTAAAAAAATTGTTATTTTGCAGTAAAATTAAAGCAACTGAAACCTTTTATAAAACATATTATTTTTGTTTTTGCAGTAATCCTTTTAACAAGTAATTGCGCAAAAAAAGGAAGACCAAATGGCGGACTAAAAGATAGTTTAGCTCCGGTTATGGTAACTGCAAATCCTCCTTATAAAAGCATTCATTTTAATAGCAAAAAAATTAAACTTTCGTTTGATGAATATATTACGTTGAAAAACGTAAATCAACAACTGGTAATTTCTCCGCCGTTAAAATATTTTCCTACAATTAGTCCGCAAGGATCTCCAAGCAAAGAAATTACTATAAAATTAACTGATACGTTAAAAGAAAATACTACCTATATTTTTAATTTCGGAAATAGCATTGAAGACAACAATGAAGGGAATGTTTTAAAGAGTTTTAACTACGTTTTTTCTACTGGCAACTATGTAGACTCCCTAAAAACAAAAGGATTTATTAAAGACGCTTTTAATAATAAATTTGACAAAGACATTAGTATTTTACTGTATGAAGTAGATTCTACATATTCAGATTCTATTATCTACAAACAAAAACCAAATTACATTACAAACGCATTAGATTCACTGTTTAAAATTACAAATATTAAAGAAGGAAAGTATCTTTTAGTTGCGTTAAAAGATGTTTCTAACAACTATACCTTTAATCCGAAAGAAGATAAAATTGGTTTTTACAATCGGTTTATAGAATTGCCAAATGATAGTATTTTAGAGGAACCTTTATCGCTTTTTAAAGAAACTCCGACTTTTAAAATAATTTCGGCAAAAGAAACTTCAAAAGGAAAAATTATTTTTGATTTTGAAGGAGAACGAGAAAACATTGATATTAGTGTTTTGTCTGATGTGTCATCGGATTTTAATAGTAAATCTAGATTAGACAATACAAAAGACAGCCTTTATCTTTGGCATTCTAAAATTGATACAGATTCTTTAGTTTTTAAAGTAAAAAAAGAGAATTATATAGATACGTTAACAGTTTTTCTAAGAAAAAAAGTATTGGATTCTTTAAAAATAAATTCTAACATCACAAGAACCTTAGATTTAAAAGACACGTTAACTTTAAAGAGTAATAATCCTGTTATAAAAATAGACACCTCTAAGATTGCCTTTTTTGATCAAGATTCTGTGGCGGTAATTTATCAGCATATATTAAAAAAATCTACAAATAAAATTCAGTTTTTATTTGATAAAAAATACAATACAAATTATAAATTAACACTTTTACCCAAAGCTTTAACAGATATTTTTGAAACACAAAACGACACTTTAAACTATAATTTTAACACAAAAGAACCTGAAGATTATGGAAGCATCTCTTTAACACTAAACAAAAAACCTTTATCTTCAGTAATTGTAGAATTGTTATCAGAAAAAGACAAAAAAGTAATTCAAAGAACGTACGTTACAGATACTAAAAACATCAAATTTGAACTACTTCCACCAGGCAATTATATTATCAGAGCAATTCTAGATACAAACAGCAATAAGAAATGGGATACTGGTAATTATTTGAAAAAAAAGGAACCAGAAAAAGTAATTTATTTGCCAATTACATTTAGTATAAAAGCAAATTGGAATTTTTCTGAGATATTTACAATAAATTAATCATAATCGAGTTATTGTTTTACCCTCGTTTTAATATATTTGTCAACTTATAAAACTATTTCTTGAGGAAACCCCTAAAAATATTATTCTTTCTCGTAATAGCCTTATCTGCAAATGCCCAACATCTAACACACGACGTTGGTTTCTTTGCTGGTACTGCTACCGTTCAAACAGACTATGGCCAAAGAGGCAACTTTTTAAGCAGTTATGGAAATAGCGCTATGTCTTTTAGTTTAATACATTACCTTCATTTCTTTAATATAGATACTCGTTGGAATGCAGAAGATGATATTGCCAATCATTTAATGGTTAAAACTGAATTTAACATAATGACCAAAGGTGATTTTCAACATCATGGTGTATATACGCAAGGAAGTAATCCATTGGCAGTACAGTTAAGAGCAATGAAAGGAACAATTTCCATGCTTAATTATGGAGTACAAGCTGAATATTACTTTAAGGATTTAAGGGAATTTATGTTTCCTTATTCTGAAATGAAATGGAACCCCTATGTAAGTGTTGGTCTTAAATTTTCGTACTATAAAAACACTTTAACTTCTGATTTAGGAGATTGGAGAACCGATATTTCTATTTTACCAAGTAAATATAGAATTCTAGATAATTTAAATGTTGGAAACGGCGGAACATTCTCTTTTATTTTGGGTGCTGGAACGCGTTATAAATTAACAGAAAAGTTTGATTTAGCGGCCAATTTTAATTGGCAATTCTTTTTCTCGGACGCTGTAGATGGTTTGCAAGCTGATGTAATAGAAAACAAAAATAATGAATGGCTAATTCATGTTCAAGTTGGAATTATTTATCACTTAAATTTTGCTGGAGGAATCTTTTGTAAAAAATAGAATGTAAAAAAAACGCACAACTCTTTTTTGTTTGTTTTTATGATTTATCTAAAGCTTGTTCTAAATCCTCTAACAAATCTTCAACATCTTCAATTCCTACACTTAGACGAATTAACGAATCTGTTATTCCGATTTTTAAACGTTCTTCTTCAGGAATGCTTCCATGTGTCATTGTTGTAGGATGATTTACCAAACTCTCTACTCCGCCTAAAGATTCTGCCAACGTAAATATTTTTGTATTTTCTAAAAAAGTAAATGTAGCTTTTTGAGTTTCATCTTTTAGTTTAAAGGAAACCATTCCTCCAAAATCTTTCATTTGTTTTTTTGCAATTTCATAACTCGGATGGTTTTCTAAACCTGGAAAATAAACCTCTTTCACCTTCGGATGTTTTACTAAATAAGCAGCAACTGCACTGCCGTTTTCACAATGACGCTGCATTCTAATGTGTAGGGTTTTAATGCCTCGAAGTGCTAAAAATGAATCCATTGGGCCAGCGATTGCACCAGCAGCAAACTGAATAAAATGTAATTCTTCTGCTAATTTTTCATCGTTAACCATTAAAGCTCCCATTACCAAATCAGAATGTCCGCCTAAATATTTTGTCGCAGAATGCATTACAATATCTACACCTAAATTTAAAGGTTGCTGTAAATACGGAGTTGCAAAAGTATTATCTACTCCAATTAAAATAATAGAATTTACTGCCTTAACTGCTTTTGTAATTTCTGCTATATCTGCAATTTTCATTAATGGGTTTGTAGGTGTTTCTATCCAAACTAGTTTTGTTTTTTCTGTAATCGCATTGGTAACATTCTCAACAGAATTCATATCAACATAAGAAAATTTCAATCCTTGTTTTTCAAACATTCTTGTAAAGATTCTATACGTTCCTCCATACAAATCATCACCTGCAATAACTTCATCACCAGACTTTAAAGTTCTTAAAACACAATCAATTGCAGCTAATCCAGATGAAAAAGCCAAACCGTGCGTTCCGTTTTCTATGGCTGCAAAACTTTTTTCTAATGCGGTTCTAGTTGGATTTGCAGTTCTAGAATATGCATAACCTTTGTGTTTTCCAGGACTTGATTGCGCATACGTTGATGTTTGATAAATTGGCGGCATTACTGCTCCTGTTGAAGGATCGTTTTGTTGACCGCCGTGTATTGTTTTTGTGTTAAATTTCAACTTTAAAAATCTTATGTATTTTACACTAATTTTTTTATTGATCTGATGATTCCTAAATGCATTCCTTCGTGAAAATTATTAAAAGAAATCGCTGTTTCTAAAGAATCTAACACAAAACCTGTACTGGTTTCGTATGCTTCGTAATCTTGAAAAATACCCGCTTCGTAATCTTCTATCAAGGTTTCTGGCAAAGCAATTAATAATTCTTTGATTTCGTCAAACTCTTCGTTATTAAACTCTCTTTCTGGAAAAGTTCCTTTTCTATAATTTGCGATTAAATCATCGGGCACTAAACAATTTACACCTGAAAGCTTATAATGCAACAATTGTTGCGTAACAACCAAATGCGCTACATTCCAAGCAATATTATTTTTAAATCCTTTCGGAATTAAATGTAATTGTTCAATTGTTAAATCATCGATTACTTGCAAAACAAGTTCTCTCGATTTGATTAATATTTCGAATTGTGTTTTCATTTTTTATCCTAATTTAGCATCAAATATAACGTATAAAATGAAAAAAGTCTACTTTTTACAAACTTGTGATACTTGCCGAAGAATTTTAAAAGAAGTAAATCTTGATGGATTTGAAAAACAAGAAATAAAAACCAATCCAATTTCGGTAAAACAACTTGAAGAAATGCACAAATTTTCTAAGAGTTACGAAGCATTGTTTAACAAACGTGCAAAGTTATATAAAGCAATGGACTTGAAAAATCAAACCATTTCTGAAGCAGATTACAGACAGTATATTTTAGATGAATATACTTTTTTAAAAAGACCCGTTTTTATTGTTGATAATGAAATTTTTATTGGAAATAGTAAAAAAGAAGTTGAACGATTGAAAGAATATTTAACCAATTAATTGTCAGGTTGAGGGGAGTCGAAACCCAATAAACATCTATAGTTCTCGACTCCGCTCGAACAGACATTTTTTCAGCTTTTTCAAATCACTAAACGTTTTAATTATTCTCCAACCAAGTTTTTGTTCTTAACTCGACATTCTCTTTAATATCTTGCCAAAACAAGTTGATGTCGCCAACATGATAATTTTTCATAAAAGACATGAAAAACCGCATTGGAAACTTCGGATTTGTAGACCAAACCATTCCGTCTGTGATTTCAATTTTCAACGCTTTTGTATATAATTTTCCGTTAGAATATAAAAATCCTTTGTGCTGATTTAAAGTTGTTGTTTTAGAAGCATCCCACGTAATTGGATTTGTTGTTACCGCTCCTTTATACACATTTTTGTTTTTCGGGTAACTTCCTTTTTTTCGGGTATTCCAAGAAACAAAACCACCAGTTTCAGTTGGATTTGTCATTGGTTGAATGGTTTTGAATTCGTTTGGTTGAATTCCCATTCCAACTAAATATGCGGCAATTAATTGCTTTTGCAACGGTTTCGAGTCAATAAAATCTTTTAACAATTGTGTGGCGTGATTGGTTCCTTGACTATGACTTACAATAATAATTGGCCTGCCGTTATTGTAGTTTTTTAAATAATATTCAAAGGCATCTTTTACGTCGTCATAGGCAATTTCAAAAGCTTCTTTTCCGCCTTTAGTATATAAATTATACGATTTAATATGTGCTTGTCTGTATATTGGGACATAAATTTTTCCTGAAGTTGCAAATGGAGAAGCTTGATTTTTAACCGCAGTATGTATAATTTTATCATTCTGAATTTCATCATCAATTGCTGCGTTCCAACGAGCAACTTTTTTATCCATTAACAAAGTGGGATACACATAAAAAACATCTGCTTTTAAATCTTGAAGATTTGTAGTTGCATATTTTTCTAAGCTTTCAGGATATTTTGTTGGTAAAACTGCCCAAGAAGTTGCGTCAGCATAATTTGGGGCATCTGGAATGTTTTGTTTTTCAAAACTAATGGTTTGATACGAGCTTTTACATCCAACCAAAAAAAACACAAGCAATAATAGAACACTTATGGTTTTCAAATATGTTTTTAGGCTAACTATCATTAAAAGGACATCGTTATTCCAATACTATTTTCTTTCATATTTAAATTAAATGAAGGTTGAAACCTATAAGAAGTTGATGAAAAACCAGAGTTGTATAAGTCTACTGCATTTTTAGATTTATTATTGTAATTATTGTTTATTGGTATTGCAACTAATATCAATGCTGCACCAACACCGGCAAGTTCCCACTTTGCATCACCTCCTCCAATTGCTGTTCCAATTGGAAAACCAATGAATGCGCCTCCTACACCACCTAATATTGTAGCCCAAATTTTACTTTTGTTTGCAGATTTCATTAATTGTGATGCCTCATTATTACTACCCATCAACTTAACCAATTGTTTACTAGATAAATAGCTGTCATTTTGTTTGTATATATAACTTCCTAAAACTTTTTTAGATTCAATTTTTTGTGCATTAACGGTACCAAATCCTGTTACTAAAATTAAACCAAGTAATATTAATCTTTTCATTTATTTGTATGTTATAATGGTTTTGCTCTTTTTATTTATAATCTTCATAAGATTTTTCTTCAACCAAATCTGAGCCAGTGTATGTGTTAATTTCTTTTTTAACATCAGATCTGTCATCATTTACATAATACACAGCACGTGCTAAATCAATAAAGGTTTGACTAAAGTCTTTTGCACGTTCGCATTCTCTAATATCGTCTTCTATTTTCCACAATTTCTTGTTGACTTCTAACAAATCATTCTGTAATTTTTTAAGATGCAATTTATCTTTTGCAACCGCATACATATTTTTTACATCTGGTGTTAACGTATCATATTCATGCTGAATATTGACTAACTTTTTTGCGTCTTTAATTTTAGAAAGTTTGATTTCTAAAATGGTGTATTTGTCTAAAATTTCTCCGTTTGATACTTCAATTTTCATCCTGTATATTTTATGCGAATTTACGTTCTATAATTTCAAAAAAGCGCTCCTCATACTCTTCTTGGTTAGACCAATCGTACTCTGGTTTTACCATTTTATTGATAAACTTTTTTGCTTCTTTTGCTGTTTTAATCGTGTTTAATTGAGAAACAACTCTGTTAAACTCTTCTTGACTTCCATCAAAAAGGTTTTTTACAAAAGCAATTCTGTCATTCAACCCAATATGTATATTTTGTTGTAATTGATCGTTTAACGATTTTTTAATTGCTGGTTTTTCAAATAAATCTGCAGCAACTTCTATAGAAATAGTGTCATTTAACTCTTCTTCTAGAGTAATTGTTTTTTTGTCTTTAGTTACTGATTTTTCTTCAACACTTTCAGCAGAAAACAATGTTTGTTCTAATTCATCAAACGGTTGTTCTGTAATTTCTTCAGCAACTTTTATGCTTGGCTCTTCTTTTTCTTCTTTATCAATTGCAAATTCTTCAACAATTTTTTTTACTTTTTTTGTAATCGGTTCTACTTCTGTAAACTCATTTTCTTGTTTATCATCTACAATTTCTAATGTAGGTTCTTTAACTTTTTTAACCACATTTTCTATCTTTTTAAGAATTTCTTCTTTTGTTTCGGTAGCGTTCGGAGTTGTATGTATATATTCATCAACATAAGCCAAAACGGTTAGTTTTTCATAAACTTCGTAGGCTTTTTCTTTCAACACTAAAACATCTTCTTTGTTTTTTAGTTGCAAAATACTATGTGCAATACTTGTTAAGTCGGCTGCTAATTTTTTGTGCATAAGTTGATAAATTAATTGATGCTTGGCATCTATATTTTTATAAATTTGTAAGACTTGAAGTAAAATACAATTATAATCATATTTCAAGCATAAAATTACAAAATGTTTCTCGAAAATACGGTAAATCATACAGAACAATTTGGTTGGATTGAAGTAATTTGTGGCTCAATGTTTTCTGGTAAAACAGAAGAATTGATTCGCAGATTAAAGCGAGCACAATTTGCAAAACAACGTGTAGAAATTTTTAAACCTGCGGTTGATACGCGTTACGACGATGAAGAAGTGGTTTCTCATAACGACAATCGTATTCGTTCTACGCCAGTTCCTTCATCAGCAAATATTAGATTGTTAGCAAATGATGTAGATGTTGTTGGAATTGATGAAGCGCAGTTTTTTGATGATGAAATTGTTGCGGTTTGTAACGATTTAGCAAACAGAGGAATTCGTGTAATTGTTGCTGGTTTAGATATGGATTTTAAAGGAAATCCGTTTGGGCCAATGCCTGCTTTAATGGCAACTGCAGAATACGTAACTAAAGTACATGCTGTTTGTACACATACCGGGAATTTAGCACATTATAGTTTTAGAAAAGCGCAAAATGATAATTTAGTCTTATTGGGTGAAGTTGACGAATATGAGCCTTTAAGTAGAGCTGCGTATTACAAAGCATTGCAATTACAGAAAGCTGAAAAGTTGGCTTCAGAAAAATTGGAATCTAATTTAAAAGATCCTGAAACAAGTTCAGAATAAACAAGTTCAGCATAAATGAATAATCATGTAACTATTTTAGAAATTGATGGAAAGGCTGCACAGCATAATCTTCAATATTTTAAAGATAAATTAGAAAAAGACACCAAAATTTTAGTGGTTGTAAAAGCGTTTGGTTACGGAAGTGAAGCTTCAAAAATTGCCAAACTCTTAGAAAACAACGTCGCTTATTTTGCAGTTGCTTATACAGATGAAGGAATTGCTTTGCGAAAAGCAGGAATTGAAAAACCAATTTTGGTGTTGCATCCTCAAATACCAAATTTAGAGTTGCTAATTCAACATCAACTAGAACCAAACTTATACAGTTTTAAAATTTTTAATGCTTTTTTAGAATTGGCAGACACGAACGTTTTATTAAACTATCCAATTCATTTAAAATTTAATACGGGCTTAAACAGAATTGGTTTTTGGCACACAGATGTTCCGTTAATTTTATCTAGAATTGCAGCAACAAGTCATGTGAAAATTACTTCACTTTTTTCGCATTTGGCAGCAAGCGAAGATGCCAATGAAAAAGAATTTACAGTCAATCAAATCAACGATTTTGCCTTTATTGTAAAGCAATTTTATCAGCATTTAAATTACAAACCAATGGTGCATTTGCTAAATACATCTGGAATCATTAATTATCCGCAAGCACAATTTGACATGGTGCGTTTGGGAATTGGATTGTATGGTTTTGGCAATGACGAAAAGGAAACAAAACAACTTAAAAATGTGCTTTCCTTAAAATCAATTATTTCTCAGATTCATACTATTGAGACTGGAGAATCTATTGGATATAATAGAGCTTTTACTGCAAACAAATCCATGAAGACAGCCACAATTCCAGTGGGTCATGCAGACGGAATTTCAAGAAAGTTAGGGAATAAAAAATACTCGGTTTTAATCAACAATAAAAAAGCGCCAATTATTGGTAATGTGTGTATGGACATGATTATGGTTGATGTTTCTAACATTGATTGTAAAGAAAGTGACGAAGTAATCGTCTTTAATTCTCAAGAAATGGTGAACGAAATGGCTCAAAAATCTGAAACTATTTCCTACGAAATCTTAACCGCAATCTCTCAGCGTATAAAAAGAAGATTGCTAAAATGTTAAAATTTTCTTAAATTGGCTACTTATTAACTATAAAAACGAATAATATGGGAATGTTAAAAGAATTTAAAGAATTTGCTGTAAAAGGGAATTTGGTAGACATTGCAGTTGGTTTTGTAATGGGTGCAGCTTTTAAACAAGTAGTAACTTCATTTACAGGCGGAATTGTTTCTCCGTTAATTGGCTTGGTATTTAAGGCAGATTTTAGAGATTTAAAATATGTAGTTACCGAAGGTGTTGCTGATGCAACCGGAAAAGTAACTGGAGAAGTTGCTATTTTGTACGGTGATTTTTTAACCAATGTAATCGATTTTATTATTGTAGCATTTGTAATGTTTATGATTATCAAAGGAATTAACGCAACTAAGAAGAAAGAAGAAGCTGCGGCTCCTGCTCCACCAGCTGGCCCAAGCCAAGAAGATTTATTAGCTGAAATTAGAGATTTATTAGCGAAGAAATAAGATTCTTGTTTTTTATAAAATTAAAACCGAAGTATTAATGCTTCGGTTTTTTTTATCTTTATAGATAAGTTGCAATTAAAAGTTGTTAAATGGAAAAAAACAGAATCATAACACCTGAAATAAAAGAGTTTTTAAAAAAAACTACATCAATTTTTGAAAAACTTAAAAAAGAATATCCCGTTGAAATGGGTATGATGTTTAAAGAGCATGATCAATTATTCGCTGAGTACGGCTGGTACATTTATGATGGATCTAGCCTTGAAGAGGTTCTAATAATTTTAAAATTATTAAATGAAACAAATATCAAAAAAGCTGAAGAAAAAATTAAGATCATCTTTGAAGATAACCTTAACGAAATAGAAACTGATTTATCTAAGTTAAATAAAGAATCTAGTCAAATAATCAAAGAAGCTTTTCATTGTCATAAAATGAAGTTATTTTATGCCTCTACAATATTATTTATATCTCTTTCCGATGGATTGACAAAAGGAAAACTATTCACAAAATCATATATTCAAAAAATCAAAAAGAAAAATAAAAATCATTTTCTATTGAATATATTTAATGACGAAAATCCTGTTAATAAAAATTATATCCCAAATAAATCTTCAAATTCAGAATTAATGCGTCATGGGATTATGCACGGGAATTCAACAAATTACGGAAATAAAATAAATAGCCTGAAAGCATTAAGTTTATATCATTTTATTTCTATTCGAAAGTATAAACTCAACAAATAATTATCATCAACACTTTATATATTCAATTAAAAATAAAACACAATTTAATAACAAAAAAATTATGTTTCTATAATTTTATTTGGAATAATCGGAACATGAATTCAATTTATGAATTAAAAAATCATACTTGATTTTTATCTACATTCCTTTCGCAACTTTTTTAGCAACATACAACTCTGCAATCGTTGGGTTATCTGGACAACTTTTAATTTGCTCAAAAACATCGCCAGCTTTTACAAAACCAGTTTGCAACACTTTAAAATAAACGCCACACATATTTGTATTCCAAAATTGTTTTATAATCTTGTTATCCTTAAAACGAATTCCTAATTTATAACACGGTGTTCTTATGGTAGTTACTTCTAAGATCGTTTCGCCAACTTTAAATGTATCGCCAACATGAGTTTTGGTTTCGTCTAAATCATCTACCGTTAAGTTTTCGCCAAACATGCCTAGTTGCCAATCTAAATGTGGATGCAATTTTTTAAAATAATCGTAATGTTTTAAAGAATATCCATACACCGCTTGGTCAATTCCGCCATGATGTTTTCTATCAGAAATTTCATCATTTAAAACATTTTCTGTTCCTAAAAAAATAGGTTCTTTTATTGGATACTTAAAAATTCCTGTAGTTATGGTTTTTCCGTTCCAATCAATTTCTCTTTTCTCTCCAATGTTTGTTGAAATGATTTTCATGTGATTTATTTTTTGTCAGGTTGAGCAATTTTCTGTCATATCGAGCGGAGTCGAGATAAAAGAAAATTGTATCGAGAAGTTGTTTGTTCTCGATACAAAATTCTTAAAAAAGAATTTCACTCGAACTAACAGTTCGTTTAGTCAATCAAAAAATCTTGTAAAACATCTGCAATTTTTCGATTGTCAGATAATTGTGGAATTTTATTTTGTCCGCCAAACTTACCAATCGATTTCATATATTCATGAAAACCGCCTTTTTTTACTTTTCTAATCACCATCGTTCTCAATACTTTACCTGCAATTAAATCTTGATAATAGATATTTTGTGCTTGCATAGAAGCATCCACTTTTGCTGTAAAATCTTCTAAACTTTTTGGTTCGTTTTCAAATTCTATAAACCACTCGTGATACGGCAAACCGCTTTCTGGATTTACTTGCGGAGCAACGGTAAACTCACTAATATTTATTTCGGTTCCCTTGATGGAATCGTTCAATGCTTTTTCTACTTCTTTACCGATAACGTGTTCGCCAAAAGCAGAAATAAAATGTTTGATTCTTCCTGTAACTTTAATTCTGTAAGGTTTTGTTGATGTAAACTCAACAGTGTCACCAATATTATACCCCCAAAGTCCGGCGTTTGTATTTAAAATAATGACATAATTCACGCCCATTTCCACCTCTTTTAATGAAATTCTTGTTGGATGTTCATCATAAAATTCTGTTGCAGGAATAAACTCATAAAAAATTCCTGAGTTTAATTGCAACAACATTCCTGGTTCTGTTTGCGAATCTTGATAGGCGATAAATCCTTCTGAAGCTGGATACAATTCTACGTAATCAATTTTTTTACCAATCAAACTTTCAAACTTGTTTTTATACGGCTCAAAATTTACGCCGCCATACACAAAGAAGTTAAAATTTGGAAAAATCTCTGCAATAGGTTTTCCTGTTTTTTCGATGAGTTTTTCAAAATACATTTGTACCCAAGACGGAATTCCACTAATAACCGTCATATTTTCATCAACCGTTTCTTCTACAATGGCATTTACTTTGGTTTCCCAGTCTTCAATACAATTGGTTTCCCAACTTGGCAATCTGTTTTTCAATAAATATTGCGGAATATAATGCGCTACAATTCCGCTTAATCTTCCTAATTGAATTCCGTTTTTGGTTTCTAAAACTGGACTTCCTTGTAAGAAAATCATTTTTCCGTTTACAAAACTTGCATCCTTTTTTTCTGCGATATAAAACAGCAACGCATTTTTTGCCGCTTTGATATGTGTTGGCATTGATTCTTTGGTAATCGGAATGTATTTTGCGCCAGAAGTTGTGCCAGAAGTTTTGGCAAAATAAATTGGTTTTCCTTTCCAAAGAACATCTTTTTCACCGGCAACAATTCTATCAACATATGCTCTTAAACCTTCGTAATCTTGAACTTTTACTCGGTTTTTAAAATCCTCGTAATTTTTAATGGAAGAGAAGTCATGATCTTTCCCAAAAGCAGTATTTTTTGCTGATGAAATTAATTTTTTAAATACTTTTTCTTGAGTTTTATGTGGTTTTTTTGCCCATTTATAAACTTGCTTTGTAGCTTGTTTGGCAAAGGGTATTGCAAAAATAGATTTGAGGCTCATTTATTTAAAATCTATATAATTCAACGGATTTACTGGATATCCATTATACCATAATTCAAAATGTAAATGCGGTCCGGTTGTTAGTTCCCCGGTAGAACCAACTGTTGCAATTGCTTCTCCAGACTTTACAAAATCGCCTTGTTGTTTTAACAGAGTTCCGTTGTGTTTGTACACAGAAATAAATCCTGTTCCGTGTTCAATTATAAGAACATAACCTGTTTCTGCAGTCCATTCAGAAAAGATAACTCTACCATTTTCAACAGCTTTTACTGGTGTACCGGTAGCCGCGACAATATCCATTGCAAAATGTTTGTCAGTAATATTAAAATCTTGTGTAACATTTCCTTTTAAAGGTGCAAAAAACACCATGTCTATTTTATTTTCTGCTTTATCAAACAAAGGAAAACGATCTTTACTTTCTATCTTTTCTCTAAACAAAGAATCTGTTTTAGAAGCGTCTAATTTTTTTTCATCAATTGAAGAAATGCTTACTTTTTTTAATGAATCAAAATCTATTTCTGTGATTGGGTCATCACCAGATAGAATCGGAATTAAAATTTTGGTGTAATTTTCTATTAATTGCAGTCTGTTTTTTATAGAATCTGTTTCGTATAAAAGTCTTGAAGCATCTTTTTTTAACTGTGTAGAAGCATATCCAGGAATGTATTCTCTAATTGGTGTATATGCAATTAAAACAGTGGTTAATGCGATTAAAACTATAGAAAAAACACCGCTTAACACAAAGATATTTAAGATCGTTAGCTTAAAAGACAAGCGCTCTTCAAAAGTGTCTTCGTTTAAAACAACCAATCTAAATTTATTGGTTATTCGTTGTCTAAACTTGCTTTTCTTTTTGTTATTTTTTGCCACAGATTTATTTCTTTGAATTACAAATATACAACGAAAAAATAGGGAAACTATTTTCTGTAAAAATTCATCTCATCAATATACTTCCAAACAGCTTCAGTTAACATTGGTTGTATGTTTTTTTTCTCTTTGATTCCGTTTCTAATATGTGTTGATGAAATTTCGATTATTGGTGAATCAATTTTATGAATTTTTGGGTGATTATCAAACTGCGTTTCTACGGTTCCAGCAGAGATTCTTGGATACACATACAAATGATGATGTTCTAAAATGATTTCATAATTTTTCCATTTATGAAAACTTTTTAAATTGTCTTCGCCCATAATCAAACTAAAAGAATGTTGCGGATATGTATCTGAAATGTGCGCTAAGGTATGTACTGTATAGTTTGGCTGAGGCAAACTAAACTCAATATCAGTTGGTTTAATTTTATCGTAGTCTTTTGTTGCTAAATGTGCCAATTCTAACCGATGATGGTTGTCTAACAACGTACTTTTTTTCTTAAAAGGATTGTGTGGCGTAACCACCAACCAAATTTGGTCTAAATCAGAATTTTCTACCAAATGATTGGCAATAATTAAATGTCCAACATGAATTGGATTGAATGTTCCAAAGTATAAACCTATATTCATTTTTAAAATGATTTGTCACCTTGAGCGGAGTCGAAAGATCTCGACTCCGCTCGACCTGACATTAAATTTTATTTTATTCTTGTATTCCTAAATACTCACTCATTAAATCTTCTGCTTCTTTAAAAGCAACATCTAAATCGTAGTTTTTAATAATTTTATCAAACTGAGGTGCGGTTGCTAACTCTATAGATGCTTTTGCAATTCGCATATTAATTTTATCGTCGCTTTCTGTTTTACGTTTTTTTAAACGTATTTTCAACTCATCAATACTTGGTGGTTTTACAAAAACAGCTAAAGTTTTCTCTGGAAATTTCTTTTTTATTCGCAATCCACCAGCAACATCAATATCAAAAATTACGTGTTTTCCTTTTGCCCAAATTCGTTCTACTTCACTTTTTAAGGTTCCGTAAAAATTATCTCTATAGACCTCTTCCCATTCTAAAAAATCTTCATTTTTTATATGTTGTTTAAAATCCTTTAGAGACATAAAATAATAATCTTTTTCGTGTACTTCTTCGCCTCTTGGTTCTCTAGAGGTTGCCGAAATAGAAAATTCTAAATTGAATTTTTCTTGTGCTAATAAATGACGAACAATGGTTGTTTTACCAGAACCTGATGGTGCAGAAAAAACAAATAATTTACCTTCAAAATCTGACATATAATTTATTATTTGTCGTGCTGAACCTGATTCAGCATCTTTTTTTTATTAATAATGAGAAGCTGAAACAAGTTCAGCTTACTTAAAGCTTTGCTTAAAGTACGTTTAAGATTTGCTCTTTAATTTTTTCCAACTCGTTTTTCATTTGAATCACCGATTTTTGCATCGAAGCAAAATTTGCTTTAGATCCTGTGGTATTGATTTCTCTTCCAATCTCTTGAATGATAAATCCTAATTTTTTTCCGTTAGAATCCTCGCTATCTAACTCTTGTAAAAAGTACTCTAAATGATTTCCTAAACGAACTTTTTCTTCATTAATATCTAATTTTTCTAGATAATAAATCAACTCTTGTTCAAAACGATTTTCATCGATTTCTACTTTTAAATCTGCAATCGATTTTTGCAATTTCTCTCTTACATTTTTGATACGTTCTTCATCTAAAGCGTGTACTTCATCCAGATATTTTTTGATGTTTAAAATTCGTAATTTAAAATCTTCCTCTAAAGAAGCAGCTTCATCTATTCTGTATTGAATTGTTTCTTTGAGCGCTTCATCAATACTTGTGTTGATTAATTCCCACTCATTTTCGTCTAATTCTTCGCGTTCTGTTTTTAACGCATCTGGCATTCTTACTGCCATTTTTAGCAATTCAACATCTTCTTTATCATTTGTAAACAACACGTTTCTTAATTGCTGAATATAATCTGAAACTACATTTTTATTGATGACTGTTGTGGTTTCATCCGAAGTCATTTCTACATAAATAGAAAAATCTATTTTACCTCTTACCAAACCAGAAGCTAATTTTTTTCTAACTGCTAGTTCTTTTTCTTTGTAATACGACGGAATTCTAACGTTTAAATCTAAATTTTTGCTGTTTAGCGTTTTAATTTCTATCGTCACTTTTTTTGTTGGCAATTGTAATACGGATTTCCCGTAACCAGTCATAGATTGAATCATTCAATGCTTTTTTAAAATATTGCAGCAAAGGTACATAAATATTTAAGGAATCATTCTTGCTAAAAATGTAAATAAGCTAGGTAAATTCATACTTTTATTTTATCCACAAATACACGGATTTTTAGTTTTATTTGTGAATTCGTAGCTAAAACCACAGAACTTATTTTGTTTTCGTTATTTTTACATTTTAGAAATTATAGCAACAGAATTTGCAAACAAACACACATATTTTAGTTATCAGATTATCTGCAATGGGCGATGTTGCCATGACAATTCCTGTAATTAGAGCTTTGGTTGCACAATACCCAGAAATTAAAATTACGTTTTTATCTAAATCTTTTTTAAAACCGTTGTTTGATGACATTCCGAATGTACATTTTTACGCAGCTGATGTAACAAACACCCACAAAGGCATTTTAGGTTTGCACAAATTATATAAAGAATTAAAGCAATTAAACATTACACATATTGCGGATGTACACAATGTGTTGCGTTCTAAAATTTTGCGTAGTTTTTTTAAATTTTCTACAAATAAAATTGCTGTAATTAATAAAGGAAGAAGCGAGAAAAAAGCCTTAACAAGAGTAACAAATAAAGTTTTTAAACAGTTAAAAACATCGCACGAACGTTCTGCGGATGTTTTTAGAAAACTCGATTTTCCGGTTGATATTTCAAGTCCAACCAAATTAGAAAAACCGAATTTGAAAAATTCTGTTCTCAATTTAATCGGAGAAAAGAAAAATAAGTGGTTAGGAATTGCGCCTTTTGCAGCATATGATGCTAAAATGTATCCGTTAGATTTAATGGAAAAAGTAATTACTGAATTATCTAAAAATTATACCATTTTACTTTTTGGTGGCGGAGAAAAAGAAGTTGCTCTTTTATCAAAAATTGAAGAAAAATTTCCAAATTGCATTTCTCTTGCTGGCAAATTAAATTTAAGTGAAGAATTAAATGCAATTGCACATTTAGATTGCATGTTGGCAATGGATTCTGGAAATGCTCATTTTGCAGCAATGTTACAAATTCCGACGATTACACTTTGGGGAGCAACGCATCCTTTTGCAGGTTTTGCACCTTTTAATCAACCAAAAGAAAATTGCATGTTACCAAATTTAGAGAAATACCCGAACATTCCGTGTTCTATTTATGGAAATAAAATTTGCGACGGATACGAAGATGTAATGCGAACCATTTTGCCAGAAAATGTGATTAAAAAAATAGAAACCATATTAAATTAAAATTCTTAAAAAAATACTTATGATACTTCATTACTTGGAAGAAACCAATTCTATTTTAAATACTTTTATTGCAGAAATTAGAGATGTTACTATTCAAAAAGATTCGCTTCGTTTTAGAAGAAATATTGAAAGAATTGGAGAAATTTTAGGATATGAATTAAGTAAAAATTTAAAGTATTCATCAAAAAATATTACCACTCCGTTAGGCACAAAAGATAGTTTTTTACCTACAAACGATATTGTTTTAGGTTCTATTTTACGAGCTGGTTTGCCTTTACATCAAGGATTGTTGAATTATTTTGATGACGCAGAAAATGCGTTTATATCGGCTTATAGAAATCACCCAAATAACGATGCAGAATTTGAAATTGTTGTAGAATATTTTGCAGCTCCATCAATTGATGATAAAACCTTGATTTTAGCCGATCCAATGTTGGCAACTGGTCAATCTTTAGTTTCTGTTTATGAAGCTATACAGAAATATGGAAACCCAAAAGAATTGCATCTCGTTTGTGTAATTGGCGCTACAGAAGGCATTGAATTTATCAAAAATCATTTTCCAGAAAACACGCATTTATGGATTGCTGCTATTGATAATGAATTAAATGACAAAGGATATATAGTTCCTGGTTTAGGTGATGCTGGCGATTTGTCGTTTGGATCTAAACTATAAAATGTATTGCAAAAGAAAGTAGTAAAAACAACACCAAAACACTGTTTACTATTGATTTCTTTTGAACGGATTGCACCCAATTTGCTATGATAATTGTAGACGGAATTAAAAATGAAATGATTTCTACTCCGTTCTTTTTTTCTACCAAGGAAACAAATACGATAGCAATTACTAAATGGAGTAACAACAACACCCAACTTCTTTTAAACCTATTGCTTACTGAAAGTATTTTTCCTGTTCTTAACACTATTGAAACACTTGTAAAAACAGCGAATAATAATAAAAACAATTCGTAATAATTGGTTTGGTAAAAACTAAAATCAATCGTAAAAACAACATCAAATAATTGATAAAAAGTTGTTAGATCTTCCGTCCAAAAAAGATAGGTAAAAAACAGAAAAAGGGGTGTTACAAATCCCAATATCGGAATAAAAATAGTTCTAATAGTGATTTTAACAAACAAAAAAACTGCTGCATAAAGCAAGATAAAATAGATACTATATAATGGGGAAAATATAAATAAAACACCTAACCAGAGTCCGCTATCAAATAATTTCTGAAACACAAACTTTAAGGTTCGTAAACTATACACTCTTCTAAAAAACAAAAACAATAATACGTAAACAATAAGAATCGAATATTCTAATATTAAAGATTCTAGAAAGCCTAAACTAATTACAAAAAGCAAAAAAGCATACGAGTTATCTTTTGTTAATTTATTTTTAGAAACGATAAAGTTAAACATAATGAAGAACACCAAAAACAAAGGGAAAGTTAACAAAAAACTGAAAAAATCATTTAAGTTTAACTCAACGTTTTTAGCCACAATAAAATCTAAAATATAGTAACTTAAAAAAAGCACTATAATTAAGATGAAATTTACTGGTTTTGATTTGCCGAAAAAATTGGCTAACATAATTAGTTTTTATATTTTTGCAATGTAAAGATACTTAAGTTATGATAGCAAGCAATATTTTTAGATTAATTGGTGATTTTTTTAATTGGGCTTTTGCTCCTTTTGAAGCATTGCGTTTAAACGATCTAAGTTGGTGGGTTTCGAACGTAGTAAACTGGCTGTTTATGATTGTTTTACTAGTATTGTTCGCATACTGGATGAAAGAATCTGCTCGCTTTAAAAGAGAAGGAATCGAAGATTCTGAAGAATAACTAGTTACTTTGGGAAGCAAAAACAAACTAAAACGTTTTCATGAAAATGAAACGTTCTCTAATGTTGTTCAGCCAAAAAGAGAAGAAATCTTAAATGGTTTTTCTCTAAAAGGCAAATGGAAAACATTTTTTAAAAACGATAATCCTATTGTTTTAGAACTTGGTTGTGGTAAAGGAGAATATACAATTGCTTTAGCACAGAAAGATGCAACTAAAAATTTTATCGGAATTGATATTAAAGGTGCGCGTTTTTGGCGTGGCGCAAAAACTGCATTAGAAGAAAATTTAACCAATGTTGGTTTTATTAGAACGCAAATAGAATTGATAAACGAACTATTTGCAGAAAATGAAGTTGATGAAATTTGGATTACTTTTCCAGATCCACAGATTAAATACAAACGTACAAAACACCGTTTAACAAACTCAGCCTTTTTAAAAAAATACCATCATATTTTAAAAGAAAATGGCGTGGTAAATTTAAAAACCGATAGCGAGTTTATGCACGGCTATACCTTAGGTTTATTACATGGCGAAGGGCATGAAATTTTACATGCAAATCACGATGTGTATAAAAACACGTATTCTCCAGAAGAAGTAATTGGCACACAAACCTTTTACGAAAAACAATATTTAGAAAAAGGAAAACCAATCACTTTTATTCAATTTAAAATTAATTATTCATAATTCTAGTCGTTAGCACAGTATTAAGTAGATTCAATTTATTTGATTGAAATTCCTATCTTCACGGTGTGAACAAAACAGATAATTTTTTTGAAAAAGTATATAAAACCGCTCGGTTAATTCCGTACGGAAGAGTTACAAGTTACGGAGCAATTGCAACCTATTTAGGCGCAGCAAGATCTGCAAGGATGGTTGGCTGGGCAATGAACAATGCCCACAATCAGAAGGAAGAAGTTCCAGCACATCGAGTGGTAAACCGAAAAGGATTGTTGACCGGAAAACATCATTTTGATGGCACAAACTTAATGCAACAATTACTAGAAAACGAAGGAATTGTTGTTGTTGACAATCAAATTCAAGAGTTTACAAAAGTGTTTTGGAACCCAAATGAAGAGTTATAGAAAAGCTTTATCAAACTTATCCCCTTTCCAATAATTAAAACTTTTTTTGTTGATTGGCACTTTCTTTAAAAAGCCTTTTTCAACTAACATTTCAATATCTGTCCTTGCCGTTTGATTGGTAACCGAAAATATATTTTCAACCTCTTTAATTGTAAAAAACTTATTTCCTTTTTTCTCAATTCTATATAAAATTTCAGCCTGACGTTCGTTAATCCCTTCAAATTGTAAAAATTTAGACAATTTATTTTCTTCTTTTTTCTTTTTTGCAACATATTTTTTCAAATCTTCAAACGCCGTCATTAACACTTTTACTTGATAGTGAATAAAATACGTCACATCCATATCATCAATTTCTGTGTACAAATATGCTTTTTCATATTGCGTTTTTGTTTTCATTATTACTCTAGAAATTGATAAATATTCTGTTAACCAATAGCCATTTTTTAATAAATACCAATAAAAAATAGCTCTTGCTGTTCTTCCGTTTCCATCTACAAAAGGATGAATATAACCAATTAAGAAATGTAAAATACTAGCTTTTACGATGGGATGAATAAAATCTTCTTTGGGATTATTATTGAAAAAACTTACAAACGATTTCATTAAATCCTTTAACTCTTCAAAGTTTGGGGGTGTATGTACAATTTCTCCTGTAATTTCATTCACCACATTTACATCGTTACTTTTTCTAAAAACACCTACATTTTCTTCTTCTAACGTATTTTCTGTGACTAAACGATGTAATTCAAACAATTTTTCAATAGAAATTTCATCTTCTTTATGATCACTAATGAATTGAATAGTTTTAAAATTATTCAATATCATTTGTTCAGAATGCGTTTTTGGCTTTCTGTTTTTACGCAACATTTCTTTCGCTTTCACACGCGTTGTGGTAGCTCCCTCTATCATTGAAGAAAACACTGCTTCTTCCATCAAAGCATTTTTTAAATATTGTTGTTTTTCTAAATCAGATAATAATTGTTCTTTTTGTAAGCCTGCTCCAAAATTGAAATCTAAATAATGGAGTTTTTGCTGGAGAAAGTCATTAATATTATAAAAATAAAGTGTAGATTTTATGTTTGTTCCTATGCTTAATATTTTCTTATTTAGCCCTCTTACCAATTTTGCCGTTCCCCAGAGTATTCTTGAGGTTAAATTTCCTTGATTTAAGTATTTAACTTTATCCCAATATAAATATTCACTTTGAATTTTTTTAAAAGTACTTGATGTTGAAGACATTATTCTTATAACATCTAATTCTTTCATTTCTTTTGATTGACTAACTCTAGGTCCCTTCTCTAACATATTTCCTAATTTTTATAAAATTTACAAATAACTACAAATATACGTTTTATTCTAGTATTTCCTAATTTTTTAAAAACTAGGAAATAATTACAAATAAGTTTCTTTGATTCTTCCATCAATAAACACATTACAACTTCTTTATTATCTGAACTCTAAACACTATATTTGTAGTTTAGAATTAATCCTAATTAATATTTCAAAATGAGCTTTAAAAAGCAAGATATATACAAGGTATTAGAAACAATAACAGCACCCGGAGAAGGAAAAAGTTTAGTTGAAAATGAAAACATTACAAATGTTGTAACTTTCGGAAACGAAGTACTTGTTGATGTAACAATCAGCAATCCGTCTTTACAAGCTAAAAAAAGAGTAGAAAGCGAAATTATAAACGTGTTACGCTCAAAAGTTAGCAAAGATATTGTTGTAAAAGTAACCGTAAAAGCAGTAGTTCCTAAGAAAGAAAATCCAAATCAAATCAAAGGAAAAGAAATTCCGAATATTAAAAACATTATTGCTGTTGCTTCCGGAAAAGGGGGTGTTGGAAAATCAACCATAACCGCAAATACTGCAATTACATTAGCAAAAATGGGATTTAGCGTGGGTGTTTTAGACGCTGATGTTTATGGCCCATCAATGCACTTAATGTTTGATGTTGAAAAAGAAAAACCACTTTCAGTAAACGTAAATGGTCGTTCTAAAATGAAACCGGTAGAAAATTATGGCGTAAAATTATTGTCTTTAGGATTTTTTACAAATCCAGATCAAGCAGTAATTTGGCGTGGGCCAATGGCTTCAAAAGCACTAAATCAATTAATTTTTGATGCAGATTGGGGAGAATTAGATTTCTTATTGATTGATTTACCTCCAGGAACCGGAGATGTACATTTATCAATCGTACAAGCATTGCCAATAAATGGGGCGATAATTGTAAGTACGCCGCAAAATATCGCTTTAGCTGATGCTAAAAAAGGAGTGGCGATGTTTCAACAAGAAAGCATCAATGTTCCTGTATTAGGAATCATAGAAAACATGGCGTATTTTACTCCAGATGAATTACCAAATAATAAATATTATATTTTTGGAAATGGCGGAGCAAAAAACTTAGCTGAAGATATTAACACACAATTTTTAGGAGAAATTCCTTTGGTACAAAGTATTCGAGAATCTGGTGATGTTGGTCATCCAGTTGCATTGCAAACAAACACACCATTAGAAAAAGCTTTTTCTGACACTACTAAAGAAATGCTATCTCAATTAGTAAAACGAAATGAAAATTTACCACCAACAGAAGTTGTAAGAATTACAACGATGAGTGGTTGTAGCACAAAATAAAAAATTATGACAGCACAAGAAACGCTTACAAATGTGGAGAAAGCTCTAGAAGAAATTCGCCCTTTTTTATTAAGTGATGGCGGAAATATAAAATTATTATCTATCGAAAATTCAATTGTAAAAGTGCAATTAGAAGGCGCTTGTAATGGCTGTTCTGTCAATCAAATGACGTTGAAAAATGGTGTTGAAGCAACCATCAAAAAATATGCTCCACAAATACTAGAAGTAGTGAATGTAAGCTAACTGATAAAAATCAGCTTTTAGAGTTTTTACAAGCATTATTTTTACACGATTTTTTTAAAGAAATGATTACAACAGATATATTAATTATTGGTGCTGGACCAACTGGATTGTTTACAGTTTTTGAAGCTGGATTGTTAAAACTAAGATGTCATTTAATTGACGCATTACCGCAACCTGGCGGACAATGTTCAGAGATTTACCCCAAGAAACCTATTTACGATATTCCGGGTTTTCCAGAAATTTTAGCTGGCGATTTAACAGATAATTTACTAGAACAATGCAAGCAGTTTGAACCAGGTTTTACACTTGGAGAACGCGCTGAAACAATTGAAAAAAAAGAAGATGGTTCTTTTATTGTTACTACAAATAAAGGAACAAAACACAAAGCACCTATTGTAGCAATCGCTGGTGGTTTAGGAAGCTTTGAACCAAGAAAACCTCCAATTCCAAATATTGCAAACTTCGAAGATAAAGGAGTCGAATATATGGTTCGTGAACCAGAATTATACAGAGATAAAAATGTGGTAATTGCTGGTGGTGGAGATTCTGCTTTAGATTGGAGTATCTTTTTAACAGATGTTGCAAAATCTGTAACTTTAGTGCATAGAAGAAACGAATTTAGAGGTGCATTAGACTCTGTTGACAAAGTACAAGAATTAAAAGATGCTGGGAAAATTAATTTAATTACTCCAGCAGAAATAACAGGAATTACCGGAGAAAACCATGTAACTGGAGTTGTTATTTCTAAAAAAGACGAAGAAGATACTGTTTTAGAAGTCGATCATTTTATTCCGCTTTTTGGATTAGCTCCAAAACTAGGTCCAATTGCAAATTGGGGATTAGAAATAGAAAAAAATGCGATTAAAGTTAATAACGCGTTAGATTATCAAACAAATATTCCTGGTATTTATGCAATTGGTGATGTAAACACCTATCCTGGAAAATTGAAATTGATTTTATGCGGATTCCATGAAGCAACCTTAATGTGTCAAAGCGCCTATCAACGTATCTTTCCTGATAAAAAATATGTAATGAAATACACCACTGTTGGCGGTGTTGATGGTTTTGACGGAACGAGAAAAGAAGCTCCTAAAGCGGTTGTAAAGAAAATAAATTAAGAAATAGCAAGAATGATTTTTGGCTTCATAAAATCCTTAAAATAAACTTGACTAATACCTAATCCCTATGAAAGACGTTACAATTAAAATTACTGATAGAGAAGGAATCCTTCACGAAATTATTGCTCCAACCGATATGGCGATGAATTTAATGGAAGTGGTTCGTTCTTATGAATTAGCTCCAGAAGGAACCATTGGTGTTTGTGGCGGAATGGCAATGTGTGCATCATGTCAGTGTTATGTGAACTCAGATCATGAATTACCAGAAATAGGAATTGACGAAGATATGATGTTGGCAGAAGCTTTTCATGTTCAAGAAAATAGCCGATTGGGTTGTCAAATTCAAATCACTCCAGAAATGGATGGCTTAGAAGTAGAATTAGCTCCAGAAAGTTAAAACTTCAAAGACTTTCTGTATATTTGTAAAGCAATCAATTTAAAAGCTCTAAAAAAATGTATTTAAACTTATTGTCACACTTAAAGCATTTGATAAAACGCAATCCTGAATGAGTATTAAATGTATAAATTTTTAAATGTAACAATTCGGCGAACGAAAATTGCTACATTGTATTTATTAACTCACTAATACATTAACAAAATGCCGTTTTATCATAAATTAGGGAAAATTCCACCAAAAAGACATACGCAGTTTCGCAAAAAAGATGGAAGCTTATATTACGAGCAGCTATTTGGAACCATTGGTTTCGACGGAATGTCTACCAACAGTTATCACGAACATAGACCTACAATGGTCAAAGAAATTCGCAAGCAATATTCTGTTGCACCAAAAATTGCAAAAGCAAATAACATTCAATCATACAGATTTAGAGGTTTTCAAGTAAAACCAGAAAACGATTATTTAGAAAGCAGAAAAGTTGTGTTAACAAATGCTGATTGTAACATTATTTTATCTGCCCCAAAAAAATCAACCAAGGAGTATTTTTATAAAAATACAGATGCCGACGAAGTAATTTTCATTCATAAAGGAACTGGAAAACTAAGAACACATCTTGGAAACATCGATTTTAAATACGGAGATTATTTAGTAATTCCGCGTGGAATTATTTACAAACTAGATTTTGATGATGAAAATAATAGACTTTTTATTGTAGAATCTTATCACCCTATTTATACTCCAAAACGCTATAGAAATTGGTTTGGTCAGCTGTTAGAACATTCGCCTTTTTGCGAACGTGATTTAAGACGTCCAGAAGAATTAGAAACCCATAATGAGTTAGGCGATTTTTTAATCAAAGTAAAAAAACAAGGCGAAATTATTGAAATGGTTTATGCCTCACATCCTTTTGATGTGGTTGGTTACGATGGCTATAATTTTCCGTATGCGTTTTCAATTCACGATTTTGAACCAATTACAGGTAGAATTCATCAACCACCACCAGTACATCAAACATTTGAAACCAATGCATTTGTGATTTGCAGTTTTGTACCACGTTTGTATGATTATCATCCAGATTCAATTCCTGCACCATACAATCACAGCAATATTGATTCAGATGAAGTTTTGTATTATGTAGATGGCGATTTTATGAGCAGAAACGATATTGATCAAGGTCATATTTCTTTGCATCCAGCCGGAATTCCACATGGTCCGCATCCAGGTGCAACAGAAAGAAGTATTGGTCATACAAAAACAGAAGAGTTAGCGGTTATGGTTGACACTTTTAAACCATTACAAGTTACTGAAGAAGCAATGAAGATTGCAGATGAAGATTATTTTAAATCCTGGCTCGAATAGACGAAGATAGAATCAAGAAAAGAGATTATGAGCGTTAGAAAAAGACATAATTACAAGAATCTTAAAGTTTGGAATTTAGGGATTGAGATTGTAGATGATGTTTTTAAAATTACGAGTGATTTCCCGAAGAAAGAAAAATTTGGATTAATTTCTCAAATTAATAGATGCTCTATTTCTACTCCAAGTAATATTGCAGAAGGCTCTTCAAGAACAGATAAATCTTTTTCTCATTTTATTGACATTGCTTTAAATTCTTCATTCTAACTTAAAACACAATTAATAATAGCATTTAAAAGAAAATATATTTCAAAAGAAAATTTAACAACATTGAAAAAGGTTCAAGAATTTCAAAAAATGACCATGAGTTTTCAAAACAAACTCTAATCAGTCTTTTTTCTATTTTCTAACCCCTCTTCTCTAATATAAAACAACATGAGCAAAAAAGAAGTAAAATCAGTAAACTACGGTTTAGAAAAAATATTTGAAGGAGCACAAGATTTCCTTCCATTGTTAGGAACAGATTATGTAGAGTTTTATGTAGGAAACGCAAAACAAGCTGCGCACTTTTACAAAACCGCTTTCGGGTTTCAATCATTAGCGTACAAAGGACTAGAAACCGGATCTAGAGATTCGGTAAGTTATGTGTTGGTACAAGACAAAATTCGTTTGGTTTTAACGACTCCGTTGAACAGTAAATCGATTATTAACGATCATATTGTAAAACATGGAGACGGAGTAAAAGTAATTGCGCTTTGGGTTGATGATGCAAGATCTGCGTATGAAGAAACTACAAAACGTGGCGCAAAATCGTATTTAGAACCAACGGTAGAAACGGATGAACATGGAGAAATTGTAAAAGCAGGAATTTACACGTACGGAGAAACAGTACACATGTTTGTAGAACGCAAAAACTACAATGGAACATTTATGCCTGGTTTTAGAAAATGGGAATCTGACTACAATCCGACACCAGTTGGATTAAAATACATTGATCATATGGTTGGTAATGTGGGTTGGAATCAAATGGATGTTTGGGTAAAATGGTACGAAGATGTAATGGGATTCGAAAACTTTTTATCCTTTGATGACAAACAAATTCATACAGAATATTCTGCTTTGATGAGTAAAGTGATGTCTAACGGAAACGGAAGAATAAAATTTCCAATTAACGAACCAGCAAAAGCAGCAAAAAAATCTCAAATTGAAGAATATTTAGATTTTTATGAAGGAGCTGGTGTACAACATATTGCCGTTGCAACAGATGACATCATCAAAACTGTGAGTCAGTTAAAAGCACGCGGAATTGAGTTTTTACCACCACCACCACAGGCTTATTATGACGATATTCCAAATAGATTAGGAGCGCACAGAGATATGATGAAAGAAGATATCGGCGAATTGCAAAAATTATCGATCATGATTGACGCTGACGAAGAAGGGTATTTATTGCAAATTTTTACAAAACCTTTAGAAGACAGACCTACATTGTTTTTTGAAATCATTCAAAGAATGGGAGCTCGTGGATTTGGAGCAGGTAATTTTAAAGCATTGTTCGAATCTATTGAAAGAGAACAAGCAAACAGAGGAACGCTGTAAACCTTCTAATATCCTGCAAGGTTTTTAAAACCTTGCAGGAAAACAAGAATAACATGAAAAAAGACGATTTATTAAAAGCCATAGAGCAGAAATACGAAAAGCTTGGCGTTCCTTTAGAAACCATGTTGGAGGGTTTGTTACACAGCACACCAATTACCTATTGGGATTATATACAAACTGATGCTTTATTGGGATTGCAAATTCCGAGAACCACAGAAAAAGATGAAATGGTTTTTATTATGTATCATCAAGTAAATGAATTGTTGTTTAAAATGGTTTTGTGGGAAATTGACCAAATATCATTATCAAAAAAACCAATTACAGCAGAAAAATTCTCAAAACACCTAATGCGGATTAGCAGGTATTTTGACATGCTATGTAATTCGTTTAGCGTGATGGGAGAAGGAATGGACGTTGAGCAATATTTAAAATTTAGAAATACATTGGCGCCTGCAAGCGGATTTCAAAGTGCGCAATACCGTAAAATTGAATTTGCTTCTACAGAACTCATCAATTTAATTGATGTACGATACAGAGATACCATTGATCGGAATTCCTCTTTTAGAAATGCTTTTGAACATTTGTATTGGCAAGCTGCAGGGAAAAATCATCAAACCGGAGAAAAATCAATCTTGATAAAACTGTTTGAAAAAAAATACATGGGAGATTTTATCGATTTTATGGAAGATTATAACGAATGTAATTTGTCTAAAAAGTTCAAACAACTTCCTGAAGATGTGCAAAAAAAACCAGAATTGATAAAAGCAATGCGTCATTATGATTATACTGTTAATGTTAAATGGGTTTTAGCTCATTACAATGCGGCAGGAAAGTATTTAGGCGGTGGCGATAAAGATTTGGAAGCTACTGGCGGAAGTAATTGGCGAAAATACATGCATCCAAAATATCAACGAAGAATCTTTTTCCCTTATTTATGGTCTGAAGAGGAGCTTAAAAACTGGGGAACTTTATAAAAATTATGAACTATTTAACGGAAGCTGTAAGAGAAATCAAGCAGCTTTTTTGTTTTTGGAATAGCTATTGTCATTCCTTTTTTATATGTTTGAGAATATGAAAAAAATTACTTTCCTTTTTATTGCATTTTTTATTGTACTTAATTCCTCTTCCCAAGAAAAAACCACCGTTTTTAAAAAAGGAGAATGGCTTCGTTATAAAATGAGTTATAGCGGTTTTTTGAAAGCTGGAAATGCAACATTAACTGTAGACACAGATACAATTAAAGGCAAAGAAGTGTTTCATGTTACTGGAAAAGGTTGGACAACCGGAGTTATAAAATGGTTTTTTGATGTTGATGACACCTACCAATCTTATTTTGATAAAGAAACTATTAAACCTTATGTTTTTAAACGGAATATTAACGAAGGTGGTTATGTAATAAACAGAGAAATTAAATTTAATTACGAAACCAAAAAAGCTACTGTTTTAGATTTTAAATTACAAACGACTGAGACTTTTGATATCAACAACGTACAAGACATGATGTCTTCATTTTACTATCTAAGAAATCAAGATGTTAGTGACTTAAAAGTTGGTGATGAAATTGCTTTAGATATGTTTATGGATTCTCAAATTTATCCTTTTAAATTACTCTATTTAGGGGAAGAAATATTAAAAACAAGTTTTGGAAAAATTAAGAGTTTAAAATTTAGACCAATGGTACAAGCTGGTAGGGTTTTTAAAGAAAACGAAAGCCTTACGATTTGGATTACTGCAGATGAAAACAAAATACCTATAAAACTAAAAGCTTCTTTAGCAGTTGGGTCTTTAAGAGCAGAATTAGATGCCTATAAAGGTCTTGCAAATTCTTTTAAAATTATATACGATTAAATTGTATTTTTGCGTTTAAGTCTCGTATAAAATTTACTTCTTTTGAAAAAAATACTATTTCTTTTAATAACACTCATCGTCTTTAATTCTTGTAAAGAGGACACTCCTGAAAATATTGAGGAAATTAAAACAATACCCGAACCAAAAGTAGTTTATGAATATGGTTATAAGCTAAACGATTATAAAGTAATAAATGACACCATTAAAAAAGGGGAAAGTTTTGGAGTAATTTTAGACCGACATCACGTAGATTACCCAATAATTAATAAAATTGCATCAAAAATTAAAGATACTTTTGATGTTAGACGTGTAAGAGCAGGAAAACCATATACTATTTTAGCCGCTAAAGACTCAACAGAAAAAGCGCAAATTTTTATTTACAAAAACAACAAATCGGTAGCAACTATTGTAGAATTTAACGACTCTATCATCCATAGTTTTAAATACAGAAAAGAAATTAAAACAATAGAAAAAGAAGTACACGGTAAAATTTACTCTAGTTTTTCTCAATCTATGGATAGTTTGCATCTAACCCCAAATTTAACAAATAAAGTTGCAGACATTTATGCCTGGACATTAGACTTTTTTAAACTTCAAAAAGGAGATACATTTAAACTTATTTATGAAGAAAAATTTATAGATGATTCGACTTTTGTTGGATATGGAGAAATCAAAGCAGCTCTTTTTACGCATAACAATAGAGATTTATATGCTTATAGATTTGTACCTGATGAAAAAAAAGGACTTGTAGAATATTATGATGAAGAAGGAAATATGTTGCGAAGACAATTTCTAAAATCGCCTATTAAGTTTCAGTACAGAATATCATCAAGATATAATCTAAAAAGAAAAATTGCACTATACGGAAGAGTAAAAGCGCATAAAGGAACAGATTTTGCCGCTAATTATGGCACACCAATTATGGCAACAGCTAGCGGAGTAGTAACTGAATCTGCATATAGAAAAAGAGGAAACGGACATTACGTTAAAGTAAAACACAACAACACATACACCACTCAGTATTTACACATGAGTCGTAGAAATGTAAAAAGAGGGCAATTTGTAAAACAAGGAGACATTATTGGCTTTGTTGGTTCAACCGGAAGCAGTAGTGGAAATCATGTTTGTTACCGATTCTGGAAACACGGAAAACAAGTAGACCCTTTTAAACAAAAATTACCTGCAGCGGCACCTTTAAAAGAAAGTTTAAAACCAACTTTTTTAACACATATCATTCCTTTAAAAGAACAATTAGAAAACATTAATAATTATAATTCTTTAGATTTAAAAATGGATTCTAACAACATCACTTCTAAAGATTAACAATAAATCAAATGGCATTAAAAAATACGAACCCAACTAAAACCAATGCTTGGAGAAAGTTAACTTCGCATTTTGCTGATATAAAAGACATTCACCTAAAAGAATTCTTTAAAAAAAATGCCACAAGAACTTCTGATCTTTCACTTTCTTTTGATGATTTTAATGTAGACTATTCTAAAAACAGAATTACACAAGAAACCTTAGATTTGTTAATAGAGTTGGCCAATGAAGTTAATTTAAAAGATGCCATAGAAAAATATTTCTCTGGCGACATTATAAATACCACAGAGAAAAGAGCCGTTTCACATACAGCATTAAGAAATAATTCAGCTAAAGAAATTCTAGTTGAAAACAGAAACATTCAATCAGAAATTAAGACTGCATTAAATAAAATGAGTCTTTTTACTGACAAGGTCGTTTCGGGCAAATGGAAAGGTTTCACAGGTAAACCTATTACAGATGTTGTTAATGTCGGAATTGGCGGTTCTGATTTAGGTCCAGATATGATTGTTGAGGCTTTACAGTTTTACAAAAACCATCTGAATATGCATTTTGTTTCTAATGTTGATGGAGATCATATTTCTGAAGTTATCAAAAAACTACACCCAGAAACAACATTGTTTGTAATAGTTTCTAAAACATTTACCACGCAAGAAACCCTTACAAATGCAACTACACTAAAAGAATGGTTTTTAACATCAGCAACCAATAAAGACATTGCAAAACATTTTGTAGCTGTTTCATCAAACATAAAAAAGGCCACTGAATTTGAAATAGACACCAAGAATATTTTTCCTATGTGGAATTGGGTTGGAGGTAGATTTTCTTTATGGAGCCCTGTTGGTTTATCAATAAGTCTCTCAGTTGGATTTCAAAATTTCAAAGCTTTGCTTAACGGAGCATCAGAAATGGATGCACATTTTAAAAACACAGCGTTTGAACAAAACATTCCAGTAACCTCTTCTTTAATTAGCATTTGGTACAATAATTTCTTTGGATGCGAAACCGAAGCTATTTTACCCTATTCTCATTATTTAAAAAAACTTCCTGAATATCTACAACAAACAAGCATGGAAAGTAATGGGAAAAGTGTAGATAGAGACGGAAATAAAATTGAGTATCAAACAGGTGCAATCATTTGGGGAAATGTAGGCACGAATATGCAACATGCTTTTATGCAGTTAATACACCAAGGTACAAAGTTAATTCCGACAGAATTTATAGGTTTTAAAGAATCAGTATCGGATTTAACAGAACATCACAAAAAGTTAATGGCCAACTTTTATGCACAAACTGAAGCATTGGCTTTTGGTAAAACGGCAGAAGAAGTGCATTTAGATTTAAAGTTCAATAACCACCTTAACGAAATCTCTACATTGCTTCCTTATAAAACTTTTCATGGCAACAAACCTAGTACTGCTATTTTAATTGAAAAATTAACTCCAAATTCTTTAGGTAAATTAATAGCACTGTATGAACATAAAGTTTTTGTTCTAGGGGTTATTTGGAACATCTTTAGTTTTGATCAATTCGGAGTAGAGTTGGGCAAAGAATTAGCTAACAAACACCTAAATAAAATTTAATTTTTTATTCAAAAAGAGTCAATCTAGAATTTTTAACATTTACGTTCCTTATTGTTAACAACCTTGTTGATATTTAATAAGCTATTTTACAAGCTGTTTTACATTATTTCACTAATTTGTACCGTCTTAATTTTATGTTAATACTTAACATTAAATTAACATTACAACTGTAAAAATTCAGGATTTTTGCAAAACATTTAATAACTTAAAATTTCAAAATGAAAAATTTTAAAAATTTATTATTAGTAGTGTTGTTTTTTGCAACAGCTGCTGTTTTTGGTCAAACCAAAATAACTGGGAAAGTAGTTGATGAAACCAACCAACCTTTGCCAAGTGCAAGTGTTATGGTAAAAGGAACACAAAATGGTACTTCTACCGATTTTGATGGAAACTTTACGCTAACTGCAGATTCAAATTCTGGAGTAATTATAGTTTCTTTTGTTGGTTACAACAAAAAGGAAATATCTTTCTCTTCAGCTAAATCAAATTTAGGAACAATCCAATTAACTGAAGACAGTTCTGTTTTAGATGAGATTGTTGTTACTGCAACATCTTTCGCTATTGATAGAAAAACTCCAGTTGCGGTTTCTACAATTAAAGCTGCGGATATTGAAAGAAAATTAGGAACTCAAGAATTTCCTGAAATTTTAAAATCAACTCCAGGAGTTTATGCTACAAAAAGTGGTGGTGGATTTGGAGATTCAAGAATTTCTTTAAGAGGGTTTAACTCAGAAAACGTAGCTGTATTAATTAACGGTGTACCTGTTAACGATATGGAAAACGGTAGAGTTTATTGGTCTAACTGGGCTGGGCTTTCTGACGTAACTTCTGCAATGCAGGTTCAAAGAGGGTTAGGAGCTTCTAAAGTTGCGGTACCATCTATTGGTGGAACAATCAACATTGTTTCTAAAACAACAGATATTAATAAAGGAGGAAGTATCTCTATGACACATGGAAACGATGGTTACCAAAAAGTTGGAGCTACTGTTTCTACAGGATTGATGGATAGTGGTTTTGCTGCTACTGTTTCTTTATCTAAAACTTCAGGTGAAGGATATGTTGATGGAACACAATTTGACGGATACAATTACTTTGTAAACTTTTCTAAGCAATTTAACGACAAACATAAATTAGCATTCACAACTTTTGGGTCTCCACAAAGACACGGACAAAGACAAAACAGAAGTACAATTTCTACTTATAGAAATGCTCAAAGCGGAATCAAATTTAACCCAGATTGGGGGTATAAAAATGGTCAAGTAACTCATATTGAAGACAACTTTTACAATAAGTCTCAAACATCTTTAAACCATTACTGGACAATTAGTGATGACACAAGTTTATCTACTGCAATGTACGTATCATTTGGTACTGGTGGTGGTGGTGGAACTGCTGGAACAAACACTGATTTATTCAATGTTCGTTTAGGTGGTAATGACCAACCTGTAAACTTAGACAATATTGTTAACATTAATAAAGGAAACGGAGCTTTAGGTTCTGAGGCAATTTTAAGAGCTTCAAGAAACGACCATAACTGGTACGGAATATTATCTACTTTTAAAACAAAATTATCTAGTAGTTTAGATTTTGTTGCTGGTATAGATCTTAGATCTTACACAGGAAAACACTTTAGAGAGGTTACAGATTTATTAGGAGGTCAGTATTTCTTTGACAACAGCGACATTAATAACCCAAACGCAGCATTAAAAGTTGGAGACAAGTACTCTTACTTTAATGATGGTGAAGTAGGATGGCAAGGTTTCTTTACTCAATTAGAGTATGACCAAGATAATATTTCTGCATTTATTTCTGTTTCTGGATCTAATACATCTTATAGAAGAGTAGATTATTTTCAATACACACCTGCAAACAACGCAACAGATAAGTATAACTTTTTCGGATACGGTGTAAAAGGAGGTTTGAACTACAGATTAAACGATACACATAACGTATTTGCTAACATTGGTTACTTTGAAAAAGCAGCTGGTTTTGATGCGGTATTCCAAGGATTTGATAATGATCACATTAATGCTGATGCTGAAAATCAAAAAATCTTTAGTGTTGAGTTAGGATACGGAATTAGAACTGAAAAACTTAGAGCTAACGTAAACGTTTATAGAACTGAGTGGAACGATAGAACATTTACAAGAACTGTTCAAGGAATTGGTACAAGTCCAGATTTTATTGCAAACTTATTAGGAGTTAATGCATTACACCAAGGGTTAGAAATTGATTATACTTACAGATATTCTGACAATTTAACATTCACAGGAATGGCATCTTTAGGTAACTGGAAATGGAATAATGACTTAGATAATGTTCCAATTTTTGATGACAACCAAAATCAAGTAGATACTGTTAATTTACCAATTAAAGGATTGCGTGTTTCTGATGCGGCTCAAACTACTGCTGCATTAGGTTTAAATTACAAATTCTGGGACAAAACAAGTTTGACATTTGATTATAACTATTTTGGAGACATGTATGCTCAAGTAAATGTTTTAAACTACATCGGAGCAACAACAACTCCTTCTGATACTTGGAAAGCACCAGACTATCACTTATTTGATGCAAGTTTACGTCATGGTATCAAGATTGGTGATTTTGACACAACTTTTACAGCACGTGTAAACAACTTATTCAATACAGAATATATTTCTGATGCTTTAGATGCTTCTGATCCATTAGTGTGGTATGGAGCTGGTAGAACTTTTAGCCTTAGTGCAAAAATTAAATTTTAAAAAACAGAATCATGAAAAAAATATTTTTATTATTAACAGTATTTTCAATGGTATTTACTTCTTGTAACCCATTGGAAGATATCTATGAAGAATTAGATGCTAATGCAACCGTTATTTCTGGTGAAGCAGTTTTCACGTTAACAGACGCAGATTATACTGATTTAGGTTTAAGTTTTGGGAATTTTAGTTCATTAGATGATGCTAAAACTAAATTACCTAGCTTTTTGTCAAAAAAATTCCCTGTTTGGGGTAAAGAATCTTTAGCGGCTGTAACTTTTAAGTTATACAACCCTAAAAGAACTGAAAAAAGTTTAAAAATATATGAAGTTACCCCTGCAGATTATGTCGCTGGTGGACATACATATGGAAACTTTGATAGTTATTCTGATATTTCTGATTTTTTAGACTCAAAATATCCTGCAGCACCAGATAGAATGTTGGTTAATCTAACCTATGAATATTACGCTGGCACAACAAAAACCTTAGAAAATGGGTTTATAATTGTAAATGGGAAATGGGAAATGGCTACCGGAATTACGGATGCTGAATACACTGCAATGGGAGAAGCTAGAGCTCAATTTGATAGTGAAACAGAAGCATTACAAAAAATTCCAGTGTATGCAGGTACTAAATTTCAATATGAAAACAAAAAAGCTGGAGATATTGAAGGCATTATGTACAAATTATATGTGACAGATACTCAAGATGTTGATGAGGATGGTAGAACAGACGACAAAACTGTATACAGTTTTGTAACCTACGTAATCTTTGACGGTGTAAACTGGTCTAATTATGATAACATCATTAATGAAACAATTAAGTTTGGACATAATGGTACAAACTGGGTTCCAGATAATACAATTAAATATACTTTAACTGGCGCAGATTATACTTTAGTTGGTAATGGTCGTTACGGAAATTTTGATGTTAGAGCTGGTAAAGATGAAGAAGATGAAAGTGTACGTATTAGTAAAATAAATACCATCTTATTAAACAACTTTCCAAATGATGCTGAAGGACAAAAATATATTGTTTCTTACAACATTTATAATGGAGCTAACGGAGTATGGCAATTAGCTGTTATTAAAACTAACGGAGCTTACGTTAAACAATAATATCAAAATAATTTTACTATTTTAAAAAACCACCTCAATTGAGGTGGTTTTTTTTTGATTAAAATTAGTACATTTACATAAACTAAAAACGAAGTAATCATGATGAAAGAAATTCACTCATATTGGGCATATTTAGTACTATTAATGTTGTTATTAGCGGTTGTAAATGCTTTTATAGGATTATCCCAAAAGAAAAAATTTACAGATAAAGATGTTCGTGTTGGCTTATTCACATTAATTATCTCTCATATTCAATTATTAATAGGTTTAGGTTGGTACTTTATGAGCCCTGCATATAAAGCATTAAAAGCAGATAGTTCTATTGTAATGGGAGACTCAACTTCAAGATTATTAGCTATAGAACACCCTTTAATAATGGTAATCGCTATTGTGTTGATTACGATTGGTTGGTCTAAACATAAAAAAAAATCAGAAGACGCTGCTAAATTTAAAACCTTTACCATCTTTTACGGACTTGCCCTAATATTAATCTTAGCAAGAATCCCTTGGAATCAATGGTTTCAATTTTAAAAATAAATCATCCTAAGTTTTCTTAGGTTTTTTTTTAAAATAATAAAAATGAAATTACTAAGTCATCTTTTATCTCCAATTTTTGCATTAGCATTTTTTGGATTATTAATAACCTTTCATCCTTTACAATGGATTGGGTTGCGTTTATTTGGATACAAAGGACATAAATTTGTTGTTGATGTATTGAACTTTTTTCTAGTAAAATCATTATTAATACTAGGCATTGTAGTTCGCATAAAGAATGTATACAAAATTCCAGAAAACACATCTGTTATTTTTGTATCTAATCATCAAAGTACATTTGACATCCCTCCTTTTGGATGGTTTTTTAGAAAAAATCACCCAAAATTTGTGGCTAAAATTGAATTAGGAAAAGGAATTCCGAGTGTGTCCTTTAATTTACGAAACGGAGGAGCTGCTTTAATCAATAGAAAGGATGCAAAACAAGCATTAACAGAACTTGGAAGGTTTTCTAAAAACATCAACAAAAATAAATGGGGAGCAATTATTTTCCCAGAAGGAACAAGAAGTAGAACTGGAAAACCAAAACCATTTTCTACAAACGGCTTAAAAATGATTACCAAATACAATAAAGATGGCTATATTGTTCCGGTTACCATAAACAATTCTTGGAAAGTTTTTAAATATGGAAAGTATCCTTTTGGATTAGGAAGTCCGATTACTTTTACAATTCACAAACCTATAAAAATAGATTCTTTGCCTTTTGAAGACTTAATAAAAGAAACAGAATCACAAATAATTTCACATATAAAATAACAATATGTCTATACATAATATTAGAAGAGAAGTAATGCTTACTCTAGAAAAAAACATTGATACTTTTGTAGATAAATTTTTAATAACACCAGAAAAAATTTGGCAACCAACAGATTTTTTACCCAATTCTCAAAAAGACACTTTTATCGATGAAGTAAAAGAAATTCAAGAAATTTCTAAAGAATTAGATGATGATTTTTGGGTGGTTTTAGTTGGAGACACTATTACTGAAGAAGCATTGCCAACCTACGAATCTTGGTTATTAGATTTAGACGGTGTTTCTCAACAACCTGATAATGGTTGGGCAAAGTGGATTAGAGCTTGGACTTCTGAAGAGAATAGACACGGAGATGTATTGAATAAATACTTGTATTTATCGGGAAGAGTAAATATGCGAGAAGTAGAAATTACTACGCAACATTTAATCGCTGATGGATTTGATATTGGAACTGCGACAGATCCATATAAAAACTTCATTTACACAAGTTTTCAAGAATTAGCTACGTATATTTCACATAATAATGTGGCTAAAATTGCACGTAAAAAAGGACATAAAGCGTTGGCTAAAATGTCTAAAATTATTGCTGGTGATGAGATGCGCCATCATATTGCATATGCAGAGTTTGTTAAAGAAATTTTTAAAATAGATCCTAGTGAAATGATGTTGGCTTTTCAACACATGATGAAGCACAAGATTGTAATGCCTGCAATGCATTTAAGAGAATCTTTCGGAGAAAAAGGAAGTGTTTTTGATCAATTCTCAACGGTAGCACAAAGAGTTGGTGTATATACAGGTTTTGATTATGTAGATATTTTAAAGAAGCTAAATACTACTTGGGAAATTGACAAAATAACTGATTTAACTCCAGAAGCAGAAAAAGCAAGAGATTGGTTGTTAAAACTACCCGAAAGAATGTATCGAATTACAGAAAGAATTGTTGTTCCAGATACAAAATACAACTTTAAATGGATGAATCCAGTAGTATAAAAAAAAGAGCCTTTTTAAGGCTCTTTTTTTAGTTGATAGCAAACTGATCTTTATCATCTAAGAAAGGTAATTTTGTTCTAAGGTGTATCAATTCATTTTTACTTAATGTTGCGTAGATAATTTTCTCTTCATTTTCTACAACTTCGGTAATTTCATTCCCTAAGAAATCAACTGCCATAGAATCACCATTGTATTCATATGCATTTGCATCTACACCAACTCTATTTACACCAACACAATAACTCATGTTTTCAATTGCACGTGCCTTAAGAAGTGTTTGCCAAGCGTTAATTCTTGGCTTTGGCCAACTTGCAACATAAATTAATAAATCATAACTTTCTACATTTCTAGACCAAACCGGAAAACGCAAATCGTAACAAATTAAAGGGCAAATTTTCCAGTCTTTATAAGTAACAATCAATTTAGAAACCCCAGAAGCATATTCTTTATGCTCTCCTGCCAAGGTAAACGTGTGTCGTTTATCATAATGTTCAATGTTACCATTTGGATGCACAAATAACATTCTATTATAGTATCTTCCTTTTTCATTTATGATGATACTTCCAACAATTGCTGCATCAAAATATGCTGCTTTTTGTTGCATCCAACCAACAGTTTCTCCATTCATTTTTTCTGCCAAAGGTTTTGGTTTCATAGAAAAACCCGTTGTAAACATTTCTGGTAAAATTATGACATCAACATTCTGAAGATCTCCCAATAAAACATCTAGTTTAGCCTTGTTTTCCTTGACGTTTTCCCAAACTAAATCTTTCTGAATAATGGCTATTTGTAAATCGGTTTGCATAAAAATAATTTTCTAACAATATAATAAAAATAATAGGTTCTTTTTGTACATTGTTTGTTCTAAAAATTGGCTTCCTAAAAATGCAGACTTTTATTACAGAAACATTACACTCCGTTTTAACGAAACAAAAATCGTTTGAAAACACCATTTTTGTGTTACCGTCGCAAAGAGCAGGCGTTTTTGTAAAAGAAGCTTTAAAGGAAACTATTAATGTCGGTTTTTTACCAACTATCTTTAATATAGAACAATTTATTGAAGAAGTTTCTGGATTGCATAAAGTGGATTCTATTCAGTTATTATTTCATTTTTATGCTGTGTATAAAAAAATAGAAGCTGAGCCAGAAGATTTTGAGACTTTTATTTCTTGGGCATTTACAGTTGTGCAGGATTTTAACGAAGTAGATCAACATTTAATCAATCCTAAAGAGATATTTCCGTATTTAAGAGATATTCAGCGTTTAAAAAATTGGTCTGTTAAAAAGCCTTTTGAAGAAACAAAAATGGTGAAAAATCATTTTTCTTTTTTAGAAAAATTAGAAGTTTACTACACCGAATTTTATACATTTTTACTGGAAAAGAAAATTGGTTATCAAGGTTTAATTTACAGAGAAGCCACTAAAAACATTGAAACTTATATCGAAAAAAACAAACATAAAAAGTATGTTTTTATGGGTTTTAATGCGCTAAACAAATCCGAAGAATATTTATTTCAAGAATTGTTGTCTGCAGGAAATATGGATGTGTATTGGGATATTGATAGTGCTTTTTTAAAAAACAAACATCAAGCAGGAACATTCATCAGGAAATATAAATCTGAATGGAAATATTACATCAACAACCCGATTGCTACAGTCTCATCGAATTTTGAATTGGAAAAAAACATTGAAGTTATTGGCGCTTCAAAAAACACCACTCAAATTAAATATGCTGGAGAACTTATCAATAAATTACCAAATCACAACAAAACTGCCTATGTTTTGGCTGACGAAAGTTTGTTACCAATCACATTAAATTCATTGCCAATAAAGGTTGAAGCGGTAAATATTACCATGGGTTATCCGCTAAAAGATATTCCGACTACTTCGTTATTTTTAGCTATTTTCCAGTTGTTTTTAACGCAAGAAAAATTGAATAGAACACAAGCAGCACAGTTTTATTACAAAGATGTATTGCAATTTTTTAAACATGCTGCCATTCAGCCTTTATTAATTGAAAACGGAAAAAATCTATTAGACAAAATTTCTCTAAAAATAGCAGAAGACAACGATGCATTTATCAGTAAAAATCAAATTGAATCTTTTTTATTGCCTTTAGAAAAATCTACAAAAGATGTTGTAGTTGATGTTTTTAACCAGATTGAAAACAGCCAAGATTTTATCAACCGAATTTTGAATTTAATTGTCCTTTTAAAAGAAAAAGCAGCGCCTTTAGAAAAAGAATATTTATTTCGATTTTATACTATTTTTTCGCAATTGCAAACCTTTCAAAACGAATATCATTTTCTAAAAACATTTAAAACCATTCATCAATTATTCAATCAATTATTAAACACAGAATCTATTTCTTTTAAAGGTGAACCACTACAAGGATTGCAGTTAATGGGAATGTTAGAAACGCGCGTATTGGATTTTGAAAATGTAATTATAACGTCTGTAAATGAAAATATTTTACCAAAAAACAGTTCGCAAAACACCTTTATTCCGTTTGATGTAAAAATCGAATTTGGTTTGCCAACATACAGAGAAAAAGATGCTATTTTTTCGTATCATTTCTTTAGATTATTGCAACGTGCAAAAAATATATACTTATTATACAATTCTGAAAGTGACACTTTTGGAAGCGGAGAAAAAAGCAGGTTTATTACACAATTATTGCATCTAAAAAACGGAATTAAAGAACATCAAATAAGTCCGAAAGTAACCACAGAAAAAACCGAACTTAAAGTAATAGAAAAGACACCTGAAATAATTTCTACGCTAGAAGAAGTTGCAAAAAATGGGTTTTCTCCTTCTGCATTGACTGGATATTTATACAATCCATATCAGTTTTACACACAAAAAATATTAAAACTAAAAGAATATAACGAAGTCGAAGAAACTGTTGCTTCTAACACCATGGGGACAATTATTCACGATACGTTAGACGCTTTGTATCAACCCTATATTAACAATTATCTTAAGTTAGAAAACTTTAAAGACATGTTTGCTAAAGTAGATGATTTGGTTTCGTTTTACTTTAAAAAACACTTTCATAATTCTGATATTTTCACTGGAAAAAATAGGTTGATTTTTGAAGTTTCTAAAGATTATGTCAACCGGTTTTTAGAAAACGAAAAGCAATTGGTTTCAGAAAAAAATCAATTAAAAATTATTGCCACCGAAGAAAATCTAGAAACCTCTTTAGAAATTGATGGTTTTGACTTTCCAATTAAAATTAAAGGACAAGTTGACCGAATTGATGAGTTAAATGGCGTTACAAGAATTATCGATTACAAAACTGGTAAAGTAGAAGCTGCCAATTTAAAAGTAAAAGATGTTTCTACTATTGCAGACGAAAAATATAGCAAAGCAATTCAGGTGTTGTTGTACGGTTATATGTATTCTAAAAGCAATGCAACGCACGCAAAAATTGAAAGCGGAATCATTTCTTTTAAGAACCTTAAAAGCGGATTGATAAAAGTTGATTTTGGTAAAAAAGACTACGAAATTACAGAAGAAAGAATTGCTGATTTTATGATTTCAATCAAAGAAATCATCAAAGAAATTTTTGATATTTCAATTCCGTTTATCGAAAAGGTACATGAAAAACACAGTGTGTAAAGTTATTGCTTCCCTCCTAAAACTAATAAAGGAACATTACAATGAAACTCTTCTTTTAGAATTGTATTCTTTTCCCACAGCTTTGTGAAAAATCCCCTTTTACGTCTAAAAACACACAACATATCTGGTTGATGAGATTGAAAATGTTCTAAAACTCCTTGAAAAGTAGTGGCGTTTTCTGTAATTGTTAACGAAGATTGTAAACTCTCTAATGCTGAATCTAAAATCAAATCTTCATCTGTATAACTTGGTGTTTTAACCAACAATAAATTAATCACGGGATTGAATTTATCCTTTATAAATTGTAAAGGTTTTAAAACATCCTTTTTGTTTACAATACCTGTTTTAAAAGCTGTTAAAACAGAGTTAACTGGTTTAAAAACATAAGCTTCTGGAATAATTAAAACAGGAATATTAGATTGTTTTACAACACTACCAGAAGTGCTTCCTAAAAAAACTTCTTCTTTTATAGAATTGCTTTTTGGCCCCATTACAATTAAATCGACTCCTATTTCTTTTTGTACAGATTCTATAGAATCTAACACATTTCCTTTCGCAGTAATTAATTGAATATCTTTTCCTTTTCTATTTGCAGCATTAATTATAGAACGCATGTACAAATTAGATTCACGCTCTAAAATTCCATCAATATTTATAATTGTTCCTGCTTTTGGTTGTACATTATATGCCCTAAGCACAAAAATATTTGCATCTATTTCGCAAGCTAAATCAATGGCATATTGCAAGGTGTTTATTGAGTTTTCTGAAGAACCGATTGGAACAAGTATATTTTTCATGTAAGGTTTTTTATGATTAGAGAAAATTACACAAAATAAATGAACTGCAAAAGCACTTTCTTAAATCTCTCTTTTTTATCATTTATAAGAACATTAATAGTAGTATTTTTGAAGCGATTTTGAAAACAGATATTAGCTTAAAAAAAATAAATAAATTGGCTTTTCCTGCTTTGGTTGCCGGAATTGCAGAACCACTACTTTCTATTACCGATACGGCAATCATTGGAAATATAGAAAACAATGCGATAGAATCTTTGGCCGCAGTTGGAATTGTGGGCGCGTTTATTTCTATGTTAGTTTGGGTTTTTGGTCAAATTAGAAGCGCTATTTCTTCCATCATTTCTCAATATTTAGGAGCTAATAAATTAGGTGAAATAAAATCCTTGCCAGCACAAGCTATAACAATTGTTGTTGTACTCAGTGTATTCGTAATAGCTATTTCGTACCCGTTTTCAGAAGTCATTTTTAAATTTTACAATGCTTCTGGTGTTATTTTAGAATACTGTGTTGAATATTTTAATATTCGGATTTTAGGCTTTCCATTTACACTTTTTACCTTTGCAGTTTTTGGAGTTTTTAGAGGCTTACAAAACACTTATTACCCAATGATTATTGCAATCACTGGCGCAATATTAAACATTATTTTAGATTATCTTTTTGTGTACGGGTTTTCAGACATTATACCTGCAATGTATATAAAAGGCGCAGCGTATGCGAGTGTAATTGCGCAAATTACAATGGCAGTTTTATCTGCAATTTTGTTATTGAAAAAAACCACAATTCCTTTAAAAATTATCTTACCAGTACATCCAGAAATAAACCGATTACTAGGTATGATATTCAATTTATTTATTAGGACATTGGCTTTAAACTTGGCCTTGTATTTTGGAACGGCCTATGCAACTTCTTATGGCAAAGAATATATTGCGGCTTATATTATCGGTTTAAATTTATGGTTATTAGGTGCTTTTATGATTGATGGATACTCTAGTGTTGGTAATATTTTATCGGGAAAGTTATTGGGTCAGAAAGATTATAAAACTCTCATCAAACTGAATAGAAAATTATTAAAATACGCCTTTGTTTTGGGGAGTACTTTTATTCTTTTAGGAGTTATTTTCTACAAGTCAATCGGAACACTATTTACCAAAGAAACCGCTGTTTTAGAACAATTTTATCTAGTGTTTTGGGTCATTTTAGTGATGCAACCATTGTGTGCTATGACCTTTATTTTTGATGGGATCTTTAAAGGTTTAGGAGAAATGAAATACTTGAGAAATGTATTAATTTTTGCAACCTTAGTTGGTTTTATTCCGACTCTGTTACTTTTCGATTCTTTAAACTTTAAATTGTATGCTATTTGGATTGCCTTTACGGTTTGGATGTTTTTTAGAGGTATTTTTTTATTTTTTAAATTTAACAGAAAGTTTTCTCCACTTGCACAAAAGCAGTAAATTTGAATACTTATACTCAATATTATGACAACGAAATCTACTGAAGGAAGTTTATACACCAATATTGTAAACAGAATTGCTACAATAGAATTTGGTCATCCGGCAAGTAATTCGTTTCCGAGTGTTTTATTAGATCGATTAACAAAAGAGTTGCAACGTATTTCTATGGTGGATGAAGTGAATGTTATCATTTTAAAATCTGAAGGAGAAAAAGCATTTTGTGCAGGCGCATCTTTTGATGAATTGGTTGCCATTGATAACTTTGAAGACGGAAAAAAATTCTTTTCTGGATTTGCAAATGTAATCAACGCGATGCGAACCTGTTCTAAATTGATTATTGGAAGCGTACAAGGAAAAGCAGTTGGAGGTGGCGTTGGAATCATTGCTGCCTGTGATTATGTGTTGGCAACCGAGGCTGCTTCAATAAAGTTATCAGAATTAACAATCGGAATCGGACCTTTTGTGATTGCTCCTGCTGTTGAAAGAAAAATTGGCGTTGCTGGTTTGGCAGAATTAACGTTGGCAGCAACAGAATGGAAAAATGCGTATTGGGCAAAAGAAAAAGGATTGTTTGCAAAAGTCTTTGAAACCAAAAACGAACTGACGAAAGAGACTGAAATTTTAGCAGAAAAATTAGCCTCTTACAATCCAGATGCCATAACAGAGATGAAAAAAGTGCTTTGGGAAGGAACGCAAAACTGGAATAACTTATTACTAGTAAGAGCAGAAATTACTGGAAAATTAGTGCTTTCTAATTTCACAAAAAAAGCGTTATCAAAATTTAAAAAATAAAATTATGGGCGGAGATTATTTATTTTTAGGATTGGCAATCGTATTAGCAATCATGTATTTTTACAACAAGTTTAAAGCAAAGAAAAGATAATAACATGAGCACAATAAGAATTACAAAACAATTCAATTTTGAAACCGGTCATGCATTGTATGGTTATGATGGCAAGTGTAAAAATGTTCATGGACATTCTTACAAACTTTCTGTAACCGTCATTGGAAAACCAATATCAGACAGTTCTCAGGTTAAATATGGTATGGTGATTGATTTTTCTGACTTAAAAAAAATTGTGAAAGAAGAAATTGTTGATGTATTTGATCATGCAACAGTTTTTAACCAAAACACACCACATATCGAATTGGCAAAAGAATTAAAGGATCGTGATCATCATGTTATTTTGGTTGATTATCAGCCAACCAGTGAAATGATGGTGATTGATTTTGCTTCAAAAATTAAAAAGAGATTGCCAAAAAACATCAACTTATTTTCGTTGCGTTTGCAAGAAACAGAAACTTCATTTGCAGAATGGTTTGCTAGTGATAACTAGTCAATCTAATAATTAAACAATAAAATTTAATGTAACAATTATTAAAATACTTCGCTTAGACTTTAACAAAAATATCACTTTCCGTTAAAAGTATTCATAGTATTTGCCATTCCAACAGTTCCGAAAGACGTAATTACATTACAAGAAACAGGCAATCTTTCTATCAATTGACTTTCTTCTTCTTTGCTCCATTTACTTAGCACAAAATCTACTTGTCTTCCTTTAGAATAATCTGCGCCAACTCCAAATCGGAATCGTGGATACGTAGTTGTATTTAATTTTTCTTGAATATCTTTCAATCCATTATGTCCGCCAGCAGAACCTTTCCCTTTTAATCTGATGGTTCCAAAATCGATATTTAAATCATCTGTAACAATTAAAATATTTTCTATGGATATTTTCTCTTTATCCATCCAATATTTAACTGCTTTTCCGCTCAAATTCATGTATGTGCTTGGTTTTAGCAGAATAAAAGTTCTTCCTTTAAAACGAAAATCAGCAATGTCTCCTAATTTATCCGTTTCAAAAGTAGTTTTAAAATCTTTTGCCAATTCATCTAGTATTTTGAAGCCAATATTATGACGCGTATTCTCATATTTTTCTCCGATATTCCCTAAACCAACAATTAAAAATTTCTTCATATTTTACAAAAATAAAAAAAGCGCTACAATAAGTAACGCTTTTTTAATATTTAGAATATTTTATATCTATTCTGTTGCTGCTGGAGCTTCTCCTTCTGCTTCAGTTTCTTCTTCATCCTCCTCGATTTCTGCAGTTGCATTACGAGACATTCTTACTTGTACAACAACTGTGTTTGCTGGATGTAAAAATGTACAGTTATTACTATCAATATCTGTAACAAATAACTTACTTCCAATTTTCAATTTAGAAATATCTGCATTGAAAAAATCTGGCAAATTTCCTGGTAATGCTTTTACTCTTAATTTTCGTTTTGGGAAACGTAAAGATCCTCCGTTTAAAACACCCGGTGCTTTCCCTACTAAATGTACAGGGATTTCCATAGTAACTTCTTTATCATCAAATAATTGATAAAAATCTATATGTAAGATTTTATCTGTTACTGGATGAAACTGAATGTCTTGTAAAATAGCGGCTATTTTCTTACCATCTAATTCAATCGTTGCTGTATAAACGTTTGGAGTATACACAAGATTTTTAAATGCAATTTCTGCTGCTGAAAAATGCAATGGTTTGTCTCCTCCGTATATAACGCAAGGAACCTGACCAGCATTACGTAAGGCTTTCGTTGCTACTTTACCTACGCTTTCTCTTTGAGATCCTTTGATTGTAATTGATTTCATTACTTTTATTTAATTATTATTTGTTTACATTAAAAATTGTCCGCTGATGCTAGTATTGTCTTGGACTTTGTGCATAACATCTGCGAATAAAGGGGCGCAAGATACAACTTTTATTTTAGAACTTGTCCTTTTTAAAGGAATTGTATCAGACACTATTAATTCGATTAAACTTGACTTTTCTATACGTTCAATTGCTGTTCCAGAAAGCAATGGATGTGTACAAATTGCTCGGACACTTTTCGCGCCTCTTTCCATCATTAAATCGGCAGCTTTAGCTAGTGTTCCTCCGGTATCAATCATATCATCAACCAAAATTACATCTTTACCCGTTACTTCACCAATCAATTCCATATGAGAAATTACGTTGGCTTTTTTACGTTGCTTATAACAAATTACTACATCAGAATCTAAGTATTTAGAATATGCATACGCTCTTTTAGATCCACCCATATCTGGAGATGCAATCATTAAATCTTCTAGTCCAAGTGATTTTACGTAAGGTAAAAAAATTGTTGATGCAAATAAATGATCTACTGGTTTTTCAAAAAACCCTTGAATTTGATCTGCATGTAAATCCATCGTCATAATTCTTGTTGCTCCCGCTGCTTGAATTAAATTAGCAACTAATTTTGCGCCAATAGCAACTCTTGGTTTGTCTTTTCTGTCTTGCCTTGCCCAACCAAAATAAGGCATTACTGCAGTTACGTGTCTTGCCGATGCTCTTTTTGCAGCATCTATCATTAGCAACATTTCCATCAAATTATCTGCTGTTGGAAACGTAGAACCTATAATAAAAACGCGTCTTCCACGTATAGATTCTTCAAAAGCTGGCTGAAATTCCCCATCACTAAAATGAGTCACTGTTACTTTACCTAATTCTACGCCATATTCTTTGGCTATTTTTTCTGCTAATTCTACACTTTGAGAACAGGCAAATATCTTTGGATTTAATTGACTTGAAGGCATTTAGTTGTGTTTTGTTATAAGTTAGTGTGTTGTGTGCTGCAAAAATAAAAATATTTAATGAGATGAGTTGTTTTTTTTGCTTTAATACTGATTTTATTTTTTAAATTTGCAATCCGATATTTTGCTCGAGTGGCGGAATTGGTAGACGCGCTGGATTCAAAATCCAGTTCTTTCGGGAGTGTGGGTTCGATTCCCACCTCGAGTACAAAAAACCTCAACTAAAAAGTTGAGGTTTTTATTTCTATTAAATTTTATTAATACGAATCTTTCATCCAATTATACGGTTTGCGTTTTACCCACATTCCGCGTGTAAAATCTGGAAAATCTTGTGGTGCTCCGTTGTTTTCAATTGACGCTTCAGAAAGGGGTGTAATTGCGCTCCAAGCAGCAGCATCATAAGCATCTAAAGGTGGTGCAATATTACGTTTTGCCGATTCTACAAAAGCATTAATCACAAAGAAATCCATTCCGCCATGGCCAGCACCTTGTGCGTGTTCTCCAAATTTTTTCCAAAGTGGATGATCGTATTTTTCTAACCATTCTTTAGATTCGTCCCAACGATGTGGCTCCGATTTTCCTTCAATATACATTCTATCACCATCTTTTTCCCAAAGTCCTTCTGTTCCTTGAACTCTAAATCCTAAAGAATACGGTCTTGGCGAATTACAATCGTGAGTTACAATAATAGTTTCGCCATTTGTTGTTTCTATAGTTGAAGTAATAATATCTCCTTGCTTCCATTTTAATTTTGCATTTGGATGTTCTTTTCCTCCGTTATCAACAATATATTTGTTTAATCCTCTTGCTTTTGTTGCATGAGATGTTAGTGACATAAATCGGTTTCCTCTGTTTACATCACACATTATTGCCATTGGTCCAACTCCATGTGTTGGATACACATCTGCATTTCTTAATAATGAATGTTGTGTTCTCCAAGCAGATTCTGAAATTCCTTTTTCTCCAAACTCCACTCCTTTTCCGTAAGCAGATTTTCCGTCATTAAATTTTACAAAACGTAAATCGTGTTGATATCCACATCTAAAATGTAACAATTCTCCAAATACATTTTGCTTTACCATGTTTAAAACAGCCAAAACATCTCTACGATAATTTACGTTTTCAAGAATCATCATATGCGTTCCTGTTTCTTCGTGTGTGTTTACCAAATCCCAACATTCTTCCATTGTATTTGCCGCAGAAACTTCTAAACCTGCGTAAACTCCTGCCAACATTGCGTCTTTCGCCATACGCGTATGCCACAACCAAGGTGTAGAAATAATTACAGCATCAACATCATCTAATGCTAATAAATTCTTATAATCTAGATCGTTTTTACCAAAAATTTTAGGCTTTTTTTCTCCTGCTTTATCAATTCTATCTAAGGCCATTTTAATTCTTCTAGAATCAATATCACAAATTGCAGTGACCAAAACATCATCTCTTAACAACACATTGTTTAAGTGATTGGTTCCTCGCAAACCAACACCAATTAATCCTACCTTTAATTTTTCTTCTTTATAAGGATTGTTTGATGCAAAAGATAAACTTGGAGACATGGCTATTCCTGTACCAATAATTGCCGATTTTTTTATAAAATCTCTTCTAGAACTCATATTATTTTAATTAGTTAATAATTGTGTAAAATATTTTCAAACTCTTCCAAATTTATAAATATTATTTTAGGTTTAAGAATACTGAGCATATCTTTTTTATATATTTGATTTTCTAAAAATATTTTTAATGGACGAATTTCTTTTATATGTAAAAATGGGACTAAATCATGTGTTAGATTTTTCTGCATACGATCATATTCTTTTCTTAATTGCGCTCGCTGTTATTTTTGAATTTTATCAACTAAAAAAAGTGTTGTGGTTAATCACATTATTTACAATTGGACACAGCTTAACTTTGGCCTTATCTGCGTATGGAGTTTTAAAAATTGATGTTGTAATTGTAGAGTTTTTAATTCCGGTTACTATTTTTATCACCGGAGTAGTAAATATTTTTAATTTAGGAAAAACAGCAAACAGCAAAGACAATATCAACTTGATTTTTGCTTTAATTTTTGGCTTGATTCATGGTTTAGGATTCTCTAATTATTTTAGAATGATGATTGGGCGTGAAGAAGATAAATTAATGCCCTTATTAGAATTTGCCTTAGGAATAGAACTGTCGCAAGTAATTATTGTTTTAGGAATTTTAATTGTTGGTGCTTTAATGCACTCGGTTTTTAAAGTTTCTAGAAGAGATTGGATTATGGTTACCTCGTCTATTGTAATTGGTTTTGTAATACCAATGATGATAGAGCGTGTTTTTTGGTAAAAAATTAACGCTTCAACTTTATAAAAGAAACTACATTAGCTACATGAATAAAAAGCAACATAAATACGATACTGCTTATATAAAAATGGCTCTAGAATGGGCAAAATTATCGCATTGCGAACGCAAACAAGTTGGCGCTTTAATTGTAAAAGACAGAATGATTATTTCTGACGGATTTAACGGAACGCCAACTGGTTTTGAAAACTTTTGCGAAGACGAAGACAATTACACTAAATGGTATGTATTACACGCAGAAGCAAATGCTATATTAAAAGTAGCTTCTTCTACACAATCTTGTAACGGAGCAACATTGTACATAACGATGTCCCCCTGCAAAGAATGTAGTAAGTTAATACATCAAGCAGGAATAAAAAGAGTTGTGTATGCACATGCTTATAAAGACGATACAGGGTTGCGATTCTTAGAAAAAGCAGGCGTAGAACTAATGCAGTTAACAAATGAAAGATAAAAATTATTTACCACTTTACTTTGCTTTTGCAATTGTAATTGGCGTTTTAATAGGAACTTTCTTTAATGGAAGTAATTCCTCTAACAGCTTCTTTGCAAAAAAATCTTCGAACGAAGTAAAAATAAAACGCTTGATTGATTACATCCAAAGAGATTATGTAGATAGTGTAGATACTGATAATTTATTAGACGGTGCAATTACACAAATCTTAGGTAAATTAGATCCACATTCTGTATACATTCCAAAAGAAAACCTGCAAGAAATCACTGAAAATATGCAAGGTAATTTTGTAGGAATTGGTGTTCAGTTTAGAATGATAAAAGATTCTATTACGGTAATTCAACCCATAAAAGGTGGACCAAGTATTAAAGCAGGAATTAAAGCCGGAGACCGTATTTTAATGGCAAATACAGATACTTTATTTGGTAAAAAATACAATACCAATGCCATTCCTAAATTTTTAAAAGGAAAAACAAACACAACTATTGATTTGCAAGTTTATAGAAAATCGAACGATTCTTTATTTACAATTTCTATAAAAAGAGGAAAAGTTGCCATTAAAAGTGTCGATGTTTCTTATATGATAAATGACTCTATTGGTTATATTAAATTAGAGCGCTTTGCAAGAACATCGTACAAAGAATTTAAAACGGCTTTAACAACACTTCAAGAAAGAGGAATGACAGATTTAGTGTTAGACCTTAGAGGAAATGGTGGCGGATATGTAGATATTGCAACTAGTATTGTTGATGAATTTTTAGAAGACGGAAAATTAATTGTTTTCACAAAAGATAATAAAGGCAATGTAGATGAATCGCATGCAACAAATCGTGGCGCTTTTCAAAATGGCGGATTGTATATTTTAATCGACCAAAATTCTGCATCGGCTTCAGAAATTGTTGCGGGTGCTTTACAAGATAATGACAGAGGAACAACCATTGGAAGACGTTCTTTTGGTAAAGGTTTGGTGCAAGAAGAATTAGATTTAGGCGATGGTTCTGCTGTGCGTTTAACAATTGCACGTTATTATACACCAACTGGTAGATCCATTCAAAAACCGTACGAAAAAGGCAAAAAAAGAAACTATTCTAGAGATTTAAATAATAGAATTGAAAACGGAGAATTACTAAATAAAGATAGCATAAAAGTGGTTGATTCTTTAAAGTTTACAACGCCAAAAGGAAAGATTGTTTATGGCGGTGGCGGAATTATTCCCGACGTTTTTGTTGCGGTTGATACAACATCCTATTTAAACACTTTTTATTTTAATACCATTCAGAACTTTGCTTTTGATTTGGTGGATGTTAACAGAAAAGAGTTGTCAAAAAACAGTTTAGATAATTTTATTGAAAATTATGACATCAACAAACCATATAACGAGTATTTAGAAAACATCAACAGTACTTTAAAAGATTCTAGAAGACGTTATGCTAAACGATTTAAACCTTCAAAAAAAGTTGAACAAACCATAAAAGAATATTTAAAAGCTACCATTGCAAGTCAAATTTACGGCGACGATGGTTTTTATAGAGTGATTCAATCTGATGATAAAATGCTGCAAAAAGTGTTAGAGTTGGAAAGTAACAATTAATGCCGTTTCTTTGTGACAATGAATCTTGAAATTCCAAAAAACAAAAAAGTATACTTTGCTTCCGATCAGCATTTAGGAGCGCCAACAGCAGAAGCTAGTTTTCCGAGAGAACAAAAATTTGTTGCTTGGCTTGACGAAATAAAAGATGATGCAGCTGCTATTTTTTTATTGGGCGATTTATTTGATTTTTGGTTTGAATATAAAACCGTTGTTCCAAAAGGATTTGTAAGAGTTTTAGGGAAATTAGCAGAAATAAAAGACAGCGGAATTCCGATTTATTTTTTTGTGGGAAACCACGATTTATGGATGAAAGATTACTTTGAAAAAGAATTGAACATTCCTGTTTATCACAAACCTCAAGAATTTACATTTAACAACACTACTTTATTGATTGGTCATGGCGATGGTTTGGGCCCGGGAGACAAAGGGTATAAACGCATGAAAAAAGTGTTTACTTTTCCCTTATTTCAATGGATGTTTAAATGGTTGCATCCAGATGTAGGAATGCGATTAGGGCAATATATGTCGGTTAAAAACAAATTGATTTCTGGCGAAGAAGATGCTGTGTTTTTAGGCGAAGAAAACGAATGGTTGGCACAATATTGCAAACGCAAATTAGAAACCAAACACTACGATTATTTTGTATTTGGTCACAGACATTTACCTTTAGATATTCAGTTATCAGAAAATAGCAAATACATTAATTTAGGCGATTGGATTGGTCATTTTACCTATGGTGTTTTTGAAAACAACAAACTTATTTTAAAGAAGTATAACTAACTCCAAATTTATTTTTTAAAAACGATATCGTATAACTTTTTACAGGTCTTCAAAAAAATCACACGGATTCGCTTTTAACGCCTCAGCAATTTCTAATAATCGGAGTACACTTAAACTAGTATATCCTTTTTCTACTTTAAAATACCCATTTGAAGATAAATACAAATCAAGAGCTAAGCTCTTTTGTGTAATTCCTAACTCTTGTCTTTTCTCAATTATTCGTTCTAAAACTTTAGCAGCTTTCTTTTGAGGTTTTTCTTTTTCCATAACATTAAATAGCTTTTTTATCAAATTTAATAAAAAAAATGAAAAAAAACATTCCATTTTGGAATAGCACTTTGTGGGATTTCATTGCAATAGAAATGATTATTCCAAAAAGGGAATTAAAATATTTGGAAAATAAAAAATCAATTTTAAACTTTACAATGCAAAAAAGAAAAACCTTAATAGAGATTGCTATGAAAAAGAAAGTCTTCTAAGGTCAACTTTTTAAGGAAAACATCTTATGTAAATGTTTCACTTAAAACCAACAATTTATGACTTAGCTATACTTAACAATAAAAAGAGAAAAACCTTTAGAAGTAAATTTTCTTACAAGTTTTTAGAGTTATAGACTTGTTTATTCATAAAAAACTCAAATTTTAAAAATAAAATAACGAGTAAATTTTTACTCACAAAATATATTAATTATGAAAAAAGTACTATTAATAATAGCTATCATTTTTACAGCAAATACCTTTGCATCAGTAAAAACAGCTAATGAAAAAAAAGTAGATTTAAAAGAAAATCTTGAAATTATATATAGTTTTAATAAAGAATTCAAAGAATGTGAAATTAAAATTAAAGGCACGTTTGATGGTAAAAAAATTGACGTTGTTGTAACAGTTGAAGCAGAAAACTGTGCTAAAGCTGCAGGTTCTTTACTAAAGGGTTTTACAGAAAAAACATAATAAAATAGATATGAAGAAATTAGTTTTAACAATATTCTTTGCCTTTATATTTTTAGGCGGAATAACAGCCGCAAATTCAAATTTACTTGAGATTTCGGATAAGATTGAATTTTGCAACAAAGAACCAAGACCTTGTACGGTAACTATTAAAGGTGTCTTTGATGGTATAGAGGTAGATATAGAAGTGACTGTTGATGCCTCATGGTTTGAATGTACTTTTTTAAAAAGTGGAGTTAAAAAGGCTATAGAGGAATCTTTAAAACAATAAAAATAAAGAGTAGAACTTTAAAATAAAGTTCTACTCTTATAATTGAATAAATTTGATATGATAAATAAAACAATTATTTTAGTTTTAACACTAATTACTCAATTGATTTACTCACAAGAAAAGGCAACTATTATTGCTAATTACACTTATATTAATAAAGGCTTAAATGAGGTTTCTATAGCAAAATTATATATTAAAGGAAGTGAATCATTAACTGTTTTTTATAAAATTGATTCACTCTCTAATAAAAACAATTTTGATGATGAAGAATCTTTTAACATTAATATTGATGGTAATGATAAAATTGGAAAGCAAGTATATAAGAATTTAAATGAAAGAAAAATTATTTTTAGAGATGTGTATTCGAAAGAAGGAAAACTAAGACCATGTATTGTCGAAGAAAAGACTCCAAATTTTGTTTGGGGTTTTGGCCATGGCGTTGAGGTTAAAAAAATTGGGAAATATGTTTGTAATTTAGCTAAATTAAAGTTTAGAGGTAGAGAATATGAAGTGTGGTTTACAACAAAAATACCAATAATTCATGGTCCATGGAAGTTTTATGGATTACCTGGCTTAATTATTGAAATGAAATCAATAGATGGGAACATTCATTTTCTACTTAATAGCATAAAAGAATCTAATAATATATTAGATTACAGTATTGTAAAGCCAAATAACGGAGATAAAATTCTTTTTAAAGATTATATAACATATAAAAACGAGGCTGTGAATGATTTTATTAAAAAACTACAATCAACACTACCAAGAGGAGCTAAAATCAAAGTAAATTCTAACGAAGATTATAATATTGAGAAGGTCTTTGAAGAAAAAAACTAAATATATCAAGTTTTAATGTTAAAAGAATGGAATAATTTTAGATATATAATTGGTGTGCTTTTATGGTTTTCATTTTGCGGGTTTTTGCAAGCTCAATATATAGTAAAAGGCAAAATTATAGATACACAAAATAATCCAATTTCTTTTGCTAATATACTTGCTAAAAAAGACAGTACGTCAATAATAAACTACGCTTTTTCCAATGATAATGGAGAGTATTTTTTAAAAATAAACAAAAAAGGCAACTTATATTTAAATTTTTCCACAATAAGTCACATCTCAAAAATTATACCTATTGTCTTAAACGATTCAATAAAGGAATTAAGAATAGATGTAATTTTAAAAGAAAAGTTAAATCAATTAGATGAGGTAATTATTAATGCGGAAAACCCAATTATAGTAAAAAAAGACACTATTTCTTTTAAAACAAAACATTTTACAAATGGCACAGAACAAACCGTAGAAGACTTATTAAAAACCATTCCTGGGTTAAATATTGATTCTAACGGAACCATAAAGGTTGGCAATCAAGAAATAGAAAAATTAATGATTGACGGAGATGATTTGTTTGAAAAAGGATACAAAATACTTTCTAAAAATATGCCTGCATATCCTATTGAAACAGTCGAAATTTTAAAAAATTACTCCAATAATCGCTTGTTAAAAGGAATTGAAGAAAGCAATAAAGTTGCTTTAAACCTTAAACTAAATAAAAAAGCTAAACGAATATGGTTTGGCAATATTAAAATGGGTTCAAGTTTAAAAAACAGGCACGAGCTACTTGGTAATTTAATGAACTTTGGAAAGAAAAATAAATTTTATTTTCTTACAAACTTAAATAACATTGGTGTTGATGCTACTGGCGATATTGAAAACCTAATTAGACCTTTTCGTTTTAACGAACCCGCCAGTATTGGCGATAATCAACAAGTAGGTAAACTTATTGGTTTATCAACAAGTTCTTTAAATTTTAAAAAGAATAGAACTAATTTTAATAATGCTGAATTACTTTCTTTAAACGCCATTTTTAATCCTACAAAAAAAATAAAAATAAAAACACTCGGTTTCTTTAATTGGGATGAAAATAGCTCTTTTAGAAATTCTGTTGATAACGTTACTGCCAATGGAATAAGTTTTACAAATAAAGAAAATTTTAATTTACTAAATAAAAAAAATATTAGTTTTAGTAAACTAGATTTTGCATATATTATCTCGAAAACTAAAATACTTGAAAGCACTACAAAATATAACGATGGCAGTACAAATGGACAATCTAATTTAGTATTTAATGGAGCATCAACTATTCAAAATTTACAATCTAACAATAGCCTTTTCGATCAAAAAATAACCTATTCAAACAAGTTTAAAGACAAAAAAGTATTTTTACTTACTGGTCGATTTATTGATGAGAAAACACCTCAAAACTACACTATCAATCAATTCTTTTATCAAGATTTATTTCCAACATCAGCAAATGCAAATAATGTAAAACAACTGAGTGAAAACCAAATGCAGTTAGCAGGTTTTGAAGCGCATTTATTAGACAGAAAGAAAAACGGGGATTTGCTAGAATTACAGTTTGGTAATATTTTTAGAAAAGATAAATTAAATACAAGCTTTACTTTATTTGAAAATACTACGCTTTTAGAAACCCCAAATGGTTTTCAAAACAACACCAATTATCAAACCAATAATCTATATCTAAAAACAAAATATCGTTACAAAATAAAAGATTTTGCACTAACTGGAAAATTAGGTTTTCATCAAATTTTTAATCAATTAAAATTTGATGGTTTTTCAAAAAAAGAACATCCTTTTTTTATAAACCCAAGTATTGGGCTTGATTGGAAGATAAATGGTAAAAATAAAATTACATCTTCTTATTCATACAAAACAACAAACGCAAAAACATTAGACACTTACAACAACTATGTGTTAACTGGTTTTCGTTCCTTTTCTAAAGGAACTGGGAATTTTAATCAATTAAAGGCTTCTTCATTCTTTTTAAATTATCAACTAGGAAATTGGAGCGACCGTTTTTTTGCTAATACTTTTGTTTTTTATAGCAAAAATTTTGATTTCTTTTCAAACAATAGTTTGATCAAACAAAATTTTACACAGTCTGAAAGAATAGTAATTAAAGATCGAGAATTTATCAGCATCAATTCAAAATTAGATTATTATTTTAAATTTATATCTTCTAACTTAAAACTAGATATAGGGTTTTCAAAATCAAATTATAAAAATGTAATAAATAATTCTAATTTGCGAGAAGTAAAATCTAAAAACTACAATTATGGTTTAGAATTTCGATCTGGCTTTAAAGGAATGTTTAATTATCATATTGGCACAAAATGGACGACGAATAAAATAGAAGTTAGTGCAATAAATAATTCTTATACAAACAATGAAAGTTTTTTAGATTTGTTTTTTGTCTTTAATAAGAATTTTGACATTCAACTACAATCTGAACGTTATTATTTTGGAGATTTAGATACTGAAAAGAATTATTATTTTTTAGATTTTGATATGAGATACACAATTAAAAAAGATAAATTAACATTAGGGCTGACAGGTAAAAACTTATTTAATACATCATCTTTTAGAAATTTTTCAATTAGTGATATTGGAACATCAACAACGGAATATAGATTGTTAGAACGATTTGTGCTTTTAAAGGTGGAATATAGGTTCTAAAAAAATTGAACATCAATTTATACAATTAACTCACTACTTTATTTGGTTCCTTTACTGTTAAAATGGAATCTTTTAACAATCTTGAACAACTATATTTCACAATACTTTAACCAAACCTTTAGCATTCTTTTAACAAGAAAAAAATCGCTATTATTGTAGCTTTGTTTCCAATAAATTTTTATCAAACTTAAATTACTAAAATGATAGAGCAACAAATGAATGTAGATGTAAGAGCAATCAATGAAAAGATTGAAAGAGAAAGTGCCTTTATTGACATTTTAACCTTAGAAATGAACAAGGTTATTGTCGGTCAAAAAGACATGGTAGAAAGGTTGTTAATTGGCTTGTTAGGAAACGGACATATTCTTCTTGAAGGTGTTCCGGGTTTGGCAAAAACATTAGCAATTAACACATTATCTAAAGCGGTTCAAGCTTCTTTTAGCAGGGTTCAGTTTACGCCAGATTTATTACCTGCGGATGTTGTTGGAACGATGATTTACAACATGAAAGAGAACGATTTCATGATTAAAAAAGGACCAATTTTCGCAAACTTTGTATTGGCGGATGAGATTAACAGAGCGCCAGCAAAAGTGCAATCTGCTTTGTTAGAAGCCATGCAAGAGCGTCAAATTACAATTGGTGATGAAACCTTTAAGTTAGACGAACCTTTTTTAGTAATGGCAACACAAAATCCGGTAGAACAAGAAGGAACGTATCCTTTACCAGAAGCACAAGTTGACCGTTTTATGTTAAAAGTGGTAATTGATTATCCAAAAATTTCGGATGAGCAAACCATTATGCGTCAGAATTTAAACAACGATTTTATTACTGTAAATCCTGTAGTTTCTGTAGCGCAAATTTTAAAAGCTCGTGAGGTTGTTAATGAAGTTTATATGGATGAAAAAATTGAAAAATACATTCTAGATATCATTTTTGCAACACGTTATCCAGATAAATATAACTTACCTAACTTAAATGCTTTGATCAGCTTTGGAGCTTCTCCTCGTGGAAGCATCAACTTGGCAAAAGCAGCAAAATGTTATGCTTTTATCAAACGTAGAGGTTATGTAATACCAGAAGATGTTAGAGCTGTTGTGCATGATGTTTTGCGTCACAGAATCGGAATTACTTACGAAGCTGAAGCAGAAAACATCACTTCAGAAGATATTATAAACAGCATCATTAATGAAGTTGAAGTACCATAGACAATTATCATTGTTCAATTAACAATTATCAAAAGTTTGAATTGATGATTGTTAACTGGTTATTGTTGACTGATTATTGATAATTGTTCCCTGAGAATTGAAAAATGGATACAAAAGAAATACTTAAAAAAGTACGAAAAATAGAGATTAAGACACGTCGGTTGTCTGATCATATTTTTGGTGGCGAATATCATTCGACTTTCAAAGGTCGTGGTATGACGTTTTCTGAAGTACGTCAATATCAATATGGCGATGATATTAGAGCTATCGACTGGAATGTTACTGCGCGTTACAACGAACCTTATGTGAAAGTTTTTGAAGAAGAACGAGAATTAACCATGGTTTTAATGGTAGATATTTCTGGTTCTGAATTCTTTGGAACAAATCAACAATTTAAAAGAGACACCGCAACCGAAATTGCAGCAACATTGGCTTTTTCTGCAATTCTAAACAATGACAAAGTGGGGCTGATTTTATTTTCTGATCAAGTAGAATTATACATTCCGCCAAAAAAAGGAAAAAGTCATGTGTTAAGAATTATCAGAGAATTGATTGAGTTTAAACCAAAAAGTAAAAAAACGAACATCAATGAAGCGTTGAAATTTTTATCAAACGTGCTAAAAAAGAAAGCAATTATTTTTCTGTTGTCTGATTTTATGGATGATAATTATGAACAAACTTTAAAAATTGCAGGAAGAAAACACGATGTTACAGGTATCAAAATTTTTGACAAGCACGATGCTGAAATTCCGAATTTAGGAATGGTACCCATGCAAGATGCAGAAACTGGAAAAACACAATTGATAAATACAAGTTCTAAAAATATTAGAAGAAATTACAAAGCAAATGCGTTGCGGTTACACGATTATTATACAAAAACGTTTAGCAAATCTGGCGCAGGAACAATTACAACTCGTGTGGATGAAGATTATGTGAAAAAATTATTAGGCTATTTCAAACACAAAGGATAAACAATAAAAAAATGTCTCCACGAGCAGAATTGAGAGGTTATTTAGGTCTCGACTCCGCTCGACCAGACAAAACGAAAATGAAACAAAAATTATTCTACATATTATTATTATTTTCAGTTGCAACATTTGCACAAAGCATCCCTGTTGTTAAAGCAGAAATTGACACGACTAGTATTAGAATTGGCGAGCAATTTGAGTTTAAAATAACGGTGAACGACACTGCAAATGTGATCATTCCTAAACTTGAAAACCTAACTGGTTTAGAAATTATAGAAGATAAAAAAATTGATACGTTAAAAAATCAATTGATCAAAAAATACATTTTAACAAGTTTTGATAGCGGCGCTTATTACATTCCGCAACAACAAATATTTATCCGTCAGAAATTATTTTTAACTGATTCTTTGTTGATAAATGTTGCAACAGTTGCCATAGATACCACAAAACAAAAAATGTTTCCAATAAAATCGATTCAAAAAGAACCGTATCAGTTTGATGATTTTAAACCGTATGTATGGTATGTTTTAATTGCATTCATTATTCTTGGATTGATTTTATATTTCGTTCTAAGAAAGAAAAAAGAAGTTGTTGAAGAAGAAATAATTCCTGCTTTACCACCATATGATGAAGCGATTCAGAAATTACATGAATTGGATGAGAAATTATTGTGGCAAAACAATCAGGTTAAAGAATATTACAGTGAACTAACAGAAATTGTAAGAGGGTTTATTGAGCGAGAACTAAAAGTGCCAGCCTTAGAATCTACCACAGACGAGTTGATAGAAATCTTAACCGATTTTAATGATTCGAAATCAATTTCTACCACAAAAGAGAACATTAAGAAATTAAGAGATTTGTTAAGAGAAGCAGATTTGGTAAAGTTTGCAAAATCGAAACCAATGTCTGAACAAATTGAAGCACATAGAAAAGAAGCTGAAGAAGTTGTGAATGAATTAAAACCAGAAGCAATAAAAATTCCTGAAACTAAAACTGAAGATGATGAACTGGAGTAATTTTGAGTTTCATAGTCCAGAGTTTTTCTGGTTGTTTGCACTAATTCCGTTTGTGATTCTTTGGCGTGTTTTGGTTCGTAAAAGAAGTTCGGCAACATTAACAATTCCGAGTGTAAAAGGTTTTAAAGCAGAGCAATCAATCATAAGTAAATTAAAACCAGTGCTATTTATAGTAAGAATAAGTGCATTGTGTCTTTTAATTTTAGCATTGGCAAGACCAAGAAATGTTGCTGTAAGTAAAAAAACAAAAACAAACAGAGGAATTGATATTGTAATGGCAATTGACGTTTCTGCAAGTATGCTGGCAAGAGATTTAAAACCAAACAGATTAGAGGCTTTAAAAGTAGTTGCTACTGATTTTGTGAATCAAAGACCAAATGATAGAATCGGAATTGTTTTATACGCTGGAGAAAGTTTTACGCAAACTCCAATTACAAGTGATAAAGGAATTGTAAAAAGAACCATTTCAGAAATTAAATGGGGACAATTAGAAGGCGGAACAGCAATTGGAATGGGATTAGGTTCTGCCGTAAACAGATTGAAAGAAAGTAAAGCAAAAAGTAAAGTCATAATTTTATTGACAGACGGAGTAAATAATTCTGGATTTATCGACCCAAAAACAGCTACAGAATTAGCAAAAGAACTGTCTATAAAAGTATATACCATTGGAATTGGAACAAACGGAATGGCAGATTTCCCTGCTTTTAAAGATCCAAGAACTGGTCAATTGCAGTTCAGAAAACAGCAAGTAGAAATTGATGAAGAACTGCTAAAACACATTGCAAACGAAACGGAAGGAAAATATTTTAGAGCAACAGACAACACAGAGTTAAAAGCAATTTACGACGAGATTAACAAGTTAGAAAAAACAAAAATAGAAGAATTTAAATACTATAATTATCAAGAATTATACAGAAGTTTAGTGCTTCTAGCATTAGGGTTATTCGTTTTAGAATTTTTATTAAAAAACACACTATTTAAAAGTTTTATATAATCGTGTTAAAATTGAAAAATTAAAACATTGAATGATTTAAAACACAAATTGAAATACAATTATTTTTTTAAATCATTCAATCATTAAATCTTTGAATTACAAAAAATGTATCAAATAGAAGAACCAATATATTTTTATTATTTAGCAATTATTCCGGCAATAATTGTAATATTTCTATTGGCTTTGTGGTGGAAAAAAAGAACTCAGAAAAAATTTACAGATTCTGTTTTATTAGAAAAATTAGCTCCAAATACATCTACTTTTAAATCTGTTTTAAAATTGGTGTTTTTAGTAATTGGGTTAAGTTTTTTAATTATTTCTTTGGTAAATCCTAAAATGGGAACCAAATTAAAAACAGTAAAACGAGAAGGTGTCGATGTTGTTTTTGCGTTGGATGTTTCTAAAAGTATGTTGGCAGAAGATATTGCGCCAAACAGATTAGAGAAAGCAAAACAAATTATTTCTAAAATTATTGATAAATTAGGAAGCGATAGAGTTGGTATTATTATTTATGCAGGAAATTCGTATCCGCTTTTGCCAATAACAACAGATCATGCGGCTGCAAAAATGTTTTTACAAAATGCAAATCCAGATATGGTTTCTAGTCAAGGAACAGCCATCAACGAAGCATTGAATTTGGCGAAAACCTATTATAATAATGATGAACAAACCAATCGTTTTTTAATTATTATTTCTGACGGAGAAGATCATCAAGAAGACACAAAGCAGGTTGCCCAAAACATGTCTAAAGAAGGCATAAAAGTATATACTATTGGTGTTGGAACAGAAAAAGGTGGGCCAATTCCGATGAAAGTTAGCGGTTCTTTAATTGGTTATAAAAAATACAAAGGAGAAACCGTAATTACTAAAAGAATGCCAGAAATGTTAGAAGCAATTGCAAATGCAGCTAGCGGAAGATATATGGATGGAAACAAAACCGAAAAACCAGTTGATTTTATTGAAGAACTAATTGCAAATGCACAAAAAAACGAATTTGAAACCAAACAATTTTCTGATTATAAAGACCAATTTCAATGGTTTATCGGACTCGGAATTTTCTTTATATTCATTGATGTTTTCTTTTTAGACAAGAAAACAAAATGGGTTAAAAAAATCGATTTATTTAACGAGCATTAAACACAAAATTATGAAAGTACATTATTCATTTTTACTATTTCTGATGTTTTTTACATCACTTTTAACCGCTCAAGAAGTTAAAGATTCTATCTCATTACAAAGAGAAGCAAGAAGTTTGTTAAGAGAAGGAAACGAATTATATCAGCAAGAAAAATATACAGATGCAAGTGTGTTGTTTAAAAAAGCATTAGAAAAAAACTCGACTTATAAAAAGGCAAGTTATAATTTAGGGAACGCTTTGTATCAACAAAAAAACTTTAAAGAAGCGGTTCCGCAATACGAAGTTTCTGCAAAAAGTGCTGAAGATAAATATACAAAAGCTGAGTCTTTTCATAATCTTGGAAATGCTGCAATGGAGCAAAAACAATATCAACAAGCGGTAGATGCTTATAAAAATGCATTGAGAAACAACCCGAATGATGACGAAACTCGTTATAATTTAGCCGTTGCTAAAGAATTGTTGAAAAAAGAAAACGAGAAAAATAAAGATAAAAAAGACGACAAGAAGGACGATAAGAAAAAGGATAACAAAGACAAAAAAGACAATAAAGATAAAAAAGGCGACAAAGATAAAAACGACGATAAAGGAGATCAAAAGAAAGACGATAAGAAGGACGACAAAAAGAACGATAAAAAAGACGGAGATAAAGACAAGGATCAAAAAGAAAAGAAAAATCCAAACGATCAAAAAAATAATCCGCAAAATCCTAAGCCAAAAAAAGGAAATATGACGCCTCAACAGATTAAACAATTGTTAGAAAGTTTAAACAACGAGGAAAAGAAAACCCAAAAGAAAATGAATGTTAAAAAATCTAAAGGAACTAAAGTTAAGCAAGAAAAAGATTGGTAATTTCTGTTTTAATTTTTTCTAAAAGATATTATTTTTGACGATCAAAAAATGAAGAATAAACATATTTACATATTTCTATTTTTGAGTTGTATAGCTCAATCTATTTTTGCTCAAGCAGCCTTTAAAACTACTGTGAGCAAAAGTAAATTAGGCGTTAATGAACGCTTTAGAATTGTATTTTCTATTAACAAACAAGGAGCTGATAATTTTTCGCCGCCAAGTTTTAAAGATTTTAAAGTTGTTGCAGGTCCAAGTCAATCTGTAAATCAATCTTGGATAAACGGGGATGTAAGTTTTTCGCAATCATACACCTATGTTATTGAACCAAAAGCTGTTGGAACGTTTTCAATTTCTGGAGCAACAATTCAATTAAACGGAAAAACACTGACGTCAAATTCAGTGAAAATGAATATCCTAAAAGCAGTAGATGTTCCTCCAAATCCAAACGACCCAAATTATATTGCGCAACAAAACGTGCATTTAGTTGCAGAAGTTTCTAAAACGCAACCTTATGTTGGCGAAGGAATTTATGTAGAATATAAATTATATGTAAGCGAAAATATTAGTGTTAAAGATTTTTCTGTAACCGATACTCCACAATATATTGGCTTTTGGAATCAAGATATAACAATTAATAATTTACAGATTAAAAGCGGAATTTATAACGGAGAAAACTACCGATATGTAGTGCTAAAAAAAGCATTATTGATTCCTACTAAATCTGGCAAATTATTGATTGAACCTATGAAAATGGACATCTTAATTGGTGTGCCAACTGGAAGAGGAGATTTCTTTGGAAATCCGATTACTAGAAATATTACCAAAGTATTTTCATCAGCAAAAAGAGAAATTAACGTAAAACAATTGCCGTTAGAAAATAAACCTGAAAACTTTAATGGTGCTGTCGGTGAATTTGACTTTGCAGTTACTTCTAGTAAAAATGATTTAAAAGCAAATGAATCTTCACAAATAAAAGTTGCTGTAACCGGAAAAGGAAATTTAAAATTATTTGAACTTCCAGAAATTGAAACTCCAAAAGAGTTAGAAATTTATACACCAGAACACAAAGAAGCTATTAAAACCACGTTAAGCGGAATTCAAGGTTCTGTGTACAATTTATACACCGTTGTACCGCAATTTAAAGGAAAGTATAAAATCCCGAAAGTATCGTTTTCATATTTTAATCCGTCAGAAAAAAAATACAAGACCCTTACAACAGAAGATTTGTTTGTAAATGTTTTAGAAGGAAAAGAAATTGTTACCACAACAACTACTATTGCTAAAAAAGATGTTGCCGTAACTGGAGCAAATTTTAGATATATTCAAACTAAAAGTAATTTTGAACCGTCACAAAAAGAAGATTTCTTTAAATCAACTTGGTTTTATTTGTTGCTTTTACTGCCATTAATTGCAATTCCAATTGGAATTATGGTTTACACCCTTTTATCAAAAAGAAATAGTGATCTTGTTGGAGTAAAACAGCGAAAAGCAGATAGACTGGCAAGAAAATATTTATCGGTTGCAAAAAAACAATTAGGGAATAAAGAAAAGTTTTATGTCGCTTTAGAAAAAGCGTTGCACAATTATTTAAAAGCAAAACTACAAATAGAAACTTCTGATATAAGCAGAGATAATATTATCGAAATTCTAAATTCTAAGCATATTGATGATGCTACAATTAATGGATTTATTGATGTATTAAATAATTGTGATATTGCTCGTTACACTCCAATTACTGTTGTAATGATGAATGATGATTTTGAAAAATCGATAAAAGTAATAACCGCATTAGACAAACAATTATAAACAGATGAAAAAACTATTTTTCTTTTTATGCATACTGTCTTCAACAATTTTTGTTGCGCAAACAAATACAAAAATATTGTTTGATAATGCAAACCTTTTATACAAAGAGGGCAAGTTTGAAGAAGCAATAAAAATCTACAAAGAAATAGAAGCAAAAGATTCGATTTCTTCTACTTTGTATTATAATTTAGGGAATTCTTATTACAAATTAAATAAGGTTGCCAGTACAATTTACAATTACGAAAAAGCATTGTTATTGGATCCTTTGAATAAAGATGCTGCAAACAATTTAGAGTTTGCAAAAAGAATGACAATTGACAATATTGAAGAACTTCCTAAAACATTTTTACAACGATTAGAGATTAATTATTTACAAAAATTATCTTACAATCAGTGGGCAATATTAACAATTGTGTTTTCGTTTTTAGCTGCTGTATTATTTTTGCTTTTTTACTTTTCTACCATTTCTAATAAAAAAAGAATTTACTTTTTAACCAGTATTTTATCTTTTTTCTTACTGATTATTTCGCTGTTTACAACCTATCATCAATATCAAAAAGCAATCAATACTAAATACGCAATTGTGTTTTCAGCTAAAACACCTGTTAATAATGCTCCTACATTAAATTCTGATGTTGTTTTTGAATTACATGAAGGCACAAAAATTAGTGTTTTAGATGCTGTAGACAATTGGAAGAAGATACAATTAGTAGATGGAAAAATTGGATGGATTTCTGCCGATGATATTAAAATGTTAACAGATTAATAACACTCATTTTTTTTTAAAAACATATCTTTGCAAGAACTATAAAATTATCAACAATAAAAATGAACAAAAACAAAATAGCTGTTTTTTTTTCAATCGTATTTCTAACATTTATTATCGCTCCAACCATAATATCTGTTATTGATAGCTCTGTTGATATTTCATTTATTTACTCAAATTCTGAAGAAGAACCTGGAACTCAAAAAGGAGAAAAAGAAAAAGTAGTTTTATCTCCGATAAAAATCAATGAATTTCTTTTTTCTTCAATTAAAAGAGTTAGTGCTTTATCGCACATTAACAAAAACTACACGAAACCGTATTTAAACATGGTTTTTCCACCTCCAGAAATTGTTTAATTTCAAATTAAACTTATTCTCTATTTTTCAAGAGAATAAAATTCAATTATAATTTTTTTATCAATAACCTCAAACAATTATAAGAGGTTAAAATACATATAATATGTTCAAAAATATTAGAGGTGACCTTTTTGGTGGTATTACTGCTGGAATTGTTGCATTACCCTTAGCGTTAGCATTTGGAGTTAGTTCTGGGCTTGGTCCAAGCGCAGGGTTATACGGAGCTATCTTTTTATCTTTTTTTGCTGCTTTCTTTGGCGGAACAAACACACAAATTTCTGGACCAACAGCACCAATGACAGCTGTAAGTATGGTTGTTATAGCTGGAATTATTGCAGCAAATGATGGTGATCTTTCTAAAGCTTTACCTGCAATTTTAACTGTCTTTTTATTAGCCGGGTTAATGCAAATTGGTTTAGGTGTATTAGGAATTGGAAAATACATTCGATACATTCCATACCCTGTAGTTTCTGGGTTTATGACAGCCATTGGAGTAATTATATTAATAACTCAAATTTTACCTTCTTTAGGATATTATCCTAAAGAGGATGTAAATTTTGTAAATCAATTTAAACCACAGGCAGAAGAAATCATTTTAGAAAACATCTTAAAAAAAGAAGCAGGAGAAGGTATTTTAGTTTTAGAAGATTTTAAAGAAACTATTAAACGCGCTGGACAAATTACTCAAAGTGATATTCTTAAAGAATCTCAAACCCTAGCTTCGAAGGAAGCTTCTGGAGTTTTAGGAGCAATCAAAGTGCTACCAAATGCTTTAAAAAATAGTAATTTACTCGAAGTACTTCTGGCTTTAGGAACTATAATAATAATCTATGGTTTTAAACGAATAACGACCAAAGTACCAAGCACTTTAGTAGCGTTGCTCGTAATGTCTGGAATTGCAGTTGGTTTTGGATTAGATTATCGAGCAATAGAAACAATTCCTGGTGGTTTTCCAATTCCGAATTTATCAATCTTTACTGGATTTAGTATTGGAAGTATTACGCCTTATCTCTTTACTGCTTTAACATTAGCGCTATTGGGAGCAATTGATTCACTTTTAACAAGTGTCGTTGCAGACAATATGACAAAAACCAAACACAAGCCAAATAAAGAATTAATTGGACAGGGAATTGGTAATAGTATTGGAGCTATTTTTGGAGGTTTACCTGGAGCAGGTGCAACAATAAGAACAGTGGTAAACATTAATTCTGGTGGAAAAACAAAATTATCAGGTATGGTTGCTGGTGTTATGTTGTTAATTATTTTATTAGGCTTAGGGCCAATCGCTTCTAAAATTCCGGCAGCAGTTTTAGCAGGAATCTTAATAACTGTTGGTATTGGAGTAATGGACTACAAAGGATTAAAAGCGATTCCTAGTTTGCCAAGAGATATGAAGATTGGACCTTTTAAATTAAGTTCGGAAGTACTAATAATGCTAGTTGTATTATTATTGTCTACATTTTGGAACTTGGTATATGCAGTAGGAATTGGATTGATAATTGCCTCGCTAATGTTTATGAAAAAAATTGGAGATTTGGCTGCAGAACGCTCTGATGTAAAATCATTGAAAAAAGAAAAAAACTGGGCAGATGAAACTGACTTTCCTGAAGAATTAAAACAGTCTGTTTTTATCAAACATATAAAAGGTCCGTTATTTTTTGGAACAACAAGTGATTTTCATAGCTTAGCACAACAAATTCCAAATAATGCAACAACAGTTGTAATTCGTTTGGGAAGAATGCAGTATATGGATCAATCTGGATTGTATGCCATGGAAGATGTGCTTCAGGAGTTAAGTAATAAAGATATTCAAGTTTTATTTGTAAACTTGCTGCAGCAGCCAAAATACATGATGGAAAGAATTGGGATTATTCCTGAATTAATAACAAAAGAACACATTTTTAAGTCTTTTTCAGACTGTACAAACTGGATTAAAGAACAACAATTAAAAAAATAAATTATGCCACATAGAAATAAAGCAATTACAAAAGAACAACAAGATCAATTAACACCAATGAAGGTGTTACAAGATTTTATAGAAGGAAATGCTCGTTTTATTAGAGATGAAGTTCATACAATTGACCACAAGGCGTTAATTTCTCAAACTACTGATGGCCAACACCCAAAAGCAATTGTGCTTTCCTGTATAGATTCGAGAGTTCCTGTAGAGCTAATCTTTGACCAAACAATTGGAGATGTTTTTGTAGCTAGAGTTGCAGGTAATTTTGAAAACACTGATATTTTAGGAAGTATGGAATACTCTTGTAAAGTAGCAGGAAGTAAATTGGTTTTTGTTTTAGGACATGAAAGTTGTGGTGCAGTTAAAGCTGCCTGCGACCATGTTGAACTTGGTAATATTACATCATTACTAGAAAATATAAAACCAGCTGTAAAATTATCTGAAACACAAATTAAAGGGAAATATAATTCTTCCAACAATGAGTTTGTAAATAAAACAATTGAAAATAACGTTAGCTTAACTATTCAAAGAATTAGAGAAAAAAGTCCAATTCTAAATGAAATGGAAGAAAACGGAGAGATTAAAATTGTTGGTGGAGTTTATCACATTAGTAGCGGAAAGGTTACCATGTTATAAACACAATTATTATATAAAAATAAAAAAGGTTTGCAATTGCAAGCCTTTTTTATTTTACTTCTTTAATTATATTATCAATAGCATCTTCTTCAACGCCAACTTCTGTTACAATTGTTGGAAAAATAGTCGGCGCAATACTTTTTACTGGTTTGTACAAAATAGATTCTTCGACAGTTTTTTTATCAACTAACCTAATGGTAGCGTTTACATTATCAAAAAAAATAAAAACAATACTTAATAGTAACCCTATTTTTACCAAACCAAAAATGCCGCCAAAAATTTTATTGACAATCCCTAAAGCTGCTAAATCTGCTAACTTTGTCAAAAATTTCCCTAATAAACTCACAGCGATTACAATCAAAATAAAAGTAATAGCAAACGCAGCTAAAGAAATTTGTTTATTTGACCATGAAACACTTTCTTTTAAGAAATCTCCTATAAAATAAGAGAAATGAATAGACCCCCAGACACCACCTACCAAAGCTACCAAGGACGCAACTTCAACAAAAAACCCTTTCATTAATCCTCTTGCAAATCCAAATACTAAGAATACGGCAATTACAATATCAAAAACATTCATGCAGCTTTATATTTTTTATCTGCGCTAACTTACTAAAAAAGAACCAAAATATTATAGATAGTGTGTATCTTTGTTCTTTACCTATAATTTTATGAAAGAAATTACCTCTTTAAAAGAAAAATGGAACTTATTAGTTGATAATTTATCAACGCAATTTGCAGATGGAGATACATTAAATATTGATGCCATTATTTATTTAATTGGAGTTCAAGAATTAGGACAGGGGCAAAGAAAATTTAAGAAAGACGAAAAGGTTAACTTAATGCATATTGCTATTTGCAAGTTGCTAGAACCTTATGGATATTACGAGTTTGAATTTTATGATGATGATGGCTGGCCACATTACAAGGCAAAAACAGAATTACCAAATTTAAAACCTGGAGAACAATCTGTACTGATGAAAGAAGCCATCGTTTCTTATTTTGAAGCCTTAGATTTTATTAAGTAACAGCTAGTTTTCGAATCATAACCGATAATAATTTTGGAAAAAAGCGTTTTACATAAACTGCTAGTTTTTCTTTAAATCCGGCAATATAAACTTCTTCTTTTTTGGTATATATTGCTTTTGCCATCTTTTTTGCAAATCGATTTGGTGCTATTCCGTTTTGTGTTGCTACATCCATTTTATTTTGTGCAGATCCATCGCCAGTTAAAGCATTTATAGAAACATTGGTGTTTACAAAACCCGGACAAACTAACGTAACAGTAATATTATTTTTGTGGTTTTCGGCTCGTAAACTATCAAAAAACCCATGCAACGCATGTTTAGAAGCTGCATAACTTGAACGTAAAGGGGTTCCTATTTTACCAACAATACTTGTCGTTACAACAAATTGTCCGTTTTTATTTTCAATAAAATGAGGCAATACTGCTTTTGTTAACGCAACAGTTCCTAAATAATTGATGTCCATAATTCGTTTATCAACTGCAATTGAAGTTTCGCTTGCTAATGATCGCTGACTAATTCCGCCATTATTAACCAAAATATCTATTCTTCCAAACCAGTTTATTGCTTCAGAAACTTTTGTTTCTATACTCGCATATTTCTCTAAATCTAACGGTAAAATTTTAACTGTTTCTGAGTTTTCACATTCTTGTTTTACAGCCAATAGTTTTTCTTTGTTTCTTGCTGATAAAATGAGTTTTGCATCTAATTTAGAGAGCTGTATTGCTAATGCTTTCCCGATTCCAGATGATGCTCCTGTAATCCAAACAACTTTATTTGTGAAATTCATGTTAATAATTTTAAAGCAATGTAATTATTTTAAGTTATAAATAGTAATTTTGGAACGTTTCTTGAAATTTCTCAAGAAATTAAATCACATTTAATGAAAAAAATATTTTTACTACTCGCTCTCGTTTCATTTAGTTTACATGCTCAATTTAAAATTAGTGGAGAAATGAATCCGTCTGGAGAATATACTTGGGTTATTTTATATAAAATTGAGGGCGCAAGACAAGTATTTATAAAAAGTGAAAAAGTTGCAAAAGGAAAATTTTCTTTTAAATTACCAGCAAATGCAAAAACTGGAGCATATAGAGTAAATTACAAAACTGAAGGAAGCGGCTTTGCAGATTTCTTATTTAATAAAGAAGATGTTGCTTTTACTTTTGATCCAGAAAAGGCAGAAGAAACCATTCGTTTTTCTAAATCTACCGAGAATAAATTATATCAAGAATACATCAATACTGTTTCTACACAACAATATAAAACCGATTCTTTACAAATAGCATATTTAAAAAATCCGCAAGAAAAAACAGCTAGTTTATATAAAACTCAATTGGCAAAAATAGCAGCTTTACAAAAGCAATATTTGGCAAAATCTAAAGGTAAAATGGTGTATCATTTTATCAAAGCTACCAACAGATATAATAATCCGGTTATAGCAAAAGATCCTCAAATGTATTTAAAATCAATTAATGATCACTTTTTTGACACAATTGATTTTGGCAATCAAGCACTTTATAATTCTACTTTTTTAGTTGATAGAATTACAGATTATGTTTTTTATATGAACTATTCTGACGACCCAACAAAGCAAAGAACATTACATGATACCGCGGTAAAAAAAGTTTTATCAAGAACAAAGAATCAAACATTTAAAAAAGATATTATTGAGTTTTTAATAACACAATTTGTAAATGCAAATAATATTGAATTTGCAGATTATGTATTAGATTCTTACTATAAAAAACTCCCCAAAAGTCTTCAAAGCACTGAATTTACAGTTAATTATTTAGAAAGAACAGCTGTAGGAATTGGAAGAATTGCACCAGAAATTACTTGGAATACAAATGGTAAAAACTATAAACTATCTACCATTAACGAAGCAAACAATTATGTGTTGGTTTTTTGGAGTACTGGTTGTGGGCATTGTTTAAGAGAAGTTCCGCAATTATATGAATTTACAAAAGATGTTAAAAACTCAAAAGTAATTGCTTTTGGAATGGAAATCAACGATAGCGATTGGAAAAAACACACCCAAAAATATACGAATTGGCATCATGTTTTAGGCTTAAAAAAGTGGGAAAATACAATTGCAAGAAAGTATCAAATCTATGCTACACCAACTTATATAGTGTTAGATAAAAACAAGAAAATTATTGCAAAACCAGAAACTCTAGAAGAACTTAAACAAATTATTAAGTATATAGAATAAGGTTTTAAAAATGTAAAAAAGCGTCTTTTAAATGCTCTATTTGAAAGGCGTTTTTTTGTTTTACAATTGCAATAATATCAAAGCGAACTTCTACATCTAAATCGTTTTCTACCACAAAATTATCCATCGCTGAAACTAGTAATTTTATTTTTTTAGGGTTGATAAAATCTTGTGGATTTCCAAAATCAGAAGTAGAGCGTGTCTTTACTTCTACTGCAGCTAAAATGTCTTCTTTTTGAACAATAATATCTACTTCAGCTTTTAAAAATCGATAATTACGAGCAATAATTTTGTAGTTGTGTTGCACTAAATAATCAACCGCTAATTGTTCTCCTTTTTTACCAAGTATATTATGCTCTGCCATTTTTTATTCATCAAAAACAACAGTAGAAATTCCTTCTTTGGTAACATTCATTTCTACAGTTCTTCCAAAAATTAACGCTCTATTATCTGGTTCGTGTCCAGCAGGAAAATGAAACAATACAGGAAAATCATAATCAGCAACAACATCTAAAATTAATTGTTCCATAGAACTTCCCCATTTTAAAGAGTTTGTTTTTATCTTAGAAATATCTCCAACAATAATTCCTTTGCAATTGTCAAAAAAACCAGCACGTTTTAAACTTTGTAACATTCTATCCATACTGTATTTATACTCGCCAACTTCTTCTATAAATAAAATTTTACCATCAGCATTCATTTCGCTTTCTGATCCTAACATCGACGCTAATAATGAAAGATTTCCGCCAATCAATTCTCCTTTTCCAATTCCTTCTACATTCTCTTTAACAGAAACCAAACTGTAGCTTAATTGCTCTCCAAAAATTGATTTTTTAAACGACTTTAGCGTTTCTACAATCTTTTCTGCATCATCGCCTAAACTTGTTCCCATCATTGCATGAATCGTTTCGTAACCCAAAACATTTAAATGAGAATGCAAAGCAGTAATATCAGAATAACCGATTACCCACTTTGGACTTTCTATAAACTTTGTATAATCTAATCTGTCTAAAATTCGAACTGTTCCGTAACCTCCTCTACCAGCCCAAATTGCTTTTATATTTGGATTGTCCATTGCTGTTTGAAAGTCTTCTGCTCTATTTTCATCAGTTGCAGAAAAATGACCTGCGGTATCAAACAAATGTGTTCCGTACACAACATGTAAGCCCCAACTTTCTGCCAATTCTTTTGCTTTGTCGATAACGTCTTTTCGGTCTGTTAAAATTCCAGCCGGAGCAACAATTGCAATGGTATCACCTTTTTGTAAATACGGAGGTGTAATTAAATTAGTGTTTGTATTTTCTTGTGCTTGTGTTTGATTGTTCGTAATAACTAACGAGAATAATACAATCAATAACAGTTTTGTTGCTTTCATAAAAAAAATGATTTTTGTAAATGTATCTATTTTTGATGGCTTAAAAAAATGAGTTTTCGTTGCTTTTCCGTACTTTTGCATTTCGAAAATCTGTCCAAAACAGGTTTTTAAACAAAATCAATAAGATAGAAATGAATACTCCAAAAAGATATACAATTACTGCTGCTTTACCTTACACAAACGGACCTGTACATATTGGTCATTTGGCTGGTGTTTATGTTCCTGCAGATATTTACGCACGTTATTTACGTTTAAAAGGCGAAGATGTTGTTTTTGTTTGTGGATCTGATGAACACGGAGTACCAATTACTATCAAAGCAAAAAATGAAGGAATAACTCCACAACAAGTAGTTGATAAATACCACGAAATTATAAAAACTTCTTTTGCCGATTTCGGAATTTCTTTTGATAATTACTCAAGAACCTCGGCGGAGATTCATCATAAAACGGCTTCAGGTTTTTTCACCAAATTGTATAATGATGGAGAATTTATTGAAGAAGTAACAGAGCAATTGTACGATGCAGAAGCAAATCAATATTTAGCAGACAGGTTTGTAGTTGGAACGTGTCCAAAATGTGGCAATGAAGAAAGTTATGGCGATCAATGTGAAAGCTGTGGAACAAGTCATAATGCTACCGATTTAATCAATCCAAAATCTTCAATTACAGGAAATGTACCATCTTTAAAAGAGACTAAACACTGGTTTTTACCGTTGGATAAACACGAAGCATTTTTAAAAGAATGGATTTTAGTAGAGCATAAAAAAGATTGGAAACCAAATGTATTAGGACAAGTTAAATCTTGGATTGATGATGGTTTACGACCAAGAGCAGTAACTAGAGATTTAGATTGGGGAATTCCTGTTCCGATTGAAGGAGCAGAAGGAAAAGTATTGTATGTTTGGTTTGATGCTCCGATTGGTTACATTTCTGCAACCAAAGAATGGGCAGAAAAAAACAATGCAAATTGGGAAGATTATTGGAAAAAAGAGGACACTAAATTGGTGCATTTTATCGGGAAAGACAACATCGTTTTTCACTGTATTATTTTTCCTGCGATGTTAAAAGCTCATGGTGATTATATTTTACCTGAAAATGTTCCTGCAAACGAGTTTTTAAATTTAGAAGGAAACAAATTATCGACTTCTAAAAATTGGGCGGTTTGGCTGCACGAATATCTAATCGACTTTCCAGAAAAACAAGATGTATTGCGGTATGCACTAACTGCAACTGCTCCAGAAACGAAAGACAACGATTTTACTTGGAAAGATTTTCAAGCAAGAAACAACAACGAATTGGTTGCCATTTTTGGTAATTTCATCAATCGTGTAGTTGTTTTATCGAATAAATATTACAACGGACAAGTGCCAACCGCAGGAGAATTTTCTGAAGTTGATGAAGAAACGTTGGCTACTTTAAAAGAATTTCCGAATGTGATTTCTAGATCCATTGAACGTTATCGTTTTAGAGAAGCATCACAAGAATTGATGAATTTAGCACGTTTAGGAAACAAATATTTGGCTGATGAAGAACCTTGGAAAGTAATCAAAGTTGATGAAGAACGTGTAAAAACAATTATGAATGTTGCCTTGCAAATTGCAGCCGGTTTAGCCGTTTTATCAGAACCTTTTTTACCATTTACTTCAACAAAATTAAAAGGAATTTTAAATATTGATGAAACATTAACTTGGAATAATGTTTCAGAAAACGATGTATTGCTAAACGCCAATCATCAAATCAATAAAGCAGAGCTGTTATTTGCGAAAATTGAAGACGAAGAAATTACAGCACAATTAAACAAATTACAAGCTACAAAAACAGCAAACGAAAACGCTAAAAAAACAGTAGAACCTCAAAAGGAAATCATCGAATTTGATGATTTTACCAAATTAGATATTCGTGTTGGAACCATCTTAGAAGCAACAAAAGTCCCGAAAACAAAAAAATTATTGCAACTAAAAGTAGATGTTGGCATCGATGTAAGAACCATCGTTTCTGGAATTGCAGAAAGTTTTAATCCAGAAGATATTATTGGACAACAAGTTACTGTTTTGTGCAATTTAGCACCAAGAACATTGCGTGGAGTTGAAAGTCAAGGAATGATTTTAATGACGGATACACCAGACGGAAAATTGGCTTTTGTAGAACCAGCTGAGAAAATTAAAAATGGTGGACAAGTAAGTTAACGGCTTAAAGTTGTAGCTTTTTCTCGTATAATTTCTCCGATTGTTTTATTTTTAATTTTACTTTCTAACCAAGAGAGAATATCTAAATACAAGAAAGCTCTTTTTTCGTAAGGATGGTTTTCAAACTTCTGTAAACGCGCATAAATTTTCTTAAATTCCTTTTTAATTTGATGCGGATATACATCACTTAAAGCTTTTATCGAAACAATAAATTCTTTTTGAACTGCTTGTAGGTTTTGCATTTTCAACAAGAACTTGTACGTGTCTTTAAACTGTCTTTCTAAATGATAATCCATGCCACACTCGTAATGAGCAATCAAATTCAACACTCTTGCAAAACACTGTAAATCTTCTGCTGCTTGTAGGTTTTTAGAATCTATAATCTTTGTTAAATAAGTGATGCTTTTTCTGTTTTCTCCCATTCCAAAATACAAACAAGCAATTTTATAATATAAAATCACAATATGATGATCGTCTAATCTGGTTGCGTATTTTTTAATCTTTTGCTCAATTTCTTTGACCAAATATTCTCCTTCGCTAAAAGTGCCTTCTAAGAAATGTAAATGCAATTGATTGGCTGTAAAATATTGAAAAATTAACAGTTCTGTATTGCTATTTATCGGTATTTGCTCTTGCTTAATTTCTTCTTTAAAATAATTGAGTTCTTCTTTAAATTTCGAATAGTGTTTTAGAAAAAAAAGCGATTCTAATAAGTAGTTTTTCCCTTTTAAATAAAACACTGGATGTTGAGAAATTGTTTTTGTATTTTCTTTAAATAATTGCATCCATTTATGTGCATATTTATAGCACATTAAAAAATCTTGCAGCAAAAAACTTTTCCAAACATAGGCTTTATACAACCACAATTTTTCTCTAAACCCGAGTGTATTCATATCAAATTCTGGCACACGAGCATTAAAATACGAAATCACTTTTTCAATCTCTTCGTCGTTTCTTGCTGGTCCTGATTTTAATAAAATACTATATAATTGCAAAGACAAATTAGACAATTTACTTGTAATTACATTTTGCTTACTCAACTCTTTAGCTTGTTCAGAAAGTTCATCGGCTCTTGTGCTTATACTTCTTGTAATGTATTGTGTTTCAATAACTTTTTCGAGTTCAACAATTTCATAAGCACTGTTTTTTTCCTCGTTTTCAATCGCCATTGATTTGGCTTTTTCCAACAATTTTAAACTCTGTTTGTACAAACCTTTTTGATATAAAACAGTAGCAAAATCTAATTGCTCTCTTATCTGAATTCTGATATTTTGATGCGAAGGATTTAAGCGTAAACTAATTAAGATTTGACGATACAAATGTGCTTTTAAATTTGATAATTGCTGCTTGGTTACAATTCCGCTTTCTAAAATTTGCTGCTCATCGTAGTTTTTTAATTTTTCAAAAAACTTGAATAATGAGAAAAATTTAGCATCAGTATTTCCGCCTAATCGACCTACATATAAATTGAATTGTCTTTTTTCTGATTTAGACAAGGATTTAATCAATACAAATAATGCATCGTTCTGATTATTGACCAACGTAGATGATTTACCCATAACATTCTGTTTGTCAGAATTTTATTAATTAAATAATACATTTAAACATCGTAAAGAAAGAATAAGAATCTCCTTACTTAGAAAACCCAATATATAAATTTGAATTAGATAAAAAAACTATTAGTAATCATGCAAGATCATAAAGTCCAAATTTTTGATACTACGCTTCGAGATGGCGAACAGGTTCCGGGTTGTAAATTAGATACAAATCAAAAATTGGTAATTGCCGAACGTTTGGATGTGTTAGGCGTAAATGTTATCGAAGCCGGTTTTCCAGTTTCTAGCCCGGGTGATTTTACATCTGTTTCAGAAATTGCTAAAATTGTAAAAAATGCAACAGTTTGCGGACTAACAAGAGCTGTAAAAAATGATATTAAAGTTGCTGCTGAGGCTTTAAAACACGCTAAGTTTCCACGAATTCACACAGGGATTGGAACAAGTGATTCTCATATTAAGTTCAAATTTAATGCTACTAGAGAAAAAGTAATTGAGCGAGCAATTGATGCTGTTTCTTATGCAAAGTCTTTTGTAAATGATGTAGAGTTTTACGCAGAAGATGCTGGAAGAACTGACAATGTTTTTTTAGCGAAAGTTTGTGAAGAAGCAATTAAAGCTGGTGCAACAGTTTTAAATATTCCTGATACAACTGGTTATTGTTTGCCTGAAGAATACGGAGCAAAAATGAAATATTTACGCGAACATGTAAAAGGAATCGAAAATGTAATTCTTTCGTGTCATTGTCATAACGATTTAGGAATGGCAACCGCAAACTCAATTGCTGGCGTAATTAATGGCGCTCGTCAAATAGAATGTACCATAAACGGAATTGGAGAACGCGCAGGAAATACTGCTTTAGAAGAAGTTGTAATGGTATTGAAACAACATCCATATCTAAATTTAGAAACCGATATCAACACCAAATTATTATACGACACAAGTTTACTAGTTCGAGAAAGTATGGGAATGCCTGTACAACCAAACAAAGCAATTGTTGGTGCAAATGCATTTGCGCATAGCTCTGGAATTCATCAAGACGGCGTTATCAAAAATAGAGAAACCTACGAAATTATGAATCCTGAAGATGTTGGAGTAACCGAAAGTGCCATTGTTTTAACTGCAAGAAGCGGAAGAGCTGCATTGGCTTACAGAGCCAAAAAAGTAGGGTATGAATTGACTAAAATTCAATTGGATAAAGCCTACAATTTCTTTTTACAAGTTGCAGACAGACAGAAAGAAATTCATGATAACGACATCCATTTAATCATGAAAAATGTGGATACATTTTCTAAAATCGCAATTGCCTAATGGGAAAAACATTATTTGACAAAGTTTGGGATGCACACGTTATAGATACCATTGAAAATGGTCCACAAATTTTATACATCGACAAACACTTAATTCATGAAGTTACGAGTCCGCAAGCTTTTAACGAATTAGAACAACGCGGAATTCCAATTGCAAGACCCGATAAAATTGTGGCGACGGCAGATCATAATACACCTACCGAAAATCAACATTTGCCAATTAAAGATGCTCTTTCAAGAAAACAACTAGAGCAATTGTCTGAAAATTGTAAAAAGAATAATATTCCGTTGTATGATTTAGGTCATAAAAACAACGGGATTGTACATGTTATTGCTCCCGAATTAGGAATTACGCAACCAGGAATGACAATGGTTTGTGGTGATTCTCACACTTCAACTCATGGCGCTTTTGGAACCATTGCATTCGGAATTGGAACCAGTCAAGTTGCACAAGTTTTTGCGAGTCAGTGTTTGTTATTAGAAAAGCCAAAAAGTTTGCGAGTAAACGTAAACGGAAAACTAAAAAAGGGTGTTTTACCAAAAGATGTGATTCTTTACATCATTGCAAAACTCGGAACGAATTCTGGAACAGGATATTTCTGTGAATATGCAGGAAATGTCTTTGAAGAAATGACGATGGAAGGACGGATGACGGTTTGTAATATGAGCATAGAAATGGGAGCAAGAGGCGGAATGATTGCTCCTGATAAAACTACTTTTGAATATGTAAAAGGAAAAGAATTTGCTCCGAAAGGAGATGAATTTGATAAAAAAGTAGCCTATTGGAAAACATTGCCAACCGATGAAACTGCTGTTTTTGATCAAGAGTATTGGTTGGATGCTGCTGATATTGAGCCGATGATTACCTACGGAACAAACCCTGGAATGGGCATAAAAATCACAGAAAATATTCCGAGTTTTAATGATGCTTCATTTGAAAAATCATTAGAATATATGAACTTTAAAAAAGGAGAATCTTTACTCAATAAAAAAATAAACTATGTCTTTATTGGAAGTTGTACAAACTCTAGAATTGAAGATTTTAGAATTGCAGCAAACTATGTAAAAGGCAAACAAAAAGCAGCAAATGTGAATGTTTGGTTAGTTCCAGGATCGCAAAGAGTTGCAAAACAAATTGCAGAAGAAGGTTTACAAACAATTTTTGAACAGGCTGGTTTTTCCCTAAGACAACCAGGTTGTTCAGCTTGTTTGGCAATGAATGATGATAAAATACCGGAAGGAGAATATTGTGTTTCTACATCCAACAGAAATTTTGAAGGTAGACAAGGGCAAGGTTCTAGAACAATTTTGGCAAGTCCCTTAGTTGCTGCAGCAACTGCTGTTGAGGGAAAAATTATTGACATAACAAAACAATTTGAAAACATATTATAAATTAAAAAGATACTCGCTTTCGCGAGCATAAAATGGAAAAATTTATACAATTAACATCAAGAGCAATTCCGTTAGCCACAGAAAATATTGACACCGATCAAATAATTCCTGCTCGTTTTTTAAAAGCAACCGACAAGTTAGGTTTTGGCGATAATCTATTTAAAGATTGGCGTTATCATAAAGACGGAAGTGTCAATGAAGAGTTTCCGTTAAATGACACAACATACAGTGGAAGCATTTTAGTTGCAGGGAATAACTTTGGATGTGGCTCTAGTAGAGAACACGCAGCTTGGGCTTTAGTTGGCTACGGATTTAAAGTAATTGTTAGTAGTTTTTTTGCTGATATTTTTAAAGGAAATGCACTAAATAACGGACTGCTTCCTATACAAGTTTCGGAAGATTTTTTAAAGAAACTAATCGTTCATTTACAAGAAAATGCGACATCAGAAGTAACCGTTCATTTAGAAAAGCAATTTTTAGAATCAGAGATAGGAACTGCTACTTTTGAAATTGATGCTTATAAAAAAACCTGCATGATTCATGGATATGATGATATTGATTATTTAATCAGCAAAAAAGATAAAATAACTGCATTTGAAAATCAAATGTTATAAAGCAGTTCCGATTGCGTTAGCGATTGAAGTGGCATCCTTTTAATGTCAGTTCGAGTTCGCAAAGCGAGTATCGAGAACAAATTAAAAGATAGAACGAAAAGCGCGACCCTTGTGGGAACGCCCAAAATATAAGAAACAATGAAATATACAATTGCAGTAATTCCTGGAGACGGAATTGGACCAGAAGTAACCGCGCAAGCAAAAAAAGCATTGAATGCTATTGCCGATGTTTACAATCACACTTTTCTTTACAAAGAAGCACAAATGGGAGCCTGTGCCATTGACGCAACTGGAAATCCGTTGCCAGATAAAACACTTACAATTTGTAAAAAGTCTGATGCCATTTTATTTGGCGCCATTGGTCATCCGAAGTATGATAATGACCCGTCTGCAACCATAAGGCCAGAACAAGGATTGTTAAAATTACGCAAAGAATTGGGTTTGTTTTGTAATGTTAGGCCTGTGAAAGCGTACAAGCAATTAATTGCAAATTCGCCTTTAAAAAAAGAAATTATTAGCGGTACAGATATTTCTATTTATAGAGAATTGACAGGCGGAATTTATTTCGGAATTAAAGAAATAAGTGATGATGGGCAAGTAGCTTTTGACGGCTGTTCGTATTCAGTTGAAGAAATAGAACGCATTGCACATTTGGCCTTTAAAGAAGCGCAAAACAGACGCAAAAAACTAACCTTGGTTGATAAAGCAAATGTCTTAGAAACTTCAAGATTATGGAGAAAAACGGTTACAGCAATGGCGAATCAATATCCAGATGTAGCGTTAGATTTCTTATTTGTTGACAATGCTGCCATGCAACTCATTTTAAATCCGAAACAATTTGATGTGATTTTAACCGAAAATTTATTTGGCGATATACTTTCTGATGAAGCTAGTGTTATTGGAGGCTCTATCGGATTGTTAGCTTCTGCATCCGTAGGAAAAAAGAATGCGTTGTTTGAACCCATTCACGGTTCGTTTCCGCAAGCAGCCGGAAAAGACATTGCAAATCCGTTAGCCTCTATTTTATCTGCTGCGATGTTGTTAAAACATTTAGGTTTGTTTAAAGAAGCAAAAGCCATAGAACGAGCTGTAGAAAAATCGTTGGTTTTAGGAATTACAACAGAAGATATCAAAGGAAAAAATTCTTTTTCTGCATCAACATCTAAAGTAGGAGATTTTATTGCAGATTATATTGAAAATCAAAATGATAACAACCTTAATTTTTCAAATATTCACATGGGACAAAGTACTATAATTTAATTTTACAGTTTTTTTTAAATCTAAAAGAGCATTTCCATTTTAAAGGAAATGCTCTTTTTTTATTTGGGAAACTTAGCTTTAATTTTATCCAAACATAAATGATGGATACTTCCAAGGTGTGTATGCTTTTTTGATGTATCTGGCTCATACGTTCCATTTTCTACTTTTGCACCAATTTCTTTATATGCATCTCTATATGTCATTCCGTTTTCTACCAATGTATTCATGTTATCAACCGTAAATAAGAACTTGTATTTTTCATCATTCGGTTTCACTTCTTTCACAATAATTTGTTTGATTGCAAAATCGAAAATCTCTAAAATGCTTTTTACTTCTTCAAAAGCAGCAATCATATTTTCTTTTAACAGTTGAAAATCCCTATGATAACCACTCGGTAAGTTATTGGTAATTAGAATCATTTCTGATTGCAAAGCCTGAATCTTATTGCATTTTCCTCTGATCAATTCAAATACATCTGGATTTTTCTTGTGGGGCATAATGCTGCTCCCTGTGGTTAACTCATCCGGAAAAGAAATAAAATTAAAATTCTGACTCATATACAAACAAATATCCATAGAAAAACGTGCCAACGTATTGCACAATCCGCCCAAAGCTGCAGCAATAGTTCTTTCGCTTTTACCCCTACTCATCTGGGCTGCAACTACATTGTACTTTAATGTTGAGAAGCTCAATTCTTTAGTTGTAAATTCTCTATCAATCGGAAAAGAACTTCCGTAACCAGCTGCAGAACCTAACGGATTTTGATCTACAACTTTATAAGCTGCTTCAAGTAAATACACATCATCTATCAATACTTCTGCATAAGCAGAAAACCATAACCCAAATGAAGACGGCATAGCAACTTGCAAGTGTGTATAACCTGGTAATAAATTTCCTTTATACGTTTCTGACAAGTTTAATAAAGTATCAAACAGAATATTTGTTTGCTGAATTACGTCAGAAATATTCTGCTTATAATACAAATGCAACGCTACCAAAACTTGATCGTTTCTAGATCGTGCTGTGTGAATTTTCTTCCCAACATCTCCATATTGTTTCGTCAATTCAAATTCGATTTTAGAATGCACATCTTCAAAGTTTTCTTCAATAACAAATGTGTTATTTTCAATTTGTCGTAGCAATTCTTCCAAGCCTTCTTCTAATTGTTGTAATTCCATAGCATTGATAATTTCAATGTTGTGCAACATTTTAGCATGCGCTAAAGAAGCTAGTACATCGTATTTTGCAATATGTATGTCTATTTCTCTATCGTTTCCAACTGTAAATTGTTCTATTTTTTTGTCGATTGTAATTCCTTTGTCCCAAAGTTTCATATTATACTATTTTTTCTAAAAGTTGAATATAAATTTTAATGCCCTCTTCAATTTCTTTGATGAAAACAAATTCATCTGCAGAATGTGATCTCGTACTATCTCCTGGCCCTAATTTTAAAGAAGGGCAACTTAACACTGATTGATCTGATAAAGTTGGAGAACCATAAGTGGCTCTTCCTAAAAAAATTCCCGCTTGTACCAATTCGTGCTCTAAAGGAATGGATGATGAGTTTAATTTGGTTCCTCTTGGAATAATACTATTGCAAGGCGACTCATTTTGTAAAATAGTTACAATTTCTTGATTAGAATATTTATCATTTACACGAACATCAACCACCAACTTTACTTCAGAGGGAACGGCATTGTGTTGTTTCCCTGCGTTGATTTGTGTCACAGTCATTTTTACAGCTCCCAACGTTTCTGAAGTTTTTTTAAACTGGTATTCTTGAAACCATTTTAACACATCAATACTGTTATAAATAGCATTATTTGCATTTGGATGCGCAGCATGACTCGGAGTTCCTTTTACCACAGCATCAAAAACAACCAACCCTTTTTCTGCAATTGCTAAACTCATTAATGTGGGTTCGCCTACAATGGCTACATCAATTTTAGGAATGATAGACAACATACTATTTAACCCATTTTCTCCACTTGTTTCTTCTTCTGCCGATGCAACCAATATCAAATTGTATTTCAAGGTTTTTTGCTGATAAAAATGAGTAAATGCTGCCAATAATGAAACCAAACATCCACCGGCATCATTACTTCCCAAACCGTATAATTTTCCATCTTCAACAATTGCTTTAAACGGGTTTTTGGTATAACCATTATTGGGTTTTACGGTGTCGTGATGTGAGTTTAACAACAAAGTTGGTTTGTTTTTATCAAAATATTTATTGATAGCCCAAACATTATTTTCAGTTCTTTTAAAAGGAATCTTATTGTAGATAAACCAATTTTCTAGAAGCACTGCTGTTTTATCTTCTTCGGATGAAAAAGATGGAGTTTCAATCAGTTTCTTTAACAGCTCAATTGCTTCGAATGTTAATTTTTCTATCATCTTTGTATGGTTGTATATTTTGTTTTTTTATGAAAAAGCATCTCGGGTTTACCAATACAAACCTTGTGTACTTGATTGTGTAAGGCATGAAAACAGTTGTTTAATTTTGGTAACATTCCGTCAAAAATTAATTGAGCATCTAACAGCTCTTTATAGGTGTTGGAATTGATATTTTCTACAACCGAATCATCATCATTTACATTTAATAAAACACCCTTTTTTTCAAAACAGTAATACAATTCTGTTTGATAGGACTTTGCAAAAGCAATGGCTAATTCTGATGCAATAGTGTCTGCGTTGGTGTTAAGCAACTGTCCATTTTTATCATGCGTAATAGCACAAAAAACTGGAGTAATGTTGTTTTCTAGCAGTATTTCTAAAACATCAACATTTACATGTGTTACGTCGCCTACATAACCGTAATCTATTGCATTAACGGATCTTTTTACAGAAATAATTGTATTGCCGTCTGCTCCAGTAAACCCTATAGCATTGCACTTATTTTTTTGTAATTCGGCTACCATATTTTTATTAATTTTTCCTGCATATACCATCGTAATAATGTCTAAAGTTTCAGCATTCGTTTTTCTTCTTCCATCGATCATTTCAACCTTCACATTCATTCTTTTAGCGATTTCAGTTGCTAATTTTCCGCCACCATGCACCAAAATTTTTGGTCCTTTTATTGTAGAGAAATTCATTAAAAATTCTTGTAATGCAACTGTATCATCAATACTATTTCCACCAATTTTTATCACTTTTAACGTTTCCATAACTATAAATTTTCTAAGATGTTTTTCAGGACAATTTGTGCTGCGTACGTTCTGTTATTTGCTTGATGAGTAACCACAGATTGTTCGCTGTCTAAAACCTCATCTTCTACCACAACATTTCTTCTTACCGGTAAACAATGCATAAATTTTGCAGCTCCTAACTTTTCTTTAGTCATCATCCAACTTGGATCTTGAGAGCTAATTTTCCCATAGTCAGAATAATTACTCCAGTTTTTTACATACACAAAATCAGCATTTTTCAAAGCCTCTTCTTGGTTGTGATTTATTGGAATATGTTTTGTGATTTCTGGATCTAACTCGTATCCTTTGGGATGGGTTATCAAAAAATCCACATCGATTTCTTGCATCATTTTTACAAATGAGTTGGCAACTGCATGTGGCAATGCTTTTGGATGCGGTGCCCAAGACAATACCACTTTGGGTTTCTTTTTTGTTTTTAATTCTTCAATAGTAATAGCATCGGTTAACGCTTGTAATGGATGTGCGGTAGCACTTTCCATATTTATCACAGGAACTGTAGCGTATTTTACAAAGCTATTCAGCACAAATTCTGATGCATCTTTTTGTTTGTCAGTCAATGTTGGAAATGCTCTTACTGCAATTATATCTGCATATTGAGAAACCACTTGTGCTGCCTCTTTTACATGTTCAGAAGAATTCATATTCATAATGGCTCCATCTTGAAATTCTAAGTTCCATGCATCGTTTACATTTAAAATCATGACTTGCATTCCTAAGTTTTTAGCTGCTTTTTCTGTACTTAATCGGGTTCTTAAACTCGAATTAAAAAAGAGCGTCACTAAGGTTTTATGTTTGCCTAATTTCTTAAATTGAAACGGATTCTGTTTCATAAGAATTGCTTCTTTGATCGTTTCAGGAATATTTTTAAGGTCGTTTATGTCTATATATTTTTTCATTATAATTCAGTTTTTAAAGCATCAAAAAACACATCGATATGCTTTTTTTTAATTGTTAATGGAGGAAGAATTCTTAATAAATTTGGATTGTTGGAACTTCCTGTAAAAATATGGTGAGTAAAAATTAAGTTGTTTCTCAATTCTGCTATAGAAAAATCAAACTCCAATCCTAACATTAAACCTCTACCTTTTACTTTTTTTATCTGCGAAATTGATGTTGATTTCTCTATAAAATAATCAGAAATTTCTGTTACATTCTGTAGTAAATTCTCCTTTTTAATTGCTTCTATAACGGATAATGAAGCTATACAAGCCAAATGATTTCCGCCAAAGGTTGTTCCTAACAAACCGTAAGAAGCCTTAATTGATGGGTGAATTAAAATTCCGCCAACCGGAAACCCATTTCCCATTCCTTTTGCCATAGAAATAATATCTGGAGTAATACCATGTTTTTGAAAAGCAAAAAAATCGCCTGTTCTTCCAAAACCAGATTGCACTTCATCTACAATAAATAATGCATTGTGTTTTTTACATAGTATTTCCAGTCCTTTATAAAATTCGGTAGTACTTTCATCTAGTCCGCCAACTCCTTGAATACACTCAATAATCACAGCACAAACATCTCCTTTTTTTAAGGCTTTTTCAACCAAAAGCAAATCGCCTAACTCAAAAAATTCAATGTCATGTTGGGCATTTATTGGTGCAACAATTTTTGCATTGTCAGTTACTGCAACTGCTGCTGAGGTTCTACCATGAAAAGAATTTTGAAAAGCAACAACCTTCTTTTTATTGGTATGAAATGAAGCTAGCTTTAAGGCATTTTCATTGGCTTCTGCTCCCGAATTGCACAAAAACAATTCATACATTTCACAACTAGAAATTTCACCTAATTTCTCAGCCAATTCGGTTTGTAGCGGATTTTGAATCGAATTGCTATAAAACCCTAACTTGCTTACTTGCTCGCTAATGTTTTTTACATATTTTGGATGCGAATGTCCGATAGAAATCACAGCATGTCCGCCATATAAATCTAAATATTCAGTTTCGTTTTCATCATATACAAAAACGTCTTTGGCACATACTGGAGTGATATCAAATAATGGATAAACATTAAATAAATTCATAATTGTACAGTTAAAAAAAGTTAGCTTTTAAGTTCAATCCATCCGTTTCTTCAAATCCAAACATCAAGTTCATATTCTGAACTGCTTGTCCAGATGCACCTTTTAGTAAATTATCAATACAACTTGTAATCAATAATTGGTTGTTATGTTTATGTAGATGTAACAGACATTTATTTGTATTTACAACTTGTTTTAAATGAATTTCATCATCAGAAACAACGGTAAATTTGGCGGTTTCAAAATACTTTTTATAGAGCGTTTTTGCTTCTTCTAAACTTCCTTCAAACTGGGTATACATGGTTGCAAAAATTCCTCTTGAAAAATTCCCTCTATTCGAAATAAAATAAACCGATGCGTTATTTTCAAGTTGATGAAGTGTTTGATTTATTTCTCCCAAATGTTGATGTGTAAATGCCTTGTAGTGTGAAAAATTATTGTCTCGCCAAGTAAAATGTGTGGTTTCAGACAATGAAGTTCCTGCCCCTGTTGCACCAGTAACAGCATTTATATGCACTTCATTTTGCAGTAACTTTTTTAACGCTAATGGCAATAATGCTAATTGAATTGCTGTTGCAAAACACCCAGGATTTGCGATATACTTTGCTTTCTTAATGGCTTCTTTTTGCATTTCTGGCAATCCGTATACAAAAGGTATGTTCTTAAAAACTGCCTCTTGTGACATTCTAAAATCATTGCTTAAATCTATAATTCTAGTCTGTTCAGAAAAGTTATTTTCTTCTAGAAAAACTTTAGAGTTTCCATGACCTAAACATAAAAATAACACGTCAATAAACGGATTAATTGTGTTGGAAAAACACATGTCTGTGTCGCCAACCAAGTCTTGATGAATGCTACTAATTTTATTGCCTGCATTTGATGTACTATATACAAAATCTAAAGCTACTTTTGGATGCTGTAGTATAATTCTTATCAATTCTCCAGCCGTATATCCTGCACCCCCAATAATTCCTACTTTTTTCATAATTCGTTATTTACCTGTTGATAAATTTTGTTTTGATTGGCTACAATTTTTATAAACCCTTTTGCCTCATCGGCCGTCCAACCTTTATTCTCTTCTCCATAAGTACCAAATTTTGCATTCATTAAATCATGCTTTGAAGAAATTCCATCTAACATAAAGTGATACGGTTTTAATGTTACAAAAACATCTCCTGAAACGTTTTCTTGACTACTTTCTAAAAAGGCTTCAATATTTCTCATTACAGGATCTAGATACTGACCTTCATGCAAATGCATTCCGTAAAAACTTGACAAATATTCTTTGTGCTGCAATTGCCATTTTGTTAATGTGTGCTTCTCTAATAAATGGTGGGCTTTAATAGTTATTAATGCCGCTGCTGCTTCAAAACCAACTCTTCCTTTGATTCCAACAATGGTATCGCCAACGTGAATATCTCTACCAATTCCGAATGCAGAAGCCCTTCTATTTAAAGTTTCAATGGCTTCAACTTGATTTGTTTTTTCATCATTTATAGCAAGTAATTCTCCTGTTACAAATGTGAGTTTCACTTTTTCTTCTCCTGTTTCTTCTACTTGTGATGGATAGGCATTTTCTGGCAATGATTTTTCTGAAGTTAAGGTTTCTTCACCTCCAACACTTGTTCCCCACAATCCTTTATTTACAGAGTATTTTGCCTTTTCCCAAGACATGTCAATACCGTTTTCTTTCAAGTATTCGATTTCATCCTGTCTTGATAATTGCTGATCTCTAATGGGTGTAATAATTTCGATTTCTGGTACTATTGTTTGAAAAATCATATCAAAACGAACTTGATCATTTCCAGCTCCTGTACTTCCATGAGCAATATATTTTGCATCGATACTTTTAGCATAATTTGCAATTTCTATTGCTTGAATGATTCTTTCTGCACTAACAGATAAAGGATACGTATTGTTTTTTAACACATTACCAAAAATTAAATATTTTACTACTTTTTGATAGAATGTGCTTTTTGCCTCAATATTTTTATAGGTTGCAACACCCATTTTATATGCATTGCTTTCTATAATCTGAATTTCTTTTGTAGAAAACCCACCCGTATTCACACTTACTGCATGAACTTCAAATCCTGCTTTTGATAAACTTACTGCGCAATAAGAGGTGTCTAATCCTCCACTATAAGCGATTACTAATTTTTTCATTTTTTGTCTTTTTTTAGAAACATATTTTCTTTGATTCTTTTTAATCTTTGGAAAACTTTTTCTTTTACCTTGGTTTTATTTTTTTTATCATTTGATATTGGATCGTATAGCATACCTGTACACAAACACATTTTTTGCTCTGTGCGTTGTAAAACATCATAATTCTTACACGTTTGACAACCGTTCCAAAAAGATTGATCTTCTGTGAGTTCTGAAAATGTTACAGGCTTATATCCTAACTCGCTGTTCAGTTTCATCACTGCCAAACCTGTAGTAATTGAAAATACTTTTGCATTCGGAAACTTTGCTCTTGAGTGTTCAAAAATTGTTGCTTTAATTTTTTTTGCAAGACCAATTCCTCTGTAATCTGGATGTACAATTAATCCTGAGTTAGCAACAAATTTTCCATGACTCCACGCTTCGATATAGCAAAAACCCGCAAACACCTCACCGTCTAGTGCTATTACAGCATTGCCATTTTCTATTTTGGTTGTAATATATGCTGGTTTTCGTTTTGCTATTCCAGTACCTCGAACCTGTGCTGCTTCGTCAATAGTTTGACAAATAATTTCTGCATATTTAATATGCAATTGATTGGCAATAACAACTTTCATTGAAATTGATTTTAAAATTGATACTCTAGTTTAAAATGATGTTGTGAGAAGAGAACTGGACACACCTAAGTTCTAAAAATTATGCGCCCAAAGGGCGACGTAGAAAAGTAATACGCGTAAAATTCCTGTTATTGGAAACAATAACTAAAGAAAGAATTAATATGAAAATAAATGTGTACAATGAAAAAAAATAAAATATACGAATAAAAGAGATTGCTTAGTTCTATGTTACTTAACAGCGGCGCTGTAAGCGGATAAAACTACTAAAAGCAGTAAAACGTATTTTATTTTTAATTGAAATCATGCTGCAAAACTACAATAAATTATTTATTAAAAAACAAAAAAATATTAATGACTAATAAAATTAGATTTTTTACTCTTTAGTAAATCAGACAAAATTGTGTCATTTGCTTCAGTATCTCTAAAAGCAACCAAAGTTCTAATTGAAAAAGTTCGCAATGCATCATAGACACTTAAAGTACTTACGGCAGAATCTTTTCGCCCTACAAAAGGCAACACATCTGGCCCGCGTTGACATTTAGTATTGATATTTACTCTACAAACTTGGTTGACCAACGAATCTATTAAAGGTGCTAAAGAATTAGGATTGTTGCTAAACAAACTTACTTGTTGCCCGTAATTAGAGTTTGAAACATAGTCTAAAGGTTCTTGAATGTTTTTAAAAGATAAAATCGGAACCACCGGTCCAAACTGTTCTTCATGATACACATTCATTGTTTCATCTACTGGATATAAAATTGCTGGATTCACAAAACTTAAGGTGGTTTCTCCACCATTTTTATTCAGAATTTTTGCGCCTTTTGATTGTGCGTCTTTAATTAGTTCTTGAATGTATGCTGGTTTATTTGGCTCAGGTAAAGGCGTAATATTTACCTTTTCTTCCCAAGGCAAACCACAAGTTAATTTTTGTACTTCTTCTACAAACTTCTGATTGAATGCTGCCACAATATCTTCGTGTACAAACAATATTTTTAAAGCCGTACAACGTTGTCCATTAAAAGCCAACGAACCTAAAACACATTCTTTTACAGCCAAATCTAAATCGCAATCTGGTAAAATAATTCCAGGGTTTTTAGCTTCTAATCCCAACACCAAACGCAATCTGTTTTTCTTTGGATGGTATTCTTGTAAAATATTTGCCGATTTACTATTTCCTATCAAGGCCAAAACATCTATTTTTCCTGATTTTAAAATCGGAGTTGCCAAGGTTCTTCCGCTTCCGTAAATGATGTTTACAACCCCTTTTGGGAAACAAGTTTGAAACGCTTTTAATAATGGAGATAATAATAAAATTCCGTGTTTTGCCGGTTTATAAATGGTGGTATTTCCCATAATCAACGCCGGAATCAACAAACAAAAAGTTTCGTTTAACGGATAATTATACGGACTTAAACACAATACAACGCCAAGTGGAGCACGACGAACTTGCGCTAAAATTCCACTATGATTTTTAATCTCCGAATGTTTTTGATCCATTTCTCTTAAAGTAGTAATGGTATCTTCAATATATTCTACGGTTCTATCAAATTCGTTACACGATTCGTCATACGGTTTTCCAATTTCCCACATTAACCAATTCACAACTTCATCTCTGGTTTCTAGCATCATTTTGGTGAAATTTTCAACACAAGAAATGCGCTCTTCAACTTTCATTGTTGGCCATTCTCCTCTTCCTTTATCATACGCATCACAAGCAGATTCTAAAGACTCTAATGCTTCTTTTTCTTGAAGATTTGGAATTGTTCCTAATAAAGTTGGTTGTAATTTTCCATCTTTATTTTCTTGATAAATTGGGGAAAAAACCGATGTTGTTGCTCCTTTCCATTCTTTTAATTCGCCATTTACCAAATAGGTGTTTTGATTGTATGGCTCTTGAATGCTGTGTTTCTTTGGAATGGTACTATTTGTAAATATGTTTTTCAATGAAATAATTGCTTAAATTTTATGCAAGTTATATCAAATATTGAAATAAATCGGGTTTATCGTTTAAATAATCTCCATAGAAATTCTTGTTTTTCATTCTTTGGATTAAGGGACTTAGGTCGTTTTTGTCTTTAATTTCTATTCCTACAATTGCAGGTCCATTCTCCCGATTGTGCTTTTTAGAATATTCAAAATGAGTAATATCATCTTCTGGGCCCAAAATATCTGCAACAAATTCTTTTAAAGCTCCAGCTCTTTGCGGAAAACGAATGATGAAATAATGTTTTAATCCTTCATACAACAAAGCTCTTTCTTTAATTTCTGCCGTTCTAGTGATGTCGTTATTAGATCCACTTATCACACAAACTACATTTTTGCCTTTAATTTCATCAGCAAAAACATCTAACGCAGCAATTGTTAAAGCGCCTGCAGGCTCAACTACAATCGCATCTTTATTGTATAAATCTAAGATGGTTTGACACACTTTTCCTTCATCAACTGTAATCATTGCTTCTAAATTTTCTTTACAAATTTCAAAAGTCAAGTCGCCAACTTGCTGCACTGCTGCACCATCTACAAATTTATCAATGGATTTTAGACTCACATTCTTGTTTTTCTCAAAAGCTGTTTTCATTGACGGAGCACCCAAAGGCTCAACGCCTATAATTTTAGTTTTCGGAGATAACATTTTAAAAACTGTTGACAGACCAGCAGCTAAACCTCCACCACCAATTGGAACAAAAACATAATCTATTGATGCATTTGTCTGTTCAAGAATTTCTAATCCAACAGTTGCTTGCCCTTCAATAATTTTTGGATCATTAAACGGATGTACAAATGTTTTCCCTTGTATTTCACATGCCAATGCTGCTTCTTTTTGAGCGTCATCAAAAGTATCTCCAACTAATTTTACAGTTACATATTTTCCTCCAAACATGGCTACTTGTTCTAGTTTTTGTTTTGGCGTTGGAGTTGGCATAAAAATAGTTCCATGAATTTTTAACTTATGACACGCAAATGCAACACCTTGCGCGTGGTTACCAGCGCTGGCACATACAATTCCGTTTTCCAATTCTTTTATTGATAAGGAACTAATTTTATTGTATGCTCCACGAATTTTATACGAACGTACTTGCTGTAAATCTTCTCTTTTCAATAGAATATTTGCATCAAATTTTCTAGAATAATTAATGTTTTGAGACAAAGGAGTTACCGTAACTACCTCTTTTAATGTAGTTACAGCACTCTTTATATCTTCTAATTTCGGGTAATATGTTATTGTTTGTACGTTCATTTTTTGTTTTCCAATATGCTATTTCGAAATGGGCTTTTTGGCGATTGAGAAATCTGTTAATAATTAATAAGATTTCTCGTCGCTTATACTTCGTTCTGTCGAACTAACAACTGATTTAAAGTTGTATCATCGCTGTCATTGAGGCTCTTAAAACGGCTCCAACTTTTTCTACTTCGTGTTCTCTAATCGCTTTATTTATGGCAATTAATTCTTTATTATCTACATCATTTCCTAAGCTAAACTTTTTACCAATCACATCGGTTTTTACCGTTTTCATAAAGTCAGTTAACAAAGGTTTACACGCGTGATCAAACAAATAACAGCCATATTCTGCGGTATCAGAAATTACACGATTCATTTCGTACAATTTTTTACGAGCAATGGTATTGGCGATTAACGGAGTTTCGTGCAACGATTCGTAATAGGCAGATTCTGCTATAATTCCAGATTCGGTCATCGTTTCAAAAGCCAATTCAACTCCAGCTCTTACAAAAGCGACTAATAAAGTTCCATGATCAAAATATTCTTGCTCTGGGATTTCTTGTTTTGTAGCAGTTGTTTTTTCAAATGCCGTTTCTCCAGTTGCCGCTCTCCAGGTTAATAAATTTTTATCATCATTTGCCCAATCTTCCATCATGGTTTTAGAAAAATGACCAGACATAATATCATCCATGTGTTTATGGAATAACGGACGCATAATGTCTTTTAATTCTTCAGAAATTTTAAAAGCTTTTATTTTTGCTGGATTCGATAAACGATCCATCATGTTGGTAATTCCGCCATGTTTCAACGCTTCGGTAATCGTTTCCCAGCCATACTGAATCAATTTTGCAGCATAACTTGGTTCAATTCCTTCTGCTACCATTTTATCAAAAGACAAAATTGCTCCGGTCTGTAACACACCACATAAAATGGTTTGTTCTCCCATTAAATCCGATTTTACTTCTGCCACAAAAGACGATTGTAACACTCCAGCTTTATGTCCGCCAGTTGCAACAGCATAGGCTTTTGCCTGTTCCAATCCTTTTCCTTCAGGATCATTTTCTGGATGCACTGCAATCAATGTTGGTACACCAAATCCTCTTTTATATTCTTCTCTAACTTCTGATCCTGGACATTTTGGCGCGACCATGATTACGGTTAAATCTTTTCGAATTTGCATGCCTTCTTCAACAATATTGAATCCGTGAGAATATGATAAGGTTGCTCCTTTTTTCATCAAAGGCATTACAGCATTTACAACATTTGTATGCTGTTTATCTGGCGTTAAATTCAATACCAAATCTGCTCTTGGCACCAACTCTTCGTAAGTTCCCACTGTAAATCCGTTTTCAGTTGCGTTTAAAAAAGAGGGTCTTTTTTCTGCAATTGCTTGTGGTCTTAGGGTATAAGAAATATCCAACCCAGAATCTCTCATATTTAATCCTTGGTTTAATCCTTGAGCTCCACAACCAATAATTACAATTTTTTTTCCTTTTAATGCCGATACGCCATCTTCAAATTCTGAAGATTCCATAAATCTACATTTTCCTAATTCTGTTAATTGATCTCTTAATGATAACGTGTTAAAATAATTTGTCATTTTTGTTTTATTAAATAAATGTCCTCGACCTAAGAGTATTGGACATTAAATTGGTAATTTTTTTGTTTTGATGCAAAACACATCCAATCGAGCTATTGTTCTGCAATTAAAATGCGGCTAGCATTTCTGAAATATTCATGGGTTCTTTGCTTACTGATATTCTTCCCGATCGTACAAATTGCATTAATTTATAAGGCTTTAAATCTTGATATAATTGTTCTGTTTCGTGTCTTCTTCCTGTTTTTTCAATCACAAAAAAATCTTTAGAAACCGTTACAATATTTGCATGATTTTCTTTGATAATATTTTGTATTTGAGAAGTTTCTAACAATGAATCTAAAGCCACTTTATACAGTGCTGTTTCTTGATAAATGGTTTCTTCATCGGTATGTGCAAAGGCTTTTATAACTTCTATTTGCTTCTCTAATTGTTTTACAATTTTTTCTGCTTGATCTGCTGTCATTGTTGATACAATAACAAATCTGTTTACATTTTCAATTTCTGATTGAGACGTTGTTAAACTTTCAATATTGAAATGTCTTTTCGAAAATATTGATGAAACTCTGTTCAATAAACCGATATTATTTTCTGTATATACCGATATGGTAAATGATTTTTGATCTTCCATAATTATTAACTTAATCTGATGTCTGAAACTGATGCTCCAGTTGGAATCATTGGAAACACATTGTTTTCTTTTTCTACACACACTTCTAAGAAATACGAATCTTTAGAAGCGATCATTTCTTTAATTGCTGATGTTAAATTTTCTCTTTTTGTAACTCTTTGAGCGTCGATATGATATCCCTTTGCGATAGCCACAAAATCTGGATTTGTCATTTCTGTTGATGCGTATCTTTTATCAAAAAACAACTGTTGCCATTGACGAACCATCCCTAAAAACTCGTTGTTTAAAACCACAATTTTCACGGCCGCTTTCGTTTGAAAAATGGTTCCCAATTCTTGAATGGTCATTTGATAACCACCATCGCCAATAATGGCAATTACTTCTCTTTCTGGTGCACCCATTTTAGCACCGATTGCTGCTGGCAATGCAAATCCCATCGTTCCTAATCCGCCAGAAGTAATATTGCTTTTTGTTTGATTAAATTCTGCATATCTACATGCAAACATTTGGTGCTGACCAACATCAGAAACAATCACGGCTTCTCCTTTTGTTACTTGGTTGATTTCTTTCAACACTTCGCCCATTGTAATACCTTCTTTCGTTGGATACAATTCATCTTTAATTACTTTATCAAACTCTATAGCATCATAATCTCTAAATTCTTGCAGCCAAGATTTATGTAATTTTTTATCCACCAAAGGCAATATTTTTACTAATGTTTCTTTTGAGTTTCCTAAAACGGCAACATCCGTTTTTACATTTTTATCAATCTCTGCAGGATCAATATCAAAATGAATCACTTTTGCTTGTTTTGCATATCTCGATAAATCTCCAGTTACACGATCGTCAAATCGCATTCCGATAGCAATCAACACATCACACTCATTTGTTAATTTATTTGGCCCATAATTTCCGTGCATTCCAACCATTCCAACATGTAATGGATGTTTAGATGCTAAAGCAGACAAGCCTAAAATTGTGCAAGCAGATGGAATTCCTGTTTTCTCAATCAATGCTTTAAATTCAGCTTCAGCTTCTCCTAAAATTACGCCTTGACCAAAAACAATCAGGGGTTTTTTTGCAGTATTTATCAATTCTGCCGCAGCTAACAACTGACTTTTATCTACATCTGGAACCGCTTTATAACTTCGGATGGATGAACATTTTTTATATTCAAAATCAAACGTATCAAACTGAGCGTTTTTTGTAATATCAATTAAAACAGGTCCTGGTCTTCCAGAACGAGCAATGTAAAATGCCTTTGCCAACACTTCAGGAACTTCTGCTGCTGCTGTAATTTGATAATTCCATTTTGTAACCGGAGTAGAAATTCCGACAATGTCTGTTTCTTGAAAAGCATCAGATCCTAATAAATGTTTTCCTACTTGACCAGTGATACAAACCATTGGCGTAGAATCTATTTGTGCATCGGCGATCCCTGTTACTAAATTTGTAGCTCCAGGCCCAGAAGTTGCCAACGCCACACCAACTTTTCCTGTAACTCTTGCAAAACCTTGTGCGGCATGCGTTGCGCCTTGTTCATGTCGTACTAAAACGTGCTGTAATTTGTCTTGATATTTATACAACTCATCATAAATTGGCATAATTGCTCCGCCCGGATATCCATAAATTAAATCAACTCCTTCTGCTAATAAGCATTGTATTACGGCTTCTGCACCAGAAATATGTTGCGTATTTTGGTGCTTTGTTTTCGTTGTGGTTTGTGTGTGTGTTTCCATAACTCTATTTTTAAAATGCATCTGTTACACATCCTTTTGATGCTGATGCTACTGTTTTTGCATATTTGTATAAGACTCCTTTGGTGTGTTTTAAAGCTGGACTTTCCCAATTTGCTTTTCTTTTAGCAAGTTCTTCATCAGAAAGCAACACATTAATTGAATTGTCTTCCGCACTAATTTTGATGATATCGCCAGTTTTTAACAAGCCAATGACTCCTCCTGATTGTGCTTCTGGCGTAATATGACCAACCACAAAACCGTGTGTTCCTCCAGAAAATCGTCCGTCAGTTATCAAAGCAACGGATTTTCCTAAACCTGCTCCCATAATTAACGACGTTGGTTTTAACATTTCTGGCATTCCTGGCCCGCCTTTTGGCCCAACATATCGAATAACAACCACATCTCCTTTTTCTACTTCTCCGTTAGAAATCCCTGTATTTGCCTCTTGTTCTCCGTCATATACCACCGCTTTGCCTTCAAAAAGTAATCCTTCATTTCCACTGATTTTTGCTACAGCTCCTTCTGACGCAAGATTTCCATATAAAATTTGAAGATTTCCTGAAGATTTTAATGGATTGTTCTTTGGATGAATGACATCTTGCTCGTCATCAAAAGAAAGGGGTTCAACATTGGCTAAATTTTCTGCCAAATTTTTTCCTGTAACCGTTAAACAATCACCATGTAAATAGCCATTGTCCAATAAATATTTCATTACTGCAGGAGTTCCACCCACACCATGAACATCTTCCATTAAATATTTTCCGCTTGGTTTTAAATCGGCAATTAACGGAGTTCTATCACTTACACGTTGAAAATCTTCTAAAGAAAAATCGATGCCAGCAGCATGAGCAATTGCCAAAAAGTGTAACACCGCATTTGTTGATCCACCTAGTGCATTTACAAGTGCAATAGCATTTTCTATTGATTTTTTAGAAATAATATCCAAAGGTTTTAAATCTAATTCTAACAAGTTTTTAATTGCCAAAGCAGTTCGTTTACTTTCTGATAATTTATTCGGGTTTTCTGCAGGAATTGATGAGTTATAAGGCAAAGAAAACCCCATTGCTTCAATGGCAGAAGCCATGGTATTTGCAGTGTACATTCCGCCACAAGCTCCAGCTCCAGGAATCGCTCTTTTAATAATTTCTTTGTATTCTTTTTCGTCAATTTCTCCAGCCACTTTTTGTCCGAGTGCTTCAAAAGCCGAAACAATGTTTAATTTTTTTCCTTTGTATTTTCCTGATGCAATTGTTCCACCGTACATCATAATTGATGGACGGTTTAAACGCAACATCGCTATGACTGCTCCTGGCATATTTTTATCGCATCCAACAACAGAAACCAATGCGTCATAACTTTGAGCATTCATCACAGTTTCGATAGAATCTGCAATAATATCTCTAGAAACTAAGGAATAATTCATTCCTGAAGTTCCCATTGAAATTCCGTCTGAAACACCAATTGTATTGAATCCTAATCCAACTAAACCATTGATATTGCATTCAATCTTTACTTCTGAAGCTAAATTATTTAGATGCATATTACACGGATTTCCGTCGTAACCAGTACTGGCAATTCCTACTTGTGCTTTTTGCATATCTTCATCAGTCAAGCCTACTGCATACAACATAGCCTGTGATGCTGGTTGTGATTCGTCTTGCGTTAATCTGCTACTGTGTTTATTGAGTTTCATTGTTCTTTCTTCTATTATTTAAGGAGTTCGAAATTAGATGTTTGCGTCATATTTCGATGCTTTGATTTTTTTATTTACTTATATTCATTTTGATATATTTTAACATAAATAACTGATTTACTGGCTTCTATATCACTTTTTTTTATGGCTTCCAATTAAAATTGTTTATAAAAAAACCTGTATCAGTTGATACAGGTTTATGCTTTTATTGGCAATGACTAACTGTATCAACTCGGTGGTGAGCTAATAATGACAATAATTGTAATAATAATGTTGTTGCTAAAATTCATTTTTAAATTTATTTCATAAAAAAAGCCTTCCGAATTCGGAAGGCTTTTATAATATTTTAAAATTATAGATATACTTCCTTATCGTTGCTTTTGAATTGCAATGATAATAATAGAAATGATATTGATAATTTGTGTGTTCATTTTGATGGGACAAATATCTAATTTTATTTTTATTAAACAAGTAAATTCTTAAAAAAGAAAAAAGAGCACCAAAATGATGCTCTTCTCTTTTCATAGCAAGATTTTTTTATTGCTTGCCACCCAACATTAACATTTCATTACAAACAATTTCTGTGATGTATTTTTTAGTGCCATCTTTATCTTCGTAACTTCTTGATGTTAATTTCCCTTCAATAGCAACTTCACTTCCTTTTTGCAAGTATTTTTCAATGATTTCTGCTGTTTTGTTCCATGCAACAACATTATGCCATTGTGTGTCTGTTACTTTTTCGCCTTGTGCGTTTTTGTAAGTTTCATTTGTAGCAATAGACATTTTTGCTAATTTTTTACCACTTTCTAACGTGATGATTTCTGGATTGTTTCCTAAGTTTCCAATCAACTGTACTTTGTTTCTTAACGTACTCATAAGATAAGGTTTTAAACACTTCGACTTTGCTCAGTGTAAGTTTATAATCATTTTTGTCAATTCGATTTGACATGGCAAAGATGCGATGCCTTCCAAATTTTATTCGGTTTAAAAGCGCTTACTTTCGTATGTAAACGCTTGTAGTCGTTTGTAAATGTTTTTTAGTATCTTTATAAACATCAAAAAAATAAAGCAATGGAAATAAAGAAATGTTTAGAATGTGGCGAAAAAATAGTGGGGAGAATTGATAAAAAATTCTGTACAGATTATTGCCGTAACTCTTACAACAACAAGGTAAATACAGAAAGTAAAAACCTTATTAGAAATACCAATAATCGCTTGCGGAAAAACTTTAAAATTTTATCAGAATTAAATACAACAGGTAAAACAAAAGTGACAAGAACTAAGTTATTTGACAAAGGGTTTGATTTTCATTTTTTTACTTCTATTTATAAAACCAAAACCGGAAACGTCTATTTTTATGTGTACGATCAAGGATATTTGGCCTTAGAAAATGATTATTTCTTATTAATCAGACGGGAATAAAAAACCTTATCAATTTAAAAATAAAACGATTATCTAAAAATTAGTACATTTATAAAAACCTATCAACTAATGAAAAAATATGCTCCGATACTTTCTTTTCTAATCATAATCTCTGTAATTTATTGGAGTTTTGCTGACATGAAACCTTCGTATTCTGAAAATAAAACAGCTTCTGAAACTGAGTTTTCTATCGACAATGCATTAAAAAATTTAAAAGAAATTTCTAAAACAGCACATTATACAGGTTCAGAAGATCATCTGAAAGTTCAGAATTATATTGTTAACGAACTTAAAAAATTAGGATTACAGCCAGAAATTCAACATCAAGTTGCTATTAATAACAAATGGAGAGCAGCAACTAATACTGCCAATATTATTGCAACGATTAAGGGAAGTGAAATTGGAAAATCATTGGTCTTGTTAACACATTACGATTCAAATCCACATTCTTCTTTAGGCGCAAGTGATGCCGGTTCTGGAGTGGTAACAATTATAGAAAGTGTAAGAGCTTTTTTAGCACAACACAAAACACCAAAAAACGATATTCATATTGTAATTACGGATGCAGAAGAGTTAGGCCTTCTAGGAGCAAAAGCCTTTGTTGATAAGCATCCATTAGCAAAAAATGTTGGTTTGGTTTTAAATTTTGAAGCTCGTGGAAGTGGCGGACCAAGTTATATGTTGATGGAAACCAACGGTAAAAACAGCAAATTATTAACTGAATTTTTAAAAGCAAAACCAAATCATCCGGCGGCAAATTCTTTAATGTATAGTGTGTATAAAATGCTACCAAACGATACAGATTTAACTGTTTTTAGAGAAAACGGAAACATAAACGGTTTCAATTTTGCTTTTATTGGAGATCACTTTGATTATCATACAGCACAAGATTCTTTCGAAAGATTAGACCGAGAAACCTTATTACATCAAGCAGATTATCTAATGACATCTTTAAATTATTTTGCTTTTTCTGATCTTTCAAATTTAGATAGTACTTCCGATCATGTATACACAAATTTTCCGTTTACGAAATTATTGTACTACCCTTTTTTATGGATTTTACCTTTATTAATTGGCGCAATTGTGTTGCTATTTGTTTTGCTTTTCTTCGGAATTGCTTTGAATAAAATAACGATAAAAGGATTATTAAAAGGATTTACACCTTTTACAATTTCGTTGGTTGCGTGTGTCGGAATATCAATTTTATTGTGGAAAGGAATTCTTTTAATTCATCCTCATTATAAAGATATTTTACACGGATTTACCTACAACGGATATGAATATATCGCCGCATTTGTATTGTTAAATTTGTGGTTATTATTTAAAATCTACAGACCCTTTTTAAAAAATAATACTGGAGCAGATTTAATAATTGCTCCAATTCTATTTTGGCTCATCATTAATGTACTTATTTTTATATATTTAAAAGGAGCGGGCTATTTTATCATTCCTGTTTATTTTGCCTTAATCACTTTAGCTGCATTTATTTTTATTGATATTAAACGAACCACAAAAATTGCAATTGCAACCATTTTGGCAATTCCTGTATTGTTTATGTTTGCACCACAAGTTAAAATGTTTCCTGTTGGTTTGGGTTTAAAAAACCTGTTTATAAGTGGTTTGTTTTTAGTGTTAATTTTCGGGTTGATGATTCCGGTTTTTGCATCTTATAAATCAAGAAAATTATTGGTGAAATTAATTGGTATAAGCACCATTTTATTTTTTGCTTTTGCAAGCTACAAAAGTGGTTTTGATGAAAACAAGAAGAAACCAAATAGCGCCGTTTTCATTAATAATGTCGATACAAATCAATCGTATTGGGCAAGCTATGATTCAAAAATAGATACTTATACAAAGCAATTCTTAGGAGAAAATCCAACGAAAGGTAATTTCACTGGAACAACCTCTAAAAGCAAATACAATACATCTTACAAATTTCATAAAAAAACAGGAAATAGAGCGATTAATCCGCCTTTAATTTCAAAAGTAACTGATACAATTATTGGAAATTTTAGAAACATCTCATTGATGATAAAACCGCAACGCGCTGTTAATAAATTAGAGCTAATTGCAAACGATTCTATTACTTTTAATTCAATTGGCGTGCAAAATGTATTGTTAGACAAAGAAGATGAAACCGATGCGTTTAAAATAAAAAGAGGAACTATTTTAAGTTACTTTTTAGCAGCAAAAGATTCTATTTTAAAGGTAGATTTTACTATCAATAAAAATAGCATTCCAAATATTAGTTTGATCGAATCTTCGTTTGATTTACAAACCAATCCGTTGTTTAAAATTCAACCTAGAACTAACGAAATGATGCCGATGCCATTTGTTACAAATGATGCTGTAATTACACTACAAAAACTAAAATTATAACTTATTTTATTTGAGAAACACGCAGCGTATTTACCATCCCTTTTGCCTCAACCGGCATAGAGGTCAAATTAACTACATAGTCGTTTGTATTTACAAATCCATTTTTCTTTGCAATTCTGTTGATATCAACAACTGTATCATCTGTACTCACATTTCTATCATAAAAGAAAGATTTAACGCCCCAAAGCAAACTCATTTTTGCTAAAATTCTTTTTTCTGATGAAAATGCCAAAATATAAGATGCTGGTCTCCAAGCAGAAATTTGAAACGCTGTATAACCACTATTTGTTAATGTTGATATTGCAGTAGCTTTAACATCATTTGCCATTAATGCAGCATGATGACAAACTGATTTTGTAATAAAACGTTCCGTTTTAATATGTGGTGGCGCTTGTGGTACTTTTATTAAAGGCGAATTTTCGACACTTTTAATAATTTCAGTCATTTTTTCGATGACTCTTATTGGATGTGCACCAACTGATGTTTCTCCTGATAACATTACAGCATCTGCACCGTCCATAATTGAGTTGGCAACATCGTTAACCTCAGCTCTTGTTGGTACTGCATTTGTAATCATGGTTTCCATCATTTGAGTTGCAATAATTACAGGAATTCTTGCCATTTTTGCTCTTTGCACCAACATTTTTTGAATTAATGGAACTTCTTGCATCGGTATCTCTACTCCTAAATCTCCACGAGCGACCATTAATGCATCGCAATACGGAATTAATGCATCAATATTTTGAACAGCTTCTGGCTTTTCTATTTTTGCGATAACCGGAATTCTATAATCTGATTTTTGCTTGATTAAATCGTGTAATTTTCTTAAATCTTCTGGATTTCTAACAAACGAAAGCGCAATCCAATCTACATTTTGCTCAATTGCAAAAATGGCGTCTTTCATATCTTTCTCTGTCAACGCAGGTAAAGAAATTTTTGTATTTGGTAAATTCACCCCTTTTTTAGAAGACAAAACACCGCCAACTTTTACTTTTGTAGTTACTTCATTTGTTTTATTTGTAGTTACAACTTCAAAGAGTAATTTCCCGTCATCAACCAAAATTTGTTCTCCTTTTTTAACATCTTTAGGGAAGTTCTGGTAGGTCATAAATGCTCTTTCTACTGTTCCTGTACATCTTTCTGTAGTAAAAACAAATGTATCACCAGCTTTTAAAATTACATTGTCTTCCATTACACCAACTCTTAATTTTGGACCTTGTAAATCGGCTAAAACGGCAACATGTATGTTTTTTTCTTCATTAATATCTCTAATATCTTTTATTCTCGCTTTTACATTATCATTATCTGCATGAGAAAAATTAATTCTAAAAACATTGACTCCTTTATCTACCAATTCAGAAATTATTTCTTTGGTGTTTGTTGCGGGGCCTAATGTTGCTATTATTTTTGTTTTTTTATCGTTTGACATAATTTAAAAAATTAAAAAATCTTTCGATTTTAATGTGTTTAGATCAATTTTGTATGATGTAATTACTTGGTCGAGAGCATTTATCTCTTCAACTTTTTTAGCGATATAATCGGAATTAAAATCGCCTTCTAATTTTAGAAAAAAATCTACTTTTCTTTTCTCTGGGATTAAATAGGTTGTTATATCGTTTGATGGAAATAATCCTGTAGAAATTTCTTCTAAATGATTTGTGTATTGGTTAGAAATTAAAAACCAAGATTGACTAAATTTTGTATTTTCATATTCGTAGATACAAAATGTTGCATTGTTGTTTTTGTTTTCAAAATCTAAGCTAAATTTTGATTTAACAAAATTTATATTTAATTTTTGATTCAATAAATATGCTAATTTATATTCTTCTAACGTAGAATGAATTCCTATTAAAGTATAATTATTATCAGAAAAATCATTTAATTCTAGCGAATGTATCTGCAAAGCTAAACAATTTAGGGTTCTTAATCTCTATAAACTACAATTATGGCTAAATTACATATTGTTTCTGATAAAGTAATTAAAAAAAGGTAGAAACGAAGAGCTAGAAAAGTTAAGAATTTGTTATTTCGTCTTGCAATGCAAAATAAACTCTTTTAGAAGCTTGTTCTTCCGCTTTTTTCTTAGAAGTTGCTCTCCCTTTTGCTACTAAAGTACCATCTATACTGATTTTAACACTAAAATGTTTTATGTTTTCGTTTCCAGAATCTTCGTAAATATCGAAGTTGTATTGTTTTTTTTGCTTCTGACACCATTCAATTATCAACCCTTTATAACTTGTAATTTTACCTTCAAGTTTGGCAATATCTACATATGGAACTATTACATTTTCGTAAATAAATTTTTTGCAATAATTGTAACCTCTATCTAAATAAATAGCACCAATTAATGATTCAAAAATGTTTCCATAAATATTATCACCAACATTTTCTCTATCAAAATTACTTTTTACATATTTAATTAATTCTAGATCTTTACCTAGTTCATTTAAATGTTCTCTACTAACAATTTTAGAGCGCATTTGAGTTAAATAACCTTCGGTGCCTTTCGGAACTTTTTTGTACAAATAAGAAGCAATTATGGAGCCTAACATAGCATCACCTAAAAACTCTAAGCGTTCGTAATTTAAAGGATTTCCTTTGTCGTCTTTTAACTTTAAAGATCTATGGGTAAATGCTTTTTTGTAAAAGCTTAACTTCTTCGGAGAAAAATTTAGAAGTGCTTTTAGCTCGTAATAGAAACCCTCATCTTCTTTTTTTTGGGGGTTTACAATTTTACGAATAAAATTCATGCAGTATTAATCAATTTTTTTTAGCGCAACACAAGCATTATGTCCGCCAAAACCAAATGTATTGCTCAATGCAATTTTAACATCTCGCTTTTGCGACTTATTAAACGTGAAGTTTAGCTTGCTATCAATTTGATCATCATCTGTAAAATGATTAATGGTAGGTGGCACTTCGCCTTTATTGATTGCTAAAATCGAAGCAATTGCTTCAATTGCACCAGCGGCTCCTAATAAGTGTCCAGTCATTGATTTTGTAGAATTGATATTGATGTTATAAGCATGCTCACCAAAAACTTCTAATATTGCTTTAGATTCAGCAATATCTCCTAACGGAGTAGAAGTTCCGTGCATATTAATAGCATCTACATCTTCTGGATTAATTCCAGCATCTCTTAAACAATTTAACATTACATTTCTTGCTCCTAACCCTTCTGGATGTGGTGCTGTAATATGGTGTGCATCAGAAGACATTCCTCCTCCAATAACTTCAGCATATATTTTTGCTCCTCTAGCTTTTGCATGTTCGTATTCTTCAAGTATTAGAGCTCCAGCTCCTTCTCCTAAAACAAATCCTTCTCTATCTTTATCAAACGGTCTAGATGCAGTTTCTGGACTATCATTTCTTGTTGATAGTGCGTGCATTGCATTAAACCCTCCCATTCCAGCAATGGTGACAGCAGCTTCAGAACCACCAGTTACGATCGCATCAGCTTGTCCTAAACGGATGTAATTTAAAGAATCTATAATAGCGTTTGATGAGGATGCACAAGCAGAAACTGTTGCGAAATTTGGTCCTCTAAAACCATGTTTAATAGAGATTTGCCCAGGTGCAATATCAGAGATCATTTTTGGTATAAAAAATGGATTAAATCTTGGTGAACCATCTCCGGCAGCAAAGTTTAACACTTCGTTTTGAAACGTTTCTAGTCCTCCAATTCCTGAACCCCAAATTACACCAATCCTATCAGGATCATGATCTTCTGAGTTTAAACCAGAATCAGCAATTGCTTCATCTGATGCAACCATTGCGTATTGAGTGAAACGATCCATTTTACGGGCTTCTTTTCTATCAATAAAATCGGTTGCATTAAAGTTTTTCAATTCACATGCAAAACGAGTTTTGAACTTAGTAGCGTCAAAATACGTTATAGGCGCAGCTCCGCTAACTCCGTTAACTAAACCGCTCCAATATTCTTGTATATTATTACCAATTGGTGTTAACGCACCAAGTCCAGTTACAACAACTCGTTTAATTTGCATATGAAAATTACTTTTTAGCTTCTTCTATATAGCTTACTGCTTGACCAACTGTACCAATGTTTTCTGCTTGGTCGTCTGGTATTTGGATATCAAATTCTTTTTCGAATTCCATAATTAATTCCACAGTATCTAAAGAATCTGCTCCTAAATCGTTTGTAAAGCTAGCTTCATTTGTTACTTCGTTATCGTCTACTCCTAATTTGTCTACGATAATAGCTTTTACTCTTGATGCAATGTCTGACATAATTTTCTAAGTTTTAAAATTTAAATCGGGGACAAAAATACGAATCTTATTATTTAATTCTACTTTTTCCGCAAAAATTGTTGAATCTAAATTAAAAAAAATCTTTAAACTTTTAGCAAACTAAACAATATTGTTAATAATTATTCCTTTTTTTGTAGTGAAACAAATCAATTTAAAATGAAAAGAATTGCCATTTTTGCTTCGGGATCAGGCTCTAATGCAGAAAATATCATCAACTATTTTACTCTTAATAAAACGGCAATTGTTAGCAAAGTTTTTTGCAATAACCCCAATGCAAAAGTTTTTGAACGTTGTAAACGATTACAAATTGATGCTGTTTTGTTCTCAAAAGAAGATTTTTTTAACACGAATGTTGTCTTAAATCAACTTAAAGAAGTTGCAGATTACATTGTACTCGCTGGTTTTTTATTAAAAATTCCAACTACTATTATTGATGCTTATCCAAATAAAATTATCAATATTCACCCTGCATTATTACCAAAATATGGCGGAAAAGGGATGTACGGAATGCGCGTACATAATGCTGTAAAAAAAAATAAAGACTCTGAAACCGGAATTACCATTCATTTTGTAAACGAAAATTACGATGAAGGAGCAATTATTTTTCAGGCAACCACAAAACTAGAAGATTCTGATGCTGAAGAAGATATTGCTCAAAAAATTCATACTTTAGAGTACAAACATTTTCCGAAAGTAATAGAATCGGTGATTTTAAAATAAATGGCAACAAAGAAGCAAAAATATTATGTGGTTTGGACAGGTAGAAAAAAAGGTGTTTTTTCTTCCTGGGACGATTGTAAAAAACAAATTGATGGTTTTGAAGGTGCACAGTACAAGGCTTTTGCTGATAAAAAAGAAGCGCAATTAGCATACAATAAAAACTACTTTGCTTATAAAGGTAAGAATACAAAAAAACCTACGTTAACGGAATCTGAAAAAAAGAAATTTGGCAAACCAATTTTAGAAAGTATTTCTGTAGATGCTGCTTGTAGTGGAAATCCTGGGAAAATGGAATATCGTGGCGTATTAACGCACAACAAGCAACAAATTTTTATCAAAGGTCCATTTGAAAAAGGAACTAATAATATTGGCGAATTTTTAGCGCTTGTTCATGGGTTAGCTCTTTTAAAAAGCAAAAAGAAAGAAGATATTCCTGTGTATTCTGATTCTAAAATCGCCATGAGTTGGATAAAAAAAAAGCAATGCAGAACCAATTTGGTTTTTGATGCTTCTAACAAAGAATTATTAGAATTGATAAAACGTGCCGAAAAATGGCTTCAAGAAAACTCATTTAAAAACCCCATTTTAAAATGGGAAACCAAAGCTTGGGGAGAAATTCCTGCAGACTTTGGAAGAAAGTGATTTTATTTTATTTCTACTAAACTAAATAGTAAGTCCATAAATCCTTTTAATTCTATTGGTGGATTTCCATGATCAAAAACTTGCGAAATATATAGCGTATTATTTACTTTAAATTTTAGTGTAGCATGTAAAGCTTTATCTAAAATTCGATTCTTAGAAGGAGGATTAAAATTTTCTATTTTCTCAACATCAAATTTAGTAGCAAGTCCTATAATTTCTTTCCAAGTGTCGGAAGACATTTTTAATTTTTTAACCGTATTATTCTCGTGATAGATTATTGAATCTGAAGTAATTTTAAATTCTATATTTTTACCTCGAGTAGAAGCTTCATAGGTAACTTCTTTTAAATCGAGTAACTTTTGAGCAGTACAATTCATAAAGATGAGTAAGAAGAACAAATAACTTGTGAATTTCATTTTTTAAAGATAAGAAAAGCGCCATGATATATGGCGCTTTATTATTAACTACTCAATTAATTACCAACAAAAGAAGCTTTAGGCCCTCCAGCAGTAAATAATGCTCTCATTCTGTCATTTTGACCATTTGTAAACATGTACATACAGTCGTCATAAACATAGTCCATATAGTTCATTGTCATATCTGCAGATTTACAATGTACTGTTGGGTAAGTTGGACAACCTCCATTAGATCTGTCTGAGCTTGGAGTATCTGCAACAAAATCATCTTGACGACATCTTCCATCTCCCCAAATGTGACGTAAGTTTAACCAGTGACCAACTTCATGTGTAGCTGTTCTTCCGTCTCCATAAACTCCGCTTGTTTCTCCAAAATAATCATTCCCAATTACAACACCATCAGTAGCTGCAGCTCCTCCAGGAAATTGTGCATATCCTAAAATTCCACCACCAATGTTACAAACCCATACATTTAAGTAACTCGAAGGATCTGTTGCATCGATTCCTCCTTGTCCAGAATCTTTCATAGCATCATTTGTTCCCCAAGTTGATTTAGAAGATACTTTTCTATTAACTCCAGCTAATGTAAAAGTGATATTTACATCTGCTACTAATCCAGAAAACTCTGCTGGCGCATTTGGGGTATTTGGATTGTTGTTATTAAAGTCTTCATTTAAGATTGCTATTTGAGAATTAATTTGAGCTTGCGTAACATCTCCTGGATTATCCTCTAATATATTTATAATTACAGGGATTGTAATAGCACCTGTGTATGGAACTGGATCTGTTCCACCGCCACCATTTCCGCCACCACCACCTGGCTTTCCTTTAGCTGAGATAGATTTTCGCGTAGCATATTCAATATCATACATTTTTTTGAACAAGCCTGGGTTTTCATCAAGTTTCTGATTTAAAACTTTCATTGAATAACAGTTTCTAGAATTTGATGACTTTGACAAAAGATCTGTTCCTTGCTCTGTGTACACAAAAAAGTCACTCATATCAATTTTAGACTGTTGTTGCTCAACTACTTCTTCTGTTGAGTCTTGACACGATGCAAAGCCTATTAGAGCGAATGCAAAAAGTAAAATGATTTTTTTCATTTTGTAAAAATTTAAATTAATTAATAATTAGTTTTTGAATTAAATGTTGATTTTTAAACATGGTGAGAGTTTGTTTAATTTTTAATTCATTTACAATTTTAAGAAAATTTTAACATTTCTACAATCCCCATAAACCGTGAAATCCACCTCACGGAAAACCGTGAGATGAGACTCACGGTTTTCCGTGAGGTAAAACATTTAAAGCATTCATTATGAAGTGTTTAAGAAAAACGAATAGTATTCAACTATTTTTTTTGAAAAATAAAAAAGGATTTAAGGAAACGTCAAAAAATAGTATTCTAGTAAAAAAAGTAACTTTTTACAATATACTAACTCAACATCATCACAGCTTTTTTTACAGCTGCAATAAAAACATCTATTTCCTCTTTTGTGTTGTAAAAAGAAAACGAAGCTCTCACGGTTCCTGGAATATTATAAAAATTCATGATTGGCTGTGCGCAATGATGTCCGGTTCTAACGGCAACTCCTAATTTATCTAGAATTACTCCAATATCATACGAATGAACTCCTTCTACATTAAAAGAAATAACGGCGGTCTTTTTTGATGTTCCGTAAATTACAACTCCATCAATTTCTTGTAACTTATTGGTTCCATATTGTAATAATTCTTCTTCGTAAGCAGCAATTTCATCAAATCCAATAGCGTTCATATAATCTAATGCAACTCCAAAAGCAATTCCGCCACAAATATTTGGGGTTCCTGCTTCAAATTTATGTGGCAAACCTGCATAGGTCGTTTTTTCAAAAGTTACGGTTTCAATCATTTCTCCTCCACCTTGATATGGCGGTAATTTTTGTAGCCATTTTTCTTTTCCGTAAAGAATTCCAACTCCAGTTGGACCACAAATTTTATGTGCAGATGCAACATAAAAATCGACATCTAATTCTTGCAAATTTGGTTTTATATGTGGCGTTGCTTGAGCGCCGTCAATTAAAACTGCAGCGCCAACTTTATGTGCTTTTTCAATAATTTCTTTAATAGGATTGATCGTTCCTAGTGCATTTGAAACATGATTACAGAAAACCATTTTTGTTTTTGACGAAAGGATTTCATCAAATGCATTCATATTTAATGTTCCGTTTTTCAACATCGGAATCACTTTTAAAACAGCGCCTGTTTTTTCGCACAACATTTGCCAAGGCACAATATTAGAATGATGTTCTAAAGCAGAAACAATAATTTCATCTTCTTTTTCTAACAATTCAGAAAAACCAGCAGCAACCATATTTATTCCGTGTGTTGTACCTGCAGTAAAAATGATTTCATAGGCTTTTCCTGCATTAAAATGTTTCTGAATTTTAAGTCGTGCTTCTTCGTATTTGTCAGTAGCTTCTTGACTCAAAGCATGAACACCGCGATGAATATTTGCATTGTAATTACTATAATAATCTACAATGGCATCAATCACAATTTTTGGCGTTTGCGATGTAGCTGCATTGTCAAAATATACCAAAGGCTTGCCATTAACTTGTCTTTGTAAAATTGGGAAATCTGCTCTAATTTTTTCTACTGGAAACATCATCTTGTGTATTGAAATACAAAAATAACTTTTGTAAGTGAGACATCCATATAACAAGCGTTAAATTATTATATTTACTGCTACTATTTTATATTTTTTTAAATGAAAATTCTAAAAAGAGCCTTATTATTACTTATTTCTATTTTATTAATACTTATTGTCTACAATTATCCAAAATTAAATATCATTGCTGGATATTCTGCAAAAAGCATGAATTCATCTGTGTTTTTGGCTGAAAGAACCATGCAATTTACAGACAGTACAGACAATAATTTTTCTCCAATAAATTTAGGTTCAGACAAAGTTAACAAAGGTCTAAAAACAAGCTCGGCTTCCGTTTTTGGATTATTAACCAGAACTGCAATTTATAGAGAAGGTTTAGGAAGTGTTTTAATTACTGATGATTTTGATACCACATTAAAAGTAAAAACTCCAAAAAGAGCACAACCAAATAATACGATTGCTTTTCCGTTTGGAAATGCAGACCAAAAAGATTCGATTTTAACAAATGTAAATTACAATAAGCTAACTAAAACTGTTGCAAATTTATTTACAAACAACACGCAAACAAGAGCTGTTGTTGTAATTCATAAAAACCAAATTATAGCGGAGCAATACGACAAGGGTTTTACAAAAAACTCACGTATTTTAGGTTGGTCGATGACCAAAAGTATTATGAGTACTGTGTACGGAATTATGCAAACACAAGGGAAAATAAATGTGTTTGATAAAGCGCCAATTGCCGAATGGCAAAATGATGATAGAAAAGAAATTACCATCAATAATTTATTACAAATGAATTCTGGTTTAGCTTGGGATGAAAATTACAACGAAATTTCTGACGTTACCAAAATGTTGTTTCTAGAAAAAGACATGACGAAGATTCAAGCTAAAAAACAATTTGTTGGTAAGCCAAACCAAACCTGGAATTATTCTTCTGGAACAAGTAATTTATTATCAGGAATCCTTAGAAATACATTTAAAACACATCAAGAATACTTAGATTATTGGTATGCCGAATTTATTGATAAAATTGGTATGAATTCTATGCTTATTGAAACTGATATGACAGGAAATTATGTTGGTTCTTCGTACGCTTGGGCAACACCAAGAGATTGGGCAAAATTTGGATTACTTTATTTAAATAAAGGAAACTGGAACGGCGAACAACTTTTCGATGCTACTTGGGTTGATTATATTACAATACCGACAAATGGTTCTGACGGAACATATGGCGGACATTTTTGGTTAAACGCAGAAGGGCAATTCCCTGATGTTCCTATAAATATGTTTTATGCAAGCGGATACCAAGGTCAGTTTGTATTTGTTTTTCCTGACCAAGATTTAGTTGTCGTTCGAATGGGACTTGCTCATATTGATATTAATGAGTTTTTAAAGGGTGTTTTGGAAAGTATCAAAAAATAAAAGTTAGATTTTTTGACTCTTGGATTCCTGGGTTATAACGTAATTTCATTTCGAGCAAAACGAAGCGTAACCGAGAAATCTAAACTATAATTTACAACTCTTTATCTCTCCCAAAACTTTATAGACATGGTAAAATATTTATTTCCTCCTCTTTAACAGCCCAACTGCAGCAGCTATAATTCCTAATGCAATTGTAATATAAGAATCTGTGTTTTCTTGTGTTTTTACTAAATCTAAATCTCCAATAGAAACTTGAGTCTCTGGCTGAATTAATGTGTAAATTCCGTATCCAATTAATAGGATTCCCGCAATTAACAAGACGGTTTTAATACTTTTATTCATGTTGTTTTGTTTTTATATACTGCTTCTCAAATATAACAAAAAACCACGCAAGTTGCGTGGTTTATGTTTTATGCAAAAACAACTTTGTTGTTTATAAATCAAATCCCATATTAACACCTAACTTTGTAGCAATCAACTTTGTAATTCTAGATTTTACTTCCGGAATTTTTACACTTTCTAACACGGTGTTTGCAAAAGCGTACATCAATAATGCTTTTCCTTCTTTCTTTGGAATTCCACGTTGTTGCATGTAAAATAAAGCGTCATTATCTAACTGACCTATGGTACAACCATGAGAACATTTTACATCATCAGCAAAAATCTCTAATTGTGGCTTTGCATTAATGGTTGCTTTATCACTTATTAAAACATTGTTGTTTTGTTGATACGCATTTGTTTTCTGCGCTTCTTTTTCTACAATTACTTTTCCGTTAAAAACACCTGTAGAACGTTCGTCAAAAATACCTTTATAATCTTGATGACTTTCACAATTCGGCTCAATATGATTTACCAAGGTATGATGATCTACATGTTGTTTTCCTTCAATAATTGTAATTCCTTTTAAAATAGAGTTGATGTGTTCTCCTCTTTGATAAAAGTTTAGATTATTTCTAGTGATATTTCCTCCAAACGAAAATGTGTGTACAGAAACTTCGCTGTTTGTTTTTTGTTCGATATAAGTGTTGTCAACTAACGAAGCATTGTCTTTGTCGTTCTGAATTTTATAAAAATCTACCGTTGCATTTTTTGCTGCAAAAATTTCAGTAACAACATTTGTCAACGCTGCATTTTCCGTTAAACTTTGATGACGTTCTATAATTTGAACATGTGCATTTTCTTCAACCACAAGTAAGTTTCTTGGCTGAACCATTGTTGCTACATCATTTCCTGTTGTAAAATTGATGATCTGAATTGGTTTTTCTACCTCAACATTTTTCGGAATATGTATGTATGCGCCTTCGTTTGTAAAAGCCGTATTTAAAGACGTTAAATTGTCTTGCTTTGCAACTTTATTAAAATAATTTTCAATAACTGCAGTGTATTTTGATTTTGACAAAGCTGAAGAAAGTAAGCAAATATCTTTTCCATCGTGAGTAACATCAGAAAGGAATGAACTGTATTTTCCGTCAATAAAAATAATTTTATAGGTGTCTATATCATGAATAAAATACTTCTTAACATCTGCAAATTCAATCGAATTTTCTTTGTTTGGAAAAATGCTGAAATCGTTTTTTAAAACTGAATTTAACGACGTGTATTTCCATTCTTCTAACTTCTTGGTTGGAAAACCTAAGGTATCGAAATTCCGTAATGCTTCTGAACGAATATCGTGAATTGCGGTATTCACATTGATATCGTTTTCAAATGCTACATAAGATTCTATTATTTTATCTTTTAATTCCATTCTTTTCAGTTTTCGGTTTTCAGTTTCAGTAAGCAGTTGTGAAAACTGTTAACTGTTACTGCAAACTAATTTAAACAAGTTCCTTTTTAATCCAGTCGTATCCTTTTGCTTCTAGTTCTAAAGCTAAAGAAGCATCACCCGTTTTTACAATTTTACCATCGTATAAAACATGTACAAAATCTGGAACAATGTATTCTAATAAACGTTGGTAATGTGTAATCACAATTACTGCGTTATCTTTAGATTTTAGTTTGTTTACGCCGTTTGCAACAATTCGCAATGCATCAATATCCAATCCAGAATCCGTTTCGTCTAAAATTGCCAATTTTGGCTCTAACATTGCCATTTGAAAAATCTCGTTACGTTTTTTTTCTCCTCCAGAAAAACCTTCATTTAAAGAACGTGATAAAAACTTACGATCTATCTCTAACAATTCTGATTTCTCACGAATCATTTTTAACATGTCTTTAGCAGGCATGTCTTCTAAACCTTTTGCTTTACGAGTTTCGTTAATTGCAGTTTTGATAAAGTTGGTAACAGAAACTCCAGGAATTTCTACTGGATATTGAAAGGATAAAAACACACCGTTATGCGCTCTTTCTTCTGGAGCTAATTCGCTAATATCTTCTCCGTTTAATTCAATAATTCCGTTTGTAACTTCATACTCTTCTTTTCCAGCAACAATATTTGCCAAGGTGCTTTTTCCGGCTCCATTTGGCCCCATGATTGCATGAACTTCTCCTGCTTTTACTTCAATATTCAATCCTTTTAAGATTGCTTTATTGTCTATGCTTGCGTGTAAATTGTTAATCTTTAACATTTTCCTAATTTGTTTATCTGTTTATACGTTAAACTGTTTAAACGACTCAACGTATAAACAATTAAACAATAAAATTTTATCCTACTGACCCCTCAAGAGAGATTTCTAATAATTTTTGTGCTTCTACGGCAAATTCCATTGGCAACTTATTGAGCACTTCTTTACTAAATCCGTTTACAATTAATGCAATTGCTTTTTCTGTATCAATTCCTCGTTGATTACAATAAAACAATTGATCTTCTCCAATTTTACTTGTTGTTGCTTCGTGTTCTATTTGTGCTGTTTTATTTTTTGCTTCTATGTACGGAAACGTGTGTGCTCCACATTCATTTCCCATCAATAAACTATCACACTGCGAAAAGTTACGTGCATTTTCTGCTCTAGAGTTTATTTGCACCAAACCTCTATAAGAGTTTTGTGATTTTCCTGCGGATATTCCTTTTGATATAATGGTCGACTTGGTATTTTTACCCAAGTGAATCATTTTAGTTCCAGTATCTGCTTGTTGATAATGATTTGTTACTGCAATTGAATAAAATTCTCCAACTGAATTGTTTCCTTTTAAAATACAAGAAGGATATTTCCACGTTACAGCAGAACCCGTTTCTACCTGTGTCCAAGAAATTTTTGCATTTGTTTCACACAAACCTCTTTTAGTTACAAAGTTAAAAACACCACCTTTTCCGTTGGCATCTCCAGGAAACCAGTTTTGTACGGTAGAATATTTTATTTCTGCATCATCCATAGCAATAAGCTCAACAACAGCTGCGTGCAATTGATTTTCGTCTCTACTTGGTGCCGTACAACCTTCTAAATAACTCACGTAGCTTCCTTTGTCTGCAACAACTAAAGTTCTTTCAAACTGTCCCGTTCCACCTTCATTAATTCTAAAATAGGTTGATAATTCCATCGGGCAACGAACACCTTTTGGAATGTAACAGAAAGATCCGTCAGAAAAAACTGCCGAATTTAATGCTGCATAAAAATTATCTGAAGTAGGAACAACAGTTCCTAAGTGTTTTCTTACCAATTCTGGATGTTCTTGAATTGCTTCAGAAATTGGCATAAAAATAATGCCTTTTTCGCCTAATGTTTTTTTGAATGTTGTAGCAACTGAAACAGAGTCAATAACAATATCTACAGCAACATTTGCCAAACGTTTTTGTTCTTCTAAAGAGATTCCAAGTTTTTTAAACGTCTCTAATAAATCTGGATCAACTTCGTCTAAAGAATTTAATTTTGGTTTTTGTTTCGGAGCAGAATAATAGGCAATTTCCTGAAAATTAGGTTTCGGATACTTCACATTTGCCCAATCTGGCTCTTCCATTTTTTCCCAAACTCTAAACGCTTCAATTCTCCAATCAGTCATCCATTGTGGTTCGTTTTTCTTTTTAGAAATAGCACGAACTACATCTTCATTTAACCCTTTTGCAAAGGTTTCGCTGTCTAATTCTGTATAAAAACCATATTCGTACTCTTTGGTTTTTAGCTCTTCTCTTAAATTATCTTCTGTGTACTTCATAATCATTTAAAGATTGAAAAATTAAAAAATTTAATAAATCTCACTTCTTTTTAAATAGTTAATGAATTTTGATAATTGCTTTGAAATATCTTCAACTGCTATTATTAATTCTTTCACTTCTTTATTTTCCAGGTATCCTAGTTGTTCACAAATCCTTAATAAACTTCTAACTTCTCCGCTAGAGCCTTACCTTATATATAAGAATTTCACAAATTGTTTGTTTGACTATAATTCAAAACCTTCTGCAATATTTATCGGAATCGAAATTGCTGCTCTTTGAATTTGGTTTTTTACATTATAATCAAAATCTGACTTTGAACTTGTTATTTTATTTATGATGATTGAAAATTCAAATGCTTTTTGATACACTTCTAAATCTTCAAATCGGTTCATTTTTCAATCCTTTAATTTTTGAATCTTTCAACAGTTTTTACAACGAAAAACTCTCCCCACATCCACAAGTTCTATTCGCGTTTGGATTGTTAAAAACGAAACCTGTTCCGTTTAATCCTCCAGAATATTCTAGTGTTGTGCCAACCAAATACAAGAAACTTTTTTTATCAACAATAATTTTCACCTCATTGTCTTCAAAAACTTTATCATCTTCGGCTTGATTCTTATCAAACGTTAAATCATATGATAAACCTGAGCAACCTCCACTTTTTACACCAACGCGCACAAAGTCTTTGGATGCGTCAAAACCGTCATCAGCCATTAATTCTATGACTTTTTTCTTCGCGATGTCTGAAACTTTTATCATAATTCTTATATAGATTAAATCCAAATTAGGTGCAAATATAACTACAAAATCTGATTTTCAAAGCCTTTTAACATGAATAAAACTGATTGTTTGATTGGTAAAATTAATACCTACTTCTAAAGTTGATTTAAGAAAACATTCTTTTGTTAATGAACTGTTAAAAAAACGCTATAAACTTTGTAAACAAGGAATTAAACTTACTTTTATTCCGTCACTAAAACAAACCAAATGAAACGCATTTTTACTGCAATCGTATTTTTAATAGCAACTCAAATTACCGCACAACAAAAAGCATGGCCAGAAGATTTAATTACTGTTCCTGTAAAGACTAATTACCAAAAAACTTCTACTTATGCAGAAGTGATGTCTTTTATTGCTGCATTGCAAAAAGAGTCAGATTTATTGCATGTAGAATATATGGGAACCAGTAAAGAAGGAAAAAAGATTCCCATGGTAATTCTGGCAAATCCAAAAATTACAACACCTGCTGAAGCAAAAGCTTCAGGAAAACCTGTTTTATACATTCAAGGAAATATTCATTCTGGAGAAGTAGAAGGTAAAGAAATTGTGCAGCAGATTATGCGCGATATTTTATTAGGCGATAAAAAGCATTTATTAGACAACCAAATTTTAATTTTTGCACCGATTTACAATACAGATTCTAACGACAAAATGAAACAAGGAAGAAGACCTTCTCAAGAAGACAGTCCGGTTGAAGTTGGAATTAGAGCTAACAGTCAAGGATTGGATTTGAATAGAGACGGAATTAAAATGGAAGCGTTTGAAACCGCAGGATTAATTCAAAATGTAATCTTAAAATGGGATCCAGAAATGTTGGTAGATTTACACACCACAAACGGAACTTGGCATGGTTACGGAATTACCTACGCACCAAGTTATCATTATGCTGGCGAAAAAGCTCCGTATGATTTTACTTGGAACCAACTTTTACCTGAAGTAACTAAAAATATTGACAAAAACTACAAGGTTAAAATTGGTCCTTACGGATATTATTCTACCAGACAAGGCTGGCCACCAACTTCAATTTATACGTACAATCATCACCCAAGATATATTGTAAACCAAATGGGCTTGCGAAATAAAGTCGGAATTTTAAGTGAAGCTTTTGCACACGATCGTTTGTATGAACGAATGAACGGAACCTATGGTTTTGTTGCAGAAATCTTAGAATTTACAAATAAGTATGGTAAAAAAATGGCAGCAATTAATGCGAAAGCAGAAAAAGACGCCATTCAAAATGTAATTGATAACGCTGGAAAAGTTGAAAAAGGTGTCCGTTTTAAAATGGTTGCTTTGGATGAAAAAATAGAAAATTACAGAACCTACGATTACATTCCGTATGTTAAAAAAGACGGAAAGAAAGGGTATTTGCGTTCCGGAAAAATTATTGATGTGCCAAATGTGACCAACTTATCAAAATTTGATGCAACAGTTAATACAAAATTACCTAGAGGTTATTTTTTACCAAAATCTATGATATCAATTGTTAAACATCTAAGAAAACAAGGCATAAAAGTTACCGAATTAAAAAGTCGTAAAAGAGCAATAGGAGAAGTATTTATGGTTGATAAATTAAACAATGCTAGACGTAAATTTGAAGGACACAATATGGCAACTGTAGAAGGAAAATATGTAGCAAAAACACAAACTTTTAGAAAAGGTGATTTTTGGATTGACATGGCGCAACCTTTAACCAACTTAGCTTTTTACATGCTAGAGCCACAATCTGATGACGGCTTAGTCTCATGGAATTTCTTTGATGATTATTTAAAAGAACAGGGTGTAGAAACAAAAACGGTTGCATATCCAGTTTTTAAATATTATTCGGTTAGATAAACCAAAAACTATGTCTGTTAGAGCGGAGTCGAGAACTATAAGTTACTCGATTATTATATAAATTAGGTTTCGACTCCGCTCTAACAGACAGAAGATTAAAACATCTTTTCATGCTTTAAAAACAAATAGAATTGCTGTATCTTTGCGGCATGATTGAAGATAAAAACCAAGATAAAACCTCACTTTCTGAATTAGGAGAATTCGGATTGATACACCATTTAACAAAGCATTTCAACACCAAGCATGCATCAACAGTAAAAGCTGTTGGAGATGATGCTGCGGTTTTAGATGCATCAGAAAAGCAAACTTTAATTACAACCGACTTGTTAATTGAAGGTGTGCATTTTGATTTGAGTTATATGCCGTTAAAACACTTAGGTTACAAGGCGGTAATGGTTAATTTATCGGATGTTTATGCAATGAACGGAACCGCAGAACAAATTACAGTTTCAATTGCAGTTTCTAATCGTTTTCCGCTAGAAGCAATTGAAGAATTGTATGCGGGAGTTCAATTGGCTTGCGAAACATATAACGTAGATTTAATTGGTGGCGATACCACTTCATCAACAACTGGAATGTTGATTTCAATTACTGCAATTGGCAAAGCAAATAAAGAAGATGTTGTGTATAGAAATGGCGCAAAAGAAACCGATTTAATTGTAGTTTCTGGAGATTTAGGCGCTGCTTATTTAGGATTACAAGTTCTAGAAAGAGAAAAACAAGTTTTTAAAGTTGACCCAAACAATCAACCAGATTTAGATAATTACACGTATTTAATTGAACGTCAATTAAAACCAGAAGCACGTAAAGATGTTGCTGGATTGTTAAAAGAATTGGAGGTAAAACCAACTTCTATGATTGATATTTCTGACGGATTATCATCAGAAATTATGCACATTTGCTCGCAATCTAAAGTTGGGTGTAAATTGTATGAAGATAAATTTCCATTAGATCCGCAAGTAATTTCTACTTGCGAAGAATTTAACATGGATTCTACAATGATTGCTTTAAGTGGCGGCGAAGATTATGAATTGTTATTTACAGTTCCTATTGCTGATTTTGATAAGATAAAAGGAAATCCTAATTTTTCTATTATTGGTCATATTACCGAAGAAAAGCAAGGAATGAATTTAGTAACACGCGCAAACCAAGAAATGGAATTAAAAGCGCAAGGTTGGAATGCCTTAAAGGAAGAGTAGAAGCACACTTTTGATTAACATTGCTATATAAGAATAGTGCGGTTTTGTGTGCGAGGATTTTCCTGCAGAAAATCAGAAGTAACAAAACCGCACGGAATCTTAATTAAGTACTAAACTAAGCATTATTTTTATATGGTGTTGGGCACGTTTTTTATTTATTTACCTCTTATTTTCTTTACTATTTCTTTCCAGTTATACTTTCCTTTATTTGTATTATTCCATTCCTCAACATCAGAAAGCATCTCGTCAATTTTGTTTTTTTCAATCCATTTGCCATTTACAAAGACACCTGCAATTTTACGAGTATTATTAATGTCATCTAAAGGGTTTTCATCTAACAAAATCAAATCTGCAAACTTTCCTATTTCTATTGTCCCTAATTTATCGCCGATTTCAAGCCATTCAGCTCCTAATCTTGTTGCAGAAGCCAATGCCTCTTCATTAGTCAATCCAGCTTCTACTAATAACTTCAATTCGTCGTGAAGTGAAAATCCCCATACAATTCCTGAAGTTCCTGCATCTGTTCCTGCAACCATTGGAACGCCTTCTTTTTTAAAAGCCTTAACAATCTTAAGATGAAAGTCAACGAGTTTATCGAAGTAAGCAATACGTTTGGCATTTGTGCCTTGGTTGTATTGATTGGATACAATCCATTTACTCTGCATCAGTGGATGGACAAATTTAAAACTTTTAAGGTTTCGGACACTATCAAGAGAACGTGCTTGTTTTGCTATATAAACAAGATTAGATAAATTAGGAATTAACCAAGTACCATTTTCTTTTGCTAAACGCGCAAACTCTTGTGCTTTTTGTAAGCTGAAGTCTTCAGCTTGTTTTGATAATTCTTCTGCGTGAGCGATTAATCCAAAGTGAGGAACAAAAAAATCATTGGCAGTCTTTCCCTCAAATGCATTAGGAATGTGTCCAACAACTTTCATTCCCTGTTTATTTGCCTCATCAATGATCGCTTTATAGGTTTCAATATTTAATTGAGAATATACTTTTATAAACTCATAGCCTTCACCTTTTGCAATTCTAACAGTTTGTCTTCCTTCAGAAGGTGTTTTTGCAGACATATTTGCATTGTTTCCATCAATTAATGCGGCTAAAGCGATTCTTGGACCTATTACATCGCCTCTTATTATTTCGTTTCGTTGCCCAATATGTTCTGCTCTTGCACTTAATTCAAATACTGTAGTAACACCATTTGCTATGTAAAGTGTCATAAAATTTTGTGTATCAAAATGTATTGCTGGACCTCTTGTAGGATAGGATTTATATGGGCCATCTGCTAGATTATGAACATGCATATCAATTAGACCTGGTATTAGCCATTTTCCTTTTCCGTCAATGATTGTTGCGTTATTGGGAATTGGCTTGTTGATTGTTTCTATTTTCTTGTCTTTGAGAACTATCGTAGCATTTTTTATGAGTTCATTTTCCTTTGTCATAGAAATGATATTCACATTTTTGATGGCATAAACAGTTTCTTGTTGAGATGATTGTTGTCTCTTTTTTGTAGGTCTTTTTTCGCTGCAAGAAGTAAAAATTAAAATTAATACTAATAGTTGAAATTTTTTCATGATTATATTTTTTGTTTGTATTTACAAGACACAAATATCAATCTAACGTTACATTAACCCTCAATTGTATAAGTCTCAATGCACGCAATAAGACTATTTATTATTAAAACTATTTATGTATTCTGAAGGTGAATAGCCTGTTGAATTTTTAAAAACACGATAAAAACTGCTTTTTGAGTTAAACCCACATAATTCACCTATGGCAGTAATTGTATATTGAAGTACTTTGTCTGTTACTAGCATGTTTTTTGCTTCTTCAACACGATGGTAATTCACTTTATCATAAAAGTTTGTCTTTAAAACATCATTTAAAAGGGCTGACAATTTTCTGCTACTAATTTGCATTTCTTGAGATAAATCATTCAAGGTTAAGTCCTTTCTTAGATGAACTTTTTCTTTCTTGAAAAGTTTGTTCAAATTAGATTTTAACACCATCACCTCTTCTGGTTTAATTATTCTTTGAGTGTTGTTAATTTTAGACAGTAGAGTATCATCAGAAGTAATTTCAGTCAAAAATATAGTTGTTTGGGTTAGTCCGAAATATCCTAAATATCCCATAGCCGTAATGACAAAAAAAACTGTAATATAAGCATCCCATTCTACATTATAAACAAAAAATATTTCAGAAAATGTTATAATTAAATCAATACTCAAAGCTATCAAGAATAAAATTATAAATTTCTTAATCCATACAAAATCCTGCTCCCTAAAAGTTGAAAAAAACTGTTTCAATCTTGGTTCATATTTATAGAAAATATTTAATGACATTAATAAGTAAAGAATTCCATAACTGTCTTTTATCAAAGCTAGATTTATATGCTTATTTATTATTTGTAGGTATGGAAATATACTTTTATCAGTTGCATCGTTTATGGAAGAAGGTATAATATAAAAAAGTAGGTAAAGAATAAAAGGTATGAAATGTGCAGAATGTTTTGTTATAAAATTATTTTCGCTTTCAAAAAGTGATTTTACGTATAGGTATATCAGTACAGCTAATAAAAATCTTGAGCCATTTTCTAGTATAAAAGTTGGTGTTAATAGAAACTTTAAATTGTGAAGCAAGCCATAAAAATGAATTATGGTAAAGAGAATAAAAAACCAAAATACAATTAGTATTTTCTTTGGTAATTGAGTGTTATTTGTTTTAAATAATTTTAAAAGTATAATTATGTTTAAAACAATACCTACAATTAAGATAAAATCAATAATTAGTTCCAATATAATAAATTAGTATTTAGATTAAAATATATGAGTTTTGTTGAATCGCTGTAAATTGTGCCTAACTAATATACTATCGAACGATTTAATACTGAAACAAGTTCAGCATAAATGTTTTATATCAGAAGTTAAACGAAGTTAGCTAAATTTTTAAAGTAAGTCAAGTTTAGCAGCTTTTTACAAATTGTTTTAAGGCATCAATCAGCTCAACTTTATTTTCAATATGACTCATATGGCCGTCATTAAAAATAACCGTTTCTAAATGGTTGTTTTTAGCTTCTTTTATAGATGTTTCAAAGTCTAACACCGGGTCCTTTTTTCCAATAATTAAGAGCTTTTTACAAGGTAATTCTTGTAAAACAGGTTCTCTATTTGGTCTTATCTTCATCCCTTCTTGGCAGGCAATATACCCTTGAAGCGTTGTTTGTACTGCCTCCTTCAAAGCTATCTTTAATTCATATTTATAGGTATTTCTACTTTCTTCACTAAACAAATTGGTAAAAGACATTTGCACCATGTTTTTAAAGTGCTTCTGCACTAACTTATTTGCTCTTGTTCTTAACGTTTTTCTTTCGTTATCATCAGCCAAAGAAGTAGAATTCATCAAACACAAACCTTTTACTTTCTGTAGATTTTTTTCTGCAAATGCCAACGCAACATATCCGCCCATAGAATGTCCAATTAAAATTGATTTACGAATTCTCAAATGTTTTAAAACAGCTTCAACCGCTTCTGCCATCAATTCCATAGAATGAACATAACCCATACATTCTGTGTTGCCATGACCTAATAAATCGATACAAATAACTTTATTTTGTTTAGAGAGTTCTTTGGCAACAGAATTCCACATTGTAGAATTCTCTAAAAAACCATGCAAAAGCACTATTGCAGCACCTTTTCCTATTGATGAAAAAGAAATTTTCGTGTTTTTATAGTAGATATTATTTTGCATTGAACAAAAATATGTATCTTTATTGAGGTTATTTAAATTAAGTTTTAAAATGTTTACATCTCCCTTTAGAAATATTACATTAAAAGCTGAAAAGAAACTAACGTTTAGTCTCTTTTACCTTTTCATAATAAGCGCTGTTGTTTTAAGATATTTTAATATGTATTTAGATAATGCAGCTGCTCCTTACGGAATTTTCTCCTTTGAATTGGCCGGAAGTCTTGATAAATCTGTCGAAATTATCAACTCATGGTCTCCGTTAGCAAAAACATTTGCAGGTTTAAACTTAGGCTATGATTTTCTTTTCTTACTAATTTACACATTGTTTATTTCACTTTTAATTCACAAAATAAACGAGCGTCTATGGACTGGAAAAGCTTTTTATAGAATTGGGGAGCTTTTAATTTGGTCTATGTTTATTACAGCTATTTTTGATGCAATAGAGAATGTAGCATTGATAAAACTATTAATTGGAAGCTATAAAGAATATTGGGCTTCTGTTGCTTACTTTTTTGCTATTTCGAAATTTATGTTGATTGGCATTTCTTTGCTATACCTTATTTCAAATACCGCTTTATTACTTTTCAAGAAATCTTCTTAAGTTGAATAAAACAAAAGAAATTTTAATCGTTGGATTTGCCTTATTCTCGATGTTTTTTGGCGCTGGAAATTTAATTCTTCCTCCTTTTTTAGGCGTTCAATCTGGCGAAAGTTGGAGCTTAGTAACACTTGGTTTTTTTGTTACAGCAGTTATTATTCCGATTTTCGGAATTATAGCACACGCACGTTTACAAGGAACCATGTTCGATTTTGGCAAAAAAGTGTCGCCAACATTTAGTTTGGTTTACTGTTTAATTGTTTACGCAATTTCTATTACGCTACCAGCACCAAGAACTGCTTCTGTAACACACGAAATGGCAATTGCTCCGTTTTTTGGAACTTCATCTTTACTAACAAGCACTATTTATTTTGCGTTGGTTTTTGTGTTTGTAATGAATCGTTCTAAAATTTTAAACCTCATCGGAAAATTCTTAACTCCATTTATCATCATCATTTTATTAGCTGTTATTTTTGTCGGAATTACAACAAGTCCAGATGTTATAAATCCAACAAGTTTTAAAACTCCATTTGTCAGTGGTTTATTAGAAGGTTATCAAACTTTTGATGCTATTGGAGCAATTGTAGTTGGTGGTGTTCTAGTAATTTCTATGAACTTTAAAAAAGGAACTTCTTTTGAAGTAAAAAAAGAACTGATTTCTAAAGCTGGAATTGTAGCCGGAATTGGCTTACTAATTATTTATACTGGCTTAATTTATAACGGAGTTTACTTTAGTAGTTCTTTTGCAGAAAATGCAACAAGAACAGAAATCTTAACGAGTATAAGTACACAAACTTTAGGAAATATCGGTACTGCTTTTTTAAGTGTTTTAGTCGCTTTGGCTTGTTTTACTACTGGAGTTGGAATTGTAACCGGAACTTCAGATTATATTAAAGGACTGTTTAACAACTCACAAAAAGCATATAGAATAACGGCAATTATTGGTTGTGGATTGGGAGTTTTAATTGGCCAGTTTGATGTGCATTATATTATAGTTATTGCGCTCCCAGTATTAATGTTTATTTACCCAATAACCATCATTTTAATTTTACTAAATGTGCTACCAGAAAAATTAGCTTCTCCAACTGTTTTTAAAACTGTAGTTGGAGTTACCTTTTTGTTTAGCATTCCAGATTTTTTAAAGTTTATTATCAACCCAGAAAAACTTACAGGAATTCAAAGTTACATTCCTTTATCTGAACACAGTTTGGGTTGGGTTTTACCTGCAGTTCTTATATTTATAGTGGTGAATATTTTTAAAAATTTCACAACAAAAACTGCGTAATTGGGTTTTTAAAATATTGACTATTAGAGTGTTTTTATCTTCCTTTTCGCATTCTTATTGGACCTAACCATAACCAAAATCCAGTAATGGTAAATAACAACAAAGCCAAACTCATTACTGTTGTATAAATCAATTTTATAGGATCTCCAGAAGTATTAAAATAGATATCTAATGCAGAACCATCGTGTATGCCTTCTATAAAATCAGATCGTCGTCTTTCTACATGCAATAAATCTCCTGTTGCTCCATCTACTTGAATTCCGTAATAGTTTTCAAAAATAAATTTTGCAGTTCCTTTTTCTTTTCTAATATCAATTCTATCAACAACAGGTTCTACTTCTAAAGAAATGTGTTCTTTAAAATAGAAATTCGCTTTGGTGTGTAAACTATCTATTGGCAACCAGTTTTTTAACTCTGTAGAACTGCCTTCGTAGGTTTCTGAAAGTAAATAATCAAAACTGTTTTTTTTCCATCCAAGAAGTAAAGCACTAATAGAAACCACAAAAAAGAAAATAAACAACGTTGCTCCAGTTATTCGATGCACTTTTCTAAAGGTTCGTAAAACTTTGGCTTGTTTTTTCTTATTCTCTTTTTTACTCATGAGGCTTTATCAGAAGTAAGCGAAAATATTGCTTTTAATCGAATTTCAATATTTTTAGACATTAAAAAAGCGAGTTTTCACTCGCTTTTAACATTATTTTATGTTTTGCTATTGATTCATTAAATCTTCAATTTCTTCGGCTAAAATCGGGATATTTTGCATCAAATTAAATGGTTCTCCTTTTTCTTGAATCACAACATCATCTTCTAAACGAATTCCCATATTTTCTTCAGGAATGTAAATTCCAGGTTCAACTGTAAAAACCATGTTAGCTTTCATTGGCTTTTTTAATTCACCATAATCGTGTGTATCCAATCCCATATGATGTGATGTTCCGTGCATAAAATACTTTTTATACGCTGGCCAATTTACATCTTCATTTTGCACATCAGCTTTGTCAATTAATCCTAAACTTAACAATTCTGAAGTCATAATTTTACCAACTTCTTTGTGATATTCTGCCCAAATTGTTCCAGGAACAAGCATTTTTGTTGCCTCTTCTTTTACATGATTAACCGCATTGTAAACAGCTTTTTGTCGGTCTGTAAATCTTCCAGAAACCGGAATTGCCCTAGACATATCAGAAGAATAATTTGCATATTCGGCGCCAACATCCATCAATAGCATATCGCCATCTTTACATTGCTGATTGTTTTCTATATAATGCAATACACAAGCATTGTAACCAGAGCCAATTATGGGTGTATATGCAAATCCTTTAGACCGATTTCTCAAAAATTCATGCATAAATTCCGCTTCAATCTCATACTCCATTACACCTGGTTTTACAAATCCTAAAATTCTTCTAAATCCTTTTTCGGTGATATTACATGCAGTTTGTAACAATTCTAATTCTTGTGGTTCTTTTACACCTCTAATGCTTTGTAAAATTGGAAAACTCTTTGCCCAATTATGCGCCGGAAATTTATCTTTAACGCTTTTTATAAATCGATCTTCTCTACTTTCTAACGCTACTGACTGACGGTAATGTTCGTTTGTATTGAAGTAAATTGTTTCTGCTTCGGTCATTAAATCAAAAAATACTTTATCAAAATCGCTTAACCAATACACCGTTTGTACACCAGAAGTTTCAGTTGCTTGTTCTTTGTTTAATTTTGCTCCTTCCCAAATTGCAATATGATTATTTGTTTCTGTTACAAATAAAACCTCTTTGTGTTTCTTATCTAATGCATCTGGAAATAACAACAATATACTTTCTTCTTGATCTACACCGCTTAAATAAAAAATATCTCTATGCTGATGAAAAGGCAAAGTACTATCTGCCCCTGTTGTAAAGATATCGTTTGAATTGAATACCGCTATCGATTTGGGTTTCATTTGAGCGGTAAATTTTGCTCTATTTTTTATATAAAGTTGATTATCTATTAAATGATATTTCATGTGTGAAAGTGTTTTAGAGAGACAAATGTAGTAATTTATACAAAGAAGATTTCTTTGTATTATTAAAAACTCCAGTACAGTTTTACTATAAAACGAATACTAAATCTTCAAGAAGATTTGATTTTCAACTGGTTATCAAAAATCAAAAAAGTTGCTTTTGAAAAAAATAAAATAAAAAAGAAGCGATATATTATTTATATATAGTATCTTTGCAGCTAATATTATTTTAATTATTATTACAATGAGTAAAGGTACAGTAAAATTTTTCAATGAGTCTAAAGGATTTGGATTCATCACTGAAGAAGACACAAACAAAGAACATTTTGTACACATTTCTGGATTAATCGATGAGATTAGAGAAGGTGATGACGTAGAATTTGACTTACAAGAAGGTAGAAAAGGAATGAACGCAGTTAACGTAAAAGTTATCTAAGATATAAACTTTTTTTTATTATAAAACGCCTATCAATTAATTTGATAGGCGTTTTTGATTGTATAAAGTTGTTTGAAATTATCTTCTTTTACTACTATCTCTTCTTGAAGAACGATTATCATTTCTTTTTCTATTGTTATTTACAGGCTTTTTTGAATTATTTCTTGGAGTGTGATTTTTCTTCTTTGGTTTATTAGAAGTTGGTTTACCAGGTTCTGTAGTATTATTTGGCTCAAAACCCTCAATAACTTCAGATTCTAGTTTTTGTCCTAATAATTTTTCTATTTGCCTTACGTATTCCATTTCTTCAATACACACTAAAGACAACGCTTCTCCTTTGGCTCCAGCTCTTCCTGTTCTTCCAATTCTATGAATATAATCTTCAGGAACATTTGGCAATTCGAAATTAATAACATGTGGCAATAACGGTATGTCTAAACCACGAGCAGCAATATCGGTTGCTACTAAAACTCTTATATCATTTGTTTTAAATTGTGCCAAGGCTTTTGTTCTAGCGCCTTGACTTTTATTTCCGTGAATTGCGGCAGCAGAAATTTTACTTGCAACTAATTTTTTGGTAAGCTTATTTGCTCCATGTTTTGTTCTTGTAAAAACCAGCACTTGTTTCCAATTTCCGTCAGAAATTAACTTTGTAATTAATGCTGTTTTTTGCCCTTTATCTACACGATATATTTTTTGATCTACCTTTTCTGCAGTAGAATTTTGTGGTGTTGCTTCTACCAAAACAGGATTGTGAAGAATTCCAGCTGCTAACGCTTTTATTTCTTTAGAAAATGTTGCAGAAAACAATAAATTTTGACGCTTAGCTGGCATCAAACTCATAATTTTTTTGATATCTCTTAAAAAACCCATGTCTAACATTCGGTCGGCTTCATCCAGCACTAAAATTTCTACTCTTTTTAAAGACAATGCATTCTGGTTTTCTAAATCAAGTAACCTTCCTGGTGTTGCCACCAAAACATCTACTCCTTGTCTAATTGTTGCTATTTGAGCTTTTGCTTTTACACCTCCAAAAACAACAGTAGATTTCATGTTTAAATACGCTCCATAATCTCTAACATTATCATACACCTGAGCAGCCAATTCTCTTGTTGGCGTTAATACTAACGCTCTAATTGGTCTAAATTTATCACTTCTTGTGGCGTCTAAAATTTGCAACATTGGCAAGGTAAATCCCGCTGTTTTTCCTGTTCCTGTTTGTGCAGATGCCAACACATCTTTACCTTCTAAAATTAAAGGAATTGCTTTTTCTTGAATTGGTGATGGAGTTTTATACCCTTGTTTTTCAACAGCTTTTAACAAAGCGTTGTTTAATCCTAATGATTGAAATGACATACATGTGTTTTATAAAATGACGTCTAAGAGAAATTGTCATTTAAGAATTTATGCAAAGATACGTTGATTTCTATTGGATATGATAACATTTTGTTAAAACTAAGAATTGCCTCCTCAGAATTTTTGTAATCTCTTTTACAAATACTAACTTGAGCCACCAAATAACTAATCATGAAAAAAATAACTACTTTTTTTGCAGCTTTGCTTATTGTATCATCAATAAATGCTCAGCAAACAACATCTGCTAATCAGATAGAAAAAGCTTTAAATCAAAAAGACGCTTTAACTAAAAATTCTATTGTAAAAAACATCAAATTTACTAACATTGGCCCTACTGTTATGAGTGGTCGTGTTGCCGATTTAGATGTAAACCCAAACGACCCAACAGAGTTTTATGTTGGATATGCTTCTGGAGGTTTATGGCACACAAAAAATAACGGAATTACGTTTACACCAATAATGGATACTTCTCAAACTCAAAATATTGGAGATATTGCTGTAGATTGGAAAAGTAATACAATCTGGGTTGGAACTGGAGAAAAAAATTCATCAAGATCTTCGTATGCAGGAATTGGAGTTTTAAAGTCTACCGATAACGGAAAAACATGGGAAAATGTTGGACTAACAGATTCGCATCACGTTAGTAGAATTATCATCAATCCAAACAATTCAAACGAAGTTTTAATTGCTGTAATTGGTCATTTATATTCTTCAAATACAGAAAGAGGTATTTTTAAAACAATTGATGGCGGTAAAACGTGGAGTAAAAAATTATACATTGATGAAAATACTGGTTTTATTGATATAGAACCTGCACCAAATAATTTTAATGTTTTATATGCTGCTTCTTGGGAGCGTGATAGAAAAGCTTGGAACTTTGTTGGAAGCGGTTCTAATTCTGCTATTTACAAAAGTGTTGATGGTGGAGAAAACTGGAAAAACATTTCTGGAAATGGTTTCCCAACTGGAAGTGGAGTTGGTAGAATTGGTTTAGCTGTTTATGACGAAAACACCGTGTACGCACTTCACGACAGTCAATTTGAGTTTAAAGAAACGAAAGGGAAAAACAGTCCGACAGCGGTTGCTTTTAACAGTCAAATATTTCAAAACATTACTTCAGAAGAATTTGTAAAACTAGATAATAAAGAAATTGACACCTATTTAAAATCTCTTGGTTTTCATGAAAAATACAGAGCTTTAAACATTAAAAACTTTGTGCAATCTAGTGCTTTATCACCAGGAGAAGTTCCTGCTTTTTTACAAAGTACTCAAGCCGTTACCGCTGCAGCAGTTACTGGTGCAGAAGTTTTTATGACCACAAACGGTGGTAAATCTTGGAAAAAGAAAAATAAAGAAAAATTGAGTTTGTATTCTTCTTACGGATATTATTTCGGAGAAATTAGAGTAGATCCTCAAGATAAAAATGCCATATATATTTTAGGAATTACTTTACACAAATCTAAAGATGCCGGACAAACATTTACATCAATCGGAAAAGAAAATGTACATTCAGATCATCAAGCTTTTTGGATAAACCCTAAACGTTCTGGACATTTAATTAATGGAAATGATGGTGGAGTTAATATGAGTTATGATGATGGAGAAAGTTGGAGCAAATTAAATTATGCACCAGTTGGTCAATATTACTCGATCTTCGTGGATAACGAAAAACCATATAATGTGTATGGCGGACTTCAAGACAATGGTGTTTGGTACGGACCAAATAATGCTAGAATAGACAAAAGATGGGAAGGTTCTGGTCAAAATCCACATAAATCCATTATGGGAGGAGACGGAATGCAAGTTCAGGTTGATAGTAGAGACCACAATATTGTGTATACAGGTTCTCAATTTGGAAGTTATTTCCGTTTAGATCTAGGAAAAGGAACACGTACATACATCACCCCAAAAAGTAAAGTAAAAGGAGAAACTTTCCGTTTTAACTGGCAAACACCAATTTTATTATCGCCGCACAATCAAGATATTGTGTATTTTGGAAGTAATAAATTACATCGTTCTTTAAATCAAGGAAACGATTGGAGTACTATTTCAGATGATTTAACTTCTGGAGAGAAAAAAGGAAATGTAGCGTACGGTACGCTAACAACAATTAGCGAAAGTCCTTTTAAATTTGGTATGATTTACGTGGGTTCTGATGATGGTCATGTAAACCTAACAAAAGATGGTGGAAATTCTTGGCAAAATATTTCAGGTTCATTTCCAAAAAACTTATGGGTTTCTAGAGTGATTGCATCAGCACATAAAAAAGAACGTGTGTATGTTACGTTAAATGGATATCGTTGGGATGATTTTACTTCGTATGTTTACATGTCTGATGATTATGGCGTAACATGGAAAAATATTGGAAATAACATTCCTACTTCTCCGGTAAACGTAATTAAAGAAGATCCAGAAAATGAACATATTTTATACTTAGGAACAGATAACGGATTGTATGTTACTTTTGATAACGGAGGTGCTTGGCATCCATTTAGTAACGGATTTCCAAATGTTGCTGTTCATGATTTAGTAATACAAAAAAGAGATAAAGATTTGGTTGTTGGTACGCACGGAAGAAGTATCTATAGAGCAAACATCTCAAAATTGCAAAGCTTTAACTCTTACAACTCTAAAGCAACTCATTTATTTGAAATAGAAACTATTAGGTCTTCATCTCGTTGGGGAAGTACTAGATGGGGAACACCATTTACTCCAGAAGTAGACATTTCTGTTTTCTCAAATTCAGCTAAGAAAACAAAAGTTTCTGTGTATGCAGGCGATGTGTTGGTAAATTCTTTTTCTCTAAATGTAAATAGAGGTTTTACAACATCTAAATACGATGTTTCTTTTTCTAAAAGTGGAAAAAGAGCTTTTGAAAGAGCAAACAAAAAAATAAAATTAAAAGAAGCGCCAAACGGAGTTTTCTATTTACCTAAAGGAAAATATACCGTAAAAGTTGACAACGAAGAACAAACTTTAGAGGTGAAATAAACACTCTCCTTTTACAGTAACTAAATCTATAAATCAGTACTTTTATCTTATGAAAAAAGTACTGATTTTTTATTGGTTTCTATTAAGTCTTCAAGGTTTTTCTCAATCTAATTGGCAGCAGCTTAAGAAACTATCTTGCGCTGAAAAAACGTGGGTTGTTTTTCATCCTTTTAAAGCTCAAAAAGCATTGAAGGTTTCTGAAGAAACACAAAGAGTTTCAGATTCAATTGCAAAAACACCTTTATTAGATGGCGATAAAAGTGGCGGACAAGTAGATGCTTTTCGTCATGCGTATTGGATGGCGCGTTTGCGCCAAGAAATTGGAAAAAATGCTGCGTTAACACTCGGAAAAGCACATGAAAAAAGCAATTATCAGCAATACAAAAAAAACCAATTAGAAGATGGTGAAACGCCAGATAAGATTTCTTCTGAAATGGATGTATTTAACAATGCTGTTGGAGTTACTTATACCGAAAAAGGAATTCCCTACCCAAAAAATGGATTGATTTATAGAATTGTAAACGGCATTTTAGCTGGCAATTATAAAGTGATTAAAAAAGATCAAAACCAAAATTATTTAACTTGTGGTGATGAAATAATTGCTAAAAAAGCACTAAAAGGAAAATGGAAAAACGATAAATGTTTGACAAATTCTAACTATTAACTATTTAAACAAATTCTAAATACTACAGAAAACAAAAAAGTTGTTTGCTTAAGCTTATCAATAGATGTAAATTTGTACCAATTCTTAACTAACAAAAAATGAGCGGAATCTTAAATTCTTCGATTGCCAGAAAGTTTGCCATGGCGCTTTCGGCTTTCTTTCTTATGTTTTTCTTATTACAACACTTTGTAATAAACGTAACTTCAATATTTCCAGACAACGGAGCAACTTTTAATAAGTTGTCTCACTTTATGGGAACCAACGGTCTTATCCAATATGTAATGCAGCCTGTTTTAATTTTTGGTGTTGTATTTCATTTTGTAATGGGCTTTGTATTGGAAATAAAAAACAACAGCGCCAGGACAATTAAATATGCTAAAAACAACGGAGCAGCAAATTCTACTTGGATGAGTAGAAATATGATTTGGTCTGGTTTGGCAATTTTAGCTTTTATTGTATTGCACTTTATCGATTTTTGGTTTCCAGAAATCAATACCAAATTTATCCAAGGAGATTGGTCTGGACTACACGATGGACAGTTGCGATACTTCCACGAATTACAAGAGAAATTTGTAAATCCGGCACGAGTTGGAGCCTATGTTGTTGCTTTTGTATTCTTAGCATTGCACCTTTTACACGGATTTAACTCAGCTTTCCAATCAGTTGGAGCAAATAATAAATATACTAAAGGATTGAAAACTTTTGGTAAACTATATGCAATCTTAATTCCGTTTGGGTTTATTGTTATTGCATTATTTCATCATTTCAATCACTAATACAAAAACAGTATGGCAACTTTAGATTCAAAAATACCAAAAGGCCCATTAAAAGATAAATGGACCACCTATAAAGACAAAATAAATTTAGTAAACCCTGCCAACAAACGTAATATTGATATTATTGTGGTTGGTACAGGTTTAGCTGGTGGATCTGCTTCTGCAACTTTAGCAGAATTAGGGTACAATGTAAAAGCATTTGCATATCAAGATTCTCCACGAAGAGCGCATTCAATTGCAGCGCAAGGAGGAATTAATGCAGCAAAAAATTACCAAGGTGATGGCGATTCTTTTTACCGCTTATTTTACGATACTGTAAAAGGAGGAGATTACCGTTCAAGAGAAGCAAACGTGTATCGTTTGGCAGAAGTTTCTGCAAACATCATTGATCAATGTGTGGCACAAGGAGTTCCTTTTGCTCGTGATTATGGTGGTTTGTTAGACAACCGTTCTTTTGGTGGAGTTTTAGTTTCTAGAACTTTTTATGCAAAAGGACAAACAGGACAACAATTATTATTAGGAGCTTATTCTGCAATGAACCGTCAAATTGCTCGTGGAAAGATTGAAATGTTCAATCGTCACGAAATGTTAGATGTCGTAAAAATTGATGGAAAAGCACGTGGAATTATTGCTCGTAATTTAATTACCGGAGAAATTGAGCGGCATTCTGCACATGCAGTTGTAATTGCATCTGGTGGATACGGAAATGTCTATTTCTTATCAACCAACGCAATGGGTTCTAATGCAACAGCAGCATGGAAAATTCATAAAAAAGGAGCATTCTTTGCAAACCCTTGTTATACACAAATTCACCCAACATGTATTCCGCGTTCTGGAGATTATCAATCAAAATTAACATTGATGTCAGAATCGCTTAGAAATGATGGCCGTATTTGGGTTCCAAAAAAGATGGAAGATGTGATGGCAATAAGAGAAGGTCGTAAAAAACCAACTGATTTGTCTGAGGAAGAAAGAGATTATTACTTAGAAAGACGCTATCCAGCATTTGGTAATTTAGTACCTCGTGATGTGGCTTCAAGAGCAGCCAAAGAGCGTTGTGATGCTGGTTATGGAGTAAATGCAACTGGTGAAGCTGTGTATTTAGATTTTAAATCGGCAATAGAGCGTTACGGAAGAGAACAAGCTAAATTACATCATATTTCTAACCCTACAGAAAAAGAAGTCTACGATTTAGGAAAAGGAATTGTTGAAGCTAAATATGGAAACTTATTCCAAATGTATGAGAAAATCGTTGATGAAAATCCATACGAAACGCCAATGATGATTTATCCTGCAACACACTACACAATGGGTGGTGTTTGGGTTGATTATAATTTAATGACCACAGTAGATGGATTGTATTGTATAGGAGAAGCAAACTTCTCTGATCACGGAGCAAATAGATTAGGAGCTTCTGCTTTAATGCAAGGTTTAGCTGATGGATACTTTGTATTACCTTATACTATTGGAGATTATTTAGCCAATGACATTAGAACAGGAAAAATACCGACGGACACAAAAGAGTTTGATGAAGTTGAAAAAGAAGTAAAAGATCGTTTAGATTTCTTTATCAACAATAAAGGAGAACATTCTGTAGATTATTACCACAAAAAATTAGGAAAAATTATGTGGGATAAAGTAGGAATGGCTCGTAATGCAAAAGGGTTGACAGAAGCAATGGCAGAAATTAAAGCCTTGCGTGAAGATTTCTGGAAAAACGTAAAGGTAACTGGTGCATTAAACGAAATGAATCCTGAATTAGAAAAAGCAGGTAGAGTTGCAGATTTCTTAGAATTAGGAGAATTGTTTGCTAAAGATGCCTTAATGAGAGAAGAATCTTGTGGAGGTCACTTTAGAGAAGAATCTGTAGAATCTGACGGGTTACAAGAAGGTGAAGCAAAACGTAACGATAAAGACTACGCTTTTGTAGCTGCCTGGGAATACAAAGGAGAACCTGCAGACGCAGTATTGCATAAAGAAGAATTAGAGTTTAACGATATTGAATTAAAACAACGTTCATATAAATAAGAAAGACATGATGAATTTAACATTAAAAATCTGGAGACAGAAAAGCGCCAAAGATAAAGGGCAAATGGTTGAATACAAAGTGACTGAAATTTCAGAACACATGTCATTCTTAGAAATGATGGATGTATTGAACGAACAATTAATAAACACTGGCGAAGAGCCTGTAGCTTTTGATCACGATTGTAGAGAAGGAATCTGTGGAATGTGCTCTATGTATATAAACGGAGAAGCTCATGGTCCAGATCGTGGTGTAACAACCTGTCAACTACATATGCGTATGTTTAAAGATGGCGATACAATTACTATTGAACCATTTAGAGCAAAAGCATTTCCTGTAATAAAAGATTTAGTGGTTGATAGAACTTCTTTTGAACGTATTCAACAAGCTGGAGGATTTATTTCTGTAAACACATCTGGTAACACACAAGATGCAAATGCAATTCCAATTTCTAAACACGATGCTGATGAAGCAATGGATGCTGCTGCCTGTATTGGTTGTGGAGCTTGTGTTGCAACTTGTAAAAACTCTTCTGCAATGTTATTTGTTGGAGCAAAAGTTTCTCAATATGCATTGTTACCACAAGGGCAAGTTGAAGCTACAGATCGTGTTTTAAACATGGTTGCTCAAATGGATGCTGAAGGGTTTGGTAACTGTACAAACACTGGAGCATGTGAAGTTGAATGTCCGAAAGGAATTTCTTTAGAAAACATTGCTCGTATGAACAGAGAATATTTAAGCGCTAGTTTAAAAGGATAACTAAGTATTCTAATTATAAAAAAAACCACTTAGAAATCTAAGTGGTTTTTTTATTGTTGAAAATTTAAATTAAGTACTAAAAAAAGCCTTTTGATTTCTCAAAAGGCTTTTACTATTTTACATTATTTTATTATGGATTGATTGTCCAAGAAACATAGTATTGAGAACCAATTCCACCAACTCCTGGTGCACTAAAGTATTCTTTACCACCTAAATTAGCTCCACCTACTTTTAAAGTAGATTTCCATTTTGGCATTCTATAGTTTACTTGAGCATCAATTACTGATCTAGCATCAATTGTTCCATCATAGAAAGAAGATTGCCATAAGAAAGCATCTTGCCATCTAAAGTTTACATTAAAACCTAAATTTTTAAGTAAGTCAGTTTTCCCAAATTGCATTTTAAATTTGTGCTCTGGTGTATTAAATCCTGCTTCAAAATCTGGGTTGCTTGCACCGCTTTCGTTAAATTTAGCAAATGAATAATTAAAACTTAGATCGAATCCGTTGAAAACTTTAGTTCCAACACTAATTCCTGCTCCTGCAGAAGTAATGTCTGCATCAGAGTTTGTATCAAAAGCCACACCTTTATAATCTCCGTTACCTAAAGCAATTAAAGCAATTGGAGTGATACCCTGTTGACCTCCTGTAGCTGGTCCTAAATCAACAGCGTCTGTTAAACCAACGCTACCATATAATGGAGCAACCACATTTTCACTTGCAATAAAGTCTTTATATTTATTGTAGTAAGCATTTAAATCAATTGTAAATCCTTCTATTATACCTCTATATCCAACTTCAAAAGCTGTTACATGTTCTGGCTTCACAAAATCTACATTAGATTTTTTTAAGTCTGCTGGGTTTTTAGTTTGTGAAAACTTCCCAACAGAACTTGCTGTCCAAGAATTACTATAAGCAGCTCTACCTGTTAATACTTTTGTAGTACCAATTCCGCTTGCTCCACCTGTAACTGCATTAATATATCCTGCTAAAGCTGGGCTAATTCCTAATGCATATGGTGATGATTCATATCTATCGATATTATCTGGTGCAGTACCCACTAAGATTCCTGCTCCGGCATCTAATCCAATATATTGATCTTGAGTAGTCGGGTTTCTAAAACCTGTTTGAACTGAAGCTCTAAAGTTGTGGTTCTTGTCTTCACCAGCAGCATATGCTAAAGATAATCTTGGAGAAACATTTCCTTTAAAGTTTTGTGCTTTGTCATATCTTCCAGAAGCAGTTACTTTTAATCTGTCGTCCATAAATTTATCTTGAATCTGAACATAAGCACCATATTCATTATAGTTGATTGGTCCATCGTAATCTGTAAAAATTGTTCCGTGAGAATTTAAAGAATATTTTCTAAAAGATCCTCCAACTTGTACTTCAGCAAAATCGATATAATCTCTTAAGTTTACGTTTGCGTCTGCATGGTATAACTTTGTATTGTCCTGAAACTTAGAACCTGTTGTTAAATCTGGGTCTGCTGTTACTTTTGCTTTCGCTGCTTCATATCCAGGTGTACCTGGTATCAATCTGTTTCTGTCTGCAAAAGCTCTTGCTGCATCGTGATTCATCCCTGGAACTCCAAGTCCTGCAAAAGCTCCTAAATATGCACCTGCATATTCTTGAAACCATTGTGTATCACCTTTCCATTGTCTATTGATATTAATCGCTGCAAAACGAGTATCATAAGAATCCCCTGCATCTTCTTGAGTAACGTAACCTCTTACAAAAAAGTTTTTCCCTTTTACCTCTAATTTATGTTGAGACATATAGAAGTTTTTGATATTGTATCTGTTTTGACCTTGGTAAATTGTATTTCCTGTTCCGTATTTAGAATTCCAAATTACCTCTACACGGTCGTTTCCTAAAGGTCTATAGTTTAAAGAGATTCCTAACTTTACACTTTTAGCACTATTGTCCATTAAGTCATTATCAGTATATCCTGTTCTTGTTACTCTTGATGAGCCTAAAGTACCTGCAGGAACTGAAGCTAATTCATCCCAATTAAGAGTCGTTCCAACTTCATCACCATAAACGTTTAATCCGTTATAAGCTGGATTACCAGCGTGACTTGTAGATGCTGGGTTTACTTCATCTCTATAATCTGTAGCATACCATTCAGTACCTTTTAAATAAGATAAAGTTGCTTTTGCTGCAAAATAATCAGAAAATGCATACGCCATTCTAATGCTTGTGTCTACATATTCATTTGTTCCGGCAGCATCTTGAGAGGTCATTCCTGATTTTAATACATAACTAATTCCTTGGCTATCGAAAGGTGACTTACTTGTCATAAACATAATACCATTAAATGCATTTGCACCATAAAGTGCAGAAGAAGCACCTGGCAATAACTCAACTGTATTTACGTCTAATTCAGACATTCCTAATAAATTTCCTAAAGCAAAGTTTAATGCTGGAGATGAATTGTCCATTCCGTCTACTAATTGCATAAAACGCTCATTAGAAAACGTTGCAAACCCACGTGTATTAACAGATTTAAATGTTAAACTATTTGAATTTACATCAACGCCTTTTAGATTCTCTAAACCATCATAAAATGTTGGTGAAGAAGTGTTTCTTATTGCTCTAATATCCATTCTTTCAACAGTAACAGGAGATTCCATAATACGTTCTGGAGTACGAGAAGCAGAGATTACAACTTCGTCTAGAGAAGTAGCGTTTTCAATTAAAGAAACTGAAACCACTTGATTGTTCTTTGTAATCGCAACTTTCTGAGCTTTATAACCTAGCATAGAGATTTCTAGATTAAAGGGCGGCAAATCCGTTACAGTGATTGTGAATTTTCCATCAAAATCGGTATTAGTACCAACCGACTTCCTTTCCACTTTAATATTGGCTCCCGGAAGAGGCTCGCCATCAGCGTCTGTAACTGTTCCTGAGACTGTTGTCTGAGCAAACATAATTACGCTGGTAAACATTGCAAACGCAACAAGTAATAGTTTTTTCATAATGTAAAATATTTGTTATCTATTCTGCAAAGTACAAATTTTTTTGAATTAGTTAAAGAAGTAGTCATAAATTTAAATATTTATCTTTTTTTTATTTCAAAATATTAATATTACAGTCTTGTTTTCTTATAAATTTTTCTTTGAAACAAAAAGGCAAGTTGTAACTTTGCACAAATCTTATATCAGTTGGAAATTATCCATTCTCTTTCTAATTATCGTCACACAGAAGGCACAGTTGTAACTATTGGTACTTTTGATGGAGTTCATATAGGGCATCAAAAAATAATAGAGCAAGTTGTAACAACTGCAAAACAGTTAGGTAAAAAAGCTGTTTTATTGACGTTTTTTCCGCATCCTCGTATGGTTTTACAACAAAATGCTTCTATAGAATTGATAAATACCATTGATGAAAGAGCAGAATTATTATCAAAAACTGGATTGGATTATTTAATTATACATCCATTTAGCATGGAGTTTTCGAGATTAACAGCCTTAGATTTTGTGAGAAAAGTACTGGTAAATCAATTGCATACTTCAAAGTTAATTATTGGTTACGATCATCATTTTGGAAAAAATAGAGAAGGTAATTTAGAACAACTTACAGAATACAGCCATTTATACAATTTTGAAGTTGAAGAAATTCCGGCACAAGACATCAATGACGTTGCGGTAAGCTCTACCAAAATTAGAAAAGCATTATCCGAAAAAAACATAAAAACTGCTAACAAATATTTGGGTTACCACTTTATGTTAAACGGAACTGTGGTAAACGGCAAACAATTAGGCGGTAAAATTGGATTTCCAACAGCCAATCTAAGTATCAAAGAAGCTTATAAATTGATTCCTAAAACAGGTGTGTACGTTGTAAAGTCAAAAATTAACAACACAATTGTTTTTGGGATGATGAATATTGGTTTTAGGCCAACCTTAGAAGGAAAACACCAAACCATTGAAATTCATTTTTTTGACTTTAACAACGATCTTTATGGTCAGAACTTAACCATAGAAGTTTTGTATTTTTTAAGAGATGAAGAAAAATTTGATTCTGTAGAAAAACTGATTTCACAGATAAAAAAAGACAGAGAAATAGCATTAAATTACATTGAAAACATTCTTTAAAAGGCATTGGTAGATTGTTGTAGTTGCTTTATCTTTGTGGCTCTTAAAAAAGATAAAAATGTTACAAGTTCAGTTTATTAGAGACCACAAACAAACTGTTTTAGACGGTTTGGCTAAACGTAATTTTGCAGATGCAGAAACAATCATTAATGCTGTTTTATCTACGGATGAAAATCGTAGAAATACACAAACATCATTAGACACTATTTTAGCAGAATCTAATACTATTTCGAAAGAAATCGGAGAGCTTTTTAAATCTGGTCAAGCACAAAAAGCAAATCTTTTAAAAGAAAAAACAACACAACTTAAAGAGCAATCTAAAGCGTTAACAGAACAGTTAAACAGTTTTACAAATGCGTTACAAGAGTTGTTATATCAAATTCCGAATATACCACACGCATCGGTAAAAGCTGGGAAATCTGAAGAAGATAACGAAACTGTTTTTTCTGAAGGCACAATCCCTGATTTAGGAAAAAATGCATTGCCACATTGGGAATTAGCAAAAAAATACGACATCATAGATTTTGAGTTAGGAACCAAAATTACAGGTGCAGGATTTCCTGTTTATAAAGGAAAAGGAGCAAAATTGCAACGTGCTTTAATCAATTATTTTTTAGATAAAAATACAGAAGCGGGTTACACAGAAGTACAAGTTCCGCATTTGGTAAATACAGAGTCTGCAACTGCAACTGGGCAATTGCCAGATAAAGACGGACAAATGTATCATGCTACAGTAGATGATTTATATTTAATTCCGACTGCAGAAGTGCCCATTACAAATATGTTTCGTGGAAATTTAATTTCTGAAAGTGATTTTCCAATAACTTGCACAGGTTATACGCCTTGTTTTCGTCGTGAAGCTGGAAGTTACGGTGCACATGTTAGAGGTTTAAACAGATTGCATCAATTTGACAAAGTAGAAATTGTACGAATAGAACATCCAGATAATTCTTATAATGCGTTAAACGGAATGGTAGAGCACATCAAAGAAATTTTAAGAGAATTAAAATTACCTTACAGAATTTTACGTTTGTGTGGTGGCGATACAGGTTTTACCTCTGCATTAACATTCGATTTTGAAGTGTTTTCTACAGCGCAAGATAGATGGTTAGAAATTAGTTCTGCTTCAAACTTTGAAACATATCAAGCAAATAGGCTAAAGCTTCGTTTTAAAAATAAAGAAGGAAAAAGTCAGCTAGCACATACATTAAACGGAAGTTCTCTTGCGTTGCCAAGGGTTTTAGCAGGAATTTTAGAAAACTACCAAACCGAAAATGGCATTAAAATTCCAGATGCTTTAGTGCCGTATTGTGGTTTTGACGTTATTGAGTAGGTAGTTTTCAGTTACAGTTTTCAGTCAGTAAAAAACTGCTTACTGGTACTGTAAACTGCAATCTAGTTTGCAACAACTGCAACCATTAATCTTTTATATTTATTCATTTCTAATAAAGCATTTAAATAGGCAGCTATTTGTCCGTTTTGCATAAACACTTTAGCGTTGTTTTTTGCTTTTTCGTATTGTTTAGTTAATTCGTTCATAATTTCTAAATTTTGTTAGTTCTTATATCTTATAGACAAGTTTTGTGCCAAAATGTTACATTGTGTTTTTAGAAATCGTCTGATTTAATAAAAATTTAACGTTCTTGTTCTTATCTTTGAATGTCATGAAAAAAACCATCATTCTCTTTTTTATCTTCTTTAGCTCATTATGTTATGGGCAAGAAAACTATCTTTTAGCTGAAAGATATTATAGAGATGGAGCATATGAAAAAGCAACACAATTATTTAAAGTGCTCTCTGATAAAAACCCTTTTAACACAACATATTTAAAAAGATTAATTAGTTCTTATCAAGAAACATCGCAATTTGAAACTGTAGACAAACTCTTAAAAGAACGCTTGATAAAATACCCGACACATTCTTATTTATATGTTGAGTTAGGTTATAATTACGAAAAGCAACAGCAAAAAGAAATAGCTAAAACATATTATGACAAAGCCATAATTTCTATAAAAACAAATACTGGAATGGGCGGTTTTATTGGAAGGTTGTTTAATGATAATGCATTGTTAGAGTATGCAATTTTGGCTTATGAAGAAACAATGCGATATAATGAAAATGCTAATTATGAATTTCAAATTGCTCAGATTTATGGAGAAAAAGGGGATTTTGAAAAAATGTTTACTTCATATATTGATTTGATTGACAAAAACGAGAATTACCTAAATACAGTTCAACAATTTACAAGCAGATATATTACGGATGACCCATTAAACAACAACAATATTTTATTTAAAAAAGCATTGATTAAAAAATCGGTTAGCAATCCAAAAGATGTTTGGAATCGATTATTGAGTTGGCTCTTTATCCAACAAAAAGAATATGAAAAAGCGCTCATTCAAGAAAAAGCATTGTTTAATAGAAATCCAGAATACATTGTAAATATTATCAATTTAGGGTACAATGCTTACAATAACAACGCTTTTGATACTGCAAAAAAATGCTTTGATTTTATCTTGGAGAAAAGTCCGTTTATAGATCAAATTTTAACTGCAAACTTGTATTCGGTTAAAATAGCAATTGCTACCAATCAAGAAAATATCGATTCGCTTTTTGATGCCATTTTTACGCGTTATGGAAAAAAATCTACAACCTTAAAGATTCAATTAGAATATGCAGAATACTTAACTTTTAAGAAAAATGAACCGGAACAAGCAATCGCTATTTTAACAAACGCTATGGAAATTGCTAAATCGAAGTTTCAAAAAGCAGCAATTAAATTAAAACTGGGTGATGTTCATGTGTTTATTGGGAATTATAACCGTGCATTAATTTACTTCTCTCAAGTACAAACAAGTATTAAAAATCATCCGTTAGCGCAAGAAGCACGATTTAAAGTTGCACAAACTTCTTATTTTAAAAACGATTTTAAATGGGCGTTTGCACAACTAAAAGTACTAAAAGCTTCTACCACACAATTAATTGCAAATGATGCGTTGGATTTGTTTTTAATCATTTCAGACAATCAACCAAAAGATTCTTTAGACCTTGGTTTGCAATTGTATGCAAAAGCTGATTTGTTAGCATATCAAAATAAAAATACTCAAGCTATTGACACTTTACAAAAAGTAATAACAGCGTATAAAGGTCAGAAAATAGAAGATGAAGCGCTCTTTAAACAAGCAAGTTTATATACAAAAACCAAGCAGTTTCAAAAAGCTATTGACAGTTATACTTACATAATTGCTTTGGATAAAGAAGGTATTTTTGTAGATGATTCGCTCTATCAAATTGCCGAAATTTATTACAATCAATTAAATAATACAGAAAAGGCTTCTGAGTATTATCAAAAGATTATTTTTGAACATCCTTCGAGTATTTATTTAGTGGATGCTAGAAAAAAATACAGAAAGCTCAGAGGAGATACAATCAATTAAATAAAGTATCAAAAAAAAAGTGTAACAATAATTGTTACATTGATTTATTGTTTCATAATTACATTAAAAAGCATGTACATTTATAACGTAACTTTAAGCATAGATACCAGCATTCATAAAGAATGGTTAGCATGGATTCACAAACACATTCCGGAAGTTTTGGCAACAGGAAAATTTACCTCTGCAAAATTAACGCAGGTTTTAATTGAAGAAGAAATGGGCGGAATTACTTATTCTGTTCAATACACTGCTAAAACCAGAGAAGATTTAGACAAGTATTATAAAGAAGACGCAGAGAGATTGCAAGCAGACGGAATGCAAAAATTTGCAGATAAAGTATTAGCATTTAGAACAGAATTAAAATTAGTAAACGAATTTTTCTCGAACGAAGTAAAAAATTAACATGAGCGTTAAAGCCAAAAAACATTTAGGACAACATTTTTTAACTGACGAAAGTATTGCTAAAAAAATAGCTGATGCACTTACAGAAAAAGGATACAATCATGTATTAGAAATTGGTCCAGGAATGGGCGTTTTAACGAAATATCTTTTAGAGAAAAAACCAAAAATTACCGTAATGGAGCTTGATTATGATTCTGTGGCTTATTTAAAAGAATCATTTCCTGTAGAGCATTTAAAATTAGACACTAGTAAAAAGAAATTCTCCATAATTGAAGGCGATTTTTTAAAACAAGATATTAACAAGATATTTAATAACGAACAATTTGCCATCATAGGTAATTTTCCATATAATATTTCTTCTCAAATACTTTTTAGAGCAATTGAAAACAGAGAGTTTGTACCAGAATTTGCTGGTATGTTTCAAAAAGAAGTAGCGTTGAGAATTGCAGAAAAAGAAGGAAGTAAAGTGTACGGAATTTTATCTGTTTTAACCCAAGCTTTTTTTGATGTAGAGTATTTGTTTACCGTTCCGCCAACTGTTTTTAATCCGCCACCAAAAGTAGATTCTGGCGTAATAAGATTGATCAGAAAAGAAAACTATACACTTCCTGTAGATGAAAAATTATTTTTTAGAGTTGTAAAAATGGCATTTAATCAACGAAGAAAAATGTTGCGAGGAAGTTTAAAATCCTTTAATCTTTCGGATACTCTAAAAGAAGACCCTATATTTGCGAAACGACCTGAGCAATTATCCGTTCAGGAATTCATTAACTTGACTTCAAAAATAGCAGAAAATGGCATTTGAAATTACCGATGAATTTTTAGAAAACCTCTCTGAGCTTATCATTTTAAAAAATGATGAAGCACTAATTGATTTATTTTCTGATGTTCACTTTGCAGATATTGCAGAGGTATTAGACGAGGTAACTTTTGATGAAGCTATTTATATTATCAAACTTTTAGATAGCGAAAAAACATCTGAAATTCTTACAGAGTTAGATGAAGACATTCGTGAAAAAATACTTGAAAATTTTTCTGCCAAAGAAATTGCAGACGAAGTTGGCGAAATGGACTCCGATGATGCTGCAGATATTATAGGAGAACTTTCAGAAGAACGTCAAAGGCGTGTAATTAAAGCGTTAGACGATGACGAATTAGCAGCAGACATTAAAGAATTACTTTCTTACGAAAACAACACTGCGGGTTCGTTAATGGCCAAAGAGCTAGTAAAAGTATATGAAACGTGGACAGTTGCTGGTTGCATGAGAAGAATTAGAGGCCAAGCAAAAGAAGTTACTAGAGTACATTCTATCTATGTTGTAGACAAAGAAGACAAGTTGGTTGGTAGGTTATCTTTAAAAGATTTGATAATAGCAAAATCTGACCAAAAAATTGCTGATATTTCTAAACCTACAGTAGATTCTGTAAACGTAAATGAAGATGATGATGAAGTTGCAAGAATTATGGCTAAATACGATTTAGAAGCAATACCTGTGGTAGATGATAATAATGTTTTGTTAGGTAGAATTACCATTGACGACATTGTTGATGTCTTAAAAGAAGAAGCAGATAAAGATTATCAAATGGCTGCTGGTTTAACTCAAGATGTAGATTCTGATGACAGTATTTTTCAATTAACTAAAGCCCGAATTCCTTGGTTGTTTTTAGGATTAATTGGTGGTGTTGGCGCTTTCTTAATTATGGAAGGTTTTCAAGAATTATTTAGTGAAGACGCAATATTATTCTTTTTCACACCTTTAATTGCAGCAATGGCAGGAAATGTTGGTGTACAATCATCTGCAATTATAGTTCAAGGTTTGGCAAACGATGATGTAAAAGGAAGCGTAAATAAACGATTGATTAAAGAAATGCTACTTGCTGCCTTAAACGGATTGATATTAGCGGTATTTTTATTTTTATTTATTTGGCTTTATAATGGGCAGGCTCAAAAAGCCTTTGCGATTTCAGTATCATTAATAGTTGTTATTATTGTTGCGGGTTTAATAGGTACTTTTATTCCATTATTTTTAAATAAACGCGGAATTGACCCAGCAATTGCAACAGGTCCTTTTATTACAACAAGTAATGATATTTTTGGAATTCTAATTTACTTTTGGATTGCAAAACTAATTATTGGTTTGTAAAAAAAGCTTCTAGTTTTTCAACTAAAAGCTTTTCACCTTCTTTCTCTAGTTTGTTCCCCTAAAAAACAAACCTAAATAACAATTCCCACATCGTTTAGATTTTGGAATCTCTTTTATACACTACCAAAGATATACGCTAATAACCAAGCATAACTGTATAAAGCCGTAAGTGAAAATGTATTTTTCCGCAAAACATTAGTCAATAATTCCTAATTCCTTTGCTTTTAAGATTAAGTCTGTATTGTTTACTGCATTTAAATCTATCCGTAAATTTGCTAATTTACTTTCTATAGATCGTTGTTTTAGTAATGTTCCATCTTCTTTTTTAATGATTCCTTCTAAATTACTAATCTTAGATTGATTAGGTAATTCTTTTAAAATTTGAATGGCAACTTCATCCATTTGAATATTAATACAAGCTCTGCGAATTATCTTTTGATGCACTTCGTGTGTATAATAAAAATCGTCCGACATCATTTTTTGAATAGCAAAGTTTAACTCCGTTGCATTGCATTTTGTTTTTAATAAATAGGCTGAAGGTTTTAAATTCTGAATTACATTATAAATACGATTGGTTTCAGAATGACCAGTAATAACAGCTATTTTTACAGGAATTTCTTCTTTTTGAATTGCTTTAATTAAGCTTTCTCCTCCATTTAATTTTGTTGATCTGATATCATTATCAAAACTTAAATCGGTAAAAAGAATATCAAAAGTTTTTTGCTTTAATTTTGCATAAGCATCATCGCAATTTGTACTAGAAAAAATCTCAAAATCTCCAACTTCATTTAGAGAAGAAATAATTCCGTCAATAATTAATTGGTGATCATCCACTATTAAAATTTTTAACTTATCGGGCATTTATGGGGATTTCAATTTTTATGGTTGTTCCTCTATTTATTTCGCTTTTAATTTCAATATTCCCTTTTAATTCTTCTATTCTTTCTCTTTGATTTTTTAAGCCAATTCCGTTTGCTTTTTCAGAAAGATCAAATCCAACTCCATTATCTTCAACAGTTAAATATACATTATTTTTATCTTTCTTTAAATCAATCTTTAATTGAGTTGCCCCCGCGTGTTTCATAGAGTTCTGTATGCTTTCTCTAGTGCTTAAATACAACGTTCTTTTAATAGGGTTTGCAATCGCTTTCCAATCGTTTTCTTTTAATCCGTTTATCGTTATTTTACATTTTGCAGAAAAATAATCACTAATTAAATTAATCACCTGATCTTTAAAACTAACTTCATTAAAATGTACACTACTTAATTGATGAGATAAATTTCTTACATTATTTTTAACAACGTCTAGTTTTTCTGCTACCTCAATCTGATTCGTTTGTTCCAATTGCTGGTGTAAAACTCTTAAATCTCCAGCTACTTCATCATGTAACGATTTTGCGATTTGCTGGCGCTCGTGTTCTCTAACTTCAGCCTTTTGTAGTTGCGTTTCAAAAGCGAGTTTCTTTCTGCGGTTTTTAAAAACCAAAATACTTATTCCTAAAATAAGTAAACTTGCTGTTGCTAATAAAAAACCAATTAACTTCTGTTGCTTTTCTTGTGCTATTTCTAATTGTTTCTTTTCATTTTCAACCTTTAAAGTAACATTCTCTTTCTCCTTTTTACCAGTTTCATAACGTATTTTAGCAAACTGATTTTTAAGTGTTCGTTCTGCATCTAACAAGCTATCATTAATCTGAATATACCTTAACATGTAAGCATTTACTTCATTCGGCGGAACTAACTTGTATTTTGAAATATTGGATAAAATAGTTGTTTCTCTACTTAAAAATTTTGACTTCCTAGCGTATCTAAGTGCTTCTTTTGCATGAAATACAGATTTTTTAGTATCCTTAGTTTTATAATAATAAATAGATTGTATATTATGGTTAGTGCTCAATTCTTTAATATTATTACTCTTGGCTGAAATCGTATTCGCTTTTCGTAAATTTTTTATTGCTTTATCAAACTCTCCTATTTTTAAATAATTATTTGCAAGATTATTTGTCAACAAAACAAAAGATCTTGGGTACTTCATTTCAATACTATCTAATTGTAGTCCTTGTTTAAAAAAAGAAATTGCTTTTTGGTATTTTCCTTCATCAGTGTAGGTTGTTCCAACATTATTAAAATAATTTAACTGGCCAATTTCTTTTCTTCTTTTACTTGGGTTTTTTTGATGTACTTGTTTTGATTTATTATAATACTTAATCGCTTCGTCATATTTTTTTAACCTCTTAGCAACTATTCCGAGGTTATTATACAAACTGCCTGAATATCGGTAATCATTTATAGGTTCTAAAAAACGCAATCCTTCAATAGATGAAACTTCTGCACCCAAATAATCTTTTCCACCGAGTTGCAAATTTGCCATACTTAACAAACGTCTACCAACCTCTAAAGAATCTTTAAGCAAAAGGGAAATATTTTTTGATTCTTGATAATAATATAAAGAACTATCTTTTTTAAAAATTAATGAAAAAATCAACGCTTTATAATGGTATGATTTGGCTAATGCAAAAGAATCATTAGATTTTAAATATAGACTGTTTAAGTTTTTTTGGGCAATATCTAATCCTTTCGTTTTCTTTTCAAAAAAACTCTGTAAGCCATACTTATTATTAGATGCCATGATTAAAGAATCAATTTGTAATTCTTGAGATAACGCTGTGGCTCTTTTTAAAAATTTTAATTGTTGCTTTCCCTTGGCATTTTTTAAGAGATAAATAATTGAATCTTTTTTTTGTAACACCTCATTAGTTTGTGAAAAAGAAATTTCACAAACAAGAAAAAAAGTTGCAAGAAAAAATAAATTTTTAATATTCATAAATAAAAAATACTTGATAAATCAAGGCATTATAGATGTTTTATCTAACCTCCTTCACCGCCTTGAGTTCCTTCATCACCATCTCCGTTTTCTTCATTTCCTCCTGGTTGGGATTTTAAACTTACATTTTTTAAATACATTTCTTTTTTCATTTTTATGATTCTTTAAGTTAAACAATACCTGTTAGAGGGAATAACAATATGACATAAATGTATTGCATTCTGCCATAAATTCAAAAATTATTTCAGCTTATTAAACAAGTCCCACAAAACTACACCACAACTTACAGAGATATTTAATGAGTGTTTGGTTCCTAATTGCGGAATTTCAATACAAACATCTGAAGCATTTACAACTTCTTGTTGTACGCCTTTTACTTCATTTCCCATGACAACGGCATATTTTTGGTTTTTATCAGGAGTAAATTCGTTCAACATTGTACTGTTTTCAGCTTGTTCAATTGAAAGTACTTTAATTTTAGATTCTTTTAATTTTTGAATAAGTGTCAACGTATCTTTTACATATTCCCATGCAACGGATTCGGTTGCGCCTAATGCAGTTTTATGAATTTCTTTGTTTGGCGGTGTTGCGGTAATTCCGCAGAGATAAATTTTTTCGATTAAAAAAGCATCTGAGGTTCTAAAAACAGCACCCACATTATTTAAACTTCTAATATTATCTAGCACCACAATTAAAGGCGTTTTAACAACATCTTTAAATGCATCCACAGAAATTCTTCCTAACTCGCTATTTTTTAGTTTTCTCATAATTTAGTTTTCAGTTAGCAGTAACAGTTGGCAGTAAAAAACTGTTTACCGAATATTGAATACTGCCTACTTTTTGTAACTTCGCAAAACTAATTTAAAATTCCGAAAGACTTGGCAAAAGCAACCACAAAAAAGGTTACTCCATTAATGAAACAATACAATGCCATCAAGGTAAAATATCCTGATGCAATGTTGTTGTTTAGAGTTGGAGATTTTTACGAAACCTTTGGTGAAGATGCTAAAAAAGCCGCACATGTTTTAGGAATTACCTTAACAAAACGTGGCGCAGGAAGTGATACCGAAACTGCCTTAGCTGGTTTTCCGCATCATTCTATAAATACCTATTTACCAAAATTGGTAAAAGCCGGAATGCGAGTGGCCATTTGTGATCAATTAGAAGATCCAAAAATGACCAAAACCATTGTAAAACGTGGCGTTACAGAATTGGTTACGCCTGGTGTTGCATTAAATGATGAAGTTTTAAATACCAAAACGAATAATTTTTTAGCGGCAGTTCATTTTGATACTTCGACACGCTCAGCAACAAAAAAACAACTCGGAATTTCATTTCTAGATGTTTCTACCGGAGAATATTTAGTTGCACAAGGAAACGAAGAATACATCGATAAATTATTACAAAATTTTAGTCCGAGTGAAGTCTTGGTTGAGAAAAGACACAAACAACAATTTCTAGAACTATTTGAAAATCGTTTTTATACGTTTTACTTAGACGATTGGGTTTTTCAAACAGAATACGCGCAAGAAACGTTGCAAAATCATTTCAAAGTAAAAAGTTTAAAAGGTTTCGGAATTCAAGAATTGTCTAGCGGAATTATAGCTGCCGGAGCAGTATTATTTTATTTATCAGAAACACAACACAAACAAGTATCGCACATTCAAAATATCTCAAGAATTGCAGAAGATAATTATGTTTGGATGGACAGATTTACCGTTAGAAATTTAGAATTATATCATGGAACTTCTAATAATTCTGTGACTCTTCTTGATATTATTGATGCAACCATTTCGCCGATGGGCGGACGCTTATTAAAGCGTTGGTTGGCCTTGCCGTTGAAGAATATTAAAGAAATTCAACAACGCCATGAAACGGTAAACTATTTAATCAATACTGATGATTTCTTTGAAACGGTTACCTATCAAATCAAACAAATAAGTGATATTGAACGCTTAATTTCTAAAGTAGCAACAGGCAAAGCATCGCCAAGAGAAGTTGTGTACTTAAAGAATTCTTTACAAGCGATTATTCCGATAAAAGAAGCTGCTGAAAAAAGCACCAATGCATCTGTAAAACAAATCGGAAAATCACTAAACAATTGTTCTGAATTGATTGCAAAAATTTCTGAAACAATTTTTGATGATGCTCCTGTAAATATCAACAAAGGAAATGCCATTGCAAACGGAGTTTCACAAGAATTGGATGATTTGCGCGCCATTTCAAATTCTGGAAAAGAATATTTAGACAATATGTTGGCTCGTGAAACAGAGCGAACCGGAATTACAAGTTTAAAAATTGCTTTTAATAATGTTTTTGGATATTATATTGAAGTTAGAAACACACATAAAGACAAAGTTCCTGAAGAGTGGATTCGTAAACAAACTTTGGTAAATGCCGAGCGTTATATTACCGAAGAATTGAAAGAATACGAAACCAAAATTTTAGGCGCAGAAGAAAAAATTCAGCTTTTAGAGTTCGAAATTTTCTCTAAACTGATTCAATATATTATCAATTTTGTACAGCCAATTCAGCAAAACGCCAACGGAATTGCACAATTAGATTGCTTATTATCTTTTGCAAAAACGGCGATCGATAATAATTATGTGCGTCCGATTTTAGATGAAAGCACCGATTTAGAAATTAAAAACGGTCGTCATCCTGTAATTGAAAAACAATTGCCAATTGGCGAAGAATATATTGCAAATGATGTGGTGTTGAACAGAAATCAACAACAAATTATTATGATTACCGGACCAAATATGTCTGGTAAATCAGCCATTTTACGTCAAACTGCTTTGATTGTGTTGTTGGCACAAATGGGAAGTTATGTTCCTGCACAAAATGCAAGAATTGGCGTTGTAGACAAAATTTTTACACGTGTTGGCGCAAGCGATAATATTTCGATGGGTGAATCTACGTTTATGGTAGAAATGAACGAAACAGCTTCGATTCTAAACAATATTTCTGAACGGAGTTTGGTATTGTTAGATGAAATTGGACGTGGAACCTCTACCTATGACGGAATTTCAATCGCGTGGGCAATTGCAGAATATTTACACGAACATCCATCAAAAGCAAAAACATTATTTGCTACACATTATCACGAATTAAATGACATGACCGAAACTTTTAGTCGTGTAAAAAACTTTAATGTTTCTGTAAAAGAATTAAAAGACACCATTATTTTCTTACGTAAATTGGTTGCTGGTGGCTCTAATCATAGTTTCGGGATTCATGTTGCTAAATTAGCTGGAATGCCTACACAGGTAATTCATAGAGCAAACAAAATATTAGAACAACTTGAAAAAAATCATTCAAATAAAGAAGTAAAGGAAACTTTAAAAACCGTACAGCATAAAGAAATGCAATTGAGCTTTTTTCAGCTAGACGATCCTTTATTAGAAAACATCAAAGAAGAAATTTTATCAACCAATATTGATACCTTAACTCCGATTGAAGCCTTGATGAAGTTGAATGAAATTAAGAGAATGCTGACAAAAAAATAACGAATGTCTTTCCGACCGTTAGCGGAGGAATCTCAAATGAAGAATAATTTTTTAGTTAGGTTTCTCAATTACATACACTTCGACTACGCTCAGTGTCCGTTAATAAATGACAAGAGGAACATTTATGGTTCTGATTAAATAATAAAATAATGGTAAACAATCTAGAACAAGGTTTTTTCGGGATCGGAATTCAGAATGGAAAAACTCCAGAAAATTTAGGTGTTCTTTGGCGATCTGCTCAAAATATGGGCGCAAGTTTTATTTTTACCATTGGTAATCGTTATGCAAAACAAGCTTGTGATACACATAAAGCCGTTGGCGCAATGCCCTATTTTCATTATGAAACTTTTGACGATTTCTTTAACAATCTTCCTAAAGGCGCTGTATTAGTTGGTGTAGAATTAAATGAAAAAGCAGTGCAATTAGAAACGTTTACACATCCAAGACGTTGCGTTTATTTATTAGGCGCAGAAGATCACGGAATGTCTAAAACAGCAATTGAAAAATCACATCATTTGGTTAAATTCAAATCAGAATTGAGTTTAAATGTTTCCGTTGCTGGAAGTATTATTATGTATGATCGACAAGCGAAATTGAGTTTTAAAATTTAATTTTTTCTTGATCAAGAACAGTTTGTAAACTTCCAGAGATTGGAAAAATAAAAGGGTTTTGTTTATTGTTATTTTTACGAAGTAGTCCAATTTCTCTCAGAACCAATATGTTTTTTATATAATCCTTATATAACAAGTTCGGTTGATATAAAACAAAACAAATATCTTCATTTTTTATTTCTTCATATATTCTTTTAACATTGTTATGTGAAATCCTAACCTTATTAATGGAAATAGAGTCATTTTTTAAAAATTCGATTTTTTTATATTTCATTTTATTTAAAACACTATCAGATTTTTTAAATCTTTTAGCATATAAATTATCTAAATAACTTTCATATAATTCTGGATTTAAATAGTCTGAATATTTATATGACACTAGATTTATTTTACTAGAATCAACTTTATCAACCTCTCTCTTTAAAAAAGTTGGAAGATTTCCATAATACCATATTCCTTGTTCTAAATTATTAATGTTTCCAGTTCTATAGAAAAACCTCATATATGACTGACGAAGTTGCACTTTAACTTTATCTACAAATTTATAGGGTGTGTTTACATCAATATGTAAAAAGGCAAGAACATTATATTTATGCATTGGATGTTCATGCACAAATTTAAAAGCTAAATTACCTAGTTGGTTATAGTTTACTAAAGAATCTTTTACATAAACTGTTCCATTTTTATCAAGAAAAACATCAAATAAAGCAGTAATATAATTATTGCTAAACTCTATTTCCTCTTTTCCTTCTGGCAACTCTATTGTTTCTTTTTGCGCAAGACAAATACTGCTTATTAGCAGTAGTAGAATTAAAATTTTCTTTTTCATATTTAAAATATATAACTCAGAGTTTACAAAAAGCAAACCCTAAGTTAGTTTATAAAATTAATTGCAGAGAAGCACGTTTTATACTTTTCCTTTTTTCGTCTTTAAAATTTTAATAAGCGGTTTTAAATTATCTCCTTCTCTTAAAGGCTTTTCATTTATCATCAATTGCACAGTAAGGGCAACAATTAATTGCCAAAAAAGATATGGATCACCAACTTCAATATTATAAAGAATAAGTGCTGTTAATATTAATAAAACAATTGAACTTATTATTATTAATAGTACCCGTTTAGTTTTTTTAATATTAAATACAAAAAGGAATGATAAAAAAACAAGGAATGGTGCTAAAACAAAAGGTGAAATAATAAAGCCAACTTCTCGCATAGCATCATCACTTATCACAGAATCTGTATTATTAAGCAAGAATTCTCTTAAATAGTCATAGATACTTAGACTAAAATATGAAACAATAAAAGAAAGAAAAGCCAATAAGACACATAAAAACACTCCGTAAAACGGATTAAACCTATGTGATTCCCAATTCAAAAAACCTATAATAAGTCCAAAAAATATTGGATAGTATTCAAATGAGTCATAATATGTAAATATTGAATATACTAAAACACATAAAATTGGGGACAAAAATATATTTAAATACGCTTTCATATTTAGAAAAAAAACCTCAATTATAAATTCCCTAATTTATTAGTTTGATAGAGCCAATAAATAAGGCTTAATAATATAATTACTAAATAAATCTTTACCCTATTAAAAAGTTCTTTTTTAGCTTTTCTCTTAAAATCTATAAATGTTAAAATGAAAAATAAAAGAAATGAGAGTATAATACATATTATTTGAAACCAGCCTAAAATACCAACTCCATAAACACCAAGCTTCCAATCAACAGGTGTGAATAAAAGCATAAATGAGAGCCCTAAACTCAAGTTAAAAATAAAATTTAATTTTTTATTTAATGACTTTTTCATGTAGTACAATTTTAATAATTGTCTCGCAACCATTCAAAAGTGGTTTGCATTTGTGTTCTTACTTGGTCATTTGTTTTCTTAAAATGATTGTTCATAAAACTAAAGACTAACACTTTGCCCGAATTTGTTAGTAAATAACCACTAACATTATGGTTGTTGCCAACAGTTCCTGTTTTTGCAAAAACATAAGGTTTTGTTTTTCCGGCATACCAATTTTTTATGGTTCCGAATTCGCCACCAACAGGAAATAAATTGAACAAGCGTTCTTGCTGAATCATTTTATGCATTTTACTTAACACTTCTACAAAAGATATTGGCGTAAACAAATTATAACGACTCAAACCAGAACCATCAACCCAACGTGGTTGTTGCTTTAACTCTTTTAATTGATTTTCTAAGACATGTTTACGGACGTTAGATGAACTCAACGTATCTGACAATGTAGAAGAAGCCAATACTAAAATTTGTTCTGCTAAAAAGTTGTCGCTAACTTCCATCATTCGTCTGTACAAACTATCTGAAGGAACACTATACGCAATGGTTGACGGTTTTAATGCTGATGATTTAACAACCGAAATTTTATTGGGTAAGATTTCATTCCATAAATTACTAATCAAAGTTGAATCGATGATCATCGGGATTTCTGTTTCTGATTTTCTATCGCTTCTGAAATAAAACTTGTTTTTAAACTCGTCTCTTCCATAAAAATTATCCGTGATTTTTATTTTAGATTGATAAAATGCTGGTTGTACTACAATTGAATCTTCATTCTGAACCGTAACTACATTTCCGTACATCGGAAAAGCACTTCGTTCTGCACTAAAATAACTATCAAAATCTTCCCAAGCCCAACCTGGACCAAAACGTTTATCGGTAATATTATCAATAATTATATTGGCTTTTGCATAGTTGTCAATCATTTTTAAAGCAGTACTGTCTTTAAAATAATTATGTAAAAAAGTAGGATCTCCAGTTCCTTGAATGGTAATTGTATCTTTATTTACTGCATATTTAAAAGCCGGAATTGAATCTGGCAACATCGTTAATCCTGTTAACAACGTAAATAATTTTGTATTACTTGCTGGTGTAAAATATCTTTCTCCGTTGTAATTATAGACTTCTTTTTCTGCTTTTATATCATAAATATAAACGCCTGTAAATTGATTTTCGTAAAAAGAAGTATTGAGTTTTTTAGAAATTGTTCTGTTTAATTTGGCAGTTTTACAATTGGCAAAAAAAGCAATTATCAAAAGGCTAAAGAATATTTTTTTTAGCAGCATTGTTAAAGAGTTTGGTTAAGGTTTCTAAATTACAATTATTTTTAGAATCTAATAACAGAAATGGTTAACTTTGCATTTGTATGAATACACATTTTTTATTTATTGGTGGTCCAGAAATTATTGTTATCGGCTTATTAGTGGTAATGCTTTTTGGTGCAGATAAAATTCCAGAGATTGCTCGTGGTTTAGGTAAAGGTATGCGTCAGTTAAAAGACGCTACAAACGATATCAAAAGAGAAATTAACGAAACTGCTGATAAACAAGGGATTGACACCAACATTGCAAAAGATGTTGCCAAAGAAATTAATAAAGTAAAAGACGAAATTACTGGTCCTATAAAAAGGAATATGTAATTTTTCTTAATTTATATAGAGCAATGTCTCCTCGAGCGGAGTCGAGAGGTTCTAGATTACAAAACAGTCTCGACCAATCATCAAAGATAATTTACTTAACTCTACTTATTGTCAATCCGTCTCTTATTGGCAACAAAACCGTTTCTAATCTTTCATCAGAATTTAAAAGTGTGTTGTATGCTAGCAATACTTTTGTATCGATATCTTTTTCATCTAAGGCTTCAATTACTTTTCCGCTCCAAAGTACATTATCGGATAAAATAATTCCACCAGCATTCATTTTGTCAATAATCAAATGAAAATAATTAATGTAATTTGATTTGTCTGCGTCGATAAAAACCAAATCGAAAGTTGTGTTTAAAGTTGGGATGATCTCCAACGCATTGCCAACATATTGTTGAATTTGGTTTTGAAATCCCGATTTTTTAAAATACTTGTCTTGCAAACTACACAATTCTTCGTTTTTATCAATGGTGTAAATAGTTCCTTCGGGATGTAAACCTTCTGCAATACTTAGCGCAGAATACCCTGTATAAGTTCCAATTTCTAAAACGCTTTTGGGTTGAACGAGTTTAGAAAGCATCGATAAAACTCTTCCTTGAAAAGCACCGCTTAACATTCTTGGATTTAAGACTTTTTGCCAAGTTTCTTTAGATAATTCTTTTAAAATTTGTGGTTCTTTTTGAGAATGTTCTACCACATAATCGTCTATTTTTTCGGGTAAAAAATGCATCTTTTTATGCTTCTAATTCTTGGAGTTTCTTTTTTAAATGCTCTTTTTCTTGTGCAGATAAACAACGTTGTTCTTTTTTACAGTCGGTTGCTTTCATCTTGTAAACTTTGGTCATTTTTACATTTTGCTTTGTATACAATCCGCATATTTTACATAAAAGAAAGTGAAAGTTTAGTTTGATTTTTTCGAAAAGTGTTGCTTCTCCATATTGACTTTTGTCGCAAATGGTAGTTGCTTCATCACAAGATATTATAAATTTTGCCATGCTATTATTAACTGTTAAACCAATTATCTTCCATACATTTTCTAAGCTGAGTTCTTGCTCTGTGGATGATAACCCACAGATTTGACGCAGTTATATTTAACTCCTTACAGATTTCTTCTGTTTCAAATTCTTGAATTGTTTTCATTCTAAAAACCAGCGCGTATTTTTCTGGTAAATTAGCTATACATTGGTCTATTGTAGATTTTAATTCTGCTGATTCTATCATTTTATCGGCATCATTACCCCAAGTTTGAGGAACACGTTCTTCAATCCATCTTCCTTCATTATCGCCGTCTTCATAAAAATTCATTCTAACTTCGGCTTTTCCTTTTTTAGAATTTATTTTACGATAATAATCAATTACTTTACGTTTTAAAATTGCTACCAACCAAGTTCTTTCGGCTGCTTTTCCTTCAAAGTTTTTGGCTGATTTTAATCCTGCAAAAAAAGTTTCTTGGACCAAATCTTTTGCGATATCGCTATTATTTACACGAACAACCGCGTAATTAAATAAATAATCTGCGTATTTATCAATCCATGTATTTGGATCTAAAGTATGTTTTATGGTGTTTTCTGACATTCTAATTTCTGAACATCAAAGATATTCAATTTTACACGAGTATGTATTCTAATCTTTTTTTCTTTCTAAGATCGTTGAAATATCAACATTGTAAAGTTTTCCTAATCCATTAGGTTCAAATTTTAAAATCTGTTTAAGTTCTTCAATATTTTTTTGAGATGTAAAAGATGTTTTGAGTGTAGTTTTTTCACTTGTAAAATATAATGTGTTGGTTTTTATATCTACAAACGGACAATAATCAATTTTATTAGAATTAATATCTTTCCCTAAACTTTTTGCTGTTGTCCAGTTATTATTTTGATCTTTATAACTAATGTATAAATCTCCGCCACCCAAATCATCTTTTCTTCCATAAGATGTAAAAATTATAAAAGATTCGTCTGGAGCAACAAAAGCATTAAACTCGTATTTTTCAGTGTTAACACCAGCACTTAAAGAAACTGGTTTTGTATACATTCCGTTAACAAATCTACTTACATAAATATCTTCTTTTCCTTTCGAATTTTTATATTCAGCAGTAAAAAATAAATCTCCTTTGGCGGTTACAGAAGGATAATATTCATTTGCGCTTGTGTTAATTATTGCGCCAACATTTTTAGGTTCTGACCATTTACTTGCCAAAGAAACTCTTTCTACATACCAAATATCTATATCTTTTTTTGATTCTTTAGCCGTATTATTGATTCGATTAGAAGCAAAAAATAATTTTAATCCATTTGGAGAAAGAAACGGCTCTAAATCTTTATACATACCAGAAAAAGATGCAACAGCTGGTTGTGACCATTGATTATTCACTTTTTTTGTAAAAGCGATAAAAGAATATTCTTTCTTATAACTATCTACTGTAAAATAAATTTCATCTTGATTTGTGGTCATCGCAAAATCTCTAACTTGTGGAAATTCTTTAAGTATTTCTGGAAATACCTTCTGAATATTTTGAGACGAAACAGTTATAGAAAGTAATAAAAAAAATGTGATTACTATTTTCATTAATGTTATTTTTTAGAAATTTTACAATCGGTTTTTCTTCGTGTATCTATCAAATAAATGATTTCCCAGTTGCCATTATTATTAAAAAGTTGAAAAGAATTTGCGCCACAATGACTAAATTTTTCGTTGACATAAAATTCGTAAGGCGTCCAAACCGACGCTAAATTTCCATCAACCTGAATGGTATAGGAAAGTATTTTTTCAAAATAATTATCTGTTGATTTTACGTTTTTAGCAAAATTTATTAAATTATCGTAGGCTTTAGTAGCTGGCCTCAAAATATTTTCTTCTTTACTATTTACAAGTGTCGTTTGGGCATATAAATCTTTATGAATGGTGGTTTTTAAAAGTGCAACATCTCCTTTATGAAATCCTTTAAAAAAATTTTGTATGGTTACTCTAACGGCTTTTTTTTCGTCCTTATTTTGGGCATTCGTAGAAAAAACAAGTGTTAGTAAAAGTAAAAATGTGATTGCTCTTTTCATCTTTATTCTGATTATGTTGCATAAAACAATTGATTTGCCAAGGTATAAAAAATACTTTTTAAAAGGTTCTCAGTAGATTAACTATAACAAAAAAGAAAACCCGAACAAAATAAATGTGTATTTTTACCACTGTTAAAACTATAGAAAATGTCTGTTGCAAAAAAACAATATAAAAGAGTTACCACAAAATCATTAGTAGATATGAAAGCTAATGGTCAAAAAATATCAATGCTAACTGCGTACGATTATACCATGGCAAAAATTGTTGATGGCGCCGGAATTGATGTCATTTTAGTTGGCGATTCTGCCTCAAACGTAATGGCTGGTCATGAAACTACATTACCCATTACCTTAGATCAAATGATTTATCACGCAAGCTCTGTAGTTAGAGGAATTGAGCGTAGTTTGGTGGTGGTAGACTTGCCTTTTGGTAGTTATCAATCCGATCCAAAAGAAGCCTTGCGTTCTGCCATCAGAATTATGAAAGAATCTGGCGGACATTCAGTAAAACTTGAAGGCGGAAAAGAGATAAAAGAATCTATCAAACGTATTTTAAATGCCGGAATCCCGGTAATGGGACATTTAGGTTTAACCCCACAATCTATTTATAAATTCGGAACGTACACAGTAAGAGCTAAAGAGGAAGAAGAAGCAGATAAATTACTAGAAGATGCTTTATTATTAGAACGTATCGGTTGTTTTGCAATTGTTTTAGAGAAAGTACCTGCTGCTTTGGCACAAAAGGTTGCCGAAAGTATTTCAATTCCTGTAATCGGAATTGGTGCTGGTGGCGGAGTAGATGGTCAGGTTTTAGTTACCCACGATATGTTGGGAATGACACACGAATTTAATCCGCGTTTTCTGCGTAGATATTCTGATTTGTATGATGAAATGACTTCTGCTTTTAAACAATACAATGCAGATGTTAAAAGTGCAGATTTTCCGAATGAAAGTGAGCAATATTAGGTTCCATTATTGTCATTCCTGCGTAGGCAGCAATCCATAGAAAGTCGTTTTAGGTTTCTGCCTACGCAGGAATGACAGAGCGTTTTAAAATAGTAATATTCTAACCATGAAAATTCTACATTTAGATTCTAATCATCCATTATTATTAAACCAACTTAACGAGTTGGGTTTTATAAATGATGAAGATTATTCGTCTTCAAAAGATGAAATAGAAGCTAAAATTCATTTGTATAACGGAATTATCATCCGAAGTAGATTTTCTATTGATAAAACATTTCTTGACAAAGCAACAAACTTAAAATTTATAGGACGCGTTGGCGCAGGATTAGAAAATATTGATTGCGAATATGCACAACAAAAAAACATCCATTTAATTTCTGCTCCAGAAGGAAACAGAAATGCTGTTGGAGAACACGCGTTGGGAATGTTACTTTCTTTATTCAATAAATTAAACAAAGCCGATAACGAGGTTAGAAACGGAAAATGGTTGCGTGAAGAAAATCGCGGAATTGAATTAGACGGAAAAACGGTTGGATTGATTGGGTATGGAAATATGGGAAAATCTTTCGCAAAAAAATTGAGAGGTTTTGATGTAGAAGTTTTGTGTTATGATATCAAACCCAATGTAGGTGATGAAAATTGTTCCCAAGTTTCTTTAGAAGAATTGCAAGAAAAAGCAGATGTGTTAAGCTTACATACTCCGCAAACAACGTTAACAACAAAAATGGTAGATGCTAATTTTATCAATCTGTTTAAAAAACCGTTTTGGTTGATCAATACTGCGAGAGGAAAATCGGTGGTGACCAAAGATGTGGTTGAAGCGTTAAAAACAGGAAAAATTTTAGGCGCAGGTTTAGATGTGTTAGAATACGAAAAAGCATCTTTCGAGAATTTATTTACAACAGAAATGCCAGCAGCCTTTAAATATTTAATTGCGGCAGAAAATGTGGTTTTAAGTCCGCATGTGGCGGGTTGGACGATTGAAAGCAATCAAAAATTAGCACAAACTATTGTAGATAAAATTAAACTGAAGTTTCACTAAAATACACGATTATGAAAAAAAGAGTAACCGGAATTGGCGGATTGTTTTTTAAAACTGTAGATCCTAAAGCTACTAAAGATTGGTATAAAAATCATTTAGGTTTTAATACAGATGATTGGGGTTGTACTTTTTGGTGGAAAGATGAAAACGGAAATAAATGCTCCACACAATGGAGTCCGTTTGCAAAAGAATCCACTTATTTTGAGCCTTCAAAAAAAGACTTTATGTTTAATTATAGGGTTGAAAACTTAGTAGAATTACTAGAAGAATTAAAGAAAGAGGGTGTTACCGTTATTGATAAAGTTGAAGAATATGACTACGGTAAATTTGGCTGGATTGTAGATTTAGACGGAAATAAAATTGAGCTTTGGGAGCCAAAAGATGCTGCTTTTTTGTAGTTTTATACTATCAACCAATTAAATAATATACAATGGAAATACTTGACGAAAACGGAAATAAAATACACAAACAAGAAAGCAAAAGAGTAATTAGTGGAATTTTAGGAATTATTTTAGGAGCTCTTGGAATACATAAATTTGTTTTGGGGTATACAACAGAAGGAATTGTTATGTTGTTATTGTCTGTTCTTACTTGCGGAATTGGAGCTTGGTTAATGGGCTTGATCGGTTTAATTGAAGGAATTATCTATCTCACTAAATCAGATGAGGAATTTATTCAAGTGTATCAAGAAAACAAAAAAGGTTGGTTTTAAATCAATCACTAACATTCATAAAAAAAGCCAAACAAAATTGTTTGGCTTTTTTATTTAATTTAAATATTACCGAGCGCGAAATGGCGCTTTTGTAAGAATATTTGCGGTTTTCTTTTCCACTTTATCATCACTTAAAATAAAAAGAGTAATCTTTTCGCTGTCATCAATTCCTTTAATATTTTTTACTTTAAAGCTTAATGTATAGGTTCCTTTTTTTAACAAATTGGCACTGTTAATTGCGTTTTTTGTGCTTTCTTCATAAAGAGAAAACTCTTTAATTTCGTTTGCCCCATTTAACTCAACTTTATCAATTTTAAAATCATTAGAGCTTTCAAAACTAATTTCATAACCCACAAACGGAGAAGCACTAGCGATTCCTGGGTAATTAATTCTTTTTTCTGAAGAATTAATTGTGAGTGTTTTTTGACTACAACTTAACAAACCAATGCTAAAAATTAGAAATATATATTTTGTGAATTTCATACTTATTTATTTGAAACTAAAAACTTAACCGTTGGGAAAACAACTCCGTCTTTATATGCTTTTAACATATAAATTCCTGTTTGTAATTTAGAAACATTAATTGTGCCAGAATTGGAATCTTTCTTTCCTTCGGCAACAACACCACCTAAAACATTGTAAATTTTATATTCAAAATTTGCGCTTGCTTGCTCTACTTTAAAGTTTAATTTTCCGTCTAAAACTGGACTTGGATATGCAGAAAAAGGAGAAACATTTAATGCCGTTTTTTCAACTCCTAAAGTACTATTAGCTATATTAATATGCCATAAGCCCCTACCAAAAGTAGCCGCAACTAATTTGTCTTCTGTATAGTTAATATCAATATCATTTACAATTACATTTGGCAATGCAGTTCCTAGTTTTTTCCAATTTCCTGATCCGTATTTAGAATACACCCCTAATTCTGTTGCAACAAATAAAATTTCGATTCCAGCATTTTGTTTCAACACAACTTCCTTCATTACAATATTTGGTAAGCCTGTAGAAATATTTGTCCAAGTTGCTCCGCTATCTGTAGATTTAAACACTTTATTTCCGTCAGAATATCCAGAAACAGTAGCATACACTGTTGCCATATTGGCTTGGTCAAAATCAACAGAATTAATTGTTTCTCCTGCAGGATTTGTAATAGCTGTCCAAGTAGTTCCAGAATTTACAGATAATTTTGATGCAGTTTCTCCAACCACAGCAATTCCCGCCCCGTGGGTAGAAATTTTAGTGATTTGACCAGCGCCTGAGTTTAAGTTTATCGCATTTGTGATACTTGTTCCTAAATCTGCGGCTGCATTTGGATCTATAATTTTATATACATCATCACCACCAGCAAATAAAATTGTTGGATCTGTAGTATGAATTTCTAATGGCCAAACAAAAGCTGCTCCATTGATTTGTCCCCAACTATCTCCATCATATTTTCCAGAAAATCCATTATTAACTTTTGTTAAGCCTCCATTTTGAGAACCTAAATACCTAATTGAAGGATTGTTATAATTGATAACAGCGCTAATTCCATCTCCTGCAGAAGCTGCAATCCATTGCATTGAGCCATTATGCATTTCTTTACTAAAGCCATCGTTGTCTTGATTTGCAGTTACATAATTGCCTGTTGATAAATTTGGAGTAATAGCAACATCATATAGTTGAGTAACAACAACACCATTAGATTTATAAGTAATGGTTGGTTTTGTGTCATTTATTGAACTGTAATTTATAAAACTTAATCCTCCATCATTTACACTCCAAAACTCATATTGACCATCTAACAATCCCATTCCATGATGATCTGAATGTATATAAGTACCATCATCTGCTTGACCAGTCCAATATCCATTTAAAGAGCGATGCCAAGTAGCGCCATTATCTGTAGATGTTTGTCCATTAAACTCTCCGGTTACAAATAAGTTATCTTTAAATAGTAATGCTTGATTATAGCCATATTGTGCATTATAGCCGCCAGGTTTTACGCCTAAATTTGAGAAAGATTTAGATCCAATATCAAATACTTTAACCTGACCACTTTCATCTTGCGCATAAAATTTATCATCCGACCCAATTGTAAGTGCGTGTTTGTCTGTACTGTTTCCTGTAGGTGCAGTATAAACGGTTGTCCAAGTTGCTCCTGAGTCTGTTGAAAATATAATTTCATAAACTCCCGAATACATAATATTTGTTCCTGTAAAAGCGACTCTTCCAAAATCAGCTCCATTATATCCAATGTCAAAAATATTGGTCCAGTTTGCACCTCCATCGCTAGATTTTTTAATGTATTGGCTATCTCCTACAATAATTGTATTGTCATCATAAACCACCAATTGTCCTAAGGTTTTTTGTTCAGATAATGAATGACTTAATCCTGTTGAAACAAATGTATCTCCACCATCAGTTGATTTTAATACTCCAATAGATTTTACTTGACCACCATCATAATCTCCTGTTGAAACATAAATTGGTTTGCTTGTATAATTCGCAAATGTGGTTGATGATGCGGTTTTAATATCTGTGATTCCAATACCAGCAACAATATCTAATTTTGGGCTCCAAGTGGTTCCGTTATCAGTAGATTTCCATAAACCTCCTGTTGGAGACCCAACAAACAATACATCTAAGTTTCTATCTGTAGGGTGTTTGATTCTTAAAAATGTATTTAATCTTCCTAATTGTGGGAAATTTGGATATCCATTAGGGTCTGGATTATTTTGTGGCCCAATGTCAATCCAAGCTTCTGTTGAAGCTCCTTTTTGCTTTCTAGACACAATAATTTTTCCTTTAGCATCAATAATGCCGGCATTAAAATAGCCCAAGGTTTCACTAGGAAAATTTCCATTAATATCAACTCTATCTTTCCAATAATAAGCCCAACGTTCAAATTGTTTTTCTTGCTTTTTACTGCTTAGAACAAATCCAGATTTACGTGCTTTAAGTTTTTGAAAATGTGCTCTTGTGTTTTTTACAATTTCATAAAAATTAGCACCTTTTTCTGTTGCCTTTTTTTTATAATTTACTTGTGCCGAAAGAGAAAACTGGCACAGTAAAATTAGAAGTAGTAAAGTATTTTTTTTCATAATAAAGTTTATTTAGTTCCCTAAAAATAATCATTATTATTTAGTAATCAATCAATTACATGAAAAAACATGTACGTAGCACTACTTATTGTCGCTAAAAAAAGGGTTGTTTTACGGAGTGTTTTCTGCTTTTTGTTGCTCTTGAAGTTCTGTTGCTTTTCGCTCTAGTTCTGCTTGAAATTCTTCCATAACCGGTTTTACAGTACTTTCTGGTAAGTCAGCAACACGAATATACATTAGTCCATCAACAGCGTTGTTAAATTTTGGATCTACATTAAATGCCACTAAACGCGCATTTTGTTTCACATATTTTTTAATTAACACCGGAATCCTTAATGCTCCAGGTTCAATTTCGTCGATAATTTTATCAAATTTTTGCATGTCTGCTTTGGTAGCATCAAACACAAAATCTTTATCATCGTCTTTTAATTTTACCTTAAATTCTTTCTTCGGAAAGATGTATTGAGCAATGTATGGATCATAATAATGAGATTTCATAAACTCAATCATTAACGATTTTGAAAACTCAGAAAATTGATTGCTAATACTAACTCCGCCCATTAAATATTTATACTCTGGATATCTTAAGGTAACATGTACAATTCCTTTCCATAATAAAAATAAAGGCATTGGTTTTTGTTGATATTCTTTTACAATAAAAGCGCGTCCCATTTCTATGGTATTTTCCATCATATTATATAATTCGGGTTCAAAGCGAAATAATGTATGAATATAAAAACCTGCAATACCGTATTTTTTATAAATATCTTTCCCAAGCCCCATTCTATAGGCTCCAACTAGCATATTTGCTTCTCTGTCCCACAATATTAAATGGTGATAATATTTATCAAACTTATCTAAATCGATTGATTTATTTGTGCCTTCGCCAACATCTCTAAAAGTAATTTCTCTTAAACGGCCAATTTCTTGTAATACATTTGGAATCTCTTTTGCACTCGCAAAAAACACTTCATAGTTTTTACTTTCTAATAATCTTTTATCGTTTTCTCTAAGTTTTTCAACTTCTCTGATAAAATATCTAACATTTTTTTGAGAAATAATTTCCTTTGGTGGTTTTGGTATTTTTAAGTTTTGCGTGGATAGAATTTTTGGTGTTTTTTTCTCAAATGGGTTGGCAAGCATATAGGTTTTCTTTCTAATAAATTCATAGAAAGAAGGAATGTCTTCATAAGAATCTTGGTCTTTTACAGAAATTGGTTTTCCTATTCTTACTTTAATAACTCGGTGTCTCTGAGACAATAGTTCTGATGGTAATTTTGCCGTTCTAAACGTATCGCTAATTTTAGACAATACATAAAACATTTTACTATTCTTTGCATGAAAGTAAATTGGTATCACAGGAACTTGAGCTTTTTTAATCAATCTAACTGCACCTTCTTCCCAAGGTTTATCAACCATTAATTTTCCATCTCTATATGTAGAAACTTCTCCGGCTGGAAAAATTCCTAACGGATTTCCATCTCTTAAATGTACTAAAGCGCTTTTTATTCCTGCAACACTAGATTTTGCGTCCTTGTGAGTTTCAAAAGGATTTACGGGCATTACAAATGGTTTTAACGGCTCTATTCTGTGTAATAAAAAGTTGGCAATTATTTTAAAATCTGGTCTTTCTTGAAGTAGTAATTTTAACAATAAAATTCCGTCTATTCCTCCTAAAGGATGGTTTGAAATCGTAATAAATGGACCCGTTTTAGGAATTCTTTTTAAATCTTCTTCCGGAATTTCAAATTCAATTTTAAAATCACCTAAAATTCCGTTTAAAAAATCTAACTCTTTTTTGTGTTTGTGTTTGCTATAAATTCTGTTTATAGTAGAAATACTTAAAAGTCTCATTAGCAACCATCCAACAAAGGTTCCTAAAAACCCATATTTAGATACTCCCAACACATTTGCAATTTCTTTAGATGTTACTAAACTCATTCGGTAAAAATTGACATAACCACAAACTTACTGTAAAAATATTAGTTGTCATAACTATTTTTTTCATCAATAATTAGCTGAACCGTTTCTCTACTTATTTGTTTTAATAATACAATTCCTTTTTTTTCAATTTCTTTGATTGATTTTGAATCAAAATGTCTGATGGTAAACATGGTTACGTTTTCATTATACCATATTTTAAAGCTAGGTTTCAATTCGTTATAAAACGATGTGAAATTCGAATAATTATCTTCTATACAAACCGAAAAACTAATTGCTGAGTTTTGAATTAAGTTTACTTTTATCTTGTATTGATGCAATAAATCAAATATATAACTCAAATTTTTCTCAACCATAAAAGAAAAATCTTTTGCTGAAATAGAAACTAAAATTTGATTTTTTTTGACAATAAAACAGCTCGTTTTTGGCACTAACTGAACGCCTTTACTAACCTTTGTTCCTGTGTTTTCTAAATTTTCAAAAGAACGAACATACAACGGAATTTTTTTATTTTCTAAAGGTTTTATTGTCTTTGGATGAATTACAGATGCGCCATAAAAAGCCATTTCAATTGCTTCTTGATACGAGATTTGTTTTAGCAAAGTTGTGTTTTCAAAAACTCGTGGATCGGCATTTAAAATACCATCAACATCTTTCCAAATTGTAACACTTTCTGCATTGAAACAATACGCTAAAATCCCTGCAGTAAAATCAGAACCTTCTCTTCCTAAAGTGGTCGTATATCCTTTTAAATCTTGACTAATAAATCCTTGTGTAATGTATAATTCTTGTGGGTTTAGCTTGTTACAATTCAATTGAGTTTCTTCCCAATTTACCGCTGCATTTCTATAATTAGAATCTGTTTTAATCATGTTTCTACTATCAAGCCAAGTATTTTTAATCCCTGATTCTTGTAAAAATGCACTAACAATTTTTGTAGCTATTAATTCGCCAAAACAAACTGTTTGGTCGTACACATAATTGTATTCTTTAGTTGAATTCTGAATTAAAAAACCTTGTAGTTTACCAAATAATTGATTTATTTCTTGGTAAATAGTATGATCACTTTCAAATAAATCATCTAAAATTTCTTGGTGGAAACCTTGAATTTCGTTGATTGATTTTTTTAATTCTTTGGAATTATTTAAGTAAGCGTCAACCACTTTTTCAAAAGCATTTGTCATTTTTCCCATTGCAGAAACCACAACAAAAGTGTTTTTAGTTCCTTCGTGTTCTAACACTCGAACTAAATTTTTAACGCCTGTTGCATTTTTAACAGAAGCTCCACCAAACTTAAAAATTCTCATTACTGTTTTTCTATAAACTTTTTTAATGCATCTTCTCTCATGTGTACAACTTGCCAATCGTCTAAAACTGTTGCTCCAGTACTTTTGTAAAAATCAATGGCATTTTTATTCCAATTTAACACATCCCAAACAACTCTTTTTGCTCCTAAATCGTACGCATATTTTAAAATCGCTGTGTACAAAGCGATTCCAACTCCAAATCCTCTTTTTTGTTCGGTAACAATTAAATCTTCTAAATGTATTACACGACCTTTCCAAGTAGAATATCTTTCATAAAACAACGCTGTTCCAATAATTTCATTATTTTCTTCAGCAACAAATGTCATAAATTTTGGAGATTCAGAAAATCCGTCTTTAATTAAATCTACTTCTGTTACTTCTACTTCATTGGGTAATTTTTCAAACTCGGCAAGTTCTTTTATCAACCTCAACACATTTTTCATGTCTTCTTTTTGCCCTTTTCTAATGATAAAACTCATAATATTTATTTAAGTAACGCAAATTTAAACGATATTTGTAAACCATTTACAATTAATTGACATGAATCAAGCTCACACGACTCTCGGAGAATTTATCATCGAGAATCAAATGTATTTTAAATATTCTTCAGGAGAATTATCTAGAATTATTAACTCAATAAGATTGGCTGCCAAAGTAGTAAATCATGAAATCAGAAAAGCTGGTTTGGTTGATATTACCGGAGCTGCAGGAGATATTAATGTACAAGGAGAAGCTCAACAAAAGTTAGATGTTTTAGCAAACGACTTGTTTAAACAAACCATAATTAATAGAGAAATTGTTTGCGGAATTGCAAGCGAAGAAGAAGATGATTTTGTGGTTGTTGAAGGAAGAAATAAAACAAATGAGAACAAATATGTGCTTTTGATGGATCCTTTAGATGGTTCTTCTAATATTGATGTAAACATTTCTGTTGGAACTATTTTTTCTATTTATAGAAGGGTTTCTCCGACTGGAACACCAGCTACAAAAGAAGACTTTTTACAAAAAGGAAGCGAACAAGTTGCTGCTGGTTATGTTGCTTACGGAACTTCAACAATGATTGTTTTTTCAACAGGAAATGGCGTAAACGGATTTACGTTAAACCCTGCAATAGGAACCTTTTATTTATCGCATCCAAACATTACATTTCCAGAAATTGGACAAATTTATTCTATAAACGAAGGGAATTATGTTCACTTTCCAAAAGGGGTAAAAGAATATTTAAAATACTGTCAAGAAGAAAATGAGAATCGTCCTTATACTTCTAGGTATATTGGCTCATTGGTTTCAGATTTTCATAGAAATATGATTAAAGGCGGAATTTATTTATATCCAACAAGTAAAATTGGGCCGAAAGGAAAATTGCGTTTGTTATACGAATGTAATCCAATGGCTTTTTTGGCTGAACAAGCAAAAGGGAAAGCTTCTGATGGTTATCAACGAATTTTAGATTTAGAACCCACAGAATTGCATCAACGCGTTCCATTTTTCTGTGGATGTACAAAAATGGTAGAAAAAGCTGAAGAATTTATGGCGAAATATCCTGAAGACGCAAATTATTAATCTATCAGTTTTATTGATACTTCTATAAAAAATCAAAACCGATGCTTGTTGCTTTGCACAAGTTTTTGCGTTAAATTTGTGAAGGCAAAGAATCAGCATTCGGCTGATAAACAATAATTTTAATCATTTAAAAACATATAATTATGGCTTTTCAATTACCAGAATTAGGATACGCTTATGATGCGTTAGAACCACATATTGATGCTAGAACTATGGAGATTCACCATAGCAAACATCACAACGGATACACAAACAACTTAAACAATGCAATTGCAGGAACTGATTTAGAAGGAAAATCTATTGAAGATATTTTAGAGAACTTAGATATGAATAACAAAGCTGTTAGAAATAATGGTGGTGGATATTTTAATCACTCTTTATTTTGGACAGTAATGAATCCTGAAGATAGAGGTTATTTATCTGGAGAATTAAAAGATGCTATTGAGGCAGAATTTGGTTCTAAAGATGCTTTTATTGAAGCTTTTTCTAAAGCTGCTGCAACTCAGTTTGGTTCTGGTTGGGCTTGGTTGTGTGTACATAAAGGTGGAAAAATTTCTGTTTGTTCTACACCAAACCAAGACAATCCTTTAATGCCAAATACTGGTTGTGGAGGAACTCCAATTTTAGGATTAGATGTTTGGGAACATGCATATTATTTAAACTATCAAAATAGAAGACCAGATTATATCAATGCATTTTTTAATGTAATTAACTGGAACGAAGTTGAAAGACGTTACGCTGCAGCGAAATAATTAGCCTTAAGATAAATCATAAAAAAGCATCCTAATTTAGGATGCTTTTTTTATACTTGTTTTTTATCTTTTAATACGCTCTTTTATCGTTTCCTTCGTAAAAGTTAATAAATGCTTCATTTACAACTCGATGTCCGCCAGGTGTTGGATAATCTCCTGTAAAATACCAATCTCCTAAATGCTCTGGACAGGCTTTGTGTAATCCTTCTACAGATTGAAAAATAACTTCTACTTCTGCCTTAATTTCAAACGTTTTTAACATCTGTGCAACTTTATCAGAAACTTGTTCTGTAGTAAAAGGTGCATAAATTTCTTTTACAAAATTGATAATTTCTGCGTCTTCTTTTGCTCTTTGTGCAATTGCTTTTTTGTACACTTCATCCACAATATAATATTGATTGGTGTCTTTTAACAACTCTAAAGCTGCTCTAAAAGCAATAAAATTTTCAATTTTCGCCATGTCAATTCCATAACAATCTGGATATCGAATTTGCGGTGCAGAAGAAACAACTACAATTTTTTTAGGATTTAATCGATCTAAAATTTTGATAATACTTTTCTTTAAAGTTGTTCCTCTAACAATACTATCATCAATAATTACCAAATTGTCTGTAGGTTTTACAACCCCATAAGTTACATCATAAACGTGCGCAACCAAATCGTCTCTACTATTATCATCTGCAATAAAGGTTCTTAATTTTGCATCTTTGATGGCAATTTTTTCAAAACGAGGTCTTTCAGATAATATTTCTGTAACTTTTTCTGCGGATAACTTTGTGCCACCAGCTAAAATTTTTGTTGTTTTTTGTTGATTCAAAACATCTTCTGCGGCTTCTATCATTCCGTAAAAAGAAGTTTCTGCAGTGTTTGGAATGTATGAAAAAACAGAATTTGTAATGTCGTTATTAATTGAGTTTAATATTTGAGGAAATACTAATTTTCCTAAATTTTTACGTTCTTCATAAATAGACGCATCGCTTCCTCTTGAGAAATAAATACGCTCAAAAGAACACGATTTTTTTGGTTTTTGCTCTAAAATAGATTTTACATCAATGTTTCCATCTTTCTTAATAATTAATGCATGTCCTCTTTCTAATTCTTGAACTTTATCAATATCAACATTAAAAACGGTTTGTATCACTGGTCTTTCTGATGCAACAACAACAACTTCATCATCTTGATAAAAATAAGTTGGTCTAATTCCTGATGGATCTCTTAAAACAAATGCATCTCCATGACCTAATAAACCTGCCATTGCATAACCACCATCCCAATTTTTAGAGGAGCGTTGCAATACGTTTTGTAAATCTAAATGTTCTTCTATAAAAGGAGAAGCATCTTTTTTAGTATATCCTTTTTCTTTTGCACTTAAATACAAGCTTGCAACTTCTTCTTCTAAAAAATGACCAATTTTCTCCATGACAGTTACCGTATCTGTAAACTCTTTTGGATGCTGACCCAATTCTATTAACTCTTCTAATAACTGATTAGAATTTGTCATGTTAAAATTCCCTGCAACAATTAAATTTTGATGTTTCCAGTTGCTTTGACGCAAAAACGGATGTACACTTTCGATGCTATTTTTACCAAAAGTTCCGTATCGCACATGTCCTAAAAACAAGTTGCCAACATAAGGCATGTTTTCTTCTTGCCAAGCAACATCATTTTTTTTATCTGGATTTTCTTCTAAAACAGTATTTAAACGATTGTTTATTTGCGCAAAAATATCTTGAATTGGTTGTGATTGATTTGAACGAACTCTGCTGATATATCTCGTACCCGGATTTACATTGAATTTTACACTTGCAAAACCTGCACCGTCTTGACCACGGTTGTGCTGCTTTTCCATTAACAAATACATTTTATTAATTCCGTAAAAAGCCGTTCCGTATTTATCTTTGTAATATTGTAATGGTTTTAATAATCGAACCATTGCAATTCCACATTCATGTTTTAAAGCGTCACTCATTTTAGTATCAGTTATTTAGTGTGTGTTTTGTGATAAAAAAAATCCGCAGCAAAAAGCGCGGATTTAATATTTATGATATTTCAATATCAAATTGTGTTAATTGCTTAAACGCTTCTAAGCGTTCTGTTACTTCTTCTTTTGTTAGTTCCTCCATTCGTTGTGTACCAAATTTTTCTACACAGAACGATGCCAAATTAGAACCGTAAATAATGGCATTTTTCATATTCTCAAAAGAAATGTCTTCTGTTTTTGCTAAAAATCCGCAAAAACCTCCAGCAAAGGTATCTCCTGCTCCTGTTGGATCAAAAACCTCTGCCAATGGCAAAGCTGGCGCAAAAAACATATTGCCTTCATTAAATAATAAAGCGCCGTGTTCTCCTTTTTTAATCACCACATATTTTGGTCCCATTTCATGGATTTTCTTCGCAGCATTTACCAACGAATATTCTCCACTTAACTGCCTTGCTTCTTCATCATTAATTGTAATTACATCAATTCTTTTTATTACTTCGTGTAAATCATTTAAAGCAATATCCATCCAAAAATTCATTGTATCTAACACTACCAATTTTGGTTTTACCGCCATTTGGTCTAAAACTGATGCCTGTGTTAAAGGATGTAAATTTCCTAACATTACTATTTCTGCATCTTTAAAGTTTTCTGGAACTACCGGAGAAAAATGTTCTAAAACATTTAACTCAGTAATCAACGTATCACGAGAATTCATATCGTTGTGATATTTTCCGCTCCAAAAAAAGGTCTTTCCTTCTTTTATAATTTCAATACCGTCTGTATTAATTCCTTTAGAGTTCATCATGTTTAAATACGCTTGTGGAAAATCTCCTCCAACAACAGAAACAACGCCTGTTTCTACTCCAAATTGACTTGCAGCCAATCCAACAAAAGTTCCTGAACCTCCCAAAATTTTATCTGTTTTTCCAAACGGTGTTTCAATCGCATCAAATGCAACAGTACCAACTGCTAATAATTTACTCATATCTTAATTTTAACTTTCTACAACAGAAAGATGTATTCTTAATTCTTGGTTTAATTTAACAATAAACCTTATTTATATTTAAACTAAATAGGCATAAATGCCTTTTTTATCGTAATTTTGCCCAATTAAATAATCAGTTATTAGACTGTGCAAAAATAAGTTTAAAAAATGACTATCAAAGAAATACAAGAAGAAATTATTGACGAGTTTTCGATGTTTGATGATTGGATGGAGCGCTATGAATACATTATCGATTTAGGTAAATCTTTGCCTTTAATAGATGCTGCTTACAAACTTGACGAAAATTTAATAAAAGGTTGTCAATCTAAAGTTTGGTTACATTCTGAAATACAAAACGAAAAACTTGTTTTTACTGCGGATAGCGATGCTATTTTAACCAAAGGGATTGTTGCTTTATTATTACGTGTTTTTTCTAATCAAAAAGCCGAAGAGATTTTAAATTCAGATACTCGTTTTATTGATGAAATCGGATTAAAAGAACATTTATCGCCAACCAGAGCAAACGGTTTGGTTTCTATGATAAAACAAATAAAAATGTACGCAATTGCGTTACAAGCTAAATAAAGAATACGACCATTTTATAAAAATAAAAAAACATGAACGACGTAGAATTAGAAGAAATTGGAGATAAAATTGTACGAGTTATCAAAACCATTTACGATCCTGAAATACCTGTTGATATTTACGAATTAGGATTGATTTATGATGTTTTTGTAAATGAAGACAACGACGCTAAAATATTAATGACGTTAACATCACCTAATTGTCCAGTTGCAGAATCATTACCAAAAGAAGTAGAAGATAAAGTAGCTTCTTTAAAAGAAATTAACAAAGCAGAAGTAGAAATTACTTTTGACCCAACATGGACACAAGAAATGATGAGCGAAGAAGCAAAGTTAGAGTTAGGAATGCTTTAATTTAGTTTTCAGTGAACAGTTATCGGTTATCAGTTGACAGTTAGTAGCTAGCAAACCTTTGAACCTTTGAACCTTTGAACCTTTGAACCTTTGAACCTTTGAATCTAAAAAAATGGCAGAAGAAATAATCAATAGAGTTGCAAATAGCAAATTAGTTACATTAGATCTTGAGGACTTTTATCCCGAAGGGGATCGAGTGGTTTTTGACATTAAAGATTGGCTCTTTGAAGAAATTATTTTGAAAGAGAAAGACTTTAGAGCTTTTGTAAACGAGCATCATTGGATTCAATATCAAGATAATTACGTTGCTTTAACGTGTTCTACTGACGCCATTATACCTTCTTGGGCATTTCTATTAATTGCTACAAAATTATCGCCATTTGCAAAAAAAGTTGTTGTTGGTTCTTTAGAAATTTTAGAAACTGTGCTATTTGAAGAAATAATCAATCAAATAAACCAAGAACCTTTTAAAGAGAAATCTATTATTATAAAAGGTTGTTCTAACAAACCAATTCCTGCTTCTGCATATACACTTTTAGTACAAAAATTGCAACCAATTGCAAAAACAATAATGTTTGGAGAAGCCTGTTCTACTGTTCCGCTTTACAAAGCCTTAAAATAATTTTTTTTGTTCTTCAATTCGTATTACTTTTGCAGATTAAAATTCTTTTAAGAACTGATGAAAAAGTGTCTTTTCGGTTGTCTTTTATTAATCTCTACACTTAGTTTTTCGCAAGAAAAAAAAGATAGTATTCCTCCTGCACCTCCAAAATGGAAAGTAACAGGATTGTTCACGTTCTTATTTAATCAATCTACTTTTACCAATTGGAAAGCTGGTGGAGATAACACAATTGCTGGAAACATTGGTGTTAATTATGACTTTAACTACAAAAATGGAAAATGGAACTGGGACAATAGGATTATTACTGTTTATGGTTTAAGTAATATACAAGATGCTGGCGTTCGTAAAACGAGTGATCGATTTGAATACAACTCGTTATTAGGTTTAAAATCTAATAATTATTGGTTTTTCTCTTTTTTCTTAAACTTTAAGACGCAATATAGTAGAGGGTTTGATTATAAAAAAACACCAAGACAGCCCATTTCTGATTTTTTCTCACCAGCATATTTGTCCTTCGGACCAGGGATGTTATGGAAAAGATCTGATAATATTACTGTAAATATTGCACCGGCAACTTCAAGATTTACTTTTGTAAGTGATGATTTTTCTGGTAAGTACGGTGTAGAAGCAGGAAAAAACGTAAAATTTGCTTTAGGTTTTAGTTTATCCGCTTACTTAAAATTTGAAGTGATGGAAAACATTACCATGCAAAATATTATTGCGTTGTATTCTAATTACTTGCAAAGAGCTCAGAATGTTGATTTAGATTATCAAGCAAAATTTTCTATAGATGTAAACAAATACATGACGGTTGATGTGCTTTTTCACACCCTAATTGATGACAACGCCTCAAGTAAAATTCAACTGAAAGAAATATTTGGTCTAGGGTTAAAGTATGTTTTTCATAAAAAATAAATTCTTTGTGACTTTACTTTGAGTTACAATCTTAAAATAAATTCAAAAAAAATGATTCAAAAAATTACGATAGCATTCTTATTAATTGCTGCAGTTCAAATTCAAGCGCAAGAAAAAACGGATTCATCAACGTCTAACTGGAAAAAATCAGGTAATATTTCTTTTTTAGTAAATCAATCTTCTTTTTCTAATTGGGTAGCTGGTGGAGACAATACCATTTCTGGAAATTTAGGAATCAATTATGATTTTAATTATTCAAAAGAAAACACCACATGGGACAACAAAATAATGGTGGCTTATGGATTAAATAATGTTAAAGGAAACGGAACAAGAAAAACAGATGACCGTTTTGAGTTTAACTCTTTATATGGTAAAAAATCTACAGGAAATTGGTCGTATTCTTTCTTTTTAAATTTTAAAACACAATTTACTAACGGGTATAATTACAAAACAACTCCAAAGGTAAAAACCTCAGCATTTTTAGCACCAGGATATTTAAGTTTTGGACCTGGAATGTTATGGAAAAAGTCAAATAACTTTAAAATAAATTTAGCACCATTAACTTCTAAAATTACCATGGTTTCTGATGAGTTTTCTGGTCTATACGGAACAGATTTAGGGAAAAACACGCGATACGAACTTGGTTTTAATGGTTCTTTAAACCATAAAACAACAGTTATGGAAAACATTACGATGGAAAACATCGTAAATGTATATGCTAACTATTTAGACAAGCCACAAAACATGGATTTAGATTATCAATTAAACTTTGTAATGCAAATCAATAAATATTTATCTACCAACTTAAATTTTCATGCAATTGTTGATGACAATGCAACAAGCAAAATGCAGTTTAAAGAAGTATTTGGGCTGGGAGTTAATTATATATTCTAACAAACAAAATTTCTATTTTAAGAGCTAGCTTTTTGCTGGCTCTTTGTATTTAACAACTGAACTCTTTTTGCGATGCATTTTTTAGTATATTTAACCAATCAAATAATAGTATGACTCTTTTAATTGTATTTGCTACACTTTCTATTTTCTTTTCTTTTTTCTGCTCTATTCTAGAAGCAGTCTTACTAAGTGTTACACCAACATTTATTAAAATTAAAAAAAGAGAAAAAAGATCTTATGCTACTCAGCTAGAACGTTTAAAAAACGATGTTGATAAACCGCTTATTGCAATTTTAACTTTAAACACAGTTGCACATACGGTTGGTGCTATTTTAGTTGGAGTACAAGCAGAAAAATTACCGTATAAAATTGAATTTTTAGGATTTAATATTGTGGGTATTGTTTCGGCAATTATGACTGTTTTAATATTAATTCTTTCTGAAATAATTCCGAAAACAATTGGTGCAACTCATTGGAGAAAACTAGCAAAATTTAGCACAACAACATTAACCGTTTTGCTTTTTATTTTTAAATGGACAGGTGTTTTATGGTTTTTACAATTGTTTACCAAACTTTTTGGAAAACCTGCACATGCATCCGTTTTAAGTAGAGAAGTGTTTTCGGCAATGACAGATATTGCGGAACAAGAAGGAGTTTTTGTAGCATCCGAAAGTAAAATAATTAAAAACTTACTCAACTTTAAATCGGTTTTGGTAAAAGATATTATGACACCAAGAACTGTTTTAAAATCTTCTGATGAAACACAAACCATACAAGAGTTTTTTGACGAGAATCCAAACCTACGTTTCTCTAGAGTTCCTTTATACGAAGGAAATTCTGATCATATCACTGGTTATTTTTTAAAGGATCAATTGTTAGAAGCAATTATAAAAGGGAATGGAAATCAACAGTTAAAAGACATTAGAAGAAACATTTTAGTCACACAAAGAGGCTTGCCAATTCCCGATTTATTTGGTCAACTTATAGAGCAAAGAGAACATATTGCTTTGGTTGTAGATGAATACGGTTCTGTAAGCGGATTGGTTACTCAAGAAGACATGATTGAAACCTTGCTTGGTTTAGAAATTATGGATGAAATGGACAATATTGAAAACCTACAAACTTTGGCTAGAAAAAGCTGGAAACGCAGAGCAAAACGCCTAGGAATTATTGATGATTTTGATTTTACTGATGATAAAGAGGAATAACTATTCTACCGTATATTCATCATATAAAAAGTTGTTGTACGGAAAACGTGCAATATGAATTTTCTTTACTTCTTCATACACCTTTTCTTTAAACTCTTCAATATTTTCTTTGTTGATGGCAGATAAAAATACAGCGGTGGTTTCAATATCATTCATCCACGTTTTTTGCCAATCTTCTAACGTATAATGTGCTTTGGTTTTTTCTGTAACCAAATCATCTTCATCGATGGTTTCGTGAGCATAGGCATCGATTTTATTAAAAACCATAAGTGTGGGTTTATCAGCACTTTTTATTTCGTCTAAAATGGTATTTACAGAGGCAATATGATCTTCGAAATTTGGATGAGAAATATCTACAACATGCAGTAATAAATCGGCTTCGCGAACTTCATCTAAAGTAGATTTAAAAGATTCTACCAATTGTGTTGGTAATTTTCTAATAAACCCAACAGTATCTGTCATTAAAAACGGAATGTTTTTTACAACCACTTTTCTAACGGTTGTATCTAAGGTTGCAAAGAGTTTATTTTCTGCAAAAACATCACTTTTGCTAATTACATTCATTAATGTTGATTTCCCAACATTGGTATACCCAACCAAAGCAACACGAACCATTTTTCCACGGTTTTTACGTTGCACAGCCATTTGTCTATCAATAGTTGCTAGTTTCTTTTTTAGAATGGTAATTTTATCACGAATGATACGTCTGTCTGTTTCAATTTCTGTTTCTCCAGGTCCACGCATTCCGATTCCACCTTTTTGTTTGTCAAGGTGTGTCCAAAGTCTTGTTAACCTTGGTAATAAATATTCACATTGTGCTAATTCAACTTGAGTTTTAGCGGAACTTGTTTGTGCTCTTTGCGCAAAAATATCTAAGATTAAATTGGTTCTGTCTAAGATTTTACAATCCAAAACTTTTTCGATATTTCTTATTTGTGCTGGCGATAATTCGTCATCAAAAATAGCGGTACCAATAGTGTGTGATTCTATATATGCAGCAACTTCCTCTAGTTTTCCTGCTCCAATAAATGTTTTTGGATGAGGTTTTTCTAATTTTTGTGTAAATCTTTTTACCGCAATTCCTCCTGCGGTTAACGTTAAAAACTCTAACTCATCTAAATATTCTTCAGACTGCGTTTCGTCTTGAAATTGTGTAATAACACCAATTAAAACAGCTTTTTCTGAAGTTACTTCTCTTTCGTCTATCATATACTGCAAAGGTACAAAGAATTAGAATTTTTTTTATAAAAAAAACCTCAATCTATTAGACTAAAGTTTCTAATTAATCAATTCAAATAATTTTTGTGTTTTCTCTTATAGTTTATGATTGGATAATTTTTATTGGCATTTTGTAAATTTTCATTTTACTTAATACAGTTGTTTTTACTTTTTTGTAGTTTAATTTTCTTTTGATGTAACTTTCTAAAAGTGAATTTTGCGACTCTACCGAAATAATTACTAACTCATTTTTACTGTTTAGTAAAATTGAAATTTCTGCTTTAGCAAATTTTGTAGTTAACGGGAACTTGTTGTTTCCTAATAATTTTACAATCTCTGTTCTTAATTGGTTTTTTGCGTCAGTGATTGGATTATCATTGTTTGCAAATAATACTGTTGTACTTAATGTAAGTCCTAAGAATAATACGATTACTTTTTTCATTTTTCTAATTTTTAAAAGTTGTTATAATTGTTTTGTTTAACACTGTAAAACTAATTCAACTCTAAAAAGTTTTTACTATTATTTGAATTAACAAAAAGTATTGTTTTGGTTATCTAAACAAAAAGAATAGAGAAATTAACATCAAGTTTATATAGATACTTTTTTTGTAAAAGCCAAAGAAGTTTATCGAATATTTAAAAAAAGATATTGGTAAGTATTAAAGTCAAAAAAAATTAAGTTTTTTAATACTATTCTTTAAAGAAGCAATGTTATTTTAATGTTTATAACGCTTAAATTAAAGCCGAATAAAAACTATTATCCTAAGAATCTTTATTTTTCATCAATTCTTTTAACTTTTCGTCGTTTAGTTGATATTTTTTGTATTTACCGTCTTTATATCTGTGATAAATAAAAATTGGCATCAACAAGAAAGAAAGGTAAAAAACCCCTAAACCCATTACAATTTCTGCCTTAGGGTGTTCTGTTTTTAATAAATAAATGCCTGTACACATCCAAAGGATAAAAATGATAAATAGTATTTTAAGAAGTGTTTTCATACGTTGAAAATATAGTTTATGCAAAGCTACAAAAAGCCCAAATTAACTTGTTACTTCAATCAGTTTATTTCTATAAACTGTTAGTAATTTTGATTTTGATATAAAACCATAATATTTTCCTTCTTTTATTACAGGTAAATTCCACGCGCCACTTTCTTTAAATTTTTTCATAATTGTGGTCATTTTATCTTCTTCTATTTCAATAATTGCTGGTGGTTTTTGCATGATTTCTTTTGCCAACATTTTATTGTATAAGGTTTGATCAAACATGATAGAACGAATGTCGTCTAACAAAATAATTCCTAATAATTCTCCGTGTTTTTTACCAACCACAGGGAAAATATTTCGATTCGATTTTACAACTGCTTCACGAACAATTTCCCCTAAATTCATATCAGGATTTATGCTTACAAAGTTGTTTTCTATCACCTTGCCCATATCCATAAGTGTTAATACTGCATGATCTTTATCATGCGTAATTAATTCGCCTTTTCTACCTAATTCCATTGCATAAACAGAATGTGGATGTGCGTATTTTGTAATAGAATACGAAATGGCAGCTGTTAGCATTAATGGAATAAACAATTCATATCCTCCGGTTACTTCTGCGATTAAAAATATTGCAGTTAATGGTGCGTGTAAAACTCCAGCCATAAGTCCGGCCATACCAACCAATGTAAAATTACTTTCAGAAACAGGATTGTTAAACAACCCAATATTGTTAATAATTTTAGCAATACAGTTTCCCATAATACTTCCCATAAATAACGTTGGGGCAAAAATACCACCAACACCACCAGCGCCAAATGTTAAAGCACTTGCTATAATTTTAAAGAAAACCAATCCTGCTAATAATGCAATAACTACCCAAACATTGCTAAGGTCTAAATTTAAAAAATTGTTCTGTAATGAAGCTTCTGGGTTTCCGGCAATTAAACTATTAATCGTATCAAATCCTTCTCCGTATAAAGGCGGAATAAAATACACCAAGATTCCTAATCCAATTCCGCCAATTAACAAGCGTTTTACAGGAGATCTAAATCGGTCGAAAAACTTTTGAACTCGGTCGTAAACTTCTGTAAAATAAATTGATGTTACGCCTGCAACAACTCCTAAAATAATATAAAAAGGAACATCTTTAATACTAAATGCGTCTTCAATCTTAAACGGCAATAAAACATCAGAACCAAAGAAAAAATACGACGTAATTATGGCAGATAAAGATGCTAATAATAATGGCAACATCGAAGCAATTGTTAAATCTAAACTAAAGACTTCAATCGCAAAAATAATCGCTGCAATTGGCGCTTTAAAAATCGATGACAATGCTCCGGCAGCAGCACAACCAATTAATAATGTTCTTGTGGTTTGATTTAAATGAAAAAAACGTGCTACGTTAGAACTAATTGCAGAGCCAGTTGCTACAGTTGGACCTTCTAAACCAACAGAACCTCCAAAACCAATAGTAATTGGCGCTGTTACTATAGAACCAATCATTTGATAGCGTTTCATGATTCCTTTTCGTTTCGAAATTGAATATAGCGTAGAAGGAATTCCGTGGCTTACTTTATGTCTAATCACATATTTTATTATTAAATAAACCAAAGCCAATCCGATAATTGGAAAAACAAAATAAAAAGCATGATGATAATATTGCACTAAATTTCCTTCTAACAAGTGCTGAAAAAAGTGTGTTAAATTCTTTAAGACAACTGCAGCAACACCAGATAAAAAACCAACAAGAATGCTTAATAAATACACAAACTGACGTTCAGAAATGTGTTTGTATCTCCAAATATGAATTTTAGTAAATATGGCTTTTGCTGTTGGCATTAATTAGATGATTTCAAAATATCAGTTCCTAAGTATTTATCTTCTTTATTCATAAACCAAGCTCTGTTTTTTGGCATTTTTATACCATTAATAGTTTCTTCTTCGGTTAACAAAATATATTCTCCATCGTTTTTTGACTCGTCATGAAAAAATTGATATACTTCCATCGCAAAGGTTATTGGATTGAAATAAAAATACCACGTCTCTTTTCCAACTTCCTTTTTATAAGTAACTTTTAAAACCAAATATTGGTTGCCTTTAAAGGTTTTCTTTATTACTTTTTGATGAATTATTGTTCCTTCGTCTTTTAATTTCATTGGCAAACCATACAAATACGTATAATAATTTTGATACATTCTTGCACGATCTTCACTCAATCTATTTTTCTTTAAAATTTCTTCTGCTGGATTTTTTTCTCCGTTAAAAACAATTTGAATATTCTCTTTTTCTAAAATATATTCAGAAGTATTTTTACCACTTTTTGCTTTTACGGAAAAGATTTGATTAGGCAAGTCAATATGTATTTCACTTTCTCTTTTGGGGCTGTTTGGCGTTTCCATTGTTACAAACAGTGTTCCTTTAAAAGTGTTCCAATTTCCGCTTGGATCGTGGTATTGAATTGCTTTTTCTAGCAATTGGTTTCCTGTGATTTCTTGACCAAAAGATTGTATTGAAAAGAATAATACAAATAAAATAAGTAGGTTTTTCATACTATTAAATGTACTAAAAAATCCCGCAATTGCGGGATTTGATTTTTTATGCTTTGATATCTAATTTCAAACTCAATTCCTTTAATTGATCATCATCTATAAATGCTGGTGCGTCAATCATGACATCGCGTCCTGAATTATTTTTCGGAAATGCAATAAAATCTCTGATGGTTTCTTGTCCGCCTAAAATAGCAACCAATCTATCCAAACCAAAAGCCAAACCTCCGTGTGGTGGCGCGCCATATTCAAATGCGTCCATTAAGAAACCAAATTGTGCTTTGGCATCTTCTTCTGAAAAACCAAGGTGTTTTAACATTGTTGCTTGCATTTGTTTATCGTGAATTCTGATGGAACCTCCACCGATTTCGTTTCCATTCAACACCAAATCGTATGCGTTTGCTTTTACAGCTCCAGGATCAGAATCTAACAATTCTAGTTGCCCAGGTTTTGGTGATGTAAACGGATGATGCATTGCATGATAATGTCCTGTTTCTTCATCCAATTCTAACAATGGGAAATCAATTACCCAAAGTGGTGCAAATACTTTTGGGTCTCTTAACCCTAAACGTTCAGCCATTTCCATACGTAAAGCACTTAACTGAGCTCTTACTTTGGTTGTATTTCCTGATAATACACAGATTAAATCTCCAGCTTTCGCTCCTGTTTTTTCTGCCCATTTTGCCAAGTCGTCTTGATCGTAAAATTTATCTACAGACGATTTGAATGTTCCGTCTTCATTAACTCGACAATAAATCATTCCTAAAGCACCAACTTGTGGTCTTCGAACCCAATCAATCAATTTATCTATTTCTTTTCTTGTGTAAGAATTTCCTCCTGGAACTGCGATTCCAACAACCAATTCTGCATCGTTAAACACTTTGAACTCTTTGTGTTGTGTAACCTCATTCAGTTCGCCAAACTCCATTCCAAAACGGATGTCTGGTTTATCATTTCCATACAAACGCATCGCATCATCGTACAACATTCTTGGAAATTTCTCCACTTCAACTCCGTTGATTTCTTTTAATAAATGACGTGTCAATCCTTCAAAAATAGTTAAGATATCTTCTTGCTCAACAAATGCCATTTCACAGTCAATTTGTGTAAATTCTGGTTGTCTGTCTGCACGTAAATCTTCGTCTCTAAAACATTTTACAATCTGAAAATATTTGTCCATTCCGCCAACCATTAATAGTTGTTTGAATGTTTGTGGAGATTGTGGCAATGCGTAAAACTGACCTTCGTTCATACGAGAAGGAACTACAAAATCTCTTGCTCCTTCTGGTGTAGATTTGATTAAATACGGAGTTTCAACTTCTATGAATTCTTGATCAGACAAATATTTACGAACTTCCATCGAAACTTTATGACGGAAAATTAAACTGTCTTTAACCGGATTTCTACGAATATCTAAATACCGATATTTCATTCTAATATCTTCTCCACCATCGGTTTCATCTTCAATTGTAAAAGGCGGAAGTTTCGATTTGTTCAAGATTTCTAACTTAGAAACCAACACTTCAATAGCACCAGTTTTCATTTTAGGATTCTTAGAACTTCTCTCAATAACTGTTCCTGTAACCTGAATTACAAATTCTCTTCCAAGCGTTTTTGCTTGCTCAATAATTGCTTTTGGCGTACGATCTTCATCAAAAATTAATTGTGTAATTCCGTATCTGTCACGTACATCTACCCAAATCATAAATCCTTTATCACGCGATTTTTGTACCCAACCCGCCAAGGTTACTTCTGTATTGATGTGCGATGCTCTTAACTCACCACAAGAATGACTTCTATACATGTTGTTTCTTTATATAAGCTGCAAATTTAATCAAATACTAAGAATATCTGCTATTGAGAATCTTCATTTCTACTTTATATCAAAAAAAACATCAAAATATTTTTTTAGTTAGGATTCCTTACTATATTTGCATCATTATTAACTTTAAATTTTTAAACACATGAAAAAATCAATTTTTTATCACGCAGGATGTCCAGTTTGTATCAGTGCAGAACACGATATTTTAAATCTTATTGGTGCATCTAATGTAGAAATTGTACATTTAGGAGAAGACAGAAGTCAATTAGACAATGCAGAAAATGCAGGTGTAAAATCTGTACCAGCATTGGTAACTCCAACAGGAAATGTATTACACCTAAATTTTGGAGCTTCTATGGCAGATGTTCGTGGATAATTTAAAAAGAAAACGATGAAAGTTTCAGTTTGGGATACCTATGTAAAAAGAGCAGATGACAACATCATGCATTTTGACATTCTTGTACAAAATACCGTTACAGATGAACAATTAATTTACAGTTTTGGAAAAAAGTATTTAGAAACAAAACCTTTTAAAACTGGCGGATTAAGTGCAAATGAATGTCAATTTTGTCATATGGAAGAAGCGCCAGAAATGGTTGCTCAAAAAATAGCTAAAGACGGATTTTACATTATTGAAATGGAAAATTGCAACTAATTTAATTAGGATTGCTAACTTTGCCTGTCAGACTAAAATTTTGACAGGCTTTTTTTATGATGAATACCAGTATTTTTAATCCAAAAAATCAAGAAGAAAATGTTGCCAACAAAGTTCTTGTTGGATTGCAACGAATTTCTGAAAGTTTTAAAGTATTGCTTTGGGAAAAAGCCAAAGAGTTAAATTTGAGTCCAATTCAGATTCAAATACTCATTTTTATTGAAAATCATAAAGCAGCATATTGCAACGTAAGTTATTTGTCAAAAGAGTTTAATGTAACCAAACCAACCATTAGCGATGCTGTAAAAACGCTCGACAAAAAAGGGCTGATTGTTAAAGATTTTTCTTCAAAAGACACTAGAAGTTATACTATACAATTATCAAATACTGGAAAAGCTGCTGTAAAGAAAACCGAAGATTTTTTAAATCCGCTTAAAGAGAAGTTGGTTGATATTGAGACAAATCATCTTGAAAATTTATTTACAACTTTAAGCGAATTGATTTATCAACTCAATCAAAAAAACATTTTAACGGTTCAAAGAACTTGTTATGCTTGTAAATTTTACTCAAAAAACAACGACAAACATCATTGTAGTTTGTTAGAAAAAGAAATCTTAAATTCTGATATCCGATTAGATTGTAATGAATTTGAATCTGTTTTGTAACACTTTCTTTTGTAAATTTGCTGTATGAGCGTAATAAATATCCAAGAAAAATTTAAGTTGTTTTCAGATCATTGGTCGCCAAAAAAAATTGGCGAATTAAACAATCAACAAATCTTATTAGCAAAATTAAAAGGCGAATTTGTGTTTCATAAACACGACGATGAAGATGAATTATTTATGGTGATTAAAGGTTCTTTAGATATTGAATTACGAGATAAAACAGTAACGCTAAACGAAGGCGAATTTTATATTGTTCCGAAAGGAGTAGCACACAAACCAATTGCAAAAGAAGAGGTTCATCTTTTATTATTTGAACCGTTAAGCACCAAACATACAGGCGATGTAATTGCAGATATTACTGTAGAAACGTATGAAGCTATTTAACCAATAAACAATGAACAATTATCAACAGTAGTACACAGACAATTGATAACTGATAACTGACAACTGATAACTGATAACTGACAACTGATAATTGTTTATTGATAACTGACAACTGAACAATGAGTAAATTATACTTAGTTCCAACGCCAATTGGCAATTTAGAAGACATGACTTTTAGAGCTGTAAGAGTTTTAAAAGAAGTGGATTTTATTTTAGCGGAAGATACGCGAACAAGCGGAAAATTATTGAAACATTTTGAGATTGGCACACAAATGCACAGTCATCATATGCACAACGAACACAAATCTATTGAAGGTGTGTTGAACAGAATTAGAAATGGAGAAACGTGTGCGTTGATTTCTGATGCTGGAACTCCGGCAATTTCTGATCCTGGTTTTTTGTTGACAAGAGCTTGTGTAGAACATAATATTGAAGTGGATTGTTTGCCAGGCGCAACGGCTTTTGTTCCGGCGTTGGTAAATTCTGGTTTGCCAAATGATAAGTTTGTTTTTGAAGGGTTTTTACCCGTAAAAAAAGGGAGACAAACGCGTTTGCAACTTTTAGCCGAAGAAAACAGAACGATGATTTTTTACGAATCACCACATAAATTGATAAAAACATTAGGAAATTTTGTGGAGTATTTTGGAGCAGACAGACAAGTTTCTGTTTCTAGAGAACTCACCAAACTATTTGAAGAAACCATCAGAGGAACAGCAGCTGAAGTTTTGGCACATTATACAAACAAACCACCGAAAGGAGAAATTGTGATTGTGGTTGAAGGGAAGAAATGATTAATGTAACAATTTGCTAATTTTAAAATGTAATAATGTCATTTCGAGCGAAACGAAGTGTAGTCGAGAAATCTCTTAACTAATTATTCTTTTTTACAGTAACACTTTATACTTACTTGGATTGATGTACTAAAATAATATTAGAACTAAAATGTTATTTCGAGATGAGCTTTTAAGCGATTGAGAAATCTACCTTTTTTATAGTTATATTTTTTATTATGAGATTCCTCAATCGTTCCTCTTTTCGGAATGACAGAACGGTGTCATTTCGAGCGAAACGGAGTGTAGCCGAGAAATCTTTATCTTTATAAGATGCAAAACCTCCTCACAGAAATAAAACAATGCACACTTTGCGAACCTCATTTAGAGTTGGGCGCAAATCCTGTGGTTTTTGCGCATCAAAATTCTAAAATTGTTATTATCGGGCAAGCACCCGGAATTAAAGTCCACAAATCTGGCATTCCGTGGGACGATGCAAGCGGAAAACAATTGCGAAAATGGCTCAATGTTTCTGATGAAGATTTTTACGATGTAGAAAAGTTTGCAATTATACCAATGGGATTTTGTTATCCCGGAAAAGGAACTTCTGGCGATAAACCGCCACGTAAAGAATGTGCTCCGTTGTGGCACAAACAATTATTTGATAATATGTCAAATGTTGAATTAGTTCTTTTAATCGGAATGTATGCGCAGCATTATTACTTAAAAGGCAAAGCAAAAAGAACACTAACAGAAACGGTTGAGTTTTATCCAGCATATTTACCAGAGTTTTTTGTATTACCACATCCATCGCCTAGAAATCGGTTTTGGCTGACTAAAAACCCGTGGTTTGAAAAAGAAGTTTTACCAACGTTAAAAGAAACCATTTCAAAAATAATTTCATAGAAAAATTGTAATATTACAATCCTAAAACAACCAATCATGTTAAAAAAATCTTTTATCCTCGCTTTTTGTGTGAGTTTATTTGTTGCTTGTCAACAAAATAATGAATTAAAACCATCAGAATATGCTGATGTTATCAACCAAGAAATGACTGGAAACTTAGCGTTTGAAACTGTTTCTTTCGTAGAAAAATTTTGGCGTGTTGTTGGGAATACAGGTTTTAATAAAAGCGTGTATAAAATTGCTGAACAACTAGAAAAAGATGGCTATGTTTTAGAAGAAAATGCCACAGATAAAGATGTGCTGACATACAGAATTGAAACGCGTCCATTAAAAAGACCAACGTGGGAATCTGTGGATGCAAACATCACAATTAATGAAGAAACAGTACCATTATTAGCACATACAACCAATAGAAATATGATTGCTTTAAATTCTTACAGTACACCAAAAGAAGGTGTAACTGCAGAAGTAATTTATATTAAAGATGTAAAGAAATTAAAAACTACCAATGTAAAAGGAAAAATTGTTTTTGCAGAAACAAGTCCGGGAAGAATTTTTAAAACTGTTCTTGATGGCGGTGCTGTTGGCGTAATGACCTATAGTAATCCAGATTATTTACAGCCAGAAAAAAATACAACATCTATTCAGTTTCGTTCAGTTCCTTTAGATTCAGTTCATAAATCTTGGGGAATTGCCATGTCTTACGCAGCAAAAGAACGTTTAAAAACCGCTTTATCAAAAGGAAAAGTTTCTTTAAACGTTAAGGTTCAAACAAAGATTTACAAATCAAAAGAATTAACCATTGTTGCTGATATTAAAGGAAGTGAGCAACCTAAAAAACGGTTGGTTTTTAGCGCACATATTCAAGAGCCTGGCGCAAACGATAATGCTTCTGGAGTTGGAGCTGCTTTAGAAATGGCTTCAGTTACTGCTAAGTTAGTGAAAGAAGGGAAAATAAATCCGAAGAGAACATTAACCTTTTTATGGGGAGATGAAATTGTTTCTACAGGAAGATATGTAAAAGAAGATAGCATTAGAGCAAAAGATATTGTTTGGGGAATTTCGCTAGACATGGTTGGAGAAGACACTGAGAAAACAGGCGGAACTTTCTTAATCGAAAAAATGCCAGATCCAAGTGCAATTTGGACACGTGGAAATGACAAACACTCAGAATGGGGCGGAAGAAAAATGAAGCTAGACCAAATGAAACCTCATTATTTAAATGATTTTGTCATTGAAAAATTTAAAGCGCAAGGAAAACGTACAAACTGGATTGTAAATACAAATCCGTACGAAGGAGGAAGTGATCACGTTCCATTTTTAAGAGGAAACATTCCAAGTGTGTTATTTTGGCATTTTACAGATCAATTTTATCATACAGATAATGACAGAATTGATAAAGTTTCTAAAACAACTTTGAAAAATGTTGGAACTGCAGCCTTAGTTTCTGCTTTTGAATTATTAAATGCCGATGTAAACACTGCAAAAAAAGTTTTGAAAAATATTGAAAACGCTGCAATTGCTCGTTTAAATGAAGAACTAAAACAAGGCAAATTAGCAATTGAAAAAGGAGATGAAACAAAGACTCAAATAGAAATAATTGCCGCTTGGGAAGATTGGTATGTAAAAGCTGCAGCAACAACTACCGATATGGTTTCTGATGTTTCAATAATTCAATCAGAAATAGAAAAAGTGCAATCTATTATAAAAGAAAAAGCAGCAAGTATCACTCAAGAATTGAGTAAATAAAGTAACGCAAAATGAACGATACAAGTCACCACGATGAGCGTATTGCAAAAATGTTATTTGGTTCTGTATATCCACATTATCTAACAAAGGTTGAGAAAAAAGGAAGAACAAAAGAAGAATTGCATCAAGTAATTGAGTGGCTAACTGGTTTTGATGAAAAAAAACTTACAGAGCTCATCGAAAACAAAGCAACTTTTGAAATCTTTTTTAAAGAAGCTACATTACACAAAAATGCACAACTTATTAAAGGTGTAATCTGTGGATATCGCGTTGAAGAAATTAAAAACACTCTAACACAACAAGTTCGTTATTTAGATAAGTTGGTAGATGAATTAGCAAAAGGTCGTAAAATGGAAAAAATATTGAGAGCTACTTAAATAAATAAACTTAAAAATTCTAAATAAAAAAACCTCATCAATTTGATGAGGTTATTTTTATAAACTATGTTTAAATGCTAATTAATCTAAACCTCCTTTTCTTTGAGGAGAACGTGGAGTTGGCCAAGTTCTAGCTTTTCCAGTTCTTGGATTGATTGGCATTACAATTTTCTCTCTAGAAGTTCTGTTAGGATCTTCACTTGCCATATATGTTAAAATAGCCGTTAAGATTGCATTATTTCTAACATCGTCAAAAACAACTTTATCATACGTGTCTCTATTTGTGTGCCAAGTATAGTTCCAGTAAGACCAGTTTAAAGCACTTAAATTAAATCCTGGCGCTCCTGCTGCTAAGAAAGATGCATGGTCTGTTCCTCCGCTACTTGGTGTTCCTGGGAAATTTGTTTCGATGTGCTTTGTAATATCTCTTGGTACAGCAGCTAACCATCTTCCAACATAATCGTAAGCGTGTACAAATCCAGAACCTGAAATGTTTACAACACGACCAGTTCCATTATCTTGATTAAATAAAGCTTGAATATTTTTAACAATTTCTGGATGATCTTCTACAAAAGCTCTAGAACCGTTTAAACCTTGCTCTTCACTTCCCCAATGACCAACTAAAATTGTTCTCTTTGGATTTGGATACATTTTCTTTAAAATACGCATTGCTTCCATCATTACTAAAGTTCCTGTACCGTTGTCTGTTGCTCCAGTTCCACCATCCCAAGAATCGAAATGTGCTGAAAGAATAACATATTCATTTGGGAATTCAGATCCTTTAATTTCTGCAATGGTGTTAAAATTATCTACTTTTCCTAATTCTTTAGATTTTGCAACAATATCTATTCTTGGTTTGCTACCATATTCTGCCAATCTGTATAACATTCCGTAATCTTCTAATTCCATATCAATTGTTGGAATTTTTTTAGTTCTTGCGCTAAAAATTTTGTTTACACCAAATCCTCTAGACCAGTTAGAAGCAACCAAACCTGCTGCACCAGCTTTTTCTAATTCAGCGATGATTGTTCTAGAATTAAATCCTGTATTTCTAATATTATCAGCCCAAGCTTTTGCAGCATCATTACGGTCTTTTTTCATTTTTTCAAATGATTCTTTCGTAGCAAACTCTTCCCAGTTATAATCTGGTCTTCCTGTTGGTTGTTTCATAGAAATCAACACAATTTTTCCTTTTATTGTTTTTAACCAACGTTGAAACGCTGCTTTGTCATAAATTGTAGGAATAATTACCACTTCTCCAGAAACTCCTTTGTTAGAAGTACTTGGATTCCATGCTAATTGTGTTGCTTTTAAACTTTGAACTCTTGGATAGGTCATATCTACATGGGTAATTCCGCGTTCCCATCCGCGCCATTCTCCCCATTTTTCATTTCTTGCAGAAATTCCCCAAGATTTGTATTTGGCAACAGCCCAGTCGTTGGCTTGTTTCATTTGTGGCGTACCAACTAATCTTGGTCCGATTACGTCTAATAGTTCGTGTCCTAAGCGCTCTAATTGTGAGTTGTTGTTTGCTTCATTAATAATGTTTTGAACAACAGGATCTTTACTTTGTGCAGTTACAGCAGTTGAAGCCATTAGAAACAACACAAAGATCTGTAGGATTTTTTTCATTGTATAAAATTTTAAAATTAAGTTGATTTTATTGATTGTAAATATAACAAAGTAGACTTCATCTAATTGTTAAAGTTTATGTTAAATATCCAACATTAACCTTAAAAACAATAAGGTTTTAATCAAAAAAAGCACATCTATTTACTGAAATAAATTCAAGATAAATGATGTGCAAAAACATGTTTTAAAAGAAGTTTATAGATGTTTACCTTTTTCCCATCCTGTTTTTCCTAAATATTTTTCGCCGCTTTCTACAGCGCCATCTTCAATGGATGTTCCCATAGAATCGTTCCAGCGGTTTAAATATCCGAAGAGCGAAATAACGCCTAACATTTCTACAATTTCACCTTCGTCCCAATACTTATACAATTCCATTTTAATATTCTCATCCACCGCATTTGGAACCATAGAAGCTGCTAACGAAAAATCCAATGCTGCACGTTCTGCATCAGAAAAAGCTTTATGCGTTTTATATTCCCAAATATTATCTAATTGCTCTTGTTCTGCTCCGTAACGTTCTGCGGCTCTAATGGCGTGTGCCTGACAATATCTACAACCTGTTGCATTACTAGAAACCCAGGCAATCATTCTTTTTAATGCTGATGTTACGCGCCCTTCGTTTGCCATCACCGCTTTGTTTAAATTGATAAATGCCTTTGAAATGGCTGGTCTTCGTTGCATAGTTAAAACCGAGTTTGGGCAAAAACCTAAGGTTTCATTAAAGAATTCTGCTAATTCTTGTGTTTCTAAATCGTGGTTTGCTGATAATGGTGTTACTAATGGCATATCTTTTCTGTTTTTATAACCTCAAATATATCTATTTTTATAACTTTAACTTTTAATTCATCAAACTTTCTATATGAAGCTTAAATTACATACTTACGACTTAGTCTTAAAGCACACTTTTACCATTTCTAGAGAATCTAGAAACACACAACCTACTTTAATTGTTGAGTTGATTGATGATGGTTTTCATGGTTTTGGAGAAACTTCTTCAAACACCTATTATAAAATTACCATGGAAAATTTGAATGATCAAATTACCGAAAACCAAGCTTTTATTGAATCATTGTCTGATGCAACTCCAGATGAATTTTGGACAAAACTACAGCCACTTTTTAAAAATAATATGTTTGCGCTTTGTGCTTTAGACATGGCTTTTAATGATTTATGCGCACGCAAAAAAGGTAAAAAACTATACGAAGTTTGGGGTTTACAAGCAGCTAATAACCCGATGACAGATTATACCATTGGAATTGATACTATTGAAACCATGGTTGCAAAAATGAAAGAATTGCCTTGGCCGATTTATAAAATAAAATTGGGAACAAAGAACGATATTGAAATTGTAACTGAGCTTAGAAAACACACAAATGCTATTTTTAGAATTGATGCCAATTGTGGTTGGACGGCTGATGAAGCCATCGAAAATTCTTTTAAATTAAAAGAATTAGGTGTTGAGTTTTTAGAACAACCTTTAAGAGCTGATGATATTGAAGGTCATAAAAAATTATATGAAAATTCTGCGTTGCCAATTATTGCCGACGAAAGTTGTATTATAGAAAGTGATGTTGAAAAATGTGCAGGTTTATTTCATGGGGTAAATGTAAAACTTACCAAATGTGGTGGTTTAACTCCAGGGAAAAGAATGTTAGAAAAAGCAAAAAGTTTAGGGTTAAAAACCATGGTGGGTTGTATGACAGAATCGAGCATCGGAATTTCTGCAATTGCGCATTTATTGCCTTTGTTAGATTATGTTGATATGGACGGAACCCTACTTTTAAAAGAAGACATTGCTACGGGAATTACCATTAAAGATGGTGTTATTTTATATGCTAATGAAAACGGAATTGGCGGAAACTTACTATAAGGATGCAATTACAAAAAGCACCAAATACAACGGCGGTAATTAATAACAAAGAGTTTTTGTTTTTTAGCGGAACTTCGTATTTAGGAATTCCGATGTTGCCCAATTTTCAAGAATTGGTTACACAAAGTGTTTTAAAATGGGGAACTTCATATGGCGCTTCTAGAAGCGCCAATTTAAAACTTGCAGTGTATCAAAAAAGCGAAGAATATATAAGTGCTTTTTTAAATACTGAAGATACAGTTACCGTTTCTTCAGGAACTTTAGCCGGACAATTTGCTTTGCGAAGTTTACAAAAAAAAGTAGATGGCTTTTTTTATATGCCAAAAACACATCCGGCAATTTTAACGGAAGATGCAAAACCTGTTTTTGAAAACTCTGAAGTCAATTCTGAATTAAAAAAGGCACAAAACAAATCTATTTGTATCATTGTTGATGCCATTGCCGCTTTAGAAACATCGCCTTTTTCGTTTGAGTTTTTAAACTTAATTTCTGAGACAAATACTGTGTATATTTTGTTAGACGAATCGCATAGTTTGGGGGTTTTAGGCACAAACGGAAATGGAATTTCATCTCAAATTAAGAAAGCAAAAAACAGAGAACTTATCGTAGTTGCTTCTTTAGGAAAAGCTTTTGGCGTAAATGGCGGAATAATTTCTGGAAGTAGAGAATTTATCAGTTTGATAAAGACCGATTCGTTATTTATTGGTTGCGCTGGTATGAGTCCGTCTTTTTTAGAAGCATTTGTAAACGCAAAAGAAATCTATCAACAACAATTAAAAAAATTACGAGAAAATTGCAGTTATGTGTATCAAAAATTAAACCATTTAAAAGTGGTTCGGATGTCAGAAAAGTATCCTGTTTTCTTTTTTGAACATGAAGAAATTGCTGCTAATTTATACAAAAACGATATTTTAATTACCAGTTTCTATTATCCATCATCCACCAAAAAAATTAATAGAATTGTATTGAATGCAAATCATACCAAAAAACAATTAGATTCTTTAATAGAATGCTTAACCCAATTCTAATTATAGTAAATTTGTAAAAAACTTATAAAAAATGGCAACAAATACAGTAACAACAACTTGGAAAAAAAACGGAATTTTAGAATCGGATAATCCGAGTGGAAGTAAACTAATAATGTACGATGCAAGTGAAGATCAAGGCGATTTAGTTGGTTTTGGACCAAAAGCATTAATGCTTTCTTCTTTGGCTGGTTGTTCTGGTTTAGATGTAGATTCGCTTTTGAAAAAAATGCGTGCAGAACCAGAAGAATTTAACATCATTGTTACAGCAGAATTAACAGAAGAACACCCAAAATTTTACCATAAAGTGCATGTTGCTTATCATTTTTACGGAACTGATTTAAAAGCAGATAAAATTACAAAGGCGGTAAATTTATCGGTAGATAGATATTGTGGTGTGATGGAAATGTTTAGACAATTTGCAAAAATAACAACAGAAATACAGTTGCATGAAAAATAATTAAAAAATAAATTCAATACTAAATTGCTATGCGTTGGACTTTAAAAACACCACCCGAAAAAGAAAAAATTACACACCTTGCTAACGAATTATCTATAGAAAAACCACTTGCAGAAATTTTATTGCAACGTGGAATTTCTACGTTTGATGAAGCTAAAAAATACTTTCGCCCATCGTTAGAAGATTTGCACGATCCGTTTTTGATGAAAGATATGGATGTTGCTGTACACCGAATTGAAACCGCTATTGCCAACAACGAAAATATTTTAATTTATGGCGATTATGATGTTGATGGAACTACTGCAGTTTCGTTGGTTTCGTCGTATTTAAAAACTTTTTATCCAAATATTTCAACCTATATTCCGGATAGATACGGCGAAGGTTACGGCGTTTCTTATCAAGGAATTGACTTTGCCGAAGACAACAATTTCTCTCTAATTATTGCCTTAGATTGTGGCATCAAAGCAATCGATAAAGTTGCTTATGCATCCCAAAAAAACATCGATTTTATTATTTGTGATCATCACAAACCAGGTGCCGAAATTCCGAAAGCTGTTGCGGTTTTAAATCCGAAGCAGATAGATTGTAAGTATCCGTATGACGAATTGTGTGGTTGTGGCGTTGGCTTTAAATTGGTGCAAGCGTTGGCATCCAAAAGAAAGCAAACCATTGATGATTTAACGCCGTATTTAGATTTGGTTGCTACGGCAATTGGCGCAGATATTGTTCCGATGACTGGCGAAAACAGAACTTTGGCGTATTTTGGTTTGCAGGTAATTAATTCAAATCCAAGAAACGGATTTAAAGCCATTATTCATCAACTTAAAAAGAAAGAATTAACCATTACCGATGTGGTTTTTATCATCGCTCCGCGGATAAATGCTGCCGGACGCATGAAACACGGAAATTATGCGGTTGAGTTATTGACGGAAATGGATTTTGAAACTGCAGTTGAATTTGCATCAGCCATCGAAAAAAACAATTCTGACAGAAAAGAACTCGATAAAAAAATTACGCAAGAAGCCTTGCAGCAAATTGCAGAAAATAAGGAAGAAAAAAACGTTACAACAGTTGTTTATAGTAAAGATTGGCATAAAGGAGTTATTGGTATTGTGGCTTCTAGATTGATAGAAACCCATTACAGACCTACGTTGGTTTTTACAAAAAGTGGCGAAAAATTAGCTGCTTCTGCACGCTCTGTAAAAGGATTTGACGTGTATAATGCATTAGAACAATGTGCGGAATTTATTGAGCAATTTGGCGGACATAAATATGCTGCAGGTTTGACTTTATTGCCAGAGAATTACGAGAATTTTAAACAAAAGTTTGAAGAGGTTGTGCAACAAACTATTTTACCAGAACAATTGATTCCTGAAATTGCCATTGATGCAGAAATTGAACTTTCTGACATTACTCCGAAATTTTTTAGAATACTACAACAAATGGCGCCTTTTGGTCCGCAAAATATGAAACCAACTTTTACAACTGCTGCGGTTAGAGATAACGGATTTGGCAAACAAGTTGGCGAAGATAAAAGTCATTTACGCCTTAATTTAATTTATGGATCTGATAATAAAACTTATACTGCAATTGGTTTTGGATTGGGTGATAAGTTACCGCTTATAAAAAACGATTTTGATATTGTGTACACCATCGACGAAAATACGTGGAATGGTTTTACAAGTATTCAGTTGCTGTTAAAAGACATTAAATAAATTTTTCTTAATTTTGGGTAATTGCTAAAGAAAATGAAAAATTTACCAACCATTTTTCTTGAACAGAAAGTTCATAGAAAAGAGCATCAATTGCTTATAAAATTTAAGTATCATCAGAAATTAATTGACTTAATTAAGACTGTTGATGGTGTGCGATGGAGCACTTCTTTAAAATCTTGGTATTTAAAAAATACCGATAAAAATTTACTTTTAATTACAAGTCTTTTTAAAGGAATTACAACTGTAAACACCAGTAATATTTCAAGGAAAAAGGTCTTTAGACGCAACTTAACTGAAGCTCAAAAAACGTTATTAAACAATTTTTATCTGTATTTAAAAGGGAAAAGATACAGTCAAAGCACCATAAATACCTACACTTTTTTTATTGCTGATTTTATTAATTTTCACACAAAAATACCTTTAGTAGATCTAACAAATAGAAATGTAGAAGAATTTATAGAAACGGTATTTATGGAAAGAAATTATTCTGTAAGTTCTCAACGACAATTTATAAGTGCTTTAAAGATTTTTATTGTTTTTTACCCTGAGACAAAAATTAACGACTTGCAATTAGAAAGACCTAAAAAGTCTAGAATTTTACCTACCGTTTTATCACAAGAAGAAGTGATACGTCTTTTACAAAACACCAAGAACTTAAAACACAGGGCTGCATTGGCTTTTATTTATTCTTCTGGATTTAGAATTGGTGAGTTGATAAATTTAGAACTCCGTTGTATAGACATGGACAGAAATCAAATTTTAATAGAAAACGGAAAAGGGAGAAAAGATCGATATGTACCATTGGCAAAAAGTTTTAAACCGTTGTTGGTCAATTATATTACAACGTATCAGCCAAAGCGTTTTTTTATTGAAGGAAAGCCGTATGAGAAATATTCTGCTGGAAGTATTAGGGCTTTTTTAAGAACATCTTGTAGGCTTGCAAACATACACAAGCGTGTTACACCACATTGTTTACGTCATAGTTTTGCTACACATTTATTAGAAAATGGTATTGATTTGAGGTTGATTCAAGAATTATTGGGTCATGCAAAACCAGAAACAACGATGATTTACACCCATGTTTCACAGAAGAGTTTATTACAAATTAGCAGTCCGTTAGATATCGCTGTAAAAAACTACACCAATAGTACAAAAAAGTTAGAACAGTAGAAAAAAAGGGATGCAACTAGATGAAAAGGAGAAAATTACTATATTTATAACCCGTTACATTTCCTGATTGATAAGATTCACAAAAAAGAACGTTATCCGGAAAATAGTAAGGAATAATATCATAAAAAATAACTATATAACCAGTTGGTGATAATTAAAAAATGAAACTATTAAACATAGCCATAGACATTGAAAGCATTGAGGAATGTGAGAAAAGATTGAGGGATAAATCCTTGCAAGAACTTTGTGAAAATTTTAAACTAGGTTACGAAAACATCCTTTCGACCTTTGCATTTCCAATTGCTGTTGCTTCACACTCTATGCAGAGTATGTATGAATTTGAATATAGACTGAAAGCAGCGACACAATTAAAAACTAGCCTTACGGATAACTCGAAAGAATTCAAAGACCTTATAAACGAACATAGACTAAAGGACAGAAAAAAAGGAAGGGGAATTAATGAAGCTTCAAAAATGCTGAAAAATATCGGCAAAGAACTTTCCTTTCTTGATGATACGATTAATCAAATAACTCTAAATTCTCTTGTCAATAGTTGGACAATATTTGAATCAATAATGAAGGATACTTGGATTCACCTTTTAAATTCAGACCCCAAAAGATTTCTTTCTCAAACACTTCTAAACAACGATGGAGAGTTACCAGGAATTGAAGGCAAAAATATTTCAATTGGACTTCTTCAAAAATTTGACCTAGACGTCTCAAAACATTTGGGAGATTTACTTCATAAAAAATACGACTTCACAAGCGTAAGAGGAATAAAAAAGGCTTACTCTGAACTTTTCAAGAAAGAAGGAATGGACTTCTCTTTTTTAGAAAATAAAACTCTGTGTCAATTAGAAATTGCTCGACATATAACTGTCCATAAAGGTGGGATAATTGACGAAGAGTATCTTAAAAGGACAACATATAAAAACGAAAAACTCGGACATAAATTAGACTATAGTGCAAGGAGGTGCAAAGAATTGATTAATTCCCCTATTTCTATAGGAACCAAGTTGTTTCTAATAGTGGATACAATATAAAACTATCACCAACACGGTGTATAATTAATTGCTTTGGCAAGTGCTTATTTGGAAAATTCCTTCGGAATTTTCTCTGGCAAGTTTTTGTTTGCTAAATTAGTTGCTTAACCACGCAACTAACCATACACATCAACGTTGTGTGCCATTTAAGACACGTTAATAATTAAAACTAAATACAATGAAAGAATCTGAAAAATTACCAATTAACAATATAATTGTATTTGATGGAATTAATGAATATAACACCAATCAAATATATTCAAATCCTAAAATAAGAACATTGGTAAACAATGCAATATATTTAGGCGGATTTACAACTTTAATAGAGAGAATAAACTCTGAAAACGGAACTGTTTACGTTACTACGAATACTGAATTTTCTCATTGGAAAGCCGACTTAAAGAACGTTTCTATTGAACTACTTGATTTGTGGAATCAAAGTAAACCTTAGAATAATGAACTGCTCTTTTTTGAACATCATCTTCATTGAAACCAATAAAAGAAGAAAGTTCTAAAAGAAGTGCTGATTTACGGACAAAGGTCAATTCGGGGTATTTATCTAACATTTTAGATATTTCACTATAATCCTTTCCGTTTTTTAAAACTGTGTTGTTTGAAATATAATCTGACATAATTCTCTTTACGCAGGAAAGAATATTGCGGAACGAAAAACGGACACACAACATCGTATAAAAACAATTGCTACGTTATTCTCTATTTGGAATAACCTTGCGTGTTTCTTTTTTGTTGCTTATTTTTAAAGTTAATATTAAATTAACACAACTGTTCTTATACAAACACGTTGTAGCAAATTAAAAACTGAATGAAAAACTACTTTTTAATATTATCCTTTTTAACTTTATTTAGCAATTATGAAAGTATTACTAATCATGAAAATAATCGTGATTCAAATACTGTTGAATTAAAACAAAAAAAAGATTCTTTAGTAGTTTATGGAGTTATTAAAGATAATGTAGGAGAATCATTTAAATATGCAAGAGTTAAAATTCATAATTCAAAACGAAAAATTACTGTAGATGAAAACGGAAAATATAGGATTAATGTAATTGAACTCTTAAATAAAAAGAAAGAATTAACTATTGAATTTTCATTTGTAGGTTTTAAAACTGAAAAGAGAAAAATAACTAAAGAATTATTTAAAAAAAATAATATGCTAGAAATGAATGTAGGACTTAAAGAAGGTGCAATAGTAATTGAATGTAATGGAAAATAACTTGCCACAACACCGTGTATAATTCATTACGACGGAATTTCCTAACGGAAATTCCTCGCATTTTTATTATCTTTCGTTCAAACTCGGAAAAATCTTGCCGATTTTTCCGTAACGAAATCATACACAAACACGTTAGCCTTCATTAAAAAACAACAGAATATGAAACAAATATTATTATTGACTTTAACAGTATTGCTATTAGTAACAAGTTGTCAAAATGAAAAGACAGTTTCTAATAAAACATCTTTAGAAAAATATGCAGACTCACTATTTCAAGCAAGCATTGATAGTGCGCAAATTGCAGGAGGTGCAATCTTGGTATTTAAAGAAGGTGAAAAACTGCTAAAAAAATCATATGGTTATGCGAGTGTAGAATTAACAGTGCCAATGCCTGAGAATCCACAATTTGAAATTGGCTCTGTAACTAAACAATTCACAGCTGCTGCGATACTAAAATTAGTAGAAGCTAAAAAACTTTCTTTAGAAGATGATTTTACGGATTACATTTCTTTTGATACCAAAGGCAGAAAAATTACCATCGATAACTTACTGAATCACACATCTGGAATTCCTAGTTATACTGAAATTAGAGAGTTTTGGGATTTATCTACTCAGGAACACCCAAGAGATTCTTTGGTACGATTAGTAGAGCGAAATGACTTTTTATTTGAACCAAATGAAGCATTAATTTACAATAACTCTGCTTACTTTTTCCTTGGATTAATTATAGAAAAAGTAACTAAACAAAGTTATGAGGAGTTTCTAAACCAAGAATTATTTGAGCCTTTGGGTATGAACAATACAAATTATTGTTCCAATAGCAAAGTAGTTAAAAATAAAGTTTATGGCTACAATTATTCACCGAATGGGCTTCAGCAAAAACCTTACTTAAATCACACTTGGCCTTACGCAGCTGGTTCTCTTTGCAGTACAACTGAGGATTTACTCATTTGGATGAGTGCTTTACATACAGGTAAAGTATTGACAGAGCCAATGTATCTATCAATGATTAATCCAGGTAAATTAAATGATGGGACTTCTGTTAGTTATGCCAAAGGATTAGTCAATTTTTCTAATTTTGGACATAAAGAAATAGCTCACGGAGGAGGAATCCACGGCTTCCTTTCTGATACACGATATTTTCCTGATGAAGATTTATACATCATATGTTTAGTAAATACAGCTGGTCCTAATGGAGGAAGTTTCTTTGCAGATAATATTACTTGGAAACTATTAGATAAAAAAGAATACAAATCAGTTGAATTGGATAGTGATTTTAATAATATTCAAGGAACTTACAAAGGTGCGGTAAGAGGTTCTATGCAATCACTTGAGGTAAAATCAATAATAAATGGTATTACTTTACAATCTTTGGGAGAAGAAAAAATTGATACATTAAAAATTTATATTGGAAATAACACGTGGATGGATGGAAATGATAGAATTACTATAGAAAATGATGAGTACCGTGTTGATAATACATACAATTATTACATTCTAAAAAAAGAACCTAAATAACGAAAGGCTAACAAAGTATATAAAAAATAGCGCAAGTTGTTGCTAACTGTAAGGTTTGGCATTTTTTGAAAGTCACCAAATTTCAAAATTTGACAATTTTCCAAAAATAAAATAATTAGTAAAATTTAAAAATTCGGCTTGTGTATAATCCGAAAATTATCGCATTTTTTCAGCGCTACTTTTCATATACTGAGACGTTACCCAACATATAAACAAACATTGAGAAACAAAATAAGCAACTTTTATTACAGAACAATTTACAAGCTAAAAAGCTGGAATTGGACAATGATATTATTGGGAATTATTTCAATTCAACTCGCTATTTTATTGTTTGTAACATTAAGTAATAGAACATCTGAACCAGAATTTACAAAAAACAGTCTCGAATTGATTTTAACCATCAATGGACTTTTTTCAGCAATTTTGGTTACTTATTTTTTCAATAGAATTTCTTGGATTTTGAGTATCAATAAAGAAACTCACGAAGAAGCTGTTCTTTTCTCTCAAAAAATAACTGAATTCAGAAGAATTTTAAAAAAGTTAACTGAATTTTATGGAGTTTGGGAAGATGATAATGCAACAAAAAGTCTTCTAAATCAAAAGCCATACAAACACATAGATTATTATGACTTAAAAATGTTATCTATAAGTGACTATGAACCTGAAGACAAAGAATTAATCGAAAAATTACAGAACGACGAAAGATATAAAGAAAGCCAAACAGGTTTATATTTGGGAATGATTAGTTTAGTTCGAGACCGAAAAAGTGATAATATTTTTCCTGATACCGAATTATATAAAGACTATCAAATAAAAGGCAGGTACAACTTTGAACACGTACAAAAATGGGTAGAAGTTGACTACGCAAGTAGACTTGGTTACGCTTTTGAAAAAGATTATCAATTTATACATTACAATAGATTAAGTAAGAAATCACAGAAATATATTTTAGATGCTTGTATAAGAATAAATCCAAAATATGCAGAATATGAATTGGACAATAAACTAATGAGCGAAATATGTGATGATATGAATGAACATTATTTCAAAGAACTTTATCAACTCTTATTAGATTTGAGAAAAGGACTTTCTGGAATCAACTTGATTATTTTTATTATTCTTATTTCAAGTTTAGTATTTGGTGTATTAATTCCATTCTTTACATATTTTATGGTTCAAGATTTAGGATTACAATATTCTCTAACGACACTTCTTATTGGAATAAATTTTGGCTTTTTATTTTTCTTTGTGACAAACCTTTATGGAATAATTAAAAAAGAAATAATTTGGAAATAAATACGTTGGGTAACACCGTATATAATTTATTGCTAGTTCTAGCCTACTTACGAAAATCCTCGCGGATTTTCTATTCGGTTTTTATTTGCTAAATTACGTGCTAAACCACGCAACAAACCATATACAAACACGTTCTAAGCAATTTAAACAAACAACCTAACAATCATTGGCAAACACATATCAGATATTATTAAATTGGGACAAAGGACAAGCATTTTCCGAAAGGCTTTCTGCAAAAATTGTCGATACTGAAGGATTCACAGATATTGACCCACAATGCCCAACTGGAGGACCTGATGGCAGGAAGGACATAGTTTGCTTTAAGAATGGCAACAAATATGTAGTTGGTTGTTATTTTGGAATGGGTCAAAAGACATTTAAAGAAGTTAAAGACAAATTTGACGGAGATTATGAAGGTGTTGAAATGAATGATGCAGATGGATTTGTATTTGTTACCAACCAAAAAATCACACCAACCGAAAGAATCGCTCTAATCCCAGAAGGAAGCGAAAATATTGAAATATATCACGGAGAAAGAGTAACTAGTGTTTTGGATTCACCAAAAGGATATGGAATAAGATTAGAATATCTGAATATTGAATTATCAAAAGAAGAACAAATATCATTTTTAAATTCTCACGTAAATCTTAAACACGAATTTGCTGAAATCAAGTCTATGCTTGCAGAAGTTCGAGGAATAACTCGTGATTTATCAGGTCAGATTTTTGATAGAGATATGGTTTTCAACAAAAGCTTATCAGTTCTACCAATCGCAGGAATTCCATTTTCTTCTCGAATTTCAATGGAAGATTTATTTGCTATTCAACAAGCTGCACTTTATGAAACTCAAGGAAGTTCATTTAAAGGTGTTTTAGGATTAAGAAATGTTCAGGTTTGGTTAGCAAGGGTTGGTGGAGAAATAGAAGATGCGGAATTTGTACCACCAGAAGCTGACCAAGTTCCTAAATTAACAATTGAGCTACTGAATTGGTGGAAAGAAAAATATATGGAAGTTCTTTATAGTTCAGAGCAAGAAAAAATATTAGCGATATCAGAATTTCACGAAAGATTTTTGACCATACATCCTTTTATTGATGGAAATGGAAGAGTTGCAAGAGTTTTAGCCTCTTTACAATTTAAAGATTTACTTGATAAAGTTGTTCAGTTTGACAGTATCGATAGAAATGAATATTTTGATTCTCTGAATAATGCTCGAAGCGGAAATCAGAAAAATTTAGTTGATATTTTTACATCACTAATCGGATAAAAAACTGCTTAGAACACCGTGTATAATTCATTGCTAGTACTCGCCTACTTACGAAAATCCTCGCGGATTTTCTATTCGGTTTGTATTTGCTAAATTGGTTGCTGAAACACGCAACGAAATCATACACAAACACGTTATATGTCATTTGTGCCAAACAATAGCAGAAATGTCATAAGATTGTCATAGAGATGACGCAACAACTAAAACAACATAAAAATATCTTTGCTGAGTAAACATTAAAACGTGCCAAAATGAATAATCAAAACTTAGCAATTAAAATTAAAGACTTAAGAAACCGAAAAGGATTTTCTCAAGAGCAACTATCTGAAGAGTCAAAATTAAGTCTAAGAACAATTCAACGTATTGAAAAAGGTGAATCAATTCCTAGAGGTGATACGTTGATAAAATTAACGCAAGCTCTTGGAGTTACGCCAGACGACCTTTTAGAATGGACAGATATTGAAGATAAAGGATATTTAACTCTTTTAAATCTAAGTGCTATCAGCATATTAATTCAGCCTTTTTTGGGAATAATAATTCCGCTTGTGATGTGGATTTTAAAGAGGGAAAAGATAAAACTTGTTGATGATACTGGTAAAAAACTAATCAGTTTTCAGATTACTTGGACTTTAATGCTTTACGTTGTTTTAATTATAGCTACTAATGGATCTTTTATCCCATTTAATTTTAACTTATTAAATTCATTTCCTAACTTGATAACTCATTTCTCAATAATCGGAATAGTGATATTATTTTTATATTCTTACAATATAATTTCTATAATTCTGAATATTAGAAAAAGTCAAAAAGGATTGAAAAACAAATACTTACCTGCAATCCCGTTTTTGAAATAAAAAACGCCATATAACTCCGTGTATAATTCATTGCTTGTGCTTGCCTACTTACGAAAATCCTTGCGGATTTTCTATTCCGTTTGTATTTGCTAAATTAGTTGCTTAAACACGCAACTAACCATACACGAGACCGTTGTAAAACATATAAATTGAAACGAGAAAAAGAAAAATTAAAACTAAAAAAGAAAGTAACAATTCTATTTATTGAATATTTTCTCTTTGCTGCATTCTCGCAAATAATTTATGAATTAATATGCCTAATTCTAAATACTGAAAGATTCTATCCTTGGTATATCAGAATATTATCATTCTTCGTTTATTACACTTTGTGCGAATTAAAATTTAATAAATCATTTGGTATGTATCTGTTCAAAGTGGAATTGGATAATCTGAACGAAAAAAAATTGAATTTAAAATTTGTTATTTATTCAATCGGATCAATATTAGACAGAACTATACTGGTTCCTATTCATTTGTTATTGGCTCTTCTGAATTATGAAAATTTATTTGTGAGTGAAAAACTGAGTGGAATAAAATGGAAAAATGCTGAATTGAATTAAAAATACGTTTTACAACACCGTGTATAATTCATTGCTAATTTTTGTTTACTTACGAAAATCCTCGCGGATTTTCTATTCAGTTTGTATTTACTAAATTAGCCGCGTGAATCACGCAACAACTCATACACAAACACGTTGTAACACATTGTGAATAAAAAAATAGTATACTTCATATCATTAGTTTTTGTAATAATAATTGCAGTTAATATTGTTTCAGCAGTTGGAGTAAATATTTGGGCTCTTTTTAAATGGCAAGAAAATGACAAAATACATGAGTCTAATCTGGAAAATCAGAAATATGAAGATTATTTTGAGCCAAAAATAGATAGTCTTATTGAGATAGACCCTAAAAATGCTATTAAATACATAAACAAAGTAATTATAAAATATCCTGAAATATATTTTTTGGAATTAAAAAAAGGTATTGCCTATTATAAAATTGACTCGATGGAAATTGCTATAAAACAATTTAGAAAATCCATGAGTAAAAGCGGACACGAATTCCCAACAGCTTTGGGACATATTGGCTGGACTTTAGTTGAATTAGAAAGATATGATGAAGCTATTGTCGAATTTAAAAAAGCAGCTAAACAAAATTCAGTTTACATTTTAGATATAGCACAAGTTTACGAATTGAGAAATGATTTTGTAAATGCACAAAAATATTATGAATTAAGGTTAGGTGTTTTAGAAAAAGATAATGACCCTTATTACAAAAATGAAATTGAGGAATTAAAAATCAAAATTGAAAAATTGAAAAAGAAAAGTTAAACGTGTTACAACACCGTGCATAATTCATTGCTTACAAAGTTTTTCCTTCGGAAAAACCTCTTGGACTTCAAAGGCTTGTAATTACTAATTATTTATTCGCTAAATTCACGCAAACAAATCATGCACAAACACGTTGTAGCACATTTGACCAAACCAATGAACAGACTATTAATCATCATATTTTTTGCCTTTAATTTTTCTTTTGGACAATCGATTCAACACGAACCAAGAAAATTATTTGTAGCGACTTTAAACGTTCCTCAAAATACAAGGAATATGAATATAGCTTTTACTGACTTCGCACAAAATAATAACATAAAGCGACTTCTTTGCTATAGAAATGGACTGACTTCATCCGACATCAACTTTGACAAAAACGGAAATGTAATTTCCAAAATTGAGAATGATAACACAATTATCAACAAAAGCGAATATCAATACGATGAAAAAGGGAGAGTTATCAAAACATCACATTATTCTCCAAATGGAAATTTCAAATATGGTTATGAATATGAATACTTGGAAGACTCAAAACTGACTTATGAAAATCCTGGAAGAATACTTAAAAACAAAGACGTTTTTTTAAAGGACAAAAACCAAAAAATTTCCATCGATTACGGAACCGATAATGAAATTGTTTCTAAAAAAATAGAAATGTTTAATGAAAATGTAGAATTAAAACAAAAACAGGAGTTTTCCAACGGCAGATTAAACCGAGAATTTATTTATTATTCAAAAGACGGAGAAAAATACGAGGACAAAATATTCTACCCTGAAAACAGAGAAAAAACTATCGAGACAAATAAAATATTAGACAATGATGTGCTTGACAAGAACGGAAATACAATCATTAACTATTTTGGTAATTTTAAGGTGTCTGAACACAAATACAATTCTGCAAACCGATTAATCTCATCTGACTTTTATTCAACGAAAAATGGACATTGGAAAAATGAAACTTACGAATATAAGAATGATACGATTTTAATAAATAATTCAGAAAATTACATATTAAAAGGCAAAATCAAATCTTATCAATTCATTTACAATAACGTCGGATTTTTAGAAAAAGTAATTAAAATTGACGGAACTGAAAAACAAATATTTGAGTATAAATATCAACTGAACGAAAAATAAAAACGTGCTACAACACCGTATAAAAATAATTGCGGTTTAGTGCTTAATCAAAGGTCGTTGCGTGTTTGTAACGTCTGATTTTCCTTCGGAAAATCCTCGCATACAAACCCGCAACTATTCTTATACATAAACGTTGCCACACATTTGAGAAAAACTGAATTCCATAGAATGAACACACTGATTTTTATAATATTTATTTCTATTCCATTTTGGAGTTTTGGACAAATTGAAAATAAATGGCAACCGGATAGTATTTACGTAAACCGACAAGTAAAAAAAATATTTGTCTATTTGAATTCACCAAAAGACTTATCTGAAATTGTTGAATTTGACCGAACTGGAAAAAGAATACGCTCGACCGAATTTAGTGCATCTTATAATCATAAAACTCGAAAACACAAATCAACTGACAAAATAAATCGTTATGAATACGACTCTCAAAATCGATTAATTAAAATAATAGATTCAATAGGAAAAGATTCAATAACATTCAAATATGGGACTAATAATAAACTGATTTCATCAAGAAAAAATTTGGGAAATTTTGTCTATAAAACGAATTACTATTACGAGCCATTTAAATCGACAACAACGCAGGAAAAAGATTCAATAGTGGTTTATGAAAAGACAAAAGAATATGAAAAGGACTTTTACGTTAGCAGATTTTTCGGTTATTATTTAGAACCAAAACTAAAAAAAGTAAAAACCACAGAAAACGGAATTACTAATACTATTGCATATTCTGACCAAACCGATTTACAAAGGTTTGAGGATAATAAAATCATCATAAATAGTTTTAACGAAAAAGGTCAACTTATAAAATCAGATATTAAGTCAGTATTTATGAATGACCGTATTAATGAATATGAATTGAATTATAAATATTACGAAAACGGACTTTTAAAAAGCGTTCGTGGTTATGTGCCAAGATATTTCAAATATGAATTTTGGGAATAAAAAAACGTGTGGCAACACCGTATATAGTTTATTGCTAGTTCTAGCCTACTTACGAAAATCCTCGCGGATTTTCTATTCGGTTTTTATTTGCTAAATTACGTGATTAACCACGCAACAAACCATATACAAACACGTTGGCGCAAAGATGACGTCAACTTGACGCAACTACTGATAAGGAACACTATATACTTTTGCTATGAACAATAAATACATTAAAAATGGAATCTAAAATTTTAGCAAAAAGATTAAAGGAATTAAGAGCACTTAGAGGAATGTCTCAAGAATATTTAGCTGATGAATCACGAGTAAGTTTGAGGACAATCCAAAGAATTGAGAATAATGAATCGGAACCAACAGGCGAAACGATTAAAAGAATAGCAATTGCGTTAGATGTAGAATTGACTGAATTGATTGGTTCAAATTCTGTGACGGAAACGAGCGATTTAAAAGCAACTATTATTTTTCTAAAAAAACAACTTTCTAAAACAAATGAAAAATCGGAAATAAAAACATTTGAAAGATTTATAGGAATTTTACAGAAACTAAAAGAAAAGGATTTAAGTACTAGGCAGAAAGAAGGAATTGAAAGTTACCTACAATATTTAGAACTTGAAAAAATACCATCATTTAGTAATGAAATGTTCAAACATAAACTGACAAAATTTAGAAAATACTTAAAAAATAAATTACGTTTTGTACCAAAAAATTATTACACGACTTGGGCAACAAGTTTTGGACTTTCATTTGCTGTAGCTTTTGCTGTTCAAAAAAATATCGATTATAGTATTAAAATTGGAGTGATTTCAGTTGCTTTATTAATAATCGGAATTGGAATCATTTTGGATATGAGAATGAAAAGACAGGAACGAACATTTAGTTTCTGAAAACAACTGGTTACAACACCGTGTATAATTAATTGCTGCGGAACTTCCCTGTCGGAAATTCACGCGAATTAATTATCTTAGTGCAACGGCGGAAAATTGCTCACGCACTTTTCCGTAACTAATCATAACACAAACACGTCGTAGCAAAAAATTAAAAAAAGCCAAAAATCGCTTTTTTTAACATTAGTACATTAAGGAAAAAAGTCATTTAAGAGTCTTTTTAAATATTATTTCGAATATCCAATTACTTTTGAAGCTTATAAATAATTCTTTGATTCTCATTTTTTTAGTAACTTGGTTGCAAAACTCAGCATAACAACATTTTAAGTAATCCGATTGTTTTGCTAATAAAAAAACTAATCCATGTTTACAAGTCTTACCAAAAAACTCGCAGTAATTTTATGTTTACTTTTTCTAGGAACTTCTCAACTTTCTCAAGCTCAAAAAAAATGGAGCAAAAGAAAAATAGAAGCTTTAAAAAAAGAAGTTTCACAAATTGTAGAAGCCAACCATAAACAATCTCAAGTAATGGTTGATAAAATCTTTAGTTTCTCAGAGCTTGGTTTTCAAGAATATGAATCATCTAAATATTTAACCGGAATTTTAAAACAAAACGGATTTGAAATTGAAGAATCGGTTTCTGGAATTCCAACTGCATGGTTTGCAAAATGGTCTAATGGAGACGGACCTGTAATTGCGTTAGGAAGCGATGTAGATTGTATTCCGAAAGCATCACAATATCCAGGAGTTGCTTATCACAAACCAATTGTTGAAGGAGCTCCCGGTCACGGAGAAGGACACAACTCCGGAATCCCATTAAATATTACGGCTGTTTTAGCTGTAAAAAAAATAATGGAACGTGAAAATATTGGTGGAACACTTATTTTATGGCCAGGAATTGCTGAAGAATTAGTTGCTGCAAAAGCTTGGTACACTAGAGATGGACTTTTTGATAAAATAGACATGTGTATTTTTACTCATGTTAGTAGTAATTTAGGTGTTTCTTATGGAGAAGCCCGTGGTACAGGATTAATTTCTGTAGAATATACTTTTGAAGGAGAGTCTGCGCATTCTGCTGGTTCGCCATGGCGAGGAAGAAGCGCCTTGGATGCTGCTGAATTAATGAATGTTGGTTGGAATTATAAAAGAGAACATTTGCATCCATTAAAAAGATCGCATTCTATCTTTACAGATGCTGGTGATCAACCAAATGTAGTGCCTTCAATTGCATCTATCTGGTATTATTTTAGAGATGTTACTTATAAAGGCATTATGGAAATGTATCAAGAAGCAAATGATGTTGCAAAAGGAGCAGCATTGATGACAAAAACAAAAGTTAGATCCAGAATTTTAGGAACCGCTTGGCCAAGACATTTTAATAAAACCATTGCAGAAACCATGTATGAAAATATTAAAACTGTTGGATTGCCAAAATGGTCAGAAAAGGATCAAATATTAGCGAAAGCTGTACAAACAGAAGTAAAATCTACTAGAATTAGCGGATTAAGCACAAAATTAAACTCCTTAGGATTGCCAATAAAATCTCCTGTAAGCGGTGGTTCAGATGATATTGGTGATGTTTCATGGACGGTTCCAACTGTAACGTTAAGATATCCTTCTAACATTCCTGGTTTACAAGGACATCATTGGAGTAACGCCATTGCGATGGCAACTCCAATTGCTCACAAAGGAGTTACAGCTGGTGCAAAAGTAGAGGCAATGACACTTATTGATTTTTTATTAAAACCCAACTTATTAAAAGAAGCGAAAGAGTATATTAATAATGTGCAACGTAAAAATACTTCGTATAAACCAATGATTTCTGTTAATGACTTGCCACCAATCTATTTAAATAAAGACAAGCAAAAACAGTTTAGACCTCAACTAGAAAAATTTTATTATAACGAAAAAAAGTTTGATACCTATTTAGAACAATTAGGTGTTACTTATCCAACTTTAAAAAAGAAGAAATAATAAGGTTTAAAATTGTAATACATTCTGTTTATCATTCATAAAATCATTCTTTTTTAATAATTTATTATTGTTATTCAATAATTTTTATATCTTTGCTGTGTAAAAAATAGAACATGGCACAAAAACCTATATCAAAAGAAAGAACCATAAAAGGGAACAAGTTAAGTTGTACTGTTTGTAAAAACGAAACTTTTTGGGAAAGAGAAACGTTAATGAATACAACTGCTTTAACTTTTTTTAAACTCGATTGGCTTAACAAAAAAGCACAAAATTTAATCTGTGATAATTGCGGGCACGTTCATTGGTTTATGAATAAAAAATAACAAATTATGAAAACAGAAAAACTATTAAAAATTATGAAAATTTTTTCATGGTTTGCTTTTATCGGATTATTGATAAAAGCAGGAGCGATTTTAGTTACCTATTTGTTGAGCATAGAAAATGCAACAATATCTAAAGACTTATACGAAGGAATGAATCTTATTGAATATAGAAATTATAGCTTTACACACTATTCTTTTATTATTGGATATAAAATTTTACTCTTCTCTGTAGAAGCTTATATTGCCTATTTGGTAATTAAACTATTGCAGAAACTAAACATGGAACATCCTTTTAATATCGATGTACAAAAGTTTATGCAAAAAATAAGTTACTGCATTTTTTATCTGTGGATCATTGCAATTATTCATAATACACACATGCAATTGATTGGTAAAAAGCACGATTTTGAATTGTATTTATTCTCAAGCGATTTTGTGTTCTTATCTGTTATCATCTTTATTTTTGCGCAAATTGTAAAACGCGGAATTGCCATTCAGTCAGAAAACGATTTAACAATTTAAACATGGCAATAATTGTAAACTTAGATGTAATGCTTGCCAAACGGAAAATGAAAAGTAAAGACTTGGCAGAAATAATAAATATTACAACTGCTAACTTATCCATCTTAAAATCAGGTAAAGCAAAAGCCATTCGTTTTTCTACTTTAGAAGCTATTTGTAAAGCATTAGATTGTCAGCCATCAGATATTTTAGAATATGTAAATGATTGATCAATTTTGTGTAGTTTTGAAGAACTATTTAAAATCTTATAAAATGCGTTTACAAATTCTTAAAATCTTAGTGTTATCGCTTTGTATTACTACCATGAGTAATGCTCAAAGTTATATTAATTACGACATTTCATTTCCGAATGCTGTGCATCACGAAGCAGAAATTAAAGTGTCGTTTACAAAAATTAAAAAAGGTCAATTTTCTTTTAGAATGAGCAGATCTTCTCCGGGAAGATATGCAATTCATGAGTTTGCTAAAAATGTGTACAATGTAAAAGCTACAAATAGCAAAGGAGAAGCATTAGAAATTACGCGTCCAAATCCTTATCAATGGGATGTAGATAATCATGACGGAACTGTAATTGTAACGTATACACTATTTGCAAATAGAGGCGGAGGAACTTATGCTCAAATTGACGAAACACACGCGCATTTAAATATTCCTGCAACATTTATGTTTGCACCATCATTAAAAGAAACTCCAATTCAGGTTACGTTTAATCCAAGAAAAGACTGGAAAATTGCAACACAATTAAAACCAATGTTCGACAACACCTATTATGCTCCAAACATGCAGTATTTTATGGATAGCCCTACTGAATTGAGTGATCATTTTGTGCGTTCTTTTGAAGTTGAATCTGACGGAGAAAAATTAAATGTAAAATTAGCATTACACAATATTGGAACAGAAGCAGAAGCTGATGAATATTTTGAAAGTGTTAAAAAAGTTGTATTACAACAAATGGCAGTTTTTGGCGAATTACCAAAGTTTGATTATGGTGAATATGTGTTCTTAGCTTGTTATGTACCAAATGCAAGCGGAGACGGAATGGAACACAGAAATTCTACCGTTTTAACAAGTACAAGAACCTTAGCAAATGGCGGAATGAAAGGTAATATCGGAACTGTTTCACATGAATTTTTCCACGCTTGGAATGTAGAAAGAATTAGACCACAATCTTTAGAGCCTTTTAATTTCGAAGAGGCAAATATGAGTGGCGAATTATGGTTTGCAGAAGGTTTTACCAGTTATTATACAAACTTAATCCTAACAAGAGCAGGTTTAATGTCTCATGAAAGCTATATAAATAGTTTAAACGGAACTTTTAACTATGTATGGAATTCTCCAGGAAGATCTTTTTTTAATCCAATAGAAATGAGTTATCAAGCTCCGTTTGTAGATGCAGCAACTTCTGTTGATCCTGTAAATAGAGAAAATACATTTATTTCTTATTATTCTTACGGAAGTGCTTTAGGGTTGGCGTTAGATTTGGCTTTACGTAACGAAAAAGGAAATTTAAGCTTAGATGGTTATATGAAAGTGCTTTGGAAAACGCACGGAAAGAAAGAAAAACCATATTCAATTAGTGATTTAAATGATGTTTTAAATAAGTACGCTGGTAAATTATTTGGAGATTATTTCTTTTCTCATTTTATCTATAAAAGTGCAATGCCAAATTACGAGCCTTTATTTAAAAAGGTAGGTGTTGTTTTAAAACAAGATAGCAATAAAGTCTTTTTTGGAGCTTCAATTTCGAATGGTTTTGTAAGAAATAATCCACAAATTGGAAGTCCGGCTTATAAAGCAGGAATCAATTCTGGTGATAAAATTTTAGCAATAGACAATCACGTTGTTGGGAGCAGAAACTCCGTAAATGCAATTTTAAGCAATTATAAAATTGGAGATACTGTTACGATTAAATTCAGCAGATATAACCAATTAAGAAGCGCAAAAGTTACGTTGATAAAAGATCCTAGCTATACAATTATGTCTTTTGAAAAAGCTGGATTAGAAGTTTCTCCAGAGGTTTTACAGAACAGAAAAGATTGGTTAGATAAAAAGTAAGATCTAATTAAGAAGTATAAAAAACGCCGAGCTTAGCTCGGCGTTTTTGTTTTTATAAAGAAGTGTATTATTTATTCTTCGGGTTGTCTCTATTCATTTCTGTAATATCTACACTTGTAGCTTCAACTCCTAAAAAGTATTTGCTAAAATGATCTGCACGCAACCAGAAAGAATATTCTGTCATACTTCCAAATCCGTGACGTTGTCCTGGCATAATCATAAATTTAAAACGCTTATTTGCTTTAATCAATTCATTTGCCATTCTAATGGTTCCTGCAGGATGTACGTTGTTATCAACATCACCATGAATCAACATTAAATGTCCTTTTAAGTTTTTTGCCAACGATTGATTGTCGTCAATTTTGTATTTATAAGTCGATTTCCCTTTTTCGTCTATTTCTTCTTTTACTCCGTGATGCGTTTCACTCCACCAACTATTATACACATTATTATCGTGGTTTCCTGCTGATGAAACTGCTGCTTTAAAGAAATCTGGATAAACTAACATTGCTGCTGTAGACATAAATCCACCACCAGAATGTCCGTAAATTCCAACTTTAGAAATATCAATATAACTGTGTTTGTTTGCTAATTGTTCTGCTACAAATTTTTTATCAGCCAACCCATAATCTCTTAAATTTCCATACCCATAGTTATGATACCATTTAGAACGGTCTGGATGTCCACCACGATTTCCTAAGGTTATCACTACAAAACCAACTTGAGCCATTCTGTCTAAACGATCCATTCTGTAAGAAAAAGACTTGTTTACAGATTCTGTTTGTGGTCCTGGATATACATATTCTAATAATGGATACACTTTTGTAGAATCAAAATCGAAAGGCTTATACATTACTCCGTATAAATCTGTAATTCCGTCATCTGCTTTTACTTTAAAAGTTTCTGGGAATTTATATCCTGTTGCAAACAGTTGAGATAAATCTGCTTCTTCTAATTTCATTACTAACCTTCCATCTGAAGAGCGTAATTCTGATTTAGGAACAGTATTTACTCTAGAAAAATTACTTACAAAAAACTTATTAGAATCTGCCATGCTTGTACTAGAAGTATAATCTCCAGGATTTAATGTACGCATTCCAGATCCGTTTAAATTAATTTTATACATGTGTGCATAATAAGGATCTTGTGACTTATTTACGCCATTAGCTGTAAAATACAACGTTCTAGATTTTTCATCCAATCCAGAAAAACCAGCTACGTGATAATCTCCGTTTGTAACTTGATTTTTAAGTTTTCCGTTGGCATCATACAAATAAAAATGTGCCCAACCATCACGTTCTGCCCAATGCAACATTTCTGTTTCATTGTTAAATAAAATTAAGGGTCTAGATTCAATATACGTATTAAAACGCTCTTCGATAAGTACTTTTGATTTTCCTGTTTCTAAGTCAGCTACACAAATATCATATTTTTTACGATCTCTACTGATTACACTATAATAGATTTTTCCTTTTTTTGATAGCAATAATGATGGTTGAAAGTCATCATCTCTATTAGATTGTTTTCTTGGCGCTCTAAAAACCGACACACTTTGTTGTTTAATGGTATCTAGTTCTACATTCACTACTTTTTTAGTCGGAATATCAAAAATTAATAATTCTGATTTGTAAAATTCAGCTTCTCCTGGCATGTGATATTTATACGTTTCCAAAACTGGTCTTTTACTTGATACAGAATTAATTACCCATAAATCTTTGATATGTCTAGAATCCGATTTTTGAAAAACGAATTTTTTAGAATCATGAGACCATGTTCCCCAAACTCCTTTACGTTTGTCTTTATTTTTGATTTTCGTTTCATTATTTTCACCTCTTCCACCACCGCCATAGCCGTAGTTTTCAACTCCATCTTTTGTCCATTGATGTTCAACAATAGTAGAATCTTTTTCGTCTTTAACCGCTTTTAAAAAGTTAGCTTTATCCATCCAAAAAAGGTTATAGTTTTTTGAAAATAAAACAATAGAACTATCTGGGGCAATATTTGCCCAGTTTTTCCATTTTTTTTCTTCCTTTTCGTTATCGATAATCGTTAATCCGTTACCACCTAACCTATATTCTAAGTGATATACTTTCTTTTCCATTTTAGGTTTTTTGCTTTTCGCTTTTTTAGCATCCTTTTTTTTAGATTTTTCATCTTCTTTAACAGGAACTTCTTCAGTTGATGTTACTCTAAAACGAATTGCAGTTTCAGCTTCATTAAATTTAAAACTAAAGCGTGGTAAGTGTTGTCCGTCATAAGGATCCTTTGTGATTTCTGTTAACCACTTTGCCATTTTTACATTGTCAAAAAGTTTTCTTCTTGTTTTTCGATCTGCATCTACGATATAATAATTAGCTCCTTCAGATGTTTTGTATTGATACCAAAAACGATTTCCTTTTTTTAACCAATGTGGACTCACAGAGGTTGAATGTACTAATTTGGCCAAGTTTTTTGGAGAATATTTTGCTGCCTGTCTGTAGTTTGGCTTAGGTGTTTCTTGCGCAAATGTTAAGCTCGAAACAAATACAAAAAGCAATATTAATGCACTATTTTTCATAATTTAGATTGTTTGGTTTATAGATATAAGAGATAAAGTTCTTCAAAACAAACAACATATCAAACTTAAAATAGTTTTTTATCTAATTTTTAACATAAACGCATAAAAAAAGTCCTCATTTTAATGAGGACTTTTTGATTTTTATCTTTAAATATTAAAATTAATCAGCCAATAAAATTACTTTATTGTCTTTCATTTCAATAGTTCCAGAATTAATTTTGAATGTTAAAATTTTATCATCATCAATATGTGGCACTAAATGACCACTAATCATGTCCATTTCTAAATGCTCTTGAGTATGTACATGTATTTGCACAGTTCCTTCTTTTAATATAGAAACTATTGGTGCGTGATTATTTAACATTTGAAAATTTCCATCTTTTCCAGGTACAGAAATAGAATCTACATCTGATGAAAATAAAACGGCCTCTGGTGTTACAATTTCTAAAAACATATTTTTACTGCTTTTGGCTTTAAGCTTTTGGCTTTAAGCTGATTTTTATGCTTCCGCTAACATTTTTTCTCCAGCATCAATTGCATCTTGAATTGATCCTCTTAAGTTAAATGCTGCTTCAGGATATTTATCTAATTCACCATCCATAATCATATTAAATCCTTTGATTGTGTCTTTAATATCAACTAAAACTCCTGGGATACCAGTAAATTGCTCAGCAACATGGAAAGGTTGAGATAAGAAACGTTGCACACGTCTTGCTCTATGAACAGCTAATTTATCTTCTTCAGACAATTCTTCCATTCCTAAAATTGCAATAATATCTTGTAATTCTTTATAACGTTGTAATAATTCTTTTACTCTTGTAGCACAGTCGTAATGTTCATCACCTAAAATATCTGCTGATAAAATTCTAGAAGTAGAATCTAACGGATCTACAGCTGGATAAATACCTAACTCTGCAATTTTACGAGACAATACTGTAGTAGCATCTAAATGCGCAAATGTTGTTGCTGGTGCTGGATCTGTTAAATCATCTGCAGGAACATAAACTGCTTGTACAGATGTAATAGAACCTTTCTTTGTAGAAGTAATACGCTCTTGCATTGCTCCCATTTCTGTAGCTAATGTTGGTTGATAACCTACCGCAGAAGGCATACGTCCTAATAAGGCAGAAACCTCAGAACCTGCTTGTGTAAAACGGAAAATATTATCTACGAAGAAAAGTACATCTTTTCCTTGAGATTCTCCTGCTCCATCACGAAAATATTCTGCTATAGTTAATCCTGATAATGCTACTCTTGCACGTGCTCCAGGTGGCTCATTCATTTGTCCAAATACAAAAGTTGCTTTAGAGTCTTTCATTCCTGGTTTATCAACCTTAGATAAATCCCATCCGCCTTCTTCCATAGAATGCATAAAGTCATCACCATATTTGATAATTCCAGATTCTAACATTTCACGAAGTAAATCATTTCCTTCACGAGTTCTTTCTCCAACTCCCGCAAACACAGATAAACCTCCATGTCCTTTTGCAATATTGTTAATTAACTCTTGAATTAATACTGTTTTTCCTACTCCAGCTCCACCAAATAATCCAATTTTACCTCCTTTTGCATAAGGTTCAATTAAGTCGATTACTTTAATTCCTGTAAATAAAACTTCAGTAGAAGTAGATAGGTCTTCAAATTTTGGTGCTGCTCTGTGAATTGGCAAACCATTATCTCCTTCTTTATTTAAGTTACCAAGACCGTCAATAGCATCTCCAGTTACGTTGAATAATCTTCCGTAGATATCGTTTCCAATAGGCATTTGAATTGGACTTCCAGTTGCTCTTACTTCTTGCCCTCTTTGCAAACCATCAGTTGCATCCATTGAGATTGTACGAACTGTATCTTCTCCAATATGTTGTTGAACTTCTAAAACTAAAAGCGAACCATCAGTTTTAGTAATTTCTAACGAATCGTAAATTTTTGGAAGTGCTGCGGTTTCTGTATTAAACTCTACATCGATTACTGGACCAATAACCTGTGAAACTTTACCTGTTGTTGTAGACATTATAGTATCTAATTAATGTTAGTTATTTTATTTAGTGGTTTTTACCCCTCTTTTTCAGGGTGCAAAGATAATTTAATTAACGCTAAATTAAAAGTGTTTTTAATATTTTTTCCAAGGAAAAAGAAATGGCGTAATTTCTTTATAGAAATTGTATTAATAATATATAAATACCTAATATCTAATACACAAAAAAAGCCCCATACAATGTATGGGGCTTGATTTTATATGAATTGAAATTTAGTCGTTATTTGCAACTTTAATTTCTACTCTTCTGTTTTCTGTTCTACCAGCTCTAGTTTTGTTATCAGCTATTGGAGAACCTTCTCCAAATCCTTTTGCTTCTAATCTTTCTGTAGAAATTCCTTTCTTAACGAAGTAGTCTCTAACAGCCATAGCTCTTTTTTCAGAAATTCTTAAGTTAAGTGCCGCTCCTCCAGAACTATCAGTATGACCTTCAACCATAAAAGTAGCTTTAGGGAACTGATTCATAATAGCAACAATTTCATCTAATTTTTTAGTTACTCCAGGTTTGAAGCTGTATTTTCCTGTGTTAAATAAGATAAATTTAGCACCCATGTTAATTGTTTGAACAGCTGCATCAGTAATTACTGGCTCTGGACATCCATTGTTTGAAGCAGGTCCTGCTTCATTCACACAGTTATCATCTTTATCTAAAACGCCATCACCATCAGTATCAGGCCAAGGACATCCTCCGTTTGCTGCAGGTCCTGCAACATTTGGACATTTATCGTCCTTATTTACTACACCGTCACCATCTGAATCTGGACAACCTCTGTTCGCAGAAGATCCTTTTTCATTTGGACACATATCATCTTTATCAGCAATTCCGTCACCATCAGCATCTGGACAACCATTTAAAGCAGCTAAACCAGCAACATTTGGACAAGCATCTTTTGAATCTTGAACTCCATCACCATCAGCATCTGGACAACCATTAAAAGCAGCTAAACCAGCAACATCTGGACAAGAATCATCTTTATCGTATACTCCATCTCCGTCTGTGTCTTTTCCTCCAAACTTAAACACAACACCTAAAGAAGATTGGTAATGTGCATTCACATTGTCTGTGAAACCTTTTTTAGTTCCTGTTTGGAAAGTTAACCCGATATTTTCTTTAAACCAAGTATTAAACCCAACTCCAACATTCAACATCGCCTCACCATTTCCATCAGCAACAGCATAAGCTCCTCCTAAATAAACAAATGGGTCAAAATACTGAGTAGTTGAACCAAAAGTTAAATCAACAAGTTTATTTACATCATATTTAACATTTGCATCAATAGAGTAATACATGAAATCAGAATCGTTTTCACTGTTTAAAAATGTAATCTTGTTCAAAGACCCCATTAACTGTAAAGAAAAACCATCTTCTAGATATTTAGTTGCAGCAAAAGTAGAAATAGATGGTAAAACATTCCAATCTCCATTACCCAATAAATCTTTAATGTTATCGGTAAAACCTCCACCACCATAAAAATCTACAGTATTTACACCAAGACTAATTGCCCATGGATTGTCAGAATCCTGTGCGTTTACATTTGCGACCATCACAAACGTAAATAAAGCTATCAAAGCTATTTTTAAATGTTTCATTATCAAATTTTTAAATTAAAAGTTCTTTATTAAGAATACAAATGTAAGTTGTTCAAACGTATTTACAAAGATTTTTTAAAAAAATTTATAAATTTTAAATCGCTTAACGCTTCCGATTATATAACTTTAAGTGATTTACCCACCTTTACAAATGAATTAACTGCGTGATCTAAGTGTTCTTTGGTGTGAGCCGCTGAAAGTTGCACTCTTATTCTTGCCTTTTCTTTTGGTACAACTGGGAAAAAGAACCCTATAACATACACTCCTTCTTCCAATAACATATTTGCCATTGTTTGTGATAATTTTGCATCATACAGCATTACAGGAACTATTGCTGCATCTGCTCCAACCAAGTCAAAACCAGCTTCCTCCATTTTTGTTCTAAAATAGTTTGTGTTCCATTCTAATTTATCACGAAGAGAAGTATCATTTTCAATTAAATCAAATACTTTTAATGTTGCTCCTACAATTGCTGGCGCCAAAGAATTAGAAAACAAGTAAGGCCTAGAACGCTGACGTAATATTTCTATTATTTCTTTTTTACCGGTTGTATAACCTCCCATTGCGCCACCTAAAGCTTTTCCAAAAGTTCCCGTTACAATATCAACGCGATTCATTACATTTTTTAACTCAACAGTTCCTCTTCCTGTTTTTCCAATAAATCCAGCAGCATGACATTCATCAACCATCACCATTGCGTCATATTTGTCTGCTAAATCACATATTTTATCAAGTTTTGCAACAATTCCATCCATAGAAAAAACTCCGTCTGTTACAATAATTTTAAAACGATGATTTTGTTTATTCGCTTCAATTAATTGTGCTTCCAACGAAACCATATCATTATTATCATAACGATAACGCGCCGCTTTGCACAAACGAACGCCGTCTATAATAGACGCGTGATTCAAACTATCAGAGATAATGGCATCCTCTTTTGATAATAATGGCTCAAAAACTCCGCCATTTGCATCAAAAGCTGCTGCGTACAAAATAGTGTCTTCTGTTTTGTAAAATTCTGCAACTTTCGCTTCCAATTCTTTATGAATATCTTGTGTTCCGCAAATAAAACGAACGGATGACATTCCAAATCCATGCGTATCCATTGTGTCTTTTGCGGCCTGAATAACGTCTGGATGATTAGACAAACCTAAATAATTGTTTGCGCAAAAATTAATCACCTCTTCTCCTGTTGAAATCTTAATTACCGCATCTTGTGATGATGTAATGATGCGTTCTGACTTATACAATCCTGCATCTTTTATTTCTTGTAGTTCTTGCTGTAATTGTTCTTTTATGTTTCCGTACATTTTTGATTTTTTTTGATTTTACAAAGATAAATTAAAATTCTTCGATTGTAATTTCTTCGTTGATATATATCAGTATTTTTTTTGTCACTTTTACATCCATAGATAATAGCACATCTTCGTAACCTATTAGTTGTTGGTGATATTCTTTCGCTGGTTTTCCAGTTTTATAATCAATGATGATAGCTTCATTTTTTGAATTAAAAACCAATCTATCTGGAATAAAAACATGATTGTCTTTCGATACAATTTCTCGCTCGTTAAAAACAACAACTTCATCAGAATAGTAGTTTTTTAACTTTGGATGGTTTACAACATCACTAAGTGATTTTTTTAATTTTTTTGCATTTTCAGAATTCAAAAAACCTTGTTGTAAGTATTGCTGAACTATTTTTTTCACATCTTCTTTTACGAATACTTTCGAAAGTATTTCATGTACTAAATTTCCATGTTCAATAGCTTTTCCTTGTGCTGTTTCCCAAAGTTTTGATGAGTTTGCCACCATATAAATATGGTGCTGTCGCCAAGAATTACTAATAAATTCTTTTTGTATAATTGATGTAGAAATTGTTTTTTCAGAATTGCTTATTTTCTTTTTATTACCAAAAGTGTAATTCAATTTGTCATCAGACCAATGGCCGTTTTCTTTTAAATAATCTATCAGAATTCCTGAAGTATTTTTTGTTCTGTTTTTAACAGAATTCTCTTTGTTTTCTGTTACAATATACAATTGCTCCACAGATCTAGTGAAGGCAACATACAACAAATTAAATTTATCCAATTCTGACTCTTGTCGTTGATTTTCATCGATTCTAACACCCTTTTCTCCAATGTTTTTAATACTTGACGTAGCATTTACCAACAACTCTTCAAAACTTTCAAATTGTTCTGAAGGTAAATCTGTCAACCATGTTTTTGGGTTTTTCTCATAATAAACATCAATATTATACGGAAAAATAACGACTGGAAATTCCAATCCTTTCGATTTATGAATCGTCATTATTTGAACCGCATTTTCTGCTTCTGGCGCAACGATACTTAATTTGTCTTTCTTCAAATTCCAGAAATCTAAAAATTGTTGAATTTCAGTTCCTTGTTTCTGTTGTTCAAAAACCACATCTAAAAAGAATTGAATGTAGGCATCAGATTCTTCCGCTAAATAAAAAGTTCTGATGATTTCTTCTATTTTTTCATAAAATGGCAATTTTGTAAAATTTTCGACATCAAACTGTATGTTATATGCTGCAATCAATTTAAAAAAATCGACACCATTTTTAATGTTAAAAGATGCAATAAAGTGGTGTTTATCTGTTTTGATTTTTAAGTGATCGTGCAAAAAGTAAACACTATTTAACCAAGCTTCTTGGTCTTTTGGATGCTGAATTCCCTGCAATAAATTAACAATAAAGTTTACTTTTTTACTGTTCTGAATTAACAACGTTTCGGACGAAATAATTTCGATTCCTTTTTCTGATAAATAATTTGCAACAGCAACGCCTTCTTTTTTCCGTCTCACTAAAACACACACTTCTTTTCTAGAAAAACCAGCATCTAAATTGGTAATAATTTCATGTACTTTTTTGGCGTACTTTTCATCATTTTCATCTTTATCATCCTCTTTTTCTAGAAAATCTATGGATACAAATCCGCCTTGTTTTTGTGTGCTGTTTTGTTTGTTTCCATCCACAAAAAGTTGTTGATACCTGGGGTTTTGAAAATATCCAGAAACATATTGAAAAAATGAATTATTAAAGTCGATTATTTCGCTATAACTTCTATAATTTGTGTCTAATCCTTTTACTTCTTTGTGTACTTGAAACGGATTCGAATCTCGTTCGTTTTGAACATCAGAACCCAACTGTATAAACTGTTCTGCTTTTCCGCCGCGCCAACGATAAATAGCTTGTTTTCCATCGCCAACCAACATCAAATTACTCTTTTCTTGCGCCAACGCATTTTCTATTAAGGGAATCAAATTTTGCCATTGTAATGTGGATGTATCTTGCATTTCATCAATAAAATAATACATAAATTTTTGACCGATTCGCTCGTAAATAAATGGCGCTGGTTCTTCTTTAATGTTGTTAGAAATTAACTGATTGAATTCTGAAATCAACCGAATGTTATTTTCTTCTTTGATAGTTGTTAATTCTGAATTTATTTTGGTTAAAACGGCAAGCGGGATGATGCTTTTTAACGCTAATTCATTTAATCTGTAAATCGAATTTTTTTCTTCAAAAAATTCTTTTGATTGACAATATAAATCAATTAATTCGTCTTTAATCTCATCAATAAGTTGTTTTGAATTTGTTGATGTTTTGGATGCTGAAAAATTTTTATTCTCATCAATTGTTTTATTTAATCTACCATCAAATTTTATAATATCTGGTTTAATAAACTTATAATTTATCAATTTTACAAAATGATTTGGCACTTCTCCTCCGTATCCAAATTCAGAATGTTCTAAACCAGTATTTTTTATAATTTCTAAAGCAGTGTTTCCTATTTCCGTAAATCTTTTCTCAATACTGTTTTGCTGCTTTAACAATTTCGTTTTTAACGAAGTAAAATCACTGATCGTTTTTGAGTTTAGTTTTTTAAAATGTTTTGCATCTTCATCTTTCAATAAAATCTTTGCAAATTCGTTTAAATCTCTAGAAATATCCCAAGATTTATCTTCTTTTGCTTTGTCTAAAGAATAGTCGATTAAGGTATTTGTAATGTCGTTTTCTACACCAATTTTAGAAACCAAAACATCAACCGCTAAAGACAATAAAGTGTCGGAATCTAATTCGACTTCAAAATTTAAATTCAATCCTAAATCAAAAGCAAAACTTTTAATTATTTTGTGAGTAAAACTATCAATGGTAGTAATTGCAAAAGCACTGTAATTTTGCAATATTGCTTCTAACACTAAAGAACTTCGTTTCTGAATTGTACTTTTATCAAGTGTTGTTTCTTCTACAATTTTAAAGAATAAATCGCTCTCTTTTCCTTCTGAAAAACGCTGTAAATTATCTAAAACGCGCTCTTTCATTTCAGATGCCGCTTTGTTGGTAAACGTAATGGCAAGAATTTTCTGAAATACAAACCGATCATCAGACTGCAACACCACTTTTAAATATTCTTTTACAAGCGTAAACGTTTTTCCGCTGCCGGCGGATGCATTATAAACCTGAAAATTTGATGTTGTTTGCAAAAAAGACGTGTTAAAATTTGAGTTAGCAATTTAACTAAAAAAAGATTCCCGCTTTCGCGGGAATGATACTTTTTTATTTTATTAAAAAGATATTGTGTTTTAACCTAAGCCAACATCCAACGACATCATTACTATAAATCCGCCAATAAACCCTAAAGTAGCAATGTCTGTATATTTATCTCTTTGTGTTTCTGGAATCACTTCTTCAACAACAACAAAAATCATTGCTCCGGCAGCAAAGGCTAAAGCATACGGTAAAATTGGTGTAAAAAATGAAACTGCAACAGCTCCTAAAACAGCTGCAACTGGCTCTACAATGGCAGATAATTGCCCGTACCAAAAACTCTTAAACCTACTCACTCCTTGTCTTCTTAAAGGCATTGCAACAGCAAATCCTTCAGGAAAATTCTGAATTCCAATTCCGATTGCCAACGAAATTGCGGCAATAATCATTTCTGTTTGTTCTACACCTACCAAAGTTGATGCCGCGCCAAATAGAACTCCAACTGCCAAACCTTCTGGAATATTATGCAACGTAATTGCCAAAACTAATAAGGTTGTTTTGTGCCAACTTGTTTTTACGCCTTCTGCCTCGCTTTCTTTAAAGTTGATATGTAAATGTGGTAAAATCTTGTCCATTCCAAACAAGGATAAAGCTCCTAAAGCAAATCCAATTGCAGAAGGAAAAACTTTCATAAAACCTTCTCCTGGACTATTATCAATTGCTGGTGCTAATAAGCTCCAAAAACTTGCCGCAACCATAACTCCTCCAGTAAAACCTAACATTCCGTCTAAAACAGCTCTGTTTAATTTCTTAAAGAAAAACACTAAGGATGCACCTAAAGCGGTTAAACCCCACGTAAATAAAGATGCATAAAGTGCTGCCCAAATCGGATTTTCTTTTGCAAATGCAACTAATTGATCAAATATGCTCATTGTTTTTGTATGTATAAATTGTTTGCAATTTTATGTGAAACTGTCATTCTTTTATTATTGATTTTAATCGTCATAGAATCATCAAAATCTTCTTTCTCTAACACCACAACCTCTTGACCTAAAGCAATTTGCTGTTTGTCTAAAAATTGCAAAAAAGAAGCGGAAGAATCTTTTACACCAACACAAATTCCGCTGTCGTTTATTCCTAATGTTGATAGTAAATTCTTTTCCATTTGATGAAGGTTTCCTTCAGTATCAGGAATTGGGTCTCCATGTGGATCGTATTTAGGAAAACCGAGTAGGGCATCAATTTCATTAATTAATTTAGAAGATTTTATATGTTCTAATTGCTCAGCAACATCGTGGACTTCATCCCAATTAAAATTTAGTTTTTCCACTAAAAAAACTTCCCATAAGCGATGCTTTCTAACAATTAATGCAGCTGTTTTTTTCCCTACTCCCGTTAATGTAACTCCTTGATATTTTTTATAAACTAGCACATTTTTATCTGCCAATTTCTTTATCATATCAGTTACCGAAGACGCTTTGGTATCTAACTTTTTTGCAATAGCATTTGTGCTTACACCTTTTGTAGACGCACTGCTAATATGATAAATAGTTTTTAAGTAATTCTCTTCTGATAAAGTAAACATACTATAATAATTAGAATGCAAATATAATCTTTTTCTGTTTGTATAAAATTATTTTTAGTCTTATCTAAAAATAATTTTATATTTTTACAAAAAATATTTAGCAAAATGAAACTATCAAAAAAAATTAATATGTTTTTTATATTGTTTGCAGTTGGAACTATCTCTGCACAAGAAATCATCACTGATAGACCAGATCAAACAGAAAGTGCATCTACACTACCAGCAAAGAGTTTACAAATAGAAGCTGGTGCTCTTTTTCAAAGAAGTAGCGGAATACAAGCAAATGCATACCCATCTGTTTTATGGAGATATGGAATTACTAAAAATGTTGAGTTCCGATTATTTACACAGTTCGAAACCAACAAACAATTAAATAGTTCGTTAAAAAATAGCGGAATAAGTGATATTCAAATAGGAACAAAAATTCAATTATTCAAAAAAGAAAATGTAAATACTGAAATTGCTTTTTTATCACATGTAATCTTACCAACTGCAAGAAGAGAGTTAACAAATGATAAAATTGGAACTATTAATAAGCTATCAATATCACATGTGCTTTTAGAAAAAATTGGCTTGGGGTACAATGTTGGTTATGACTATTTTGGAACTGGAGATGGAAACTTAACGTACTCTGTTGCTTTAGGTATTTCCTTGTCTCAAAAAACAAGTTTTTATATTGAGCCTTATGGTGAATTCAGTGAGTTTAAAAACCATTTAGCAAGCTTTGACACTGGGGTTACTTATTTACTAAAAAAGAACCTACAATTAGACATTTCTTATGGAACCGGTTTAAATTATTCTATGAGTTATTTTTCAACTGGCATAAGTTGGAATATCAATCCCAAAAAATAAAGATTTAATAATTATTATCACTCCACAATCTCGGCACCTGAGTTCGGGGCTTAAGGCTATAAACAGCGCCAATAGAAAAATAAGTGTGAGCGCGTAAAGTGGGACTTGTATCTGAAACAGCTTTATATAATAGTTGAATATTAACACCATAAGTTGAGTTCAGCCAAAATGTTCCTCCTCCTCCAATATTTAAAGTTGGGGTCATAGTGTTTGATGAATTTATAAAGCTTCCACCAAAAAGAAAATAAGGGACCAAATTTTCATTAGAAGTACCAAAATCATATTTTATACTTGTATCAATTGACAAATAAGAAATACTATTATTAAAAACTCCAGGGAAACTTTTAAAAGCAGCAACAGCAACAGTTAGGTCTAAAGAAAAACCATTAAAAAAATATCTAGTAGCGTTCATTTTTGGAATTTGAAAGTTAAACTGATCGCCAATAAAAGCTGCATCTTCAGATGCGAATTTTGCCACCCCAACGCTTGCTCCAACGACCCATCTATTTTCTTTACTCTGAGCAATTACCTGACAACCAACAAATAACACTACAAGAAATATTTTCGCAGATTTAAACATGTATTTTTCCACTTTGTTTTTAATAACTAATTTTTGATAAAGTTATTGTATTTTTTTTAAACCGAGTTTCTAGATTAAATTATTACAAATAGTTATAGTACATTTGCCTAAAATAGTTGAATTGAGTAAAGAGATTATTATCAATCGATATAAAAAATCTGTAAAAACAACACAGATTTTATCGGAACTTCAACACGAAAAAAACCATTTTCAAATTACGAATTTGGTAGGCTCGTCGTTGTCTTTTGTTATTTCCGAAACTTTTAAAAAAGCAGAAAAACCATACCTTTTAATCTTTAATGACAAAGAAGAAGCAGCTTATTATCTAAATGATTTTGAACAATTATTGGGCGATAAAAACGTGTTGTTTTATCCGGGTTCTTACCGAAGGCCTTATCAAATTGAAGAAGTTGACAATGCAAGTATTTTATTGCGATCTGAGGTTCTAAACAGAATTAATTCACAAAAAAAACCTGCTGTAATTGTAACGTATCCAGATGCATTATTTGAAAAAGTGGTTACCAAAAGAGAACTTGAGAAAAACACCTTAAAATTAAGTATTGGCGATAGCCTTTCGCTTGATTTTGTAAACGAAGTATTGTTTGAATACCATTTTAAACGAGTTGATTTTGTGACAGAACCTGGTGAATTTTCTGTGCGTGGCGGAATTATAGATGTGTTTTCTTTTTCTAATGACGAACCTTACAGAATAGAGTTTTTTGGCGATGAAGTAGAAAGTATTCGAACTTTTGATGTTGAAACGCAACTTTCTATTGACAAGCTGAAAAAAATCAGCATTATGCCAAATGTTGAAAATAAAGCGCTTCAAGAAAAACGAGAAAGTTTTCTAAAATACATTTCATCAAAAACAATTATTTTTCATCAAAATATTGATTTATTAACAGGAAAATTAGACACTTTTTACGCAAAAGCAACCGAAGCTTTTAAAGAATTATCCAAAGAAATAAAGCACGCAAAACCCGAAGAATTGTTTTGCAATGGCGCGTATATAAATGAACAAATCAAGCAATTTTCTACAGTTGCAATCAATCAACCAGAAAAGGCGCAGACAACTACAAATGTTCGGTTTAATGTGTTGCCACAACCTTCTTTTAATAAGCAATTCGACTTGCTAATCACCAATTTAAACAACTATTCTAAACAAGGGTACACCAATTATATTTTTTGCGCAAATGACAAACAAGCTGAGCGTTTTCATGATATTTTTGACGATGTAGAAGAAGATGTGAATTACAAAACCATCGTTTTTCCACTGCACGAAGGGTTTATTGATGTTGATGAGAAAATAGTTTGTTATACAGATCATCAAATCTTTGAACGTTATCATAAATTCCGATTGAAAAATGGGTACGCAAAAAAGCAATCCATTACGTTAAAAGAAATCAATAATTTAGAAATTGGCGATTATGTAACGCACATCGATCACGGAATTGGGAAATTTGGTGGTTTGCAAAAAATTGATGTAGAAGGAAATAAACAAGAAGCGATTAAGTTAATTTATGGCGATCGCGATATTTTATACATCAGCATCCATTCGTTGCATAAAATTTCAAAATTTAATGGAAAAGACGGAAAAGCGCCAAAAATTTACAAATTAGGTTCTGGTGCTTGGAAAAAAATCAAACAAAAAACCAAAGCAAGAGTTAAACATATTGCGTTTAATTTAATTCAGTTATACGCCAAAAGAAAATTGCAAAAAGGAGTTGCTTTTGGACCAGATACACACATGCAACATGAACTGGAAGCGAGTTTTATTTACGAAGACACACCAGATCAATTATCAGCAACACAAGATGTAAAAGCCGATATGGAAAATCAACAACCAATGGATCGTTTGGTTTGTGGTGATGTTGGTTTCGGAAAAACAGAAATTGCTATTCGTGCTGCTTTCAAAGCAGTTGACAACGGAAAACAAGTGGCTGTTTTAGTTCCGACAACAATTTTAGCATATCAACATTTTAGAACGTTTACTGAGCGTTTAAAAAACTTTCCTGTTACCATAGATTATTTAAATCGTTTTAGATCTGCAAGTCAGAAAAGAGGAGTTATAGAAGGTATTGCTAATGGTTCTGTAGATATTGTCATCGGAACACATCAATTAACCAATAAAAGCATACAGTTTAAAGATTTAGGATTGCTAATTATTGATGAAGAACAAAAATTTGGTGTTGCCGTAAAAGACAAATTAAAAACCATCAAAGAAAATGTTGATACACTAACATTAACTGCAACACCAATTCCAAGAACTTTACAATTTAGTTTGATGGCTGCAAGAGATTTATCAGTAATTAGTACGCCACCGCCAAATCGTCATCCCATAGAAACCAATGTCATTCGCTTTTCTGAAGAAACGATTAGAGATGCTGTTTCGTATGAAATTTCTCGTGGCGGACAAGTATTTTTTATCCATAATAGAATCGAAAACATTAAAGAAGTTGCTGGTTTATTACAACGTTTATTGCCCAATGCAAAAATCGGAATTGGTCACGGACAAATGGAAGGAAAAAAACTAGAAGATTTGATGCTCCGGTTTATGAATAACGAATTTGATGTGTTGGTTTCTACAACCATTGTAGAAAGTGGTTTGGATGTGCCAAATGCCAACACCATTTTTGTGAATAATGCCAATAATTTTGGGTTGTCTGATTTACATCAAATGCGTGGAAGAGTTGGTAGATCAAACAAAAAAGCGTTCTGTTATTTTATTACGCCGCCTTTTCATATGATGACAGATGATGCTCGAAAACGAATTACTGCGTTGGAATTATTTTCTGAATTAGGAAGCGGAATTAACATCGCTATGAAAGATTTAGAAATTCGTGGCGCTGGAGATTTATTAGGCGGAGAACAAAGTGGATTTATCAATGATATTGGTTTTGATACCTATCAAAAAATATTGTCTGAGGCAATTGAAGAATTGAAAGAAAACGAGTTTAAGGAATTGTATCCGGCTGATGAATCGAAACCAAAAGAGTTTGTAAAAGAAGTAACGATTGATACCGATTTCGAAATTTTATTTCCAGATGATTATGTAAATTCAATTACAGAACGTTTGAATTTATACAACAAATTGGGCGACTTAAAAACCGAGGAAGAATTGATGAATTTTGAAGTTGAAATCACGGATCGGTTTGGAGAAGTTCCGACTCAAGTTGTAGATTTATTAGATTCTGTTCGCATCAAATGGTTGGCAAAAAAATTGGGATTAGAAAAAATTATCTTGAAGAAAAAACGCATGATCGGGTATTATGTTGCTGATCAACAAAGTCCTTTTTATCAAACCGAAAATTTTACAAACATGCTAAAATACGTTCAGCAAAACCCTAAAAGTTGCGTGATGAAAGAGAAAGAAACCAAAAATGGTTTGCGCTTATTAATTACATTTATTCATATAGATGCTGTTTCTAAGGCAGTGTCTATTCTTGAAAAAATTAAATAAACATATCCGCTCGAGGAGACAAAAAAAATATGAAAAACGAACATCTAAAACACATTTCTGAACTTTTACTCGCTACTTTATTTATAAGTACTTCTGGTGTTTTAGGGAAATATATAGAAATGCCGCCTTCAATTATGGTTTGGTGGCGATCTTCTTTAGCGCTTGTTTTTTTGTATGCCTATTGTCGATTTAAAAAAATAAATCTTAAAATTCATTCTAAAAAAGATATCTTCACATTTACACTTGGAGCCATTTTTATGGCAGCACATTGGACCACATATTTCTACGCTTTAAAACTTTCAAATGTTGCTTTAGGAATGTTGTCTTTATACACGTTTCCTGTGATAACTGCTTTGTTAGAACCCTTGTTTATCAAAACAAAGTTCAATCCAATTCATATTGTTTTAGGATTGGTTGTGTTGCTCGGAATTTACATTTTAGCGCCAGAATTTGATTTAGAAAGCAATCATGTAAAAGGAATTATTTTAGGGGTGATTTCAGCCTTGTGTTATTCGTTAAGAATCTTAATTTTAAAACAACATGTTGCGGTTTATAACGGAACCATGTTGATGTTTTACCAAGTGCTTTTTATCACCATTTTATTTGCGCCATTATTGTTCTTTTTTGACACTTCTGGAATTGAAACGCAATTGCCATATTTGTTGTTATTAGGATTATTAACAACTGCAATTGGACATACTTTAATGGTAAGAAAATTGACTTATTTTTCAGTTTCTACCGCAAGTATAATTAGTAGCATTCAGCCCATATTCGGAATTCTTTTAGCTTTTTTCTTCTTGAATGAAATTCCGACTTTAAACACCTTTTTTGGTGGTTTGTTGATTTTGTCTACTGTTATTATTGAGAGTATTCGTTCTAAGAAAAAGTAAAACTCTATTTCGGATTTTCGTCTTGATAATTCCGTTTTACAAATTCCAAAGCAGTTTCAATGATTTCTCCCATGTTATTGCTTTTCTTAAAATTTACATCTAAGGTAAAATCAAAAATTTGATTTTTTAACAAGCTTATATTTTTCTCTGTAGAAATGGTGTCGTGTTTCATGGCATTTATCAACTGATTGATTCTATTTTCAGAACTTAAAATTCTTTTTGCAACGATAGAGCGTTCTTCAATTTTATATTGTTCAATAGAAGAATCTTGTAGTTTTTCGCCAACCAAAGAAACCATTTTATTGTTTTCTTTAAAAAACTGCGGATAATAGACTTTAAACTTTCCTTCAAAACTTTGCTGATCAAAATCTATGGCTCTAATTTTATATACAATATGATCAAAATCGTGCGTTGGTACAATTACATAATTATACGAACGCATATCTCCTAAAAGCCGAATCATACAGCGTTCGTTAAACTTTACAAACTCTTTTGCAATTTGCGATTTTTCTGATGCTGTACATTTTGGTAAAAAATCTTTGATAAAATCATCTCCAGGAATTCCTGCAATATGTTCTTCAATTAGCGTGTCTTTATACACCAAAAAATTTAAATTATACGGCGATAAAATATGCTCTAATTCTAATCCATACACCCGAGAAGCATCTGTTTTTTTTACATAAAAATACGTGTAATTATCGTTTAAAATATTCCGAACTTTTACACGAAAAGGTTTCGAATTGCCAAAGGTACAGTAATCAACAGCATCAATATTTAAGTATTTAATGGTGTCTTCATTTCCGTTAGAATGCAAGATTGTGTAGACTTTTTTTAAACTTAAATCAATTTCTTGTCTTTCAAATTCAGAATAATACGTTCGTATCCAAAGTGTGTCTTCGTCATTTTTATCATACACAACAACAGAACCTTGAAAGCGAAGTAAATCATCATAAAAAATCGGAATTTTTATATTTCTGCTATTCTCTATCAAATAGTCATTTAACAACTCGTTGACAGGAAAAGCAGGTTTTTTTTGCGACATTAATTTTTCTTCGGATGCCATTTTGTATGATTTTTATCAAAAATAAGGATAAAAACTACACTTCAAACAATTTTCCTGGCAAAGGTTGCACAACGCCTTTCATTTCTAATTGTAATAATAAAGGCGCTAATTTGTAGATAGGAATAGCACATTCTATCGCAATAATATCTAAGAGTTGTTTGCCGTTTTTAAGCAAATAATCGTAGACTTTTTGTTCGTTAGAATTCAGTTCTACAAATAGTTGTTTTTGAATGGTTTTTGATTTTTTTTGTTTTAAATCAAGATCCCAATTCAACATTTTTGCAACATCTTCTGCCGAAGTGAATAGCGCCGCTTTGTTGTCTTTAATCAAGCGGTTACAACCTTTACTATACAAGTCTGTTGTTCTTCCTGGAACAGCAAACACATCTCTATCGTACGAATTGGCAATATCAGCAGTTACTAACGAACCGCCTTTTTCTGCGGATTCTATGATAATTGTTGCTTGAGAAATTCCTGCTACAATTCTATTTCGTTGTAAAAAATGTTCTCTTAACGGATCTTCATCATGCCAAAATTCTGTGATAAATCCGCCATTTTCATTCACTTGATTGATGTACTTTTTATGTGATTTCGGATAAATTTGCTCAAATCCGTGCGCTAAAACGGCAATAGTTTGCAGCTTGTTCTTAACCGCTTCTTTGTGCGCACAAATATCAACTCCGTATGCAAAACCACTTACAATAATTGGGTTGTATGTGGTTAAATTTTTAATGAGTTCTTTACAAAAATCACGCCCGTAAGACGTCATATTTCTTGTACCAACAATGCTAATGATGCGTTCGTTTTGCAGGTTGATATTTCCATCTTTAAAAAATAAAATGGGTGCATCAATACATTGTTGCAAGTTTTTTGGATAATCATCATCTAAAAAATAAGAAGTTGCAATATTATTCTGCTCAATATAATCGAACTCCTTTTCTGCTAAATTTTTGTGTTGATTATCAAATAATTGATTGACAACATGCGTTCCAATTCCGTTGATTTTTAATAAAGTAGCTGGTTTTTCTTTAAAAATCTGACGAACATCTCCGGTGGCGACAATGAGTTTTTTTGCTGAAATATCGCCCACAGCTTTTGTTTTTTGCAAACGCAAAACGGCTAGTAATTTTTCTTTTTTCAAATCGCAATAAATTGACACTCAATATACAATAATTTTTTGTTGATAAGTTTCTAATCACATTCGTTTTTTTTACAAAAAAATACTAACTTTGTTTTTATGACTTTAACCAGCTACATCAACGATTTATTATACAGATACGATTGCGTAATTATTCCAGATTTTGGAGGTTTTGTAACCAATGCTATTTCGGCAAAAGTGAATCATTTTTCACACACCTTTTATCCGCCTACAAAACAAGTTACGTTCAATGCGCATTTAAAAAATAATGATGGGTTGTTAGCCAATCATATTGCTTCATCAGAAAATATTTCTTTTGAAAAAGCATTAGAAAAGATTAGTGAAGTTGTAAACGCTTGGAATACGCAATTAAAAACGGAAGCTGTTGTTATTGGTAAAGTTGGTAGTTTGTCTTTAAATAAAGAAAATCAACTGATCTTTGAACCCAATTCAGAATCAAATTATTTGATTGAAACGTTTGGAATGAACGCTTTAAGTTCTCCTGCAGTAAAACGTTTAGAATATCAACAACAAGCAACAAAATTAACGCCTGTTGTTGCTAAAAAATCATCATCACGATTTATAAAATACGCTGCAGCAGCTGCCATATTTTTAACTGTTGGTACAATTGGTTGGAACGGCTATCAAAACAATCAATTAAAAGAACAGTACGCAAAACAGCAACAAGATCTTGAGAAAAAAATACAATCTGCAACTTTTGTAATTGGAGATCCATTACCAACAATTCAATTAAATGTTGCAAAAGAAACACCTAAAAACTTTCATATTATAGCTGGTGCGTTTGAGTTTCCTGAAAATGCAGTAAAAAAACTAAAGCAATTAAAAGCAAAAGGCTTTAAAGCAGAAATTATTGGAAAAAATAAATGGGGCTTAACGCAAGTAACGTATGCTAGTTTCGAAACCAGAGCGGAAGCTTATAAAAATCTAGAAAAAATCAGAGATACATATTCTGAAGATGCTTGGATGTTTATAAAGAAACTACAGTAAAATCACTTTTTTAAGACGAATATCACAATAAGATTCATCTCTTATTGCTTATCTTTGCGGAAAATTTAAATTTCTATTCTAATGCATTCAAAAACTCCAAAAGAATCATTAACTGTTTTAACAGATATGGTTTTACCAGGCGAAACAAATCCTTTAAATAATTTATTTGGTGGAGAAATTCTGGCAAGAATGGATCGTGCTTGTAGTATTGCTGCTCGTCGTCATTCTAGAAGAATTGTTGTTACTGCATCTGTAAATCACGTTGCATTTACAAAAGCGGTTCCAGTTGGAAGCGTGGTTACAGTAGAAGCAAAGGTTTCTAGAGCTTTTAAATCTTCTATGGAAATCTATGTGGATGTTTGGATTGAAGACCGAGAATCTGGAGAAAGAGCAAGAGTAAACGAAGGAATTTACACCTTTGTTGCTGTTGATGAAACTGGAAGTCCAGTTCCTGTTCCGCAAGTTATTCCTGAAACAACATTAGAAAAAGAACGTTTTGATGGCGCCTTAAGAAGAAAGCAATTGAGTTTAATTTTATCAGGAAAATTAGAGCCAAATAAAGCAACCGAATTAAAAGCTTTATTTAATTAAATTACCTTTTTAGCAACCAACTTGATGGGTTTTGTCGTTGTGTTTCTCTGTGTAACACAAAAACTAATGTTGTTTTTCCAGTAACTTTATTGGTAAATATTTTCCCTAAAACTTGTCCCGTTACAACGTTATCGCCTTTATTTACCGTTAACGATTCTAAGTTATTATAGGTTGTAATGTAATTTCCGTGCTGAATTAAAATGGCTTTTCTTCCGCCAGATAAAACTTGTATTGCCAATACTTTTCCGTTAAAAACACTTTGAGCTGTTGCACCTTGTTCTGTGGCAATATGTAACCCAGAACTTGTAATTGTAATTCCACGTAATGTTGGGTGCAATTGTTTTCCAAATCTACGAACAACCAATCCGCTTTTTACTGGCCAAGGTAGTTTTCCTTTGTTTTGTTCAAATTTTAATGCTAAGGCTTTTGCTTCTGGAGTTAGTGCAAAGCTGGTAGATTTTTTATTTCCTTTTTTTGCATTCGATTTAGCAATAGCGTCTTTAATAATTTTATCTATCTGAGCAGCAATTTTACGTTCTTCTTTTTGCTTTGCATTTATTTCTCTGATGTATTGTTTTTCTTTTCTTTTGATTTGAGAAACTAATTTTTCTTTGTTTTTTTTATCAATTTCAATTTTTTGTTGCTCTTCCGTTTCTGCTTTTATCAACGTGTCTTTTGCTTGTTTTGTATATAAAAGCGAATCGTTTAGTTTTTTTATTACATCCGTTTGTAAAACAATTTCTTGTCCTTGTTTTTTTCTAAACTTAGTATATTGTTTCATATACTGAACACGCTTATAGGCTTGCTGAAAACTCTCTGAAGACATTAAAAACAACAACTGACTTTGTTTAGATTTGCTTTTGTATGATTTAAAAATCATATCGGCATAATCTTTCTTTAAAGAAGTAAGTTGCTTAGTAAGTTTTGAAATTCTTTTTTCGTTTTGCCTTATTTCTGATGATAAAAGCGCCACTTCTTTATTGATAGATGCAATATAATCTGCTCTAGTTGCTATTTTCTGATTAAGATCTTCTAAGGCATCTAAAGCATTTTTTTCTTTCTTTTGTTCTGTAAACAGCAACTTGTTAACTTGAAGAATTTCTTGCTTTAACTTTTTTCTTTTTTCTTCTAATTCTTTTCTTGTTTGCGCCTGAGAAGTAGCAATATTAGAAAATAACGCAATCAGAAAAACACAGAAAAAAAGGTTAAAAGGTTTCATTAAAAAACAACTTGTTTATATCCGTTGGGTACTTTAAAAGGTGTAGAAAACTTTTTATTAAAAATAACCGATCTATATTCTATATCAATATTTGTAAAGCTGTTATTACCAAATGCTCTAATTTCGATATTCTTCGGAAACACTTCTCCGTCTGTTGTTGTATATCTTTTATAAGCTACTTTTAAGGATTGATTTTTTTGTGAATTATACAACTCTTGCTTGTCTAATTTAAAGTGAATTGGATTAATCCAAAACAAAATATCGAACAATGCTTTTTGCTCTACAGGAATTAATAAATGCGCGTTATTATCTACAACAGCTTTGTATTTTTGAGCATTCAAATCAAAAATTGTTTGTCCTAATAATAAATTTTGCAATTGTGTAAAATTCACTTCCGTTCCTAACATTTTTTCTAGCAAGTCAAAATTACCTTTAAAGTAGGTTCTATTTATTTTTTCGTAATAACTAACAGAATTGGGTGTTATTTTAACTCGTGCTGCAATTACACCATAATAAGTAGCATTTAACCAAATAACCTTGTCTTTATCTATTCGTAATTTTACCGTTAAGCTTTCGTCGTTTTTATTGTCTTTATAGGCAACTTTAAGTCTTGCTTCTACTGTGTTTTTATGAAATTTGTTTTGGAGGTGTTTTTTAGAAACTTTCTTTGCCGAAATTGATTTTATATCAGCAGAACTACCAATTGCTGTTCTGCTAGATTTACATGAAGTAAATGCTAACATTAAAATGATTACAACTCTAAAAAATTTCATTTTTGTTCTTCTTTTTTACGTAATGCTAACGCTTTATTTTTGTTTTTTATTGCTTCTTTTTTGTTTCCTAATTTACCATAACTTATGGCAAGTTCTTCGTAAAAATCGGCTTCTAAATTATGATCATCAATCACAAAATCTATTCCGTTTGATAGTTGTTCAATTGCTTTTTCAAAGTTATTACTCTGATTTAACGCTTTTGCATTCATTAAATAAACAAAAGCTTGCGCAGGAAACAACTCTAAACCAATCTGACTATAAGACAGCAAAACATTGGTGTTGGTATTTGCCGACAAAGTTAATATTTTATAAAGCGCCTCAAAACTTTTATCAGATTCAAATTCTTTAATAAATTCTGGCAAACCTTTTACTTTTTCGATTTTTGTTGCAACAGTAGATTTTACAAACTCTTTTCTTAAATGAATTAAACCCGGTGTTAATTGATTTGTTTTTTCTAAATCATTCAGCAGTATTTTTGCTTTTTCTAGTTGATTGTTTTGAAAATATAAATACACTAATTTTTCTCTTCCTTTCGGATTGATTTTTACAATTTTTTCTTGAATTACAATCGCGCTTTTAATATTGCTAGATGCCAAATATATTTTTCCTAAATGTTCTAAAACCCAATAATTTTTAGGCTCAATTTTTAAAGCTTGCAGTGCATATTGTTCTGCTTCTAAAAAGCGTTTCATCATTAAATAATTTTTAGAAAGCTCAAACAACACAGAAATATCATTTGGTTTTAACTCGTTGCATTTTTCTAGATTTTCTATGGCAACTCTATAGTTATAAATAGCTTTTTGTGCCAAAGCTTTAAAAAAATGATCTTGAAATTTTAAAAAATTTTCCTCTTTTAAATTTGGTGAAATAGGAATGCTATCTTGTGAAAATCCAGCAATTGGATTCCACAAAAAAAGAAGTAAGAAAAAAGAAGTAACGCTTAATTTCATTAGAATTATAACTAATAACGTTGCAAGATAGTATTTATAATATTTCTTAAAAGATAAATTGCCTAAAACCTCTTATAGTTTGATTAGTTTTTAGGTTCTTTGTAAAAACTTTTTATAGTGAATTACTTATCAGTAGAAAATATCTCTAAATCTTACGGCGAAAGAATTCTTTTTGAGGATCTTTCCTTTGGAATAAACAAAGATCAAAAAGTAGCATTTGTTGCCAAAAACGGAAGTGGAAAAACATCCATTTTAAACATTATTGCAGGTTTAGATATTCCGGATACCGGACAAGTAATTAGTAGAAAAGGAATTCAGATTTCGTATTTAGCACAAAACGATGAGTTAGACCCAACACTTACCATTAAAGAAGTTGTTTTTTCTTCAGAAAACAAAACCTTGCAAGTTATTGAGCAATACAATAAAGCGTTAGAAAATTCAGAAAATGCAGAAGCGTATCAAAAGGCTTTTGAATTGATGGAACAACACAATGCTTGGGATTTTGATACTCAATACAAACAAATTTTATCAAAATTAAAGTTCGATAATTTACATCAAAAGATTTCTGAGCTTTCTGGTGGACAAAAAAAACGATTGGCTTTAGCAACTATTTTAATTAATAAACCCGATTTATTAATTTTAGACGAACCTACAAATCATTTAGATTTAGAAATGATTGAATGGTTAGAAAGTTACTTTGCTAAAGAAAAAATAACGCTGTTTATGGTTACGCATGATCGTTATTTTTTAGAACGTGTTTGTAATGAAATTGTTGAATTAGATCACGGAAAATTATACAGATATAAAGGCAATTACTCGTATTATTTAGAGAAAAAAGAAGAACGAATTGCACTAGAACAAACTACGGTAGAAAAAGCAAAAAACCTCTACAATAAAGAGCTAGATTGGATGCGTCGTCAGCCAAAAGCTAGAACCACAAAATCTAAATCTAGAATTGATGATTTTTACGAAATCAAAGAAAAAGCACACAAGAGAAGACAAGATCATCAAGTTCAGTTAGAGATTAATATGGAACGTTTAGGGAGTAAAATTCTAGAACTTCATAAAATTAAAAAATCTTTTGATGATACATTAATTTTAGACGGATTTGAATACGTTTTTAAACGTGGAGAGCGCATCGGTATTATTGGTAAAAACGGAACAGGAAAGTCATCTTTTTTAAATGTAATTACGCAAAAAATCCCTGTTGATGGCGGTAAAGTTGTACTAGGCGAAACTGTAAAATTTGGGTATTATACACAAAGTGGAATCGTTATAAAAGAAGGACAAAAAGTAATTGAAGTTATTAGAGAATTTGGGGAATTTATTCCGTTAACCAAAGGACGAAAAATTACCGCTGGTCAATTATTAGAGCGGTTTTTATTTGATAGAAAAAAACAACACGATTTTGTAGAAAAGTTAAGTGGAGGCGAACAAAAACGCTTGTATTTATGTGCGGTTTTAATTCAGAATCCAAACTTTTTAATTTTAGATGAACCCACAAACGATTTAGATGTTGTAACCTTAAACGTCTTAGAAAATTTCTTGTTAGATTTCCCAGGAAACTTATTAGTAGTTTCTCACGACAGGTATTTTATGGACAAAATAATGGATTCTCTTTTTGTTTTTAGGGGAGAAGGAGTGATCGAAAATTTTCCGGGAAATTATTCAGATTTTAGAGCCTATGAAGATTCTAAACCTAGAGAAGAAAAACCGAATATCCCTTCATCAAAAAAAGAAGTAACAAAAACTGTTTCTAAACCAAAAGGAAAATTAAGTTTTAACGAAAATAGAGAATTTGGTTTGCTAGAAAACGATATTGCTAAGTTAGAGAAAAAGAAAACTCATATCGAACATCAGTTTGCAAATAACGAAATTTCTCCGGAAGAAATTAACGAGAAATCACAAGAATTAGAGAAAATTATTTTCGATTTAGAACAAAAAGAAGAACGTTGGTTAGAACTTTCAATGAAATTAGAAGGCTAATTAAGCTCTTACAATTTGAAACTCTTCAAGCAATTCTTCATTATTAAAACGCAATACTAATTGCGCAACAGCAATGGTGTCTTTTTCGCAATACGTAACAATTCTATCTAAATCTTTCTCTTTGTAATATACGCTTGCAACTTCGCTACCATCAATGTCATCTTTCGGAGAAGGAATTCCTAAAATAGACGTTAATAATTTTAAAGAAGAATAATGTTTATAATCTCCAAATTTCCATAATTCCATGGTGTCTAAGTGCGGAATTTCCCATGGCTTTTTACCAAACAGATTCAGTTTTTTTGGCAATTCAATTCGATGAATAATCATTCTTCTTGCGATATAAGGAAAGTCGAATTCTTTTCCGTTGTGGGCACACAAAACATGTTCGCTCTTGTTAAAATGTGTGTCTAATAGCCTCTTAAAGTCTATTAACAACTCTTTTTCATCATCCCCAAAAAACGATTTTACACGCAATTGTTTTTCGTTCTTTTGATTCACAAAATACCCCACCGAAATACATATTATTTTTCCGAATTCAGCCCAAATTCCGGCTCGTTCGTAAAATTCTTCAGCAGTAAACTCTTCTTTACGTTGGTAGGCGGTTTTTTGATCAAAAAGTTGTTTTGTGATTTCAGAAACTGAGTTCCAAGATGCTTCTTGTGGAACCGTTTCTATGTCTAGAAATAAGATGTTTTCTAGTTTTAAATGTAAATTCATAGCAGTAAATTTTTACTGTGAAGTTACTAAAAATAAAAAAGCCTCGAAAATTCGAGGCTTTTTTTTATATAGTTTTCTTGCAAAAGTTATTCTATAACTAATTTTTTAGTAGCCACTTTATCTCCTTCAAGAACTTTCATAATATAAATTCCAGAGTTTATATGAGAAACATTTAATTGCTTCGTTGCTCCAGAGAATTTTTGTTGAAAAACACGTTTTCCTAAAACGCTATAAATAGAAACTTCTTTTTCGTTAGAGTTTGAAGTTCTTACTGTTAACAATCCATTATTAACTGGGTTTGGGTAACTAGAAAATCCTTCAATGGTGTTCTTTCCTACTGATGCTGTAGCGTCAGAATATACTAATACATCAGCAAAAGTCTGACCTATCATTAAATCATCAACTCGAACAGTTTCATTTTCTTCTGAATCAGACTGTCTTAGGTCAAAACTTAATATTGTCGCTGCTCCTGTTCCAGTACCAGAAATAGATGTATCTGTTGAAGCAGTAGGGTCAATCCAAAGTTGAGCTGTACCAGTTACTTGGTCAAACTTTATAATTGCTCTATATACTTGGCCAAATGTTAAGTCAGTAGCCCAATTTGCTTCAGCTGTACTTGATGATGATGAAATTCCAACGGTATAGTCACCACCGCTTCCTCCGGTTTGAATATCCATTCTCGCTTTGAATCCTAAGTGAGTAAAATATTCAAAGTCTGATCCAGCTTTGTATGGAGCTCCCAAATCATCTACAGAAAAATCAAAAGCTACATAAATATCTCCTGAAACTGAAGCAAATGGAATTTTGACATCCTCGTCAGGAGTACCATGTTGAACAACAGCTTTACCTGAAGAAACTAAAAAATTTCCTGCTGTTCCACTTACGTTTTCCCAGGTACTATTTCCAACGAGACTTCCATCAGTATAAGAAAAGTTTTCAGCTAGAATAACTTGTCCAAAAGACATTGCCGAAATTAATATGAATACTAAAGTTAAAAAGTAATTTTTTTTCATGTATAAAAGTTTAAAGGTTGAATTAATCCCTAAATATATAAAATAATTCTTTATTTTCTTCGTTACAGAGAAATTTTCACAATGTAACATATTGGTTTTAAGTATTGCTTAAAGTAAAAAAGCAGGTTTTCCCCTGCTTTTTTACTCTAATTAATTCTAAACTTTACAAACCAACTGCCCAACCTGCTGTCCAAGTTGGTGCTAATTTTCCATTTCCAGCTCCTGTAGTTGTACCTTCAGTAAAATACGTTTCTGTTCCTGTATATTCATGTTTTGTTGTAACATTATCAAACTGAATGTTTGTAAATACAATGTTTCCATTTTTTACATTATCGTTTGCTGCAGTATCGGTTGATTTAATCTTAATTCCTAAATCAAAACCTGAAGTATAAATATTAGACGCTGTCCAATGTCCTCCACCTTCTTTAATGTATAATGCTCCTTCAGAGCCAGGACCAACAATTGAAATATTTCTTAAAACTGCTGTAGTTGTTGGACTAGCATTTCCGTCATCACCGTTATTAGAACCTTCAATTCCTGCTTTTGTTCCTTTGCTTATGTACCAGTATTCACCAGTTCCAGACCATCCATCAGCAAAATCAATTGAATCATCTCCAGAACCTGTAGAAACTAAATATTTACCTGTAACTGTTCCTCCAAAAAATTCGATTCCGTCGTCACCACCATTATAAGATTGCACGTATTCGAAAGTTGTTCCAGAACCCACACCGAATAAAGAAACTCCGTTAAATTCTTTTGAACCATTAAACGTTGCTCCTGTATATTCTACTCTTAAATACCTGATTGATCCAGAATTGTCATTTGCAACTGTTCCTCCATATGTTAAATCAGAAACTTCAGCAGTTGCTGTTGCTCCTTTGTTTGTTGGTGCTTTTCCGCAAATTACCAATCCGCCCCAATCTGCTGGTGCTGGAGTAGCTTTAGAGGATGTCATTACCACAGGATTATTTGCAGTTCCTTCAACAAAAATTTGAGCTCCTTGAGCTACTGCAATATAAGCACTTGTTCCTCCAGATGCTTTTATTACAGTTCCTGCAGGAATTACTAATTTAGCTCCTTCTTCAACCACTAGTCCACCAGTTAAATTGTATTCTACACTTGCGTCTAAAGTGACTGTTCCTTGTGTAATGATTCCTTTAAAATTTGTTGGGTCTACTTGAAAACCTATTGTAGGTTCATCATTAGAAGTTGTACAGTTTGAAAAAGCAATTGCTGCAATTGCTAAAATCGATAAAATAGTTTTTTTCATTTTGTGTTTTAATTATTTTCTTCCACAAAGAAATGGCTTCTGTTTGGTGTGTGTTTTATCTAAAGTTTAATAGTTTGTTAAGCATAAACCTATGTTGTTACGCTTATGTTAAGCGTTTTTTTAATCTAATTTATAAGTAAGTGATACACTTGCGTTTACTCCGTTTTTAAAAGAAAGTACTTCTACATTTTGAATTTCTTGCACTCTTTTAATGGATGGGTTTAAAAGGTTTTTTAAAGAAAAGCCAATTTTAATCTTTTTAGAAAGTTCTGATTTTAATATTACATCTAAACTTCCAACTCCTTTATCAATATGATCTCCTTTTCCAGCAGAACCAATTGCGTACACTCTATCTGAAAAATAATTGTACGTTATGGTTGCTAATAAATTAGCTGTCTTAGAAAAATCTTTTTTATAAGTTACATCTGCATTTAAAATTAAATCTGATGCTCCTGTTAATCTTCCTTCTGTGTTTGTAAAGTTTACATTTAGGTTGGTTTCGTTGATTACTTTAAGTCTGTCAAAATCTTGATTCGAATGCATATATGACGCATTAAATCCGGCAGATAATTTATTTGTCAATACCTCTGTTTCTTTATCATTTTCTAATGAAAAAAGGTTTTTTCTAATTTCAAATTCTGCTCCAAAAATAGTTGCTTGTTTTCCTGTATTTACATAAGAAATATCGTTTGTTGCAGAAGCAACAATGACTTCGTTAATTGGATTTTGAATAATTTTTCCAAATCCGGTTATAGAAATAACTTCTTCTCTTCGTGGAAAATACTCCCAACGTATATCTGCATTGTAATTGGTAGATAAATTTAAATCTGGATTTCCGAATTTAATTTGAGTTACTTCTTCGAATTGAAACGGAGCTCGTTCTTTATATTGTGGTAATGTGTACGATTTACTTGCTGCTAATTTTAAATTATTTTTGTCATTTACTTCATATTTAAACGTTGCGTTTGGTAAAAACTCAAACTTTGTAAAAGTGCTTTTATCTCCTGCTGGATCTAAAGAGGTTTTCCAACTAATATCTTGGTACAAATACTCAAATCGTACTCCTAAAACTGCTGTAAATTTTGGTGAAAACTTGTAGCTTGTTTCTAAAAACCCTCCATTTATAAATTGTTTGCCAAAATAGATTTGTGGATCTAGTGCGTTTGCTGTTGAAGCATCACCTCTAAATGTTTCTATTTTAAAAAAGTTGTTTGTTAAGCTAGATTGATTAAAATACGCATTTAAATTTGATGGATCAACAATTGGTTGTGCTGCATTTCTATTGATTCTAAAATTAAATTGGGTTGCTTTAAAATCTACTTTTTTAAATCTTCCACTATAACCTGCTGTAAATTTTCCTTTGTATGCTTCTTCTTTGTCTTTTGCGAAAAGGTAAGTAGTTGAAAAATTTGCCGAAACTTCATCTTCAAACAATTCTTGGAAAAAACGATGATTATCAGAAGCTGCTAAATCAGAAACTATTTTTACTCCTGTTGGATCATTATTATCTTTAGGAACCAACATATTTTGTCTTCTGTCTGGAATTACATTGTTAATATGATTGTATGAAATTCCCCAATCAACAGTAACTTTATCTCCAATTTTATGATTTCCCAAAAACTGATTTACAAACAATGCTGTTTTATCAAAAGTTGCTCTTTTTACAAAACCTCCACCATTACTTGCGTTGTCAAAAACATTAATTATTCCACTATATTCATCTAAACTTTGATTTGAAGAATTGACAAATAAAGAACTAAATTTATATGTGTTTTTTGCATTTACTTTATATGCAGCGTTTAACATTACTGTTGTATTCGTTTTATAACTGTATGATTTAAAGGCATAATCTGTATACGCTAAACCTTGTGCATTTACACTTCCTCTTTGTATTCCGTCTTTAAACTTATATCCACTAGAAAATGATGCTGTTCCAAATAAATTAAGCTTTCCTTCTTCTCCTATGTAATATTTTTTCCCTCCTTTTATAGAAATATTTGTTGCAATCGGAGTTTTAGAAACATTGTCCCAACTTGTTGTAAAATTATATCCCGTTAAAGCATTTGTTGGATATTCATTTTTATAAAAGCCTAAAGAATTAGGTCCGTCTTGTAAATAAAAATCACCTGAAAGATTAGAATTTGTTCCAGAACCAATTCCAATTTCCATAGATGGTTTTCCAACGTGTGCTTTAGATACAATATTTACATTTGCGCCACCAAAATCTCCATAAATTGTTCCATTATATATTTTATTAATGTCTATTTTTTGAACAATATCTGTAGAAAATAAATCTAGCGTAATATTTTTTCTTGATGGATTATTTGATGGAATTGGCAATCCGTTTAATGTAGTAGAGTTGTACCTGTCTCCTAAACCTCTTACAAAAATGTAATTAGAGCCTTCTTGTTTAGAAATCCCGGTTGCTTTCGTTACGGCAGTTGCCAAATCAGAAATTCCTTTATTTTCTAATTCTTGAGCGCCAATAGTCGTCTTAATTGCAACTGCTTTCTTTTGATCTAATAAAATTGCAGAAACTTTTGCTCTGTTGATAGTTGATTCAATTTTTATTTCATCTAATGTAACTCCGTCTTCTACACTTAACTTTTCGTTAATAATTAAGGTTTCTTTACCTTTTACATCAATCTGTTTTTCTAACGTTTTATATCCAATAAAACTAAAAACCAGTATGTGTTTTCCTGCATCAACATTTAGTAAATAGTTCCCGTCAAAATCTGTTGTTTGCCCAACAGTAGATCCTTTTATAAATACATTTGCAAATGGTAAAGGTTCATTATTAGAGTCTGCATCGGTTATAATTCCTTTTACAGTTCCTTTACTTTGAGCAGAAATTAATTGACTTAAAAATACAAATACAATGATTATTTTTTTCATTTTTTCTTTACTATATATTATTATCTTTTAACATACTGCAAATGTCTAGTGGCTTTGTAAAGGAAATGTTAGACTAAAATTAACCTTGCGTCAACAGAAGGTTAAGTCTAAGTTAAGTCTTTAAATGATTGTTATGTAACCTTTGATTTACAATATTTATCCATACTTTTGAACTATAAATGTCAAAAGACAATCATGAAAAAAAGTGATATTAAGATTTTATTAGTTGATGATGAGCCAGATATTTTAGAAATTGTTGGATACAATTTAAAAAATGAAGGGTATCAAGTTTTTACAGCAAAAAACGGTGCTGAAGGTGTAAAAACAGCAAGAAAAGTAATTCCGCATTTAATTCTGTTAGACATCATGATGCCAGAAATGGATGGAATTGAAGCTTGTGAAAAAATTAGAAAAATTAAAGAGTTAGAGCATGTTCTTATTTCTTTTTTAACTGCAAGAGGAGAAGATTATTCTCAGGTTGCTGGTTTTGATGCTGGGGCTGATGATTATATAACAAAACCTATAAAACCAAAAGTTTTAGTTAGTAAAATTAAGTCATTATTAAGGCGTTTAAAAAATAACGAGGAGCAAGAAACCACTACCAAAATTGGTGATATTATAATCAACAGAGAGGAATACGTAGTTTTTAAAGGCGATCAAAAAATTGTCTTGCCTAAAAAAGAGTTTGAACTTTTTTCTTTATTAACGTCTAAACCTGGTAAAGTATTTAAGCGCGAAACTATTTTAGATTCTGTTTGGGGAAACGAAGTTGTTGTTGGCGGAAGAACCATTGATGTTCACATTAGAAAGCTAAGAGAAAAAATTGGTGATGATTTCTTTAAAACCATCAAAGGCGTTGGTTATAAATTTGTTTTAGAAGAAGAAACCAACAACTAAAAACCTTTTTTTGTGAAGTTAAAAAAAACATATTCTTTTGCAATTATCACAGCTATATATTTAGTACTCTTGGTTATTGTTATCAATGTTTTGACTTATTTTTTATATCAAAAAATTGGCTTTTGGGTGTTGCCTTTTACTGTTTTAACGCTATTAATAATTTCCTTTTTTATCATTCAGTATAGAGTTGAACACTTTATTTATAGGCGTGTTCGTAAAATATATGACGATGTTTCTCTCTTACAAATTGAAGATTTAAAAAGAAAGTCTGTTACGACAGATATGGAAACTCTTTCTAAAAGTCTTCAAAAATTTGCCGAAGGAAAACGTATTGAAATCCAAAATTTAACAGAAAGAGATTCTTTTAGGCGCGATTTTTTAGGAAATGTTGCGCACGAATTAAAAACGCCGTTATTTACTGTTCAAGGCTATTTACTAACCTTAATTGAAGGTGCATCAAAAGATAAAGAAATTCTAGAAAAATATTTAAAAAGAGCCAATAAAGGTGTAGAAAGATTGGCGGCTATTGTGAAAGATTTAGATATGATTGCCAAATTAGAAACCGATGGTTTAAAAATAGATTTACAACCATTTAATATTCTAGAACTCGTTCAAAATGTATTTGATTTGTTTGAAATGAGAGCGAAAAAAAAGAACATTTCTTTAGTCTTTGACAGAATCTATGAATTTCCTATTTATGTTATTGGTGATATTGAAAAAATTGAACAAGTGCTTATCAACTTAATTGTAAACTCAATTAAATATGGTAAAATTGGTGGTGTAACCAAAGTTGCTGTAGATGATTATAACGAAAATAAATTCATTATTAAAGTTTCAGATAATGGAGAAGGCGTAAAGCAAGAACATATTTCTCGTTTGTTTGAACGTTTTTACAGAGTTGATCAAAGTAGATCAAGAAATCAAGGTGGTTCTGGTTTAGGTTTGGCAATTGTAAAGCATATTATTGAAGCGCATAACCAAACCATTCTTTTAAAAAGTACTTTTAAAGAAGGTTCAGAATTCTCATTCTCTCTTGAAAAGGCAAAGTAACTTTTTGTCTAATTTATTTTGATTACAAGAAAGTCCAATGTAGTTTTTTACTTCATCCAAAGCACTCAACTTAAAATCTTCTTCTTTACTAAAAGGAGCACATTTTATCACTTCTAAATGCTTTGCCAAATATTCTTGTTCTGTTTGACTTTTTGTCGGAATAAAAAACGCTTGCTTTTCTAAAACTGCCAAATCCATAATCGATGAGAAGCCAGATCTACAAATAATAATTTCTGATTGATTGATTTCTGTTTCCAATTCTTTTGAAAGTAAATAATTATAAACGGTTAAGTTTCCGATCGTTTTTTTTGTTTGATTTTCTTCAATCTTACCTTGTACCAACACTACTTTTTTAGGATAGTTTTTAAAAACTTGTAATAGGTTTTCTTCTAATCTTTTTCTTTGCGACTCGATGCCCGACAGCACAATTAAAATCGAGTTTTTAATTGGAATATTTACTTTTTCAAAGCGACTTAAAGCGCCAATATATTTTAAGTTTAATTTTTTATTAGTTGATTTAGAAAGTTTTCCTGACAAAGAATTTTCTTTTGAATCTGGTACCCAACATTCATTAAATTTTTGAATGATTTTCTGATGAATTTTTGTTGAAAAAAAAGTAAAAAATCCTGATAACACATTCAATTGATGCGTGATATACACAGACGGAATTTTCGCATTTCTAACTCCAAAACGATTGTCAGAAATGATCCCAACAACATCGTTGTTTTTAGCAATAAAATCACCAATAACAATGGTTTCTTTTTGTATTGCTTTTATAATTTTTGGAAACTGGATTAACAATCCTAATTTTAAATTTTTAGTATAAGAAATGTTGTAAGATGGTAATTCTAAACTTTCTAAATCTGGAAATTCTTTTTGTAAAAATGCTAAAGCTTTTCCGTCTGAAGCAAGTATAGGAACGAAGTTGTTTTCTAATAAAAAATGAATGATTGGCACACATCGAGAAGCATGACCTAATCCCCAATTTAGCGGTGCAACAATTATTTTTTTCACAAAGTTAATTTTAGGTTGCGACTCTGCTCAACCCGACAATAATTTTGTCTCCTCGAGCGGAGTCGAGAGGTTTTGTTTCTAGATTAAATCAAAACCAATATCTTTTCTATAATTCATGTTTTCAAAAGAAATTTTATCAATTGAATTGTACGATTTTTTCAATGCTTCTTCAATCGTATCACCAAAAGAAGTTATTGCCATCACTCTTCCTCCGTTTGTAAAAACTTTTCCGTTTTCTGAAGTTGTTCCTGCGTGAAAAACGATAGAATCAGTAACCGATTCAATTCCTAAAACTTCTTTGTTTTTTTCATATGCTTCTGGATATCCGCCAGAAACCAACATCACTGTTGTTGCAATTTTTGAGGTTACTTCAACCGATTTTTCGTGCAATGTTTGGTTGGCAACACCTTCAAACAAATCGAATAAATCAGATTTAATTCTTGGTAAAACAGCTTCTGTTTCTGGGTCGCCCATTCTTACGTTGTATTCTATTACTTGCGGATTTCCATCAACGTTCATCAACCCAATAAAAATAAACCCACGATAATCAATTCCATCTTTTTGCAATCCTTTTACAGTAGGAATTACAACTCGTTCTTCGACTTTTTGTAAAAATTCTTTGGATGCAAAAGACACAGGAGAGATTGCTCCCATTCCGCCAGTATTTAATCCTTCATCGCCTTCGCCAATACGTTTATAATCTTTTGCCGAAGGTAAAATTTTATAGCTTTTGCCGTCTGTTAATACAAAAACAGACAATTCTATTCCGTCTAAAAACTCTTCAATAACAACGGTTGACGAAGCTTCTCCAAATTTTTGATTAGAAACCATTTCTTCTAATTCTGATTTTGCTTCTGCTAAAGAATCTAAAATCAACACACCTTTTCCGGCTGCTAATCCGTCTGCTTTTAATACATACGGAGCATTTAACGTTTCTAAAAACGCAAATCCTTCTGCTAAGTTTGCTTTTGTAAAAGATTGATAACGCGCGGTTGGAATGTTGTGTTTTTCCATGAAAATTTTAGAAAAATCTTTAGATCCTTCTAACAAAGCACCGTCTTTTTTAGGTCCGATTACAGGAATATTTTTCAATTCGCTATCTGCTAAGAAAAAATCATGAACTCCATTTACCAATGGCGCCTCTGGCCCAACAACAACCATGTTAATTTTATTCTTTAATACAATTTCTTTTACGGCTTTAAAATCGGTTGGGTTGATATTTATATTACTTGCAATTTGCGAAGTACCTGCGTTTCCTGGCGCAACAAAAAGCTGATTTACTTTGTTACTTTCAGATAATTTTAAAGTAAATGCGTGTTCTCTACCTCCAGAACCTAAAATAAGAATGTTCATTGTTGTGTTGTTGTTTTAGGCTACAAATATACATTCTGAAAATGTATTATCTGTTTAATTTTGCCATTTCTTAAAGTATTTTCTAGCAGAAAGTAAATGCTGAAAAAGTAAATTAATTTTATTGGCAGAACCTCTTTGATGTAAATGTGTTATAGTTTCGTTTGGGAAATACATCTTTTTCTTATTGATAACATCTATTTTTTTACAAATATCAATGTCTTCCATGTACAAAAAATACCGCTCGTCAAATCCTTTAATTTTTATAAAATCTTGGGTTTTAAAAAGCATAAAACAACCGTGCATGCTTTCTGGAAAAAATGATTGAGATAAATCTAAATTTCTGTACTCACTTTCTTGAGTTTTACGTTTAAAAAGTCTTAATCTTCTATAAATTAATTCAGAAAAATTAGGGTATTTTCTACAGTAATATTGCATGCTTCCATCTGGATAAACAATCTTTGGGGAAATCATAGCAACCTTTACTTGTTTCTTTAATTCACGTATTAAATTAGGTAAGACTTGCGGATTAAAAGTGATATCTGGGTTTAAAATTAAATGAAATTCTGATGTTAATTTTGAAATAACCAAGTTATGTGCTGTTCCAAAACCTAAGTTTTTGCCAGTAAAAATATAGGTGATTTCTTCTTGTTTAAAATAATCTTTTAAAGAGTCTGTTGGCGAATTATCAACTAAGTATAATTTTTTAAGAAGTGGTGTTTTTAGAAAACAGTCTACGGTTTTTTGGAGCGTGTCAATATCTTCATTATAAGTAACAATTGTTGCTGATATTTCGATTTGATCACTCAAAATTAGTAGGCTTTTTCTTCACCTTTATACACATTAAATACAGTTTGTAATATAATTTTTATATCCAAAAGAATAGACCAGTTTTCTATATAAAAGATGTCTAATCGAATTCTGTTTTTGATGTCTGATTTCTTTTTAATTTCGCCCCTATAACCTCTTACTTGAGCAAGTCCTGTAATTCCGGGTTTCATCGCGTGTCTTTCTAAATAGTTATTGACATTTTTTTGGTATTCTACAGACAAACTTTTTAAGTGCGGTCTTGGTCCAACTACACTCATATTTCCTTGTAAAACATTAAAAAACTGTGGTAACTCATCTAAACTGGTCTTTCGTAAAAAAGATCCAAATTTAGTAACTCTTACATCATTTTTTACCGTGTGTTTATGATTTGAGTTTATATTCACTTTCATCGATCTAAATTTATAACAAACAAATAACTCTCCATTTAATCCTTCTCTTTTTTGTTTGAAAAAAGCAGGTCCTTTAGATTCTAATTTTATCAGAATCCAAATTATTGGTGTTAACCAAGACATTAAAAAGATTAAAATGAAAAGTGAAAAAACGACATCAAATATTCTTTTAATAATTTTACTTTCTATAGACTCAAAAGGCAACTTGTTTACATTTAAAACTAAAAGAGAATCTCCATAGTATTCTGATTTGTAACTTTTACTATACAACTCATTTGCATTCGGAATTAACTTAACAACAATGTCCTTTTCATTCGCAAATGTTGTCATTTTTTTTATTTCTTCTCTATCTAATTCCGATAAAGAGCAATACACTTCTTCTATGTTTTCTTCTAAAATAAACGCATAACTTTGTTCAATAGATCCCTTAAATAATTTTTTATTTGATGTTTTTTTATCTGTAAAAAACCCTGACACTTGATATCCAAATTCTTTTTTTTCTTTAAAAAGCTTGATTATTTTTTTGGCTGTTTCATCAGAACCTAAAACTATTACTTTTCTAAAATTATTACCTTTTGCTCTGTACTTTTTTAAGGCATAGATAAAGCTGTATTTTACCACAGTAATTCCTAAAAATATTGTCGTAAGAATTACTGTTTGATTGTTTACAACATTTCCTTCTCTAAACAAAGAAAAATAGGTGAAGAACCCAAGAAAAAAAATTGAAAACTGAATTGCTAATAAACTAAGTACTCTAAAAATTTCTGTATGTCTAAATACTTTATAAAACCCACTAAAAAGAGAGGAAACAATCCAAAAAATATTGATGTAAATTAAAAAACTAGATTGTAAATATTCTTTATCAGAAATGTAAAGAATTACCGCATTAATAATTATTAAATCGATTAATAACATTAAAGGTCTTATTGATTTTAAATAGCGTTTATTTTTCAAGAGTTCTGTTTAAGAAGGTTTCAATTTTTTTTTCGAAATTTACTAAAAATTGTTGTTCTGAAAAGCCTTTAGCGTGTTTTTTAATCCAAAATGGATTAAATTTTTCCTTATTTTCTTCAAAGAACAATAATGTTTTCTCTAAAGAAGCTATTGTTTGTTCTTTAAAAAATAATCCAGAAGATTGTTCAATTTCTTTTCGGTTTTCCACTACTGTCTCTAATGCTCCTCCTTTTTTGAAAGCAATAACTGGGAGTCCGTAAGCCATCATTTCTAAAGGAATCATCCCAAAATCTTCTTCTCCTGGAAACAACAATGCTTTTGATCTAAAAACTTCTTCCTCAACTAATTGCCAATTATCTATTGTTTTAAACGTAATATTTGATTTTGCAATTTCTTCTAATTTTTTTCTCTCCGAGCCATTTCCAATAATTACTAATTTTTTACCATTTTCATTAAATGTTTCAACCAATAAATCTATTTTTTTATAAGGAGTTATTGCGCCAAAACTTAAGTATTGATCCCTTTTTTTATTAAAAGAGGTATTTTTAGAAAACAAGTCATCGGCAATTGGTGGATAAACAACTTCTGAATTTCTTTGATAATATTTTTGAATCCGTTTAGAAACATTTTTTGAGTTTGAAAGGTAAAAATCTACATTATCAATGGTTGATGCATCCCATTTTTTAAGCCGCTCTAAAAAAATATTCATAAAAGGTCTTACCAATTTCGGAACAGACGCTAAATAGCTTTCTCTATGACTCCAACAATAACGCATTGGAGAATGTACATAAGAAATATGTGGTATTTTATTAGGGTTATTAATCCCTTTTGCAGGACCAGATTCAGAAGAAATAATTAAATCATAGTTGTCTTTTAATTTTAGAGATTTTATTGCCAAAGGATATAATGGAAATATTTTTTGATAATGTTTTCTAAAAAAAATATTGTCAAAAGCAGATGTAAATACTTTCTGATTTTTTAGATGGTCTCCATAAGTTTTTTCATCATAAAACAACGTGTAAATATCTGCGTCAGGAAAAAGTTTAAGTATTGATTCTATTACCTTTTCTCCACCTCTTCTACTAATGAACCAATAATGTACAATTGCTACTTTCATTGTTTAATTTTACTTTTTTCATAATATAAAAATAGGGTGATAAAAACTATAAAATAAGGCACCGGCAACTAGCGTTGTAATATATGGTATTTTAATCATGCGCTAATTTCTTTTTATTTATAAACTTAATTTATCATCATTCATGTTTGATAAACTTAAAAGAATGGCATATAAATATACTCCTATTTGTCTGTCTAAAATATTTTCTACAAGGCAAAAACACAGTATAGATATTAAAAATAATAACTCTATAGTTACAGTTTTTTTTCTAAAATTAAAATACAAATTAAACCCTTGAGGGAAAAGAAAAATTACCAATCCTAAAACACCTCCTCTTAATATTTCATTTAAATACTGATTATGAGTATTGTAGTTTTTAGTAATAAATCTGTTTTTCTCATCTATGCTTTCAAAGTCTTGATGGTTTTTATAATGCTCTAAAAGCTCATTTCTAGTGTTTTCTTGACTACCAGATCCTAAAAAAAAATTATTTGTTTTACTAAAAGAATTTATAGCTCCTTCCCAAATTATTACCCTAGCGTCTTTATTTATGTGTAAAAATCTATCTTTTAACGTATTGTTGCTAAAGTAAAAAACTAATAATAGTGATGTCAAGCCACTAAAAGCAATTAATTTTTTCTTGTTATTTAACTCAAAAAAGAGAGTAATAACTCCCAAAAATAACGCTGTTATTATAGAAAGTCTCGCAGAAATTATGATAATTAATAATAAAGAAAATACAGTTGCAATTATCGCTATTGCTTTTTTATTTTTCTGTTTAAAAAAGTAATAGCTAATAATAATATTTAGTACTGAAAAGTATCCTAAATAAGGTCTTTCATAATTTAATATTTCATTAATTTTCGAGTAGTTTTTAAGTAAATATTTTTTTCCTTCTGTGAAGTAATAATAGTCAATTATTCCAATTACAGAATTTATTTGAATAATAACAATACCGAAAAATAAAAATAATAACCCTTTAAATCTTACGTTCTTTTCGATGTTTAAAATACTAAAAGGAATTAATAATAGAGGTACTATTTTTTTATAATTTCCTTGTTCAATACTAAAGTCTGTGGTAAATACTCCGTTTATTAAAATAAATAAAAAAAACACCACAAGAGATATAATCACTGGGTTACTCATTGTTTTTTTATCTTTTTGTAAAAGGACACTTAAAAATAAAATACCTAAAAATATATTTCCAAATAATAATGAAATAGGTAAAAAGAACATCAATAAAAAATATGAGTAATTTGATATTTCTTTTTGTTCAACTTTAATCATTTTCTGCTTTTTTTTGATAGTATATTAAATATTTATAGGAAAAAAAAGCGATTATAAATAATACAGGAATTAACAATTTATTAAAATATGCCATCGTAAAAGTATAGCTTGTCCAAATTAAAAGTTGAAAAAGCACAATGCTTATTAAAAACGATTTTCTTTTTACAAAAAAAGCTAAAAGTGTCTGAATTAAAGATAAAAACGCCAATAAAATAAAGTTTGCTATTAATGCTATTACTAATGGAAAAATTCTTAATAATATTGATGGATAAGCATTTGTCCAACTAACCCCTCTAGTTGTTACGGATATATAATCCTTATAACTCCATGGCCAAAACTCAAACATTAAATGATGCATTCCCGTCCATAATTCAGAAATATCCCAAGTATTAGGTTTTCCTAAATACACGTATTGTTCGGCTGTTCCCCAAAACACATGAGCTTGTAATCCAAAAGCTCTATAAAAAACAGATTCAAAAGGTGTTAACCCTAAGTTTTTAAATGGTGGTCTTATACTGTACATATACATCACCAAACAAAACATAATTCCAATAAATATTAAAAGATACTTATTAAAAATCCATTTAAGTTTAAATTGTATTCTTTTTTCTGATGTATAATATAACCCTAAAAGAAAACCAATAGTTCCAATAAGAAAACCTGTAAACTTCTGCCCAACTAATATTAAATACAAGGCATATAGTAAGCCAAATAAAATTGCTGTTTTTTTATTTTTTCGGTACAATAAAGCCGTCCCAAAAGCTACAAAAGCCATTACATTACCAACAATTGGCTTAAGAAAAGGATATTTAGAGTTTTCCCAAAAATTAAATTTTGTGATTTCTTTAGAAAAAAGAGGGATTTCTGAAGAAAATAAGTTTATAAAAGCTGCTAAAAACACAAAACCCAACAACAGTAGTGTTAGTTTATTTTCTTCAACTCCAAAAAACTTAAATTTCGTAACTCTTAGGTTTTTAAAAAAAATAGAAAACACCTTCTTAAAAAAAACTAATGATAAGATTGTGGAAATATAAAATAACAACAATAATAAACTACTATAAGTAAAATAGCCATCTCTTCCTTGCTCAACAATATGAACTCCGGATTCAATTACAATTAAAGAAAAAAACATCCATATGTATTGTATAATAACCATAGATGAAAGTAAAAAAAGACCTAAATCTTTTTCTAAAAGATACAAGGTAATTATTACGGCAATTAAAGCTATTACTATGTTAAATGCAATAATCATTTATAAATATTGAATTTAAATTTTTTAAAAATAGATTCTAATAAGTAATTGTATTTTAAAAGCACATTAAAACTCAAAGACTCTCTTTGGGAGTCTTCAGCTTCTAGAAATATATTTAACAACGCACTTGAATCAAATGAATATATATATTTTGATCCTAATTTATTAAAATATAAATCTTCCAAAGGTTCATCTGATTCTAAATAGATAACTTTTTTAGAATTGAATTGTTTTTTAAACCAATTAAAGCTTATTCTTTTTCCATTTCTATGGGGTTTATAATATATTGTTTCCGCATTATAAAAGTTAGTGTTGGTTTTCATTAAACGTATTAACTCCCCTAAACTTTCTTTGTATCTTTTCTCTCCATATTGATTCATATATCCTTCTTGACCTATAATTAAAAAGGTATTTGTTAAGGAAATATTTCTTTTTGGATATGGTAGTTTTTCTGATTTTTTTGGAAACATTGAAAGTTCAGGAACTCTAACATATTGCTTTATTACATTTTTTGACTCAATTCCACTTGAATGACCTTTGTAAAATTTAAACCTTATTCCATAAAAATTACTTAGCATCCATTTTAAAATTATTTTCTTTTTTGAAAGTGATTTTATTGTATGTGGATAATAATTTAATGTACCATCTTCTACAACAATTCCTTTTATGTTTTTATTAAAAGAAAACAGTAAATAATTTGTTAAAATATCTTCAATATAAGTAAAATAAAGTGTTACTTTTTTTTCTTGCTTGTACTTTTTTAAGCTTAGTATTACCTGCTTATATTGTTTTATTTTTTGAGTGATGTTATAAAAAGCTGAAATCCCACTATTTGACTGATTATTAAATGATTTGTCTGCGTAAATTACTTCATCCCATAATTCAGTATTATTTTCTATTGTTTTGTTTGAAATCAAAACATTTTTAGAATTTAAACCTTCTTTTAACTTAAGTATTTCTTCATAAGAAAAAACTTGATTTTTAGAAATACCAATATATATATTAATCATAGCTCATTTTTTTTGCTTCTTTAAAACGCATAAAAAATAAAATAATGCAAGAAATTAAAAATGCAGAAGCGGTTCCATAAACTCCAAAAAAGAAGGTAAACATTATTGTTAAGATAAGACTTAATAAAGCCGAAACTACCATGACTTTAAGCAAGGATTTATCTTTATGAAAAATGTAAAGTTTAAAGTGGTAGATTAATGAATAATTCATTAATCCAGTACCAATTATCATAAAAAAGATAAGGGGTAAATATGTTTCAAATTCTATTTTATTTTGCCAAAATAAAAGAGGTTTAATTATAATAAGTAAAAAAACAGAAGAAATTATTACATGTGTTAATAGTGATTTTTTAAATTTCTTTAAAAGTTTAAAAATAGTAGGAGAATTTGTTGATGATATTAACTCTGGTAACTCAAAAGAAATAACAATAGTATTAACATACACGGTTATTAACATTGAAATATTTGAGTAGAATAAGAAAATTCCTGCCAACTTTTCTCCCATAAAAAAATCAACAATAAACCTATTTGCATACTCCATCATTTTTAAAGAAATAGTAGCTATTAAAAAAATTGAACTTATTCTCAATCCTTTTTTTACCCAATTAACAATAAGTTTTCCTTTTAAGATTTTATTATGATTTTTATAAAAAGCATAAATTAAAACAATAATTATTGTTAATGTATTGGCTGCCAACCAAAGACTTAAAATACTATTAATTGTAATTGTAATATTATTGAAATAATAAAATACAATTATAATACTCCAGCCCATAGTTCTTGTAAAAAGTAAAACATTTGCAAATAAGACTTTCTTAAAACCAATTAATAACCTGTAAGTTTCTTGAGAAAAATGTTCTGTTATACTTAGTCCAATTACTAAAAACACAAAAGGTTTTAAATAAGAAACATTATTAAAAACAGAATACGCTATAAAAGAAAAAACAACATAAATAACTACATAAAGTAAGAGTGAGGAAATCACTTTATTTACAACTTCTTGTGCTTTATTTGTATTTAAAATATCTCTGATACTAAAGTTGTAAAAATCTAACCCTAATGCAAAAATCAAAATTGTTATTAATGATGTTATCAATCCATAATTACCAAATACATTAACATTAAAGTATTTAGACATTAATGTTAAAATTATGAATTTACTCCCAATTCCTCCTATCCTAAGGAAAACATTAATCAACTTTAAAAGTGGAAGAGGCATAAATAAATTAAGTTATTATTGTTTGTAGTGTGTAATTAAGTTGGTGTCTTTTAAGAGGTCTATTACATTTATATTGTTTTCTAATAAGATTTTCTCAACAAATTCTCTAAAAACACCATCACCTCCTTTTTTTTCTAACACCCAATCAACAACTTCTTTAATATAAGTTGGCGCACTAGACGGAGCTGCGCTTAATCCTACATTTTGTAGAAGAACATAGTCATTTATATCATCTCCGACGTAAGCAATTTCTGACAGATTAATTTGCATTTTATTTGCCAGTTCTTCAATAATCTGCATTTTATTTTTTGCTCCTAAAAACAAATAATCAACTTTTAATTTTTCAGACCTTCTTCTAACCGACTCAACATTCTCTCCGGTAATAATACCAATAGGGATGTCTAAAAGCTTACAGAACAAAACTCCTGCACTATCATAGGTGTTGAATTTTTTTAATTCATTTCCCTTTTCATCGTAATACATTCCGCAATCTGTCCAGACTCCATCAATATCTGTTAAAATAAGTTTTGGCAGCATTTTATTCTATATTTTTTAAATAGATAATTTCATTTTTAGGAATATCTTTTTTTATTTTTTTTCCCAAAATCTTACTTCTATCATTCCATTGAATTCCATCTCCTGGACTTAATAAATGTATATCTTCTTCAGATATTATAGTTCCTGACTTAAGTGCTTTTTTTGTTGCAATTGACCTCTCCAATTTAGTTCTAGCACTTTTAACAGAAGACACTATGCTTATTTTCTCTTCACCTAGAGACAAATCTAAATTTCTTATATCTCTAACCATTCTATACATACCATCTATTGCTAAAGAACCTTTTTGATCTGTGCCTTTCATTTCTCGATCAAGTGTAATATGTTTTTCAATAATTTCAGATCCCAAAGCTACTGCCGCTATTGGAGTAGAAATTCCTATTGTATGATCAGAGTATCCAATGGTATATTCTGGATATTTTTTCTTTAAATAAGTTACTGTATGCAAGTTAACATTACTATACTGAGTAGGATACTCAGAAACACAATGTAAAATTGAAATGTTATTATTGTATTTACTAATTGTATCTAAAGCCAAATTCAATTCTTTTTCTCCAGACATTCCTGTTGATAAAATAATTGGAATTTTCGTTTCTGCCAGTGCAGAAAGTAGTGGTAGATTTGTTAAATCTCTTGAAGCAACTTTTAACCTATCTGGTGTAAATAATTTTAATAAACTTAAACACCCTATTGCACATAGCGTTTCAACAAAATCTAAACCTTTACTTTTTGTATATTTATATGCTTCAAAATGCTCATCATCTGTTAACTCTAAAAAAGCTCTATGCTCTCCGTATGTTTTCCCAAAAGAATGAGGAGAGTTATAAATATTGTTCATTTGAGATGTAGATAGCTCATTGGTCAAATCTCTTTTTGTCAACTTTACAGCATCCATTGGTTGCAGGTCTTTTCCAAATAATTTGTCTCTAATTGGTCTTGCAGCAACATCAATTAATAATTTACAGATATCTAAAGAGCCATTGTGGTTTTGCCCTATTTCTCCAATTATATATGTCATTTTGTGTTTTCTTTTATAATTTTTTTCATGCTTTTTAAAATGCTTGGATTATTTTCTATGTACTTAATTATATCTGAATAACCTCTTTCTGGATTTTTTTTTAGAGTACCAAAATATAACTTGCATAAGTTATCGAAATCTCCTTTTGTATCTAAGGTACATCTTATATTTTTATTTATAATAACTTTACTTATGAATTGCACATTAAATCTATCCGGGTTTTTATAAATGCAATTAGTTACATGTTCTATACAATTAGATGATTCCTCTTGATTTATTTTTTTTAATGCGCTTAGGCTCACTATTTCAGCGAAAAAACCGTAATGTGTTAATATTGATGGTACTTGATTTATCTTATAAGATAAATAATCTTCTCCTTTATAATTTGTACAAAGGTCTAAAATCGATTCAACATCAATAAATGGATTATCTGAGCAGATTCTAATAATAGAATTTAGATTATTAACTTCAGCGCATTTAATAAATCTGTTTAAAACATTTTGTTCTGAACCACGGAAAAATTTAATTCCATGTTTTTTTGAATACTTTTCAAGTACATCGTCTACTTCTAAGTTTGATGTAGCTAAAATAATTGGCATTCTATCTTTTAAAACGGATACTCTTTTTAATTGAATATCTAAAAAAGTAGTGTTTTTTTCTATTTCTAAAATAATCTTTTTAGGCAAACGTGTTGAAGATGTTCTTGCTTGAATAATTATTCCCGTATTCATAAAACTATTTATTTCCTAAATTTCTAATTCATTAAACGTTTTTAGCACTTTATCTTTTTCTGAAACAGCTATTTCATTCTCTGAAAGCATCCAATCTATATTAAGTGTTTCATCGTTAAATATAATTCCTCCTTCAAATTTTGGTTGATAAAAATTATCACATTTATACACAAAAACGGTATGGTCTTCTAAAACTGAATATCCGTGTGCAAATCCTCTTGGAACAAATAATTGTTTCTTATTTTCTTCTGATAAAACACAAGAAAAATGCTGTCCAAAAGTTTTAGAATTTGGTCTTACATCTACGACAACATCTAATACTTTTCCTTTTACAACACGAACCAGTTTCGCTTGTGCAAATTCTCCTTTCTGAAAATGCAACCCTCTTAAAACGCCTCTGTTTGAAAACGCTTCATTGTCTTGAACAAACTCAATTCCTTTGCCCGTTAATTCCTTAAAGTTTTCTTTATTAAAGGTTTCAAAAAAATAACCTCTTTCGTCTCCAAAAATAGTTGGTTCAATAATAAAACAGTCTTTTAACTTTGTTTCTGTAACCTGCATTAAATTCCTTCTAAATGTTTACCATAACCGCTTTTTAACAATGGTTCGGCTAATTCATGTAACTCTTTTTTAGTGATAAATCCACTTCTATAAGCAGATTCTTCGATTGCACCTACTTTTAACCCTTGTCTTTCTTCTATTACTTGCACAAATTGAGATGCTTGCATTAAAGAATCAAAAGTTCCGGTATCTAACCAAGCGGTTCCTCTGTCTAAAATACTCACATTTAATTTACCTCTTTCTAAATACGATTTGTTAATGTCTGTAATTTCTAATTCTCCTCTATGGCTTGGTTTGATGTTTTTTGCAATTTCTACCACTTCGTTATCGTAAAAATAAATTCCTGGAACAGCATAATTTGATTTTGGTTTTTCTGGTTTTTCTTCAATTGAAATTGCATTTCCACTTTCATCAAACTCAACAACACCATATCTTTCTGGATCATGAACATGATACGCGTAGACAATTCCGCCATCTGGATTGTTGTTGGCTTTTAATAATGTTGCCAATCCTGTTCCATAAAAAATATTATCTCCTAAAATCAATGCAACTTTATCATCTCCAATAAAATCTGCACCCAAAATAAATGCTTCTGCCAATCCGTTTGGATTCTCTTGAACTGTATATTCAAAAGAACATCCATATTTTTTTCCATCTCCCAATAGTCTTTTAAATAGGGGTAAATCTTGAGGTGTAGAAATGATTAAAATTTCATTAATTCCTGCGGATATTAATGTTGATAATGGATAATAAATCATGGGTTTATCAAAAACAGGCATTAATTGCTTGCTAATTGCAAGTGTAATTGGATGCAATCTTGTTCCAGATCCGCCAGCTAAAATAATTCCTTTCATTATTTATTGTATTTATTTAAATACCATTCTATGGTTTTTTGTATTCCTGTTTCAAAATTTTCTTCTGCAATCCAACCCAGTTCATTTTCAATTTTTGAGGCGTCAATTGCATATCTAAAATCGTGTCCTGGTCTGTCTTTTACAAAAGTAATTTGTTCTTTATAGGAAACTTCTTTTGGATAAATTACATCTAATATTTCACATATTTTATCTGCGATATATAAATTATTTCGTTCATTTTTACCGCCAATATTATAGGTTTCTCCTGCTTTTCCTTTTTGATATGCCAACTCAATTCCTTTGCAATGATCTAAAACAAATAACCAATCTCTAATGTTTTTTCCATCTCCATAAATAGGAATATTTTCTCCAGAAATTGCTTTTCTAATAATCGTCGGAATCAGCTTTTCATCATGTTGTTTTGGTCCGTAATTATTTGAACAATTTGTTGTAATTACATTCATTCCGTACGTATGAAAATAACTTCTTACAATAAAATCTGAGGCTGCTTTTGATGCACTGTACGGACTATTTGGTGCATATGGAGTTTCTTCTGTAAACAAACCTATAGCTCCTAAGGTACCAAAAACCTCGTCTGTAGAAATATGGTGAAAACGAGCATTTTCGAATTCTTTTTTATACAGATTTGGAGCATCCATCCAATAATTTTTTGCTACATCTAAGAGGTTAAATGTTCCATTGATATTGGTCTGAATAAACGCATCCGGATTTTTAATTGAATTGTCTACATGAGATTCTGCGGCAAAATGTAGTACTCCAGAAATAGTATGTTTTTTAAAGGTTTTTTCAATAAAACTTCTATCACAAATATTTCCTTTTTCAAAAATATATCTTGGATGTTTGTTTAACTCTTTTAAGTTTTCTAAATCTCCTGCATAGGTTAATGCATCAATATTTACAACCTTAATATTTTTGTTTTTAGCTAAAAAATAAGGAATAAAGTTTGCTCCTATAAAACCCGCACCACCTGTTATTAATATTGTTTTCATCAACTATTTTTTGTAGTTGTTTAAATAAGTATTTAATTGCTTTAACAGTAGTAACATGATCATTAATGCAACTGCCAATCCACTTATTAAAAATCCATAATTATTATCAATTCCTTTAATTTCATAACCAATTGGTTGAAAATTAGAAATGACATTTAGCACTTCAGATTTTTCAGATTTGTCTTCACTGATTTCTTTTAAATCTTTATTTATTCTCCTGTTAGTTTCAAATAGCTCTAGTTCTTTGGAAGTTGTTTTTGTTCCACCTAAATCAATACTTGTTCCTGAGTTTTCTTTCTTAGATTCTTCTACTAAAACCGTCATATAAACTCTTCTTAACGAATCTACTTGAGTTAAATTTTGCCTTAAAAGCGAATCTGTTCTATTAAGGTTTTCGTTTGTTAGTCTTTTTACTTTATTGTAGAATTTATTATTTACAACTGAAGAAATAATAACTTCATCTAACTTAGAAAAAACGTTGTTTTGAGTTGCAACAACATGAATATTATGAATTCTATAATCGTAATTTGTAAACGTGTTTTTAAACGCCTCAAACGAATAACTTTTTGCTGTTAATGTATCAACAGATAAAATTAAGTCATCATAAGAGGTTAAAAGGTCGTTTCCGTTTTTTATAGGATAAATTTGAAATTCTTTAAGTTTTGCTGCTATTTCAATTGAAAGATTAAACGTTTTTGCTAAAGTAATTGTGTCTTCTTGCTTTACCAAATCGTTGTAATAATTTACATTATTATACAATTGTCTTGTACTTTTAAAGTTGGGCTGTACCTGCATATCTGCCCCAAAAGTGGGTGCTTTTGTAAATTCAAAAAATGTTCCAATAAACCCTCCAATAACAGCGGCAATTGCAAGCTTAATTATATTTGTTTTTATAAATAGTAAAAACAAAATTAACAGGTGAAAAATTCCTTTAAAAAAAGTTGCTATAAAGTTAAAAAGATTTGAAAATCCTTTTCCAATAATTATAAATAATGATCCTAATTCTATTTCCTCTTTAGGTTGTGATTCTTTAGCCATTTTTACTTGTTTAGTTCGTTGTACTTTTAAAATATTTGTTCTAATATTTTTTGTGTAATTGCGTATGTTGGTGTGACACCAGACATTCCTAATCCTCCAGAAGCCAATGTTGCTCCAGTTTCTAATGGATTATCTGATGCGTAATAGGCATAACGCACTTTTACGTTTTCTGATATATTTCCTCTAATTTTTGATGCTGCTTGTATTGCTTTTTGATAATGAGCACCTTCCATTTCCAATCCAATTACATTCCAGGTAGAATCGTGAAAGAATTTTAAAATGTCTTTATTTTGAAGCGATGTTCCTAAAACAGAAATCATTGCTCCATCAAAAGAACGAACACCAAATCCTTCTAAATCTTCTTTAGACAATTCATTTTTAAACGGATAATTGTCTGCTGTTCCTTCAAAAACGTGAGAAGACGGAATCATAATATCGCCTTTTCCTCCTTCTAAAATTCCTGCTTTCCCCATAATAGAAACAGATTCTACATCTAAATGTGTGGTGTTGTTTTCTGTAATATATGGTTTCAACAACTCATCCATAGTTTCATAGGCTTGTTCTCCAAACGCATAATCCATTACAATTAATACCGGTTTTTTATTTTTGGAGTTCTGTTTTGTATAGTTTGTTGTAGCAAAATCTATTTTTTCTGTATCAATTATTTGAACATTTATGTTTGTACCAGAAGTATCTTTTATATAAATCAACCCATTTTTTGAAGCGTAATTTTTAACTTTTACTTGAAAATCTTTACTGTTCTCATTACTTAATAATTCAAATAATTTAAATCCTTTGTGCTTTTTAGCTTCCGTAGGAATTGCGCCTTGAGCATAAATCGAGTTCATAACGCTGTGCATATTTGCACTGATAATGTGAATTGGTCTTTCTAATAAATTATTTTCTTGAAGAATTTTTTTAATATTATTTGCCCAAACTTCACCATAAATATGTTGCCCAATTTGTTCGTTTAAAACCGAACTAAATGTTACAACACGTTTTTTGTTTTCTAGGGTTTCATTAATTGCTAATTGACCTAGCCAGTAAATTATCTGAAAAAAACGATCTGGATTTTTCTCTGTAGAAAACGTTGTATAAATTTTTGAAACTTCTTCATAAGTCCTTCCTAAAATAGTTCCTAAATGAGCAATGGTAACTTCTCTTTCTTCTTTTGTAATTGTTTTATCATACAAAACAATTTCTCTCAATGTTTTCCATTCTCTAATACAATCTGAACCTTCGTTTATTAAAACTTTGTCTTTAATCTTGTGAGACTCAATAAACAAAAAAGTTAAATGCGTTAAAATATCATAGATTTCAGATCTACCACGAGTAATCTCAATATCCATTTGATCTTTATCTATTCTATAACAATTTCTTCTTCTTTTTGCAGGAACAATTGGTTTAAAATGTGAGTTTTTATAGCCTTCATCTGCTGTTAAATTGATAAACTGACATTCTTCAATTCCTTCAGGTAAACGCTCAATAATATAAATTAATCCGTTTAATTCTACTTTTTCTTCTGCAATAGATCCATAAATTTCTGGTCTTAATTGTAATAACGATTTTCTTAATGTTTCACCAGAAATCCCCATCGGTTTGTAAAAACCTCTACTAAATAAATGACGCATAGAAATGTATAATCTTTCTATAGCTCCTGTAGATTCTTGCGCTCTTGTTCTTTCTTTCATTCTAATTCTTTACTTTTTTACATAATTCAAAGATACTAATTTATCTAGCTTAGTTTTTGCCAGATAAGATCTGATTGTACTTTTTTGTGTTCTTTAATAATTTAACAGCTGCTAACACCGTTTTATCTGAAGCAACTTTACTTTGATAAACACCTTCTTGATAATAATACTGATCTAAAATAACATCTTTTAACTCGTTCTTTAAAAACTCTTTATTACTTGCTAAAGCGCTTATTTTCTCTGCTTTTAATACACTTAAAATTTGAGAATATTCTTTGTTAATTTTTTTGTTTTGAGTAGTATTTAACATCTCATACGCTTTTTTAAACGACACTTCTTCTTTAGTTAAAAACGTAGTGTCTGTTTTTAAAAATGCTTGAAACTGTTTAAAGTTTTTATCTGTAAACCTAAAGTCTTTTGCTGTTGAAATTGTGTTGTTTCTATTTCTAAAATTGATTGCAAAATCAAATAATGCTCTAGAACCTAATAATATTTTTGTTTCTTCTGATAAGGTTTCATTTTCTGTTGTAATATCTGGTATAATTCCGCCACCATCAAAAACTTTTCTTCCGTTTTCTGTTCTAAATTCATTGATTCCGGCATCAGAAAACTTCGGCACTTTTCCTGTTTTAAAATCTCTATTTGCATAATCTAATTCTTGAATACATCTTCCGCTTGGCGTATAATATTTAGAAATGGTTACTTTTAATTGCGTTCCGTAACTCAATGTTCTGTAACGTTGCACCAATCCTTTTCCGAAAGAACGTTTTCCCATCACAACTGCTCGGTCATAATCTTGCAATGCCCCCGTTACAATTTCTGATGCTGATGCAGAACTTCCATTGATTAAAACAACCATCGGAATTTCTAAATCTAACGGGTTGTTTCTAGATAAATACGTATTGCTCCATTTTTTCACCTTTGCTTTTGTAGTAGTAATAACCTTTCCTTTTGGTAGAAAAAAGTTAGAAATGTTTACTGCTTCACCAAGCAACCCTCCAGGGTTTGAACGCAAGTCTAAAATCAAACTTTTTATGCCTTCTTTTTTTAAGCTTTCAAAAGCTTTTTTAATTTCTGCAGCTGCTTTTTCATTAAATCTTGTCAAAACAATATAACCAGTTTCATCATCAATCTTTTTGTAAAAAGGAACTGGATTTATTTCTATTTTTTCTCTTTTTAAATCAAATTGTAGTTTCTTTCCATTTCTTAAAACTTCAATAGAAATTTGGCTATCAGGTATTCCAAGTAACAAACTCGATGAATCTTCTTTTTCTAACTCTGCTAAAACCTGATTGTCAATTTTTAAAATAATATCTCCAGATTTTAAACCCGCTTTATCGGCTGCATAACCTTTATAAACACTAATTACTAAAGGATTTTTACTCGCATAATGGATTGATGCTCCGATTCCGCCATATTCTCCTTCTCGTCTTATTTTAGCAGCTTCAACATCTTGTTCGTTAAAGTAATTTGTGTACGGATCTAAATCTTTTAACGTGTTTTTTAAAGCACGAGTTGTTAATTCTGCCGGATTTATTTCATTCACATAATACATATTCAATTCTTTGAATAATGTGGTGTAAATTTCTATCTGTTTTGCAACCTCAAAAAATTTTGATTGAAATGAAAACGAAACAAAAACAACTGCGATAAGTAAACCTGCAATCGTTTTATTTTTGATGCTTTTTTTCATCTTTAGTTCTTTTAATTTGTGCTGTAAACGACTTTAAAAGCTGTTCCATTTTAATTTCGATTTCAGCATATGTGCATTTTTCTTTACCAATATAAGAAATCATATACACATACGGTTTGTCAATCGTGTTGTAAACAAGTTGTTTTTGTTTGCGATACGTTTCTCTTAGCAATCTTTTTAAGTGATTTCTATCAACCGCTTTTTTAAAGTTTCTCTTAGGAACAGAAACGCCAACTTGTGCCGGATATTTTGAAGTGTGTTCTGTTTGTATATAAACAAGCCTTAAAGGAAAACTCTTAACCGATTTTCCTTCTTTATATAATTTTCCAATGAGCGTTTTACTTTTTAAGCGCTCTTGTTTTCCTAAAGTTTGCTTCATTACTACAAACTTACACAAAAGAGTTGCTTTTTTAAGTAAAAATTTAGACGATTCTTGCCAAAGGTCTTGTTAAACACGTTGGTCCGCCGCCACCTTTTACACTAATTTCGTTTCCTACATACGTGGTCACTTTGCATCCAGCTTTTTCTAGTAATTTTTTAGTCTTTGGATTTCCAGCAACCATTACACAATTTCTCGGCGAAATTGCCAACACATTACATCCCATAGAATCAAATTCTTCTTCCGGAACTTCAATCAATTCAAAACCTCTTTTTAGTAATTCATTTCTAAATTTTATCGGCATTAAAGGTGAATACACAACGGCTAAATTTGCATCAACCGGACTTAAAATCGACATTAAATGAAACACATCTTCTTTGCCTTTGTAATGCGGTAAATCTGCAACAATAACTTGAACTCCGTTTGGTTCTAATAAGTTTTTTAATTGTTGAATTCCTTCTTCATTTGTTCTGTACGTATGTCCAACTGCCAATGTATTTTTATCCAGCCAAGCAACATCGCCACCTTCTAAAGTTCCTGGTGATTTTATGTGCCCTAAAACCGAAATATTTTTTTGCTGATATTCTTGTAATTGAGCATTTGGTTCATTCATTCTGCCTTCTTTTCCCATATTACAAATAATGATTCCAAAATCTGTTGCAATTGATGCATCTCTACAATAAATAGCATCCATTTTTACCTGTTTGTTTGATGGAAAATGACAAACTTCAACGTTATGTTCTTTAAAAATCGACTCAAACTTTTCGTATTCCTTCAGCGCCGAGCTAAAATCTGGCTTCGATAAATAATTCAATTCGCCCCATTGATTTTCTAACAATTCTTCTGAATGGAAAGCATCTTCTGCTGATTTAATATAAACTTTTTCTAGTTTTAAATATTCTGAGTGCTGTGTTTTGCTCATTTTTCTTTTGTTTTATTCCACTGCATCAATGCGTAAAAGGGTATTCCCAACAATAATAGTAAAAATCCGTAAAAAACAACATCTGCTCCAGAACCATAAATTGCCCAAACCGAATAGGAAAATCCTAATAAGCCAAGAACAAAGGTTTTTAGAATGCTATTCAAATGAATTTTTCTTTCAATTAAGACAATAATATATGCTGCCGAAACAAATAAATATGGTACCAAACATGTTAAAACCGTTAAGTTTACCATAAATGTAAATTGATCTATCAATCCTTCCGAAAAGTTCATCAACATTACTATTGAACTTAATATACTTCCAATAATTAAACCTAAAACCGGAGCGCCATTTTTGTTTTCTTTTTTAAATATTCTTGGAAACATTTTATCTTTTGCTGCCGCCATCGGGATTTGAGCAACGATTAAAATCCAACCATTTAATGCGCCAATCCCTGATATTGCTGCTCCGACTGCAACAAAATAACCAGCGTATTCTCCTCCAATTATTCTTCCTGCTTCTGCAAAAGGTGCTGCAGAACCTTTTAAAACATCCGTAGGTAAAATTCCAAATAAAACAATGGTTCCAAAAATATAAATACATGTGGTAATTATAGTTCCCAACATGGTTGCTTTTGAAACATTTTTCCCAGGGTTTTTTACATTTTCGGCAGGAATACTTGCACTTTCAATTCCTAAAAAAGCATACAATGTTAATGCTGCAACTACAGGAAATGTTTCAAAATTACTTTCGCCAGTTAAATTAAAATCTGGAAAATTATCTAAGCTAAAAAAGAATCCGCCAATTAAAATCACAAAAACTAATGGCAATAGTTTTAAAATTGTAGTAACTACTTGTACTTTTCCAGAAGCTTTTACTCCTTTAGAATTGACCCAAGTAAAAAACCAAATCATACTTAAACCAATGACAACAGCCAACATAGAATTGGTTTCTAAAATTGGGAAGAAAAAACTCAACGCGCCAATAATTGCAATAGCAATTGCCGCATTGCTTATCCAACAAGAAATCCAATAACCCCAAGCGACTAAAAACCCAATAAAAACTCCAAAACCTTCTTTAGAATACGTGTATGGTCCGCCACTTTTATTGACAATGATTTTACTGAAATTGCTAAATATTTTTGCCAAAATGATGGCTCCGGTTGCTGTAAATAACCAACCTAATAAACTAATACTTCCGTATTCTGCAAGTGACGCAGGTAATAAAAAAATTCCTGCTCCAATCATATTTCCAACTACTAAAGAAGTAGTGGTTATTAATCCAATTTTTTTCTGATTAGAACTCATATTTTGTGTATTTTTAGAAGCAAATCTCGAAGATACAATTAATTAACCAACTGATTATGAAGTTCAATGTTCACCCAGATATTAAAAAAGCAGAAACATTACCTGCCTTTTTTTATAAAGACAAAACTATTTTTGAAGCTACAAAAGAGAAGGTTTTTTTAAAATCTTGGCAATGGGTTGGAGATGAAAATTTAGTTCCTCTTGCACAATCTGTGCATCCATTTGTGTTACTAGATGGTTATTTAACCGAGCCATTAGTATTGACAAAAAACAAAAATGAAGAAATTAATTGTTTGACAAATGTATGTACACACAGAGGAAATTTAGTTGCTTTAAATCATGGGAAATCAAAAAAACTAACCTGTTTTTATCACGGAAGAAGATTCAATTTAAATGGCGAATTTGAATACATGCCTGAATTTGATCAGACAGAAAATTTTCCAAGACCTTGTGATAATTTACATAAATTTCCGATAAAAAAATGGGGAAAATTTTTGTTTGCAGGTTTAAATCCAGCGTTTGATTTTCAGCAAGTGCTTGATAAAATGAACGAACGCATTGGTTTTTTACCGTTGGATGAGCTTACCCTCAACGCTTCTCTTTCAAAAGATTATATCGTCAATGCAAATTGGGCGTTGTACTGTGATAATTATTTAGAAGGTTTTCATGTTCCTTTTGTACATCCAGATTTGAATGATGTGTTGGATTATGGAAGCTACAAAACAGAAGTATACGAATATTGCAATTTGCAAATTGGTTATACAGACGAAACAACAGAAGTTTTTGATTTGCCAGATAGTCACGTCGATTATGGTAAAAATGTAGCCGCTTATTATTATTGGGTTTTCCCGAATATGATGTTTAACTTTTATCCGTGGGGATTATCAGTAAATATTGTAAAGCCTCTGGATTTGAATAGCACCAAAGTGTCTTTTATTTCTTATGTTTTAGATTCAACAAAATTAAACAAAGGCGCAAGTGGAGATATTGATAAAGTACAACAAGAAGATGAGTTTGTTGTAGAACAAGTACAAAAAGGTGTAAAATCTTCTTTTTATAAAGCCGGGCGATTTTCTCCAACTAGAGAACAAGGTGTTCATCACTTTCACAGATTGCTTGCAGAATTTTTAAACGACTAAAAAATTAAGTTAATCCATTTCTATATCAGAAGTAATATTTACTTTTGATACTTCAATCAATTCAATTATAATGAAACCAGATTTATTTCAAGCTCCAGATTATTATCAAATAGATGATTTATTAACCGAAGAGCATAAATTAGTTAGAGACGCAGCAAGAGAATGGGTGAAAAGAGAAGTTTCTCCCATTATTGAAGACTACGCTCAAAAAGCAGAATTTCCAAAGCAAATCATCAATGGATTGGCAGAAATTGGTGCTTTTGGTCCTTATATTCCTTCAGCATATGGTGGAGCAGGATTGGATCAAATTTCTTACGGATTGATTATGCAAGAAATTGAACGTGGAGATTCTGGTGTTCGTTCTACTGCTTCTGTACAATCATCATTGGTAATGTATCCTATTTGGAAATATGGAAACGAAGAACAACGTCAAAAATATTTGCCAAAATTAGCTTCTGGTGAATGGATTGGTTGTTTCGGATTGACAGAACCAAATCACGGTTCTAATCCAAGCGGAATGGAAACAAAATTTAAAGATATGGGAGATCATTATCTTTTAAACGGAGCAAAAATGTGGATTTCGAATGCCCCTTTTGCACAGGTTGCTGTAGTTTGGGCAAAAAATGAAGAAGGTAGAATTCATGGTTTAATTGTAGAGCGCGGAATGGAAGGTTTTTCTACGCCAGAAACACATAATAAATGGTCGTTAAGAGCATCATCAACTGGAGAATTAATTTTTGATAACGTAAAAATTCCGAAAGAAAACTTATTACCAAATAAATCTGGATTAGGAGCGCCGTTAGGTTGTTTAGACTCTGCTCGTTACGGAATCGCTTGGGGTGCAATTGGTGCTGCAATGGATTGTTACGATACAGCTTTACGTTATTCTAAAGAACGTATTCAGTTTGGAAAACCAATTGGTCAGTTTCAATTACAACAAAAGAAATTAGCCGAAATGATTACAGAAATTACCAAAGCGCAATTGTTAACTTGGCGTTTAGGAGTTTTACGTAACGAAGACAAAGCTACTTCTGCTCAAATTTCTATGGCAAAACGGAATAATGTTGACATGGCAATAAACATTGCTAGAGAAGCAAGACAAATGTTAGGAGGAATGGGAATTACGGGCGAATATTCAATTATGCGTCATTCTATGAATTTAGAAAGTGTAATTACCTACGAAGGAACACACGATATTCACTTATTAATTACTGGTTTAGACATTACAGGACTCAATGCTTTTAAATAAGAGTCTCAGACTCTTTTAGCAGCTTACTCTTGGGCAGTAATAATAAATAAAAAAGAGCGGATAAATATCCGCTCTTTTTTATGCTTTAAATTTGCTTCTAAATTTCTGTATTTAGCAAATCTCCTGTTAATTGTAATAATTCTAATTCAATCAATTTAGCGTCGTATTTTGTGTTATTATATGCTGTTTTACTGTTAATTAAATTGATTTGCGCTTGTCTAAATTCAATCGAAGTAACTTGTCCTAAATTGTAACGTTCTTTTGTTCTATCAAAGTTATTTTGACTCGAAACTACATTTTGTTCTTGCGCTTTTAAAACAAACAATTTGTTGTTGTATAAAGACCAAGTATTTTTTAAATTGTTCTCTAAAGTTTCGTTTTGTTGTTGTAATAAAATCTGTTGGTTTTCTAACGCAATTTTAGAGTTTGCAACTCTTGTTTTTGTGCTTCCTCCATCAAAAATATTCCAGGTAAGATTTAATCCTGCATTTAACCCGTTTGAGTTGGAAGCAGCAGAAAAAGAGGTAGATGGATTTTCACTTTTATTCCATCCATAAGAAGTTGACAACCCAACTTTAGGTAAAAAACTTGCTTTGTTTATTTTGATATTAAACTCGCTAATTGCAAGGTTTTTTTCTGTCTTTTTTAATAAAACATTATTTGCTTTTGCTTTGTTTAATAATTCGTCAAAATTTAAAACTGGATTAAAAGTAACATCTGTTTCAACATTGTAATCAATTTCTTTTTGTTGACCCAATACAATATTTAAACTTCTTTTTGCATTCAAATATTGCTGCTTAGAATTGATGAGCGCAATGCTGTCATTATTCACATCCACCTCGGCATTTAACAATTCTAACTTTGTGGATTGTCCAAATTCATGTTTGTATTTTGCTCTTTCTAAACGACGTTTAGAAATGTTTAAAGCTTCTTTTAAATTGTTGTTATTTTCTGACAATCTAGCAATTTGAAAATACAAGGTAAACAACTGTAAATACGTGTTTTCTATCGTTTCTTTTGCTTGTAATTCTGATAAATTGTACGTTTCTTTTAATACTTCATAGTTGTATTTTCTTCCTAAACCATCAAAAATTGTATAGTTTACATTTAAAGAAGCATTATACGATTTAGTAATTGCTCCATCAACTGTTGTAACGGTATTGTCTTGTCTTGTAATTTCTTGATTATCTCTTCTGTAATTTGCACCAGAAGAAGCCGAAACAGTTGGTAAAAATTTAGAGTTTAAAACGTTTTTATTGTTGTTGGCAATTGCAATATTATTGTTGGCAATTTTAATTCCGTAGTTATTTTCTAAAGTTATTTTTAACGCTTCTTTTTTAGTTAAAATCTCTTGTGCTGTTGCTTGAAATGAAAGCGAAACAATTAAAATGATTGTGTATATATTATTCTTCATCATGTTCAAATTTAGATTCGATAATAGCTCTTTCTACTTCTTCCTCTGTTACATCTTCTCCTGTTCTTAACCATTTGATGCCTACTTTTATCTGATTAGAAACAGATAATAACAATGGTAATAAAACTAAAGTTAAAATGGTTGCAACTGCAATTCCGTAAGAAATTGAAATAGCCATTGGTTTTAAAAATTGCGCTTGTCTACTTTTTTCTAATAATAACGGAGCTAAACCCGCAACTGTGGTTAAAGAAGTTAAAACAATAGCTCTAAAACGTGATTTTCCTGCTTGAATTAACGCTTCATCATATTTCATTCCTTCTTTTAGATACGTATTAAATTTTCCAATTAAAACCAGTCCATCGTTGACCATAATTCCGATTAAGGCAATAATTCCTAACCAAGATAAAATACCAATCGCAAAATTGTGAAAATAATGTCCCCAAACAACACCAATCATACTGAAAGGAATCAAGAGAATTAATAAAATTGGTTGACTATACGATCTAAAAGTAAAAGCGATGACTAAATAAATTAAGATTAAAATAATTGGTCCTACAATTTTTACAGAATCTATTGTCTTTTTTGCCTCTCTATTTTGTCCTTCATATAAAGGTGTTACAGTTGCGTATTTAGAAATAATTTCTGGCATAACACGTATTTTAATATCTTCTAAAATATCCGTAGCGCTTTCTCCAGGCGTTTTCATATCTGCCGTAATTTGAATTTCTCTTTTACCGCTTAAATGATTGATGGCAATATCTCCTCGTTCTATTTCATACGTTGCAATTTCTGAAAAAGGAACTCGTTCGTTTGTTGGAGTTACAATACGCATGTCGTCTAAATTCTTGATAGAAGATCTGTCTTTTTTGTTGTAACGAACCCAAACTTTTATTTCGTCTTGTCCTCTTTGAAAACGTTGTGCTTGCGAACCAAAAAAAGCAAAACGCACTTGACTCATTACCGATTGTAAGTTTAATCCTAAAAGATATGCATCGTCTTTTAATTTGATACGAACTTCTTTTATTCCTGCAGGATCATTATCGGAAATATCTTTTAATAATGAGTTTTTTTCTAACTCTGCTTTCAGCAATTCTTTTGCTGCTTTTAATTCAGAAATATTGTTTCCTAGTAAAGAAACAGCTATTGGACTTCCTCCAAAATTTCCTCCAGAACCAAAAGTGAGGCTTTCTGCACTGTAGATTTTTCCGACTTTTTCTCTAATTGCATTTGTAATTTCAGGTGATGAAAATTCTCTAGATTCTCCGGGTAATAAATTTATTGTTAAGGTTGCGTTTGCTGTTCCTGGCCCAACTCTTTTAATGACGTTTTCTATAACTCTAATATTGCCAGTTTGTTTTTCTGTAAACTCTTCACTTACCAGCCAAACTTTGTCTTCGATTACAGAAATAATAGAATCTGTAATTTTATCATTTGTTCCTTGTGGCATTTTTAAGGTAACCTGAATTCGATCACTTGCAATTGATGGGAAAAATGACGTTTTAACTGTTCCGCCACCAATAGCACCAAAACTAAATATTAATAATGCAATTGGAATTGCAAATGCTAAGAGTTTATACTTTAAGCAAAATCTTAAAAAAGGCACAAAATAAGTGTCTCTAACAAAAACTAATAATCCGTCTGCTTTGCTATTTGCATTTCTAAAAAATACTTCTATTTTACTCTGTTTTTTTACAAATCCGTTTTCCTTTCTTTTTCTTGAAAGCGCTTTTGAATGTGCAATATGTGCTGGTAATATAATTAATGCTTCTATTAACGAAACACTTAATGTTAGTATAACAATTGTAGAAACTTCTCCAAAGAAACTTCCTATTCTTCCATCAACAAAGTAGAAGGTGGAAAAAGCAATAATTGTCGTTAAAATTGCTGACACAATTGGCGGAATAACTTCCATAGTTCCATCTATTGCAGCATTGATTTTAGACTTTCCTAAATCGTAATAATGATGGTAAATGTTTTCTCCAATTACAATTCCATCATCTACCAAAATACCAATAACGATAATCATCCCAAAAAGAGATAATACATTGATGGTAACGCCTAGTTGAGCGGCGAAAATAAACATTCCTAAGAAAGAAATTGGCAATCCAAATGCAACCCAAAAAGCCAATCTAGCATTTAAAAATAATGCTAAGAAAAACAGTACAAGAAGAATTCCCATTAGACCATTTTCAAATAATAATTGTGTTCTTTGGTTTAATGTAATAGAGGCATCACTAGAAATATTTAAGATTACATTGCTATTTTCTTGATTGAATTTATAAATGTATTCTTTAATTTTATCAGCGGAAGAAATTAAATCTTCATTGTTTGTATTACTAACAGTTACATTAATTGCAACGTCTCCGTTATAATAAAGTCTATCTGGATTTTCTGACCAAGAATCTCTTACTTCTGCAACATCTTTTAGTCTGATAATGTTACCTGCTGTTGTAGTTCTAACAATTAAATTTTGCAATTCTACACCATAATAGGATCTATTTCTAGCTCTAATTAAATAATCTTCTTCATCGGTTTTTATGTTTCCTCCAGTAATTAAAAGATTGGTGTTTCTAACAGCCGCTGTTACTTCTGCAATAGATAATTTATACGCTCTTAAATCGTTTTCTCGAACAGAGATTTCTATTTCTTCATCTGGAAAACCAGATAACGCAACTTGAGAAATTCCTTCAAAACTTCTTAAATCGTTTTCAATTTTTCTTGCATAATCTTTCAAAGATTTTAAAGACAAACCTTCTCCACTTATTGTAAAACTAATCGTTGGTCTTGTACTTTCTACTTTTGCTATTACTGGTGGTTCCATTCCAGATGGAAAAGACGGAACTCGATCAACAGCATTTTTCACATCTGATAAAACAATATCAATATTTTTACCTTTTACAACCTCTACATTTACAGACGCAGAATTTTCTCTAGAAACAGATGTTACTCTTTCTACACCAACAATTCCTTTTAAATTATCTTCAATTTTTAAAACAACTCCTTCTTCAATTTCTTCAGGAGAAGCTCCTGGATAGGTAAGGTTGATGCTAATTAATTGTGAATCTACTAAAGGAAAGAATGAAGATTTCATTCCTGAAATACCAATAATTCCAAATGCTACAAATGCAATTATAAAGACATTTACAGCTACAGGATATTTGATGAAATATGTAATTATTTTTTTCATCCTTTAGTTCTTTTTTTGAATTTTAACAACCATTCCGTCAAAAGCTCCAGGAACAGATTGTGTTAAAACCGAAGTGTTATTTTCTATACCTTTAACAACCACCGTTTCTGCATTAAAATATACAGGATTTACTTTTAAAAGTTTTAAAATGGTGTCTTTTACAGTATAAATGCTATTGTTATTTATCAATAATTTTCTAGAAATTTCGAAGGCATTTTCTTCTGATTTTGCCACCACATTTGCTTCTAGATACATTCCGTCTTTTAAGTCTTTATGAGCAACTTCTATAAATACTTTGATAGTTTGAGAAGCTAAATCTACTTTACCGTTAACACGAATTACTTTTCCGGTATAGGTTTTTGTTCTTTCTAAGTTTGTTAGAGAAACACTATTGCCAATTTTAAGTAAATCTGCAAAACCAGCATTGATAGAAACTTCCATTTCAAAAATGGATGGATCTATAAATTCTCCTAATTTTTGTCCTGCTCTAACCAACGATCCATCAGTAACAAAAGCTTCCGTTAAAATTCCGTTGTACGGTGCTTTAATAGTATACTTATTTAATTTTACTTCTGAGTTTTTAACATTAAAATAACTAGTTGTTATTCCTTTTCCAGACACAAAATACTTTTCTTTATCAGTAGAAAAATTTGGCAGCTCTGGAGTTGATTTATGAATGTCAAAATTATTTAAATAGGTTTGCCATTTCTTAAATTCTTTTGGAAAATCTAATCGAATATCTGGCATTATTGCTGTAATAAGATTAATTAAGTTACTTTTTTGAGATTGTAAACTTGCATAAAACTCATCGCTATTTATACTTAAGAGGGTTTCATTTTCTGAAAATTTTACTCCAGCTTTAAATTCTTTTTTTGTTGTGTGTAATACACCTTGAACTTCAGAAAACAATTCTATTTTATGTTTAGCAACTAAGTTACCGCTTGCTTTAATTACAATAGGAATTTCTTTATTTGTTACTTTTTCTACAAAAACAGTTTTAACGGTTTTGCTATATTTTGGTTTTGGTTTTTGCTTAGTATCAACCATGTATTTTGCTAAAAATAGTGCTGAAACAATTAGTAATACACCCAATACTGAAAGAATTATTTTTCTCATGCTAAATAGTTATAAAAGTCTGCAAAGTTAATCTAAAAAAAAATTTTTCTTTTAAATTTCATTTTTACAAAAATACTGTTAGTTGCGACGGCAACTTTTTAGTGTTTAGTTAAAGATTCGTTAAAACAAATAAGCCGCATTTAGAGCGGCTTACTTTGGTTTTTAAGGATGGTTGTTTAATTAACAGAACAACCATCACTTTCTTTTTTGATGCCTAATTTTACAAGAATCGTTTCTAATAAACACCATTTTGTAAAAGCAGATTGAATTAAATTAAATCCAATAAATACGGTGAACCACATCCAGTTTTGGTTTACGTAAACAGTAAGCACAACGCTTAACAATACCATAACACCAACAATCACTCTAAAATATTTGTTTAACATTTTTTTAAATTTTTACGTTTATATAAATTTTTCGATAGGCACAACAATCGCTTTTATTGGATTGTTGGTTTCTAAATTAGTATTGAACTCTTGTATCAATTTAAAAAGAGCATCAATTTTTTCTTCTTTTGTAAATGAAAAAAACATCGTAGATTCATTACTAGATTTAACTCCAGAAAACCAATTAGAAGCCACTAAAACAGAGGCGCTATTTTTATGTCCATCGATATCAGATTCACTAAAGTTTTCAATCTCTGCTTTCTTAAAAAGTAGAATTACTTCTTTTTGAAATGCTTCTACTACGGTTACAATTACTAATTTCATTTTTTATCGTTTTTACACAACCTGCAAGTTTTTTTCTAACCTTGTAAGTTTTTTTCTTATTATTTATAATTCTTCTTCTCAATCATATAATACACCAATGGCACAACCAATAAAGTAAGTACTGTAGAAACAATTGTTCCGCCCATTAATGAAATGGCCAATCCTTGAAAAATTGGATCAAACAAGATGACAAATGCTCCAATTACCACAGTTCCTGCTGTTAATAAAATTGGCGTTGTTCTAACAGCTCCTGCTTCAATTGCCGCTTGTTTTAACGGAACTCCTTCTGCTGTTCTTAAGTTGATAAAATCAATTAGTAAGACTGAGTTCCGTACCATAATTCCGGCTAAGGCAATCATTCCAATAAAAGATGTTGCTGTAAAAAACGCACCCATAATCCAGTGTCCTAAAATAATTCCGATCAACGATAAAGGAATCGCAACCATCATTACAATGGGTGCTTTAAAATTTTGAAACCATCCAACAATTAAGATGTATATCAAAATAATAGCTCCTAAAAAGGCAATTCCTAAATCTCTAAAAACTTCTAAAGTAATTTGCCATTCTCCGTCCCATTTCACCGTATAATTATCTTCAAAATCTGGCTGCCCTAAATACATTTCGTTCAATTCATATCCTTTTGGCAACGGAATTTCCTTCAATTTCTTTTCCATTCCTAAAATTGCGTACGCCGGACTTTCTAATTCTCCTGCCATATCTGCCAACACATACACAACTCGTTTTTGATTTTTACGATAAATACTTTTTGCTGCAATCGTTTCTTTAATATCTACCATATCTGCAATCGGAACCATGGTTCCTAATTTTGAGGTAATTTTTAGTTGAGAAATATCACTAATCGTAGATTTTTCTTTTTCATCTAAAGCCAATACCAAACCAACTTGATTTACAGCATTTTCATCATACAACGTAGTAATTGCATTGTTTGATAAGGCCATATTCATTGTATAAGCAATTTGTTGTGGAGCTACACCATATAACATTGCTTTTTCTTTGTTGATGTTAAATTGATACTCTTTTTGATCGGCTTCTACCATCCAATCTACATCTACAACATCATCTGTATTTCTTAAAATCGTTTGCAATTGATCTGCGATTGCAATTTGTTGATTGTAATCTGGTCCGTACACTTCTGCAACAATGGTTGATAAAACTGGTGGTCCAGGTGGCACTTCAACCAATTTTACATTGGCATTGTATTTTGCTGCTATTTTTTGAATTTCTGGTCGTAATAATTTTGCAATTCCGTGACTTTGAATTGATCGTTCACCTTTATCAATTAAATTTACTTGAATATCTGCTGTATTGCTTCCTCCACGTAAATCATAATGACGCACCAAACCGTTAAAAGTAATCGGTGCAGATGTTCCTATATAATTCTGATAATTTACTATTTCTGCTCTCGTAGCTAAATATTGAGCAATTTCTTGTGTTACAACCGCAGTTCTTTCTAAAGTTGTTCCTTCAGGCATATCAATAACCACTTGAAACTCGTTTTTGTTGTCAAAAGGCAACATCTTTACAGCTACAGAATTGGTGAAAAACAACATCATTGTTCCTAGCAATACAACAAAAGTACCTCCTAAAAACAACCATCTTTTTTTGCTGTTTTCCAATAACGGACGCTCAAATTTGTTATAAACTTTATAAATAAACGTTTCTTCTAAAGGTTTTTCTACCTTTTCAGCGTGTCCTTTCTTGTCTTTTTCTCTTAAGAAAATATATCCTAAATATGGAGTAATCGTTAAGGCAACAAACAATGATAATATCATCGCAATGGATGCTCCAATTGGCATTGGTGCCATATAAGGACCCATTAATCCGGATACAAAAGCCATTGGCAATACAGAAGCAATTACCGTAAATGTTGCTAAAATAGTTGGATTACCAACTTCATTGATAGCATATAAGGCAGCTTGTTTAAACGGCAAACGTTTCATTTTAAAATGCCTGTGCATATTTTCGGCAATAATAATGGAATCATCAACCACAATTCCTGTTACAAACACCAACGCAAATAATGTAATTCGGTTTAGTGTATAATCTAACATGTAATAACTTAACAATGTTAAAGCAAAGGTAATTGGCACCGATAAAAACACCACCAATCCACCACGCCAACCCATTGCCAACATTACTACTAAAGTTACTGCAATGATAGATCCAATTAAGTGTAATAATAATTCTGAAACTTTGTGCGAAGCTGTTTCTCCATAATTTCTTGTCACTTCTACATGAACATCATCAGGAATTAACGTCGTTTTTAAATGAGTTACTTTACCAATAATGAGTTCAGCAATTTTCATGGCATCTGCGCCTTTTCTTTTGGCTACAGAAATGGTTACAGCTGGATATTCCGATTTATAACCATCTGCTTTTACACTTCCTTTTCCAAATCCTAAACTCACGTAATTTTGCGGAATTTCGGGTCCGTCAAAAATCTTAGCAATTTGTTTTAAATAAATAGGTCTGTTTTGTTGCACACCAACCACCAAATTTTCTACATCTTTTGCAGTTTGTAAAAATTTGCCGGTATTCACTAAAAATTCTGTATCGTTTTTATCAAAACTTCCTGAGCTTATTTCAGTATTATTGGCTCTAATCATTTCAGAAACTGATAAAAAATCTAGGCCACTTTCTGCCATTTTATCTTTGTCTAAAACAACGCGTAATTGTCTGTTTCTTCCTCCAATTTTATGCGTGATAGAAACATCGTTTACTTTTTTAATTTCGTTTTCTAATTCTTCTGCAATTTGACTTAGCTGATAATCATCATAATTCTCGCTCCATAAAGTTAAACCTAACATCGGTACATCGTCAATAGCACGTGTTTTTACCAAAGGAAACGTAACGCCTTTTGGCATTTGATCCATGTGTTTGTTAATTTCGTTGTATAATTTTACAAACGAACGCTCAATATCTTCGCCTACATAAAACTGAACGATGACCATAGCTTTTTCATTCATAGAAGTAGAATATACATACTCAACTCCTTTGATATTTGAAATCAGTTTTTCTAAAGGTTTTACAACTCTAGACTCCACTTCTGTCGGACTCGCCCCTGGATAACCAACAAAAATATCTGCCATTGGCACATCAATTTGTGGCTCCTCTTCACGCGGAATTAAAAATGAACTATACACACCAATAACCATAAACACAATCATTAACAACACGGTTAATTTTGATTGTATAAAGACTTTGGCAATTTTTCCTGCGATTCCTTCTTTCATTTTATTTTATATTTTGACTGTTTTCTGAAAACTGTGACTACTCACTGTTACTGAATACTAATTTTAACTCCATTAAATAATCTTCCATCCGAAGAAATAATATACGTTTCTCCAGAACTTAATCCTGATAAAACCTCAACTTCATCTCCAAAAGTTCTTCCTAAGCGCAACCAACGTAAAATTGCAGTATTACTTTGACTCACAGAATACACACCCGATAATTGTCCGTTTGTAATAATTGCTTCTTTAGGCAACAACACCATGTTAGATGTTGTTTTTCTTTCTATCGGAAACTGCACATTGGCAAACATTCCAGATAAAATTGCTGAGTTTGTTTCTTCTAATTTAATTTTCACTAAATATTGACCGCCTGTATTTTTTGCTGATGAACTTACTGCTGTAACTTTCCCTGTTACGGTTGCATTGATAGATTTTACCAAAACACGCACTTCACTTCCTTTTTTAATTTCAGAAATTTCTGTTTCAGGAACCATAGCAATTACTTCAAAATCATTCGGATTTTCTATACTGATTAATGGCATTCCTGGAGTTGTCATATCACCATTTTCAATATTTTTACTGGTAATTATCCCGCTAAAAGGAGCAGTAATATTACTATACGAAAATTGAGCATTCATTTCGTTTTTAATTTGATTTGCAGCTTCTAATCCTGCTTTTGCCATTTGATAATTAGCAGTCATATCATCCATCTCTTTTTGACTAATACTTTTGCTTTGATATAAGTTCTGAAAACGTTTGTAGTTTTTTTCTGCATTTAAAAAAGCCACATTTGCTTGTGTAATATTGGCATTTACTTGCGCTTTTTTAGCTTCTAAATCTGTATTGTTTATAGAAACTAATAATTGTCCTTTGGCAACTTTATCTCCAATATTAACATGTACTTTATCAACAGAACCCATCATTCTTGTTCCAAGATCCGCACTTTTTACTGCTTGAATTTTTCCACTTACAATTAAAAACGGATTGTTGGCATTGGAAGACACTTTAGCAACTTTTACTTGAATGCTTGGCGAATTATCTACCAACTCTTTTTTATCATCATTACCACAACTTGTTAAAAATAATGCTGCTGTGATGAATGTTAATGGATATAAATATTTTTTCATTTTATTTGGTTTAATTTTTATTTCTGAACACTGAAACTTTTTACTGAAAACTAATTTTTAGTTAAAAATTCTAAATATGCTTGTGTATAATTGTATTGAAATATGGTTTGATAATACGCTAATTGTTTTTGTGCATACAGCGTTTCTGCCATCAATAAATCGGTAGTTTTTTCTAAACCTTCTTTAAATCGGTTTTTTCTAATTCTCAAAGATTCTTTTGATTGTTTAACAGATAAACTTGTTAGCTCTAATTGATTTTTTGCATCTAATAATTGACGTCTAGCTTTGTTTAATTCTAAATTACTTTTAGAAACGTATTGAGTATATTCTAATTTAGATTGCTCAAAAGCTGCTTTGCTTTTTTGTGTTTTTCCAATACGCTTAGAACCTTCAAAAAGAGTCCAACTTAATTGCGCGCCAATTACATAACCGTTTGCACTTCCTTGAAATAATTTATTGTCATATAACTCGTAACTTCCAAATGCATTTAAGCGAGGTAAAAAAGTCATTTTATCAGCTTTATTCATCGCCATATAAGCATCAGAAGCCAATTGCATCGCTTTAATATCCGCTCTGTTTTCGGATATGTTTATATTGGTGTTATTTGTAGTAGTTATACTTAAATCATCTGTTGATTTGTAAATTACATAGGTGTCATCATTCATTAAAAAAGACAAATAATTAGACGCATTTAACACATTGCTTTTTGCGGTTTGTAACTGACCTTTTATATCAGTTACTCGTACTTCTATGGTTAAAATATCTGCTTGCTGTAAATATCCTTGTTGAAAGTTATTTTCTGCTATTTTTTGATTTTCTTTGGCTGTTTCTAATGCTTTTTCTATAACCTCAACAGCTTTATACGCCAATTGTAATTGCATATATACTTTTGCTGCTTCTAGCTTCAAATAATCTGCAGTTCTTTCGGTTTGTAAGGAAGTTGCTTCCATTTTAGATTTTGCTGCTTTTCGCTGATAAAATCCGTCAAGATTAATTAAGGGTTGTTGAATTTCAATCTTAGTTCCAAAATTCTGAGTTTGAGAAGGATTGTTTAACAAAGCAGGATTAAAATCTGCCGCCGTTAAAATTTCTTGATTTAATTTAGATCCAAAAGCCATTAAAGGATTTGTAGTAGAAATGCCGGTATAGCTTGCTGTTATTGTTGGTAAAAAGATAGCATTTGTTTGAAGATAATCTGCTTTTGATTTGTGAAACTCTTGTTCAGAAATCTTTAATGTTAAATTTTTATTGGAAATGCTATTGAGCACCTCTTCTTTTGTAATGGCAACTGTTTCTTGTCCGTTTATATGAAACTGAACCGAAACAAAAATAATTAGTAGTATAAAAACTCTTTTACGCATCGTTATTTCTATTTGATGACGCAAAAATAAGCGCTATTTAAAGATTTGTTGGTAACATAGGTTACCTTCAAAAAAAGGTGTTTTTTAATAAAAACTTAAATAGGAATTAAGAATTATTTTTTTTGAACGATAAAAAAAGTTCCATGCCAACTCTACTCTGAATAGAATTATAACAATTTTCCATCGTAAGGATATTGAAATGAGGCGTAAAGTAGTTTAAATATTCTGCTTTTGATCCTCCAAAGGGCGGATGATCTTCGTTTAATGTTGCATCAAAAAGCAAGCCTACTAATTTTCCGTTTTCGTGAAGTAATTGGCTCATTTTTACAGCGTAATCTGATCTTAAGTTTGGATCAATCACACACAAAAAAGTTTGTTCTAAAATTAAATCAAAATGAATATCTAGGTCAAAAAAATTACCGTGAATTAATTGTTCTGAAGGGAAATTAGGAACTTCTTTTTGTAAATTTTGTAACGGAATTTCTGAAATATCAACCACATAAACATTTGTAAAACCTTTTTTAAAAAGGTATTCAGCTTCATATGAATTTCCACCACCAGGAATCAATATTTTCAAATCCTTATTTGTTAATTGATCTATATAGGCTTTTAAAGGCGGAGAAATTTCACCTAAATCCCAACCGGTTTTGTTTGTTTTGTATTTATTTTCCCAAAAACTTTCGTTTAAAATCATGCTTTTCTGTTCTTAAAATAAAAAGATAGTATATTTCGATTTGAAACAAATATCGTTAAAAAAAGAGACTACTTTTGCTTACATGGATTCATTAACACAAATTATTTTAGGTGCCGCAGTTGGAGAAGCTGTACTTGGGAAAAAAATTGGTAATAAAGCAATGCTTTATGGAGCAATTGCAGGAACAATTCCAGATTTAGACATTTTTTCTTCTCATTTTACAGATACCGTTTCTGCCTTAGAAATTCATAGAGGTTTTACACATTCTATCTTTTTTTCTGTACTTTTTGCTCCCATTTTTGGTTGGCTTGTTTCTAAATATGAAAAACACAAGAATGTTAAAGAATGGTCTTGGTTGTTTTTTTGGGCTTTGATAACGCATCCTATTTTAGATGCGCACACAACTTGGGGAACACAACTATTTTGGCCACTAGATTACAGACTTGCATTTAAAACCATTTTTGTAATAGATCCTCTTTATACGTTGCCCTTTTTAGTCTTTTTAATTTTAGCCTTTTTTCAAAAACGCGATGCACCAAAAAGACGATTTTATAATACAATGGGATTGCTTATTAGCAGCAGTTATTTAGTACTAACCTTTGCTTTAAAAGGAATCGCAAACAATCAATTTGAAAAAGCGCTGGAAAATCAACAGATTGAATACAGCGATTTTGAAACAAAACCATCGCCATTAAACACCCTATTATGGTCTGCAAATGTGTCTACAAAAAAGCAGTATTTAATTGGCTATTATTCCTTTTTTGATGAAAAACCAATTCATTTTGATGCCTATCCAAAAAATCATGAACTTTTAGGTGATTTAGTGCATCAAGAAAATGTGCAACGTATGATTCGTGTTTCAAAAGGTTGGTATAGCATTACTAAAAAAGAAGAGCGTTTATTTTACAACGATTTGCGCTTTGGCTTGTTAAGTTTACAACCCAATGCTCAAAACTTTGCCTTTCAATATGAAATTAAAGTTGATACTTTAGGGAAAGTAACTTTTATAGAAACCGAGAAAAATCGAGAAGACGCTAAACAGCTTTTAAATGATCTTTGGACCCGTATAAAAGGAAATTAACAACAACTTTTTTGATGCTATTTTTCTTCTTTTTTCTTATCGGTTGTCATCAACAACATAACTGCTGCAACAAGGCCAACACAGACAACAGCAAAAACTCCAATTAAGATGGTTCCGTTTGTCCAAGAAACTAAAGGTAATAAGGTATTAAACATAGCTAATAAATTTTATGCTACAAAATTCTTATAAATATATCATATAAAATATGATTTGTATCATCTTTTAATTTTGATGGTTGTTTATAATTTGTATTAGTTCGTTTTTTTGTAGCACTCCAGATTGTCTCCAAAGTTGTTTTCCGTTTTTAAACAAAAGAAAGGTTGGTACGCCTTTTACTTGATATTTAGCTGCTAATTGTTGATTAGTATCAACATTAATCTTAATGATAGAAACAGCATTACCTAAAGCATCCTTTACTTCTTTTAAAATTGGACTCATCATTTTGCAAGGTCCGCACCAATCAGCAAAAAAATCTACTAAAACAGGTTTATCTTTATTTATTATTTCTGAAAATTTACTCATTTTTTAAATTTTTGTTTTTTACTTTAATTGTAAATTTAAAGACATCACCATTTGTAAACGGTAACAAAAGTTACCAATACACTATACATTTAATACTGTAATTTGATTTCTATTTAATTGTATTTCTCCTTTTAATTCTAAAGCTTTTAAGAGTCGAGAAATGACAACTCGAGAAGTATATAAATCGCTCGCAATCTCTTTATGAGTAATTTGAATGACCTCATCTTTATTTACCATCGCTTTATTTTTTAAGTATTTTAACAAGCGTTCGTCCATATTTAAAAAAGCAATCGTATCAATTGCTTCTAACAATTCTTGCATGCGTTCATGATAACTTTGTAAAATAAAATTCTGCCAAGTTGAATATTTGTTCATCCATTCACTAATTTTCTGAACAGGAATCATAATCAACGCTGTTTCTACTTCTGCAACTGCTCTAATTTTACTTTTTGTTTGTCCTAAACAACAAGTAATTGTCATAGCACAAGTATCTCCTTGTTCAATATAATACAGCACTAATTCATCGCCTTTTTCATCTTCTCTTAAAATTTTAATTGCTCCATTTAAAATAAGCGGCATAAATTGAATTTGACTACCAATATCAATTAATTCTGTACCTGCTTTTACTTTTTTATACTCGCCAATTTCAAGAATTTCTTTGAGTAAATCTTCTTCAAAAAGGTGTCCGTAATTAAAATTAAAATCTGCCTGCATTGTTCTTTTTTAGGTTGATAAAAATACAATTAAATCTTTGTTTTTTATTAATTAACAAAAGATTGTTCTATCGCTTTATATGGTTGCTTTTCTTTTCGTATTTTTCGAATGTTAAATTACCTAAGCAATTTGAATTTATACAAAAAACCGAATACCGCTCTTTTTTTCTCTTCAGTAACAGAAATTACTCAAGATATTTGGCACGAATTGCAATGTACAGATAATGCGTATTTTCATCCAGATTATTTAATTTCATTAGAAAAAAACAATCCTCAAATTACATTTTCTTATTTGGTGTTGTTAAATAAAAAGCAACAGCCAATTGCTTTTGCAAGTATTCAAATTGTTGATTTTCCGCTAGACGGATTAGAAAGTTCTTTCAATAAAAGTTTTGATCAAATAAAATGTTTTGGAAGACGATTAGGTGTTTTTCCGAAGTTAAAACCTATAAAATTATTAGTCTGCGGAAATGTTTTTGTAAGTGGCGAACACGGAATCTTTATCAAAGAAAATCAGCACAAACAAGCAATTATAAAAGACTTAGCAAAAGCCATTTCTTCACAAATAACAACAAAAGATATTTCTATTTATCTTATAAAAGACTTTATAAAAGAATCTTTAGCCATTACTGATGAACTGCACGATTTAAACTATTATTCGTTTAATGTAGAACCAAATATGGTGCTCTATTTGAATGAAAATTGGAACAATTTTAATGCCTATTTAAACGCAATGAAAACCAAGTTTAGAGTCAAAGCAAAACGAGCCTTGATGTTAAGTAGCGATTTGGTTGTAAAAGACAGTTCTATTGAAAATATTAAGGAATTAATGCCAGAAATTACCAAACTATACAAAACTGTTTCAGACAAAGCCGATTTTAATTTGGGTGAATTTAATCTAGAAACCTACTTGTCTTTAAAAAAGAATTTAGGCGAAAATTACATTCTAAAAACCTATTGGTATCATCATAAAATTGTTGGTTTTATGTCTGGCTTAATTAATAATGATTCTTTGGATGCGCATTTTGTTGGCATTGATTATGCTGTAAATAAAGAATTGGCAATTTACCAACGAATGTTATACGATTATATTCAAATTGCGATACATCAGCAATTAAAAGTGATCAATTTTGGAAGAACAGCAAGCGAAATTAAAACGTCAATTGGCGCAGTTCCGCAAGATTTAACCTGTTATATCCGTCATAAAAAAACCTTAACTAATAAGTTTGTAAAACATTTTTTGAGTTATATAGAAACCAAACCTTTTAAGCAACAAAATCCTTTTAAATCTAAAACTTTAACCCAGTAAATCTCTTTATATTTGTAAAAAATATAACTTATTTTATGAACTCTATCGAGGATTTAATTGCAGTACTTACATTAGAAAAAAAATCGAAAAAAAAATACATTGGCGTTAGTAAAACTATTGGTAGTCCTAATGTTTTTGGCGGACAAGTATTAGCGCAAGCACTTAGCGCAGCTAATAATAGCGTTTCTGATCACAGAGTTTTGCATTCTTTACACGCCTATTTTTTAGAAGCAGGAAACTTAGAGCTTCCTATTATATATTCTGTAAAAGAAATGAGAGATGGTGGTAGTTTTTCTACCAGAAGAGTTACTGCAAAACAAAACGGTAAAAGAATCTTTATTTTAGCTGCATCTTTTCATAAAAAAGAAGAAGGACACGAACATCAACAAGGTTGTAAAAGCGACATTAAACAACCAGAAGAGTTGTTAAGTTGGAGCGATATGTTAGATCAAATGGGAGAATTTTTACCAAAACAATTAAAGTATTTTTTAGAAATTGAACGTCCGATAGAATTTAAACCAACTTTTATTGTAAACCCTTTAGATTTAAAAGATTTACCTCCGTTTTCGGATGTGTGGTTTAAAGTTAAAGGAAATCCTACAAACGTAGATCTTGCTGTAAAACAGCAAATTCTTACTTATATTTCTGATTATAATATTTTAAATTCAACGTTATACCCAAATGCAAGTAAAGCAAATTTTGGAAACACACAAATGGCAAGTTTAGATCATTCTATGTGGTTTTTTAGAGATTTTGATTTAGATGATTGGATGTTGTACAAAACAGAATCTCCAAATGCTTTTGGCGCAAGAGGTTTTGCAAGAGGAAATATTTATTCTAGAAAAGGAGATTTAATTGCCTCTGTTGCACAAGAAGGTTTAATAAGACCATTAAAAAAACAATAATTATGAATCCGTATATTTATGTTATTTCTGTAAACGGTGTGCTTTTTTTCTTTAGCATATTGTTTTATTTTTTTCCACCTAAAAAGATAAATGCTCTCTATGGTTATAGAACCAATAAATCAATGTTGAACGAAGAAATTTGGAATTTTGCCAATACTTTTTTTATCAAAACATTGCTTAAATATGCTGCAATTTCTTTTGTTGCTGCGTTGTTTTTAGTATTTATTTCTAGCGCAGAAATGACTTGGCAACCAATGGCTATTATGTTGCTTTCTTTAGCAGTTTCTGTGATTAAAACCGAACAAGTTTTGTCGAAAAATTTTGATGCAGACGGAAAAAAAATAAAGTCTAAAAAGTAGCGTGAATTGCTACTGAAAAATTTCTTCCAGGAGCAGAAACTCCAGAAGCAAATTCTTTGTAATGTTCATCTAAAAGATTCGTTATTTTTCCTTGAATCCAAAAGTTCTGATTTACATTATATTTTCCGTTTAAACCAACTGTTTTCCAGCTTGGTGTGCCGTAATATTTATCTACATTATTTGTAGCATTGGCGTCTACGATTGGCGTTTGAGTATGATTGTCAATTCCTTCAGAAATATTATAATTTTTAATGTCTTTTTTAGCATTAAATCTATAATCTGCCGATACTTCTATCTTATTTTTTCGATAACTAATTTCAAACCTTCCAAATAAAGGCGGAATTGAAGACATTGGTTCTTCTGTATCAAATGTTCTTCCTTTAGTGTAAGTTATGGTTCCAGAAGTTTTCCATTTATTATTTATTCTTCCAAAGTAATTGGCGGTATAACCTGTAATAAAAGCTCTCCCTTTGTTTACGTTTAGCACAACATTTCCTTGTTCTCCGTCGTACATAATTGTATTTCCGTTTGCTTCTCTTGTAATATAGTTATCTAAAATGGTGTAATAGGTGTTAAATCCAAAACTAAATCTTCTTTGATTAAAATATTTTAGAACTCCTATTTCTGCATTGTAGGCAAACTCTGGTTTTAATGCAATATTTGGGATGGTTACATCTCCACTTTTCTCTCTTATTTTACCAACATCATCTATATTTGGAGAACGAAATCCAGAAGAAATTACACTGTTAATTTTCCAATTTTTGGTTGGTTTATAAACGTAACCAAGTGTTGCAGTTAAGGCTGTATTATTGAGTTCTATTTCTGTTTTTGGCAACACAATAAACGTTTGATCTATCCATTTTGCATTTAGGGTTGTATTGGTTAATCTAATTCCTGTATTTAAAGTAGATTTTGAGTTCAAGTCTTGTCTATAATCTGTATAAACTGCTGAACTAGAATAACTACTTCCGCCATCTGGAAAACGAGATTGCACTTTAAAATCTCCTGTAAAACCAACCACTTTGTTACTTGATACAGCAATTTTTTTTCCTTCAGGAATTGAGGTTACATCATTATAAGAAATTTCAAACCCGTAAGATAAATTTCTGTTTTTATCACTTGTTAAAGGAACTGAAAAATCTCCATTTAACGTATAAACATCCACTTCTTCATTTCTGTAAAGTCGTTCTAAATCGTTAAATTTTCTTTGAACTCTAGATTCTTTTATGTTTTGATAAGCCAACGTAATGGTTCCTTGATCTAACCATTTTTTTTCTGGATTGATAGCTAATTGTGTTGAAACTAAAAATCGTTCTTGTGGGCCATAATACCATTCTGCAAACTTTAACGAGCCCGATTTTAATTCCATTAACTTATCAAATCTTGGAATGTTTGAAGAAGTTGAGTATTGAAAGTTTAACGTTACATCAGTTTTTTCTGATAACGGAATGTAAAATTTTTGTAGAAAATCTTTTTGTTCATATCCGGTATTTCTTTGAATATTTGGATCTGAATTTACAGTTAGATTTGCATAATAATTCGCATCAATGTTTTCTGAGAAATAAGGAACTAATCCCCAGTTTGTAAATCCGTGATTTCTATTTTTTCCCATTTTTAAATCTCCAAAAGAGCTTTGCGTATAACTGGTAAAAGATGCCCATTTTTGAAAACTTAATTCCGCTGAAATATTGGTAGTTATTTCTTGATTTGCGGTTCCAAATCTAGAAAAGAAATTACTTTTTATTTTAGGTTCTTCGGATGTTTTTGGTGTCTTTGTGTAATAATGTATTACACCGCCTAAAGCATCAGAACCATAAATAACAGAAGAGGGTCCGAACACAATTTCAGTTCGTTCTAATAAAGACGGAGAAATAGTAATTGAATTTTGTAAATGTCCTTTTCTATAAATGGCATTGTTCATTCTAACGCCATCTACAACCAATAAAACCCTGTTAGATTCCATTCCTCTTAAAACTGGACTTCCGCCACCAAATTGCGATTTTTGAATTTTAATTCCAGGTATTGAAGCTAATAAATCTGCGGATGTTTGTGGAGATTCTTTTAAAATCTCATCTCTAGTAATTGCAACCGTTTGTTCTGCAATGCGTGTAGATCTTTCTTGTGTTTTAAAAACCGACAAAACAACCTCATCTAATCGCGCCGTTTTTTTAATCAATTTAATCACAAACTTGTTTCTTTGTAAATTTGCAAACGATGTATTTATCGTTGCATAAGAAACATGCGAAATAAGCAGTATATCCGTATTCTCGAAATTAGAAATATCTGCAGTTCCATTAGCATCTGTAATGGTAGAAATTGTTAATTTTTTATTATAAATAGCAACTTCACTTATAGGAAAGCCACTTTCTTCATCTAAAACTTTAATTGTTTGTCCAAAACTTGAAATGCTATAAAAAGCGATTAATAGGGTAAAGATTCTCTTCATCATCAGTTAAATACTGTTTCTAATACTTTTAAAGACTTTGGGCGGCGAAATCCGTCCAAATGTAATTCAAAATAACGAATTATTATTTGTAAAACTTGTTGTCTTTCTTGTTGGTTAAATTTGATTGACTCTATACTATCAAAATTTGTGCCTAACAGCTTTTTAAATTGAACTAAATTATCTCCAAAAACAACCTCTTTTTCTGTTGTTGATTCCATAAAATTTCCTTCAATTAAATTAAAATAGTTAGAGTTTATATTAGATATATCTGGATAAAATCCTAAAAACTTAGTTAAGTTTAATAAAAAAAGTAAATGAAAGTTCGCGGTTTTATCATTGGTGTCTAACCAAATAAAAGAGGTTTCTAAAAAAGAAAATAATCCTTCGTTGGCTTCTTCTTCTTGTATGGTGCTGCTTAAAATTTCTGATAAAAACAGTACAATTGTTTGCTTAAAAATAGTGGTGTAAATGTTCTTATACGGATTTACAATATGAACCTCTCTAATGCTATTTAAGTTTCCTTTGTTATTGTGGTTGGCTTCGATATTTAATTGTGTTAATGGCTGAAAATAGGCTGATTTTATTTTTCCTTTTTTTGAGTTTAAAATACCTCTTAATAAATAGGATCTTAAACCGTCTTCTAAAGTAAAACAACGAACAATTAAACTTGTCTCTCCATATTTTAAGGAACTTAACACAATTGCTTTTGTTTTTATGAGAGTCATTAATTTATGATTGCAATTTTAGTGGAAGTTGTTTCTGAAGCATCATCATTAGAAAGCAACACAATATAAATACCTGAAGCTACTTTTTTTCCTGCCAAATTGGTTTTGTTCCAAACTACTTTTCCGCCTTTAATTTCTTGTCCTTCAACCACATTGGTTTCATACACCAAATTACCAGCAACATCTAAAATTTTAACATTTGTTCCTTTGGGTAAATGGTTTCCATTTATTCCATCAATGGTAATTATTTGATGGTTTTTTAACGCCGGATTTGGATACGCATACACTTGCTCTAACGTTTCTCCAAAACTTGCAACATTGCTATTGTAAGCAACAACGCCTTTATCTGTAGCAAAATATACTTTTCCGTTTGTAACATCTACGCTGATGTTTAAAATCTTATTTGATGGCAACGGAGAATTGTCTTTGTTAAAACTAGCCAATGTTTTTTGTCCACTCGGATTTGTGTATAAAACACCGCCATTATCGGTTCCAAACCATTTGTTATCTGCGCCATCAACAGCAATCGTATTAATAGTTTGATTTCCTAATAGTTTTTTCGGAATCCCATCGTCTAAAATAATAATAGGTTCTGTATCGTAAATCGACGCTTCAAAAACTCCGTTTGCATTATAAAAAACCACCAAACCAGATTGTGTTCCTATCCAAATTCTATTGTTTCTATCAACAGCAATTGTTCTCACATTTGCGTGCGGTAAACTTCCTTTGGTAGACTCGGTCGTTAACGCTCTTTTTCTATTACCTGTTTCGTTAAAAACATAAGCCCCATTTCTTCTTGTTCCCATCCATAAACTATTCGATTTATCAACTTTAATCGTGTTTAATTCTTGAGCACTATTGGTTTGTATACTTCTTAAATCAAAAGACTGCCAAGTACCGCCAGAAGATAGTTTTTTAAGCTTGTTTGTGGCAAGAACATCAGTAACCCAAAGGTTTCCTTGAGTGTCAAAAACAGTTCCGCTAACTCTAGTTGTAATGTTATTTGGATCGTTTGGAAAAAAATCTTCTAATGGGCTATTTTGTGAATTGTAAAAATTTATGATTTGATCATCTACAACTTCAAACAATCCGCCGCCAGATAAGATATTACCTGAAGAGGTTTGTGCAAAAGAACTTAAGAACGCTCTATTGTCATGATTTGGATCTATGGTAACACTTACCAAATCAAACACCGGAAAAGCATTTGTAAACGCTGTATTTTTCCATTCAGATCCATTGTAGTGGCTAAACCCTTTTAAAGTTCCTGTTGGAACATAAGCAGAAGTATAACCGCCATACACAAACCAAATATTATTTTTTAAAGCATCCATCGAAAAAACACTATTAGAAAGTGGTCCTTCAGGATGAATTTCTGTAAAAGTCTGATTTCCTGAAAGGGGAATTTGTAAAAGACCAAATTCGTTGGTTGCTAACAATAAATTATTTCCAAAAGAAGAGGCGCTGTTTAAAGTAAAATTATAAGGAATCGTTGGTGTACTTTTATAAACTTCATTTAAATTAGAGTTTAAAACTGATACCTCTTGATTAGAAGTAACAATTAAATTTTGCCCGTTACTTTTTAGCTTTTTAATGGTATTCGGAAATGTTTTTTCTACGGTTGAATTTGATCCCGTAATTTTAATTAAATCTGCCCCTTTTGATGTATAAATTGACGTATTAAACCTGGTAATATTTGAATAATTTCCCGCAAATAAAAGTTGCCAATTATTAAAATCGATCAAATTTGGGTTTGATAAACTTGCAACATAAATTCCGTTTTCTGTTGCCGCAAAAATTTGATTGTTGGCAATTAATGTTTGATTGATTTTTACAGAAGTAGAATTTGCGCCGATAAAATAGGTGTCTCCAAATTCTAATTTATCAATATCATAAACCACAACGGCAAAAGGAGTAGAAATATATAGTTTATTGTTGAGTTCAGAAATGTGATTGATGCGCTTTTCTCCTGATTGATTAAAGTTAACAATATCCGAAGAAATTTTAATCCTTCCGTCTTCATTTACAACCTCCATTAAACCCGTTTCATAACCAATAACAAGTCTCCTATTAGAATTGTTAAAGTGTATTGCAGAAGTCGTTTCTCCAGAAAGACCATTTATTGATGATAGTTTTTCGGTTTCATTAGTGTTTGTATTGTAGGTGAAAACAGCATTGTCTGTAAGTGCATAAATTTTATCGTTTACCGTAAGAAAATCTTTTACAGTATTGTAGGAAAAGAAATCTTCCCATCGATTGCTAAAATCTGTTTGAGAAAATGATAAAAAAGGAAGTAATAGCAAAAAAAACAAAAAGGTTTTTTTCATTATAGAAGTGTTTTTATAATTCAAAGATATCTAATAATTGTAACAATAACGATAAAAAACAATACATTAGTACAAATATTAACGGCAAATAAATGAATCTAGAAATAGAAAGGAAATTTTTAGTAAAAAACGATTCTTTTAAAAGAAAAGCTTTTCAAAAAAAACATATAAAACAAGGGTTTTTAAATTCTGATAAAGAAAGAACTGTTCGTGTTAGAATTATAGATGATAAAGCCTTTTTAACTGTTAAAGGAAAATCAAATAATGCCGGTACAATTCGTTTTGAATGGGAAAAAGAAATTCCGGTTTTAGAAGCAGAACAATTAATGCTCCTAACAGAAAAAACAGCAATAGAAAAAGACAGGTATTATGTTAAAGAAGAGAGTCATATTTTTGAAGTTGATGAGTTTTTTGGTGCTAATGTTGGTTTAATCATTGCAGAAGTTGAACTAACTACAGAAAATGAATTTTTTTCAAAACCATCTTGGTTGGGCAAAGAAGTTACAGGGGAAATAAAGTATTATAATTCTTCTTTAAGCAGGTCTCCATTTCAGTTTTGGGCATAAAAAACCTCGAACAAAAGCTCGAGGAAATTTAATAAACCTACCCCCTAAATAAGATTTATTTACCTTAAACGCAACAACAATAAAAATATTGTTTTTGTCATTTAAGACGACAAATATAACTTGTTTTTTACTGAATAACAAATAATTGCATTTATTTTAAATAGAATACTCTTTTTTTAAATTTATGATTGCATTTTATTCTTATTTGTGTTTTATCTTTTAAAAAAAACACCAAAAACTAAATTAAATATAAAGGTAAATAGAAATATAATGAGACATACTACCTCCAAGAACGAAAAAATGAAAAATTGCATGATTGTAAGGAATCTTTTTTATAGAATATAATACTGCACCAATTGTATAAAATACACCGCCAGCAAATAACCAAAATAACCCTTCTGAAGATAGTTTTTCTAATAAAGGAGAAATTGCAAAAACAATTTGCCAACCCATTAACACATACATTATTGTAGATAATTTATCGAATTTTCCAGTAAAAAAAAGTTTTAAAATAATTCCTGTTAAGGCAAATAACCATGTTAGTCCAAAAATGATCCAGCCTGTTTCTCCTTCTAATGTAATAATTGTAAAAGGTGTGTAAGTTCCTGCTATCAAAACATAGATTGCTGCATGGTCAAAAATGTTTAATCTTCTTCTTAATTTTGGTTTTGTAGCAGAATGATAAAATGTTGACGCAGCATACAAAATAATTAAACTCATTCCGAAAATTAGCAAACTAAAAGGTTTCCAAAAGCCTTCAAAATACAATGATTTTAAAACTAAAAAAGGAAATGCAATGATGCTTAAAATCAATCCAAAAGCATGCGATGCAATATTAATTTTTTCTTCTTTCTGACTGTATTTATGGTTGATTTTACTCATGAATTAATCTATTTGTATCTTTCATATATTCCGCGTCATTAGATAATTCATTAAACAAAACAGCAAATGTTTGTTGTTTGATAGTTTTTACACTTTTTTTATCTAATCCTTTGGTAACTATAGGTTTGTGCTGTTTAATTCTTATTGTTCCTGGTCTTCCTTTAAAATATGTCCAAGAAAAGAAACGTTTACAATCGTAATATGTTGCGGGTACAATCGGAATTTGATGTTCAATTGCTAAAGAAAATGCGCCGTTTTTAAACGGACTCAAAATAACATCTTCTGCTGGTACTAATCCTTCAGGAAAAATTGCCACACTAGTTCCGTTTTTTAATCTTCGTTTGGCACTAAAATAAACTTCTTTTCTACTTTTTTGACTACTTCTATCAACCAAAATACAAATTCGTTTGTAAAAAAAACCAAATACAGGAATTTTTTTAAGCTCCGCTTTTCCAACAAATACAATCGGATTTTTGTTCATACTTACTAAAATAAACGGATCTAACATTGAAGTATGGTTTGGACAAAACATATAGCTTTTTGTTTTGTCTAAAGGTTCTTCTATTTGTTTTTGTAACCGAAAACCCATCACAAAAATAAGCGTCTTAGAAAACGCTCTAATAATTTTATATAAAGTAGGATATTGATTTTCGTTAAAGGTTAAAATGAATAAAAAGGGTATCATTAAAAGTAACGATGCTCCAAAAAAAACGTAAAACCAAACGCGCCAAATAGCACGTAAACTATTTTTAAAGAATTCCATAGTCGCCAAATGTAGTAATTAATATTCTTATTGGGTTTTCTTTATTAAAACTGTATTTTTGCTTTAGATTTAAAAATTATTTAAACACAAATTAATGTCGAGAGTTTTAACTGGCGTACAAAGTACAGGAACACCACATTTAGGAAATTTACTAGGTGCAATTTTACCTGCAATTCAAATGGCGAAAGAAGCTAAAGAAGAAACCTTTTTATTTATTGCAGACATGCATTCTTTAACACAAATAAAAGATGCAAAAACCTTAAAAGAAAATACATACAGTGTTGCTGCAACGTGGCTTGCTTGTGGATTGGATGTAAATTCTACAGTCTTTTACAGACAAAGCGATGTGCCAGAGGTAACCGAATTATCGTGGTATTTGAGTTGTTTTTTCCCATTTCAACGTTTAACATTGGCGCATAGTTTTAAAGATAAATCTGATAGATTGGCCGATGTAAACGCTGGATTATTTACATATCCAATGTTAATGGCGGCAGATATTTTATTGTATGATGCAGAGATTGTTCCTGTTGGGAAAGATCAGTTACAGCATATAGAAATGACTAGAGATGTTGCAAGCAGGTTTAACAATATTGTTGGTGAAACCTTAATTTTACCTAATGCTAAAATTAGTGAAGACACAAAACTAATTCCTGGTACAGACGGAGAAAAAATGAGTAAATCGCGTAATAATTTTATCAATATCTTTTTAAATGATAAAAAATTACGCAAACAGATTATGGCAATTCAAACAGATAGCACTCCACTTGAAGAACCTAAAAACCCAGAAACAGACAATGTGTTTGCTTTATATAAATTGCTAGCTTCTGAAGCAGAAATTGCAAAAATGAGAGCAAATTATATAGGCGGAAATTATGGTTATGGTCATGCAAAACAAGCTTTGTACGAATTGATTGTAGAAAAATTTGCTACAGAAAGAGAAAAGTACAATCATTATATGAATAACTTACATGAACTTGATGAAGCTTTAGCAATTGGGGCAGAAAAAGCTAGAAAAGTTGCAGCTGGAGTTTTAAAAAGAGTTCGTTCTAAAATAGGATACTAAAAAAAAGAGGTTGCAAAAACAACCTCTTTTTTTTGTTATGGTGCCGGATTTGGCATTATTTTATGAATTTCATTTATTTCATTTATAATTTCTTCTGACAAATCAATATTGATGCTGTTGATGTTTTCTTTTAACTGACTCATTTTTGTAGCGCCAATAATATTACTTGTAACAAAAGGTAATTGATTTACAAAAGCCAATGACATTTCTACCAACGATAAACCATGTTTCTTAGCAATTTTTTGATATTCAATTACTGCTTTTTCAGATTGCGGAGAAGAGTATCTATTGTAATTTGGAAATAAAATGGCACGAGCATCCACAGGTTTTTTTCCGTTTAAATATTTTCCAGATAAAACTCCAAAAGCAAGTGGAGAATACACTAATAAACCAATATTTTCTCTCAAAGAAACTTCAGACATTCCGTATTCATAAGCTCTGTGAATTAATGAATATGAATTTTGAATGGTAGACATTCTTGGTAGATTATGATCTTTTGCAGTTTGTAAATATTGCATTGTTCCCCAAGGAGTTTCATTAGACAACCCTATTTTAAGAATTTTTCCTTCTTTGATAAGGCTCTCTAATGTTTCTAAAATTTCTAAATGGTTTTCGTGTCGCTCAGTGTGGTTTTTATAAGGATAATCTCGAACACCAAAACAGTTTGCAGCTCTTTCTGGCCAATGCAATTGATACAAATCAATATAATCTGTTTGCAATCTTTTTAAACTGTTTTCAACCGCTTCTTTAATGCCTCTTTTACTAAAACCATCTTTTCTAATATGAGCCGTATAAGCGCCCCAACCAGCAATTTTAGATGCCAACACAACTTTGTCTCTATTTCCTGTTTTTTGAAACCAAGTACCAATAATTTTTTCAGTAGATCCGTAGGTTTCTGCTCTTGCCGGAATTGGATATAATTCTGCAACATCAAAGAAATTAATTCCTTTTTCTAACGCATAATCCATTTGTTCGTGACCTTCTTTTTCTGTGTTTTGCTGACCCCAAGTCATGGTTCCTAAACAAATTTTAGAAACTCTTATATCTGAATTTGGTACTGTTGTGTATTTCATTGTAATAATGTAAAAATGAATTTTATGTAGCAATGAAACAATAAATTGAGACATTGTTACATTAAAAAATTGTTTAATTAAGAATCGCTACAATTCCTGGTAATGTTTTTCCTTCTAACATTTCTAACATTGCGCCTCCACCAGTTGAAACATAACTTACTTTATCTTCAAAACCAAACTGTTTAACTGCAGCAACAGAATCGCCACCACCAACTAAAGAAAAGGCACCGTTTTTAGTTGCTTCTGCAATAGCATTTCCTAGCTCAATCGTTCCTTTAGCAAATTTTTCCATTTCAAAAACACCTAATGGACCATTCCATAATATGGTTTTTGATTTTGCAATTACTTCTGCAAATTTCTGAGTTGTTTTTGGCCCAGCATCTAACCCCATCCAACCATCAGGAATCTTATTTGTATCAACTTCTTGTGTATTTGAATCATTAGAAAAACTATCTGCAATAATGGCATCAACTGGTAAATGAATTGCTACATTTTTTGCTTTTGCTTTTTCTAAAATAGCCAACGCCAATTCTTGTTTGTCATCTTCTACTAAAGAGTTTCCTATTTTCCCTCCAAGTGCTTTTACAAAAGTAAAAGTCATTCCACCACCAATAATAATATGATCTACTTTGTCTAAAATATTTTCAATAACTCCTATTTTTGAAGACACTTTTGCACCTCCTAAAATGGCTGTAACAGGTTTTTCGTTATCGTTTAAAACTTTGTTGATGCTTTCTATTTCTCTTGCTAATAAGTTTCCAAAACATTTATTTTCTGTAAAAAATTGAGCAATAATTGCTGTTGATGCGTGTGCTCTGTGTGCTGTACCAAAAGCATCATTTACATAAATATCTCCCAATTTAGAAAGTTGTTCTGCAAACTTTTTATCACCCGCTTTTTCTTCATTATAAAAACGTAAATTTTCTAATAATAAAATTTCTCCAGGCTCTAATTCTAAAACTGCTTGGGTTACTTTATCGCCAACACAATCGTCAATAAATTTAATTTGAAAGCCTAAAATTTCGGTTGCTTTTTCTACAATATGGCGCAAAGAAAATTGATCTTCTTTTCCTTTTGGTCTTCCTAAATGCGACATTAATATTGCAGAACCACCATCTTCTAAAACTTTGATTATGGTTGATTTAGCAGCGTGAATTCTTGTTGCGTCTGTCACCATAAATTCATCATTTAAAGGCACATTAAAATCAACTCGTATCAGTGCTTTTTTATTCTCGAAATTAAAATCGTTTAGTGTTGGCATTGCTCTTTTATTTTTTTACAAATGTACTTATTTAAGAAGGTTCCAAAAAATAACTCATCAAAAAAGACGAATGCTGTTTTCGATGCTTTAAATTTATATATTTGTGCTATGTTTTTCAAAGATGTAATTGGTCAAGATCATATTAAAAATCACCTAAAATCTACTACAGAAAATGGTAGAATTCCGCATGCACAATTGTTTGTTGGAAAAGAAGGTTTTGGTGCATTACCAATGGCAATTGCTTATGCACAATACTTACTTTGTGCAACTAGTATTGACGAAGATTCTTGTAGGATTAAATGTGAAAAACTAACACATCCAGATTTGCATTTTGCATTTCCAGTAACTTCAAATGATAAAGTAAAAAAACATCCTGTAAGTGATTTGTTTTTAGAAGATTGGAGAACTTTTGTAAAAGAACAACCGTACGGAAGTTTATACAATTGGTTGCAATTTATTGGTGCAGAAAACAAGCAAGGTTTAATTGGTGTTGATGAAGCAGAAAATATTGTAAAATCCTTAAAACTAAAATCTTACGAAGGTGGTTTTAAAGTGATGATTATTTGGATGGCAGAAAAAATGAACATGTCTGCAGCAAATAAGCTGTTAAAACTTATTGAAGAGCCGCCAGAAAAAACCCTTTTTATTTTGTGCACAGAAGACGAAGAGCAAATTATAAATACCATAAAATCTCGTTGTCAAACCATTCATTTTCAGGCCTTATCCGAAGAAGAAATTGCGCAATCTTTGATTACGAATGAACATATTTCTGAAAGTGCTGCATATAAGATTGCACATCAAACAGAAGGAAATTACAACAAAGCGCTGCATTTATTAGTACATGATTCTAGCGATACCATTTTTGAACAATGGTTTATTACTTGGGTTAGAACTGCTTTTAGAGCCAAAGGAAACGCAACTATTATCCAACAATTAATTTCTTGGAGCGATGAAATTGCAAAAAGCGGAAGAGAAACTCAGAAGCGTTTTTTACACTATTGTTTGCAGTTTTTTAGACAAGCAATGTTGTTAAATTACAACTCGGAAGCAATTGTTTTTTTAGAAACCGAAACTGCCGGATTTGACTTAAAAAAGTTTGCTCCGTTTGTACACAGCGGCAATGTCTTAGAAATTAGTGACGAAATTAGCTCAGCAATATATCATATTGAGAGAAATGGAAATGCAAAAATTATCTTGTTAGATTTATCAATAAAGCTAACTCGTTTATTACATACAAAAGAAGCGGTTATCAATTAATTAAAAGGTAAGTCTAAACACCAGGTTTGGAGTAAAACCTAACGAAATTCTATCGGTTTTTACCAATTTTTGTTCTTCAACATTTCCTTGAGAATTCACAAATTTAAGTTCGTAGGTTCTGTCTAAAATATTCTTTTTATTAAAAATGTTTGTTAGCGATACTCCTATTTTTCCTTCCACTTTTTTCTTTTTAGAAAAGTTGAATTTATAGGTTGATGAAAAATCGAATTTCTGATAATTTGGCAATCTTTTTTCATTTACACTTCCGTAAGTAACTCGTAAGTTATTATTTTGATCTTTATGGGTTCCTGTTGCCTCTGTATATGGAATTCCGGAACGCAATTTCCATCCTAAAGAAAACTCAAATTGATTTAATTTATATGTATGAGACCACGTAAAAGAATGTGGAATTCCGTTTATTCCGTCAAAAGAATTTCCGTTATTTAACTCTTTAAATTGCTGTTTTGTAGCTGCGTACGAATAGCTAATCCAAGAACGATAATTACCAAATCTTTTTTTTAGTAGTATATCAATTCCTGTAATATCACTTTCTCCAGAAATATAAAAAGGAACTTGACTCGTTTTTGTATTGCTTGCAATATCGTCGGTCATTAACGTTTGTCCTTTTACCTTTTTTTTATAGAAATCTACATCCAAATTCCAGCCGTTTTTTTGATATAAAAATCCAACAGCCAATTGTTTGCTATTTAAAATCGGAATCGCATTATTTGCTACTGCCCAAATATCATTATCTAAGCCAATTCCGTTATTTCTATATTCAATAATTTGACTTACGGCTTGGTTTTTTATTTCGGCGGATGTTTTAAGTGTAAACGTTTCAGAAAATTTTGTGGAAGCAAAAATTCTCGGTTCAAAAAACCATTCTTTTGCAGCAGAAAAATGATTGACTCTAACACCAAAACTAATAAACGAGTTAGCGTTGTTATACTTTAATTCAGAAAATAAAGCGTTGGTAGTATTCGTACTATTTTCTGCGTTTAACAATTGGTTATTTGGAGTAGAAAAATTAGTGTTATACGTATATAAAATGTTTGTTTTAGAAAACTGATACCCTCCGTTCAATTGAAAATTAGGATTCAAGTTATACGTAAAATCATAATTAATTCCGTTGTCTTTTACATGATTAACTATTTCAAATTCTCTATTTCTATTATCGTTTGCATTATTTCTTGTTTCTTCTCGATTTCCAAAATAATCAAACTCGTATTCTGATGTGTGAAAATCGATGTTTTGTATAAAAAACTCCGACGTTTTTTGATTCCAAAGAAATCTAGTTCCTTTATTTTGATAGGTAATATTATCAACTATTTTCTCCCTAAATCGTTCGTTTTCTGAAGAAAACTCTAATTGATTTTTATTAAATAAATTACTGATTGATAGCTTGCTTTTTTCAGATATATCTGCAACTATTTTCAGGTTGTAATCTTGAAAATAAAAATCGTTGTTTACATTAGATAATTTATTTGGATTATTAACCGCTTCTTCTAAAATTCGTGTATTCTGAAAGACACTTTCAGAAAAGTTTTTATAGGTAATTGTTTCAACAACATCTGTAATTGATCTTCTCACAGAAAAAACCAAACCTACTTTATTATTGAACAAAGGTGTTTTTACAAAAGCATCTGCGTGTGTAAAATTTATTCCAAAACCTGTTTCTAAAGTAGGAACCTCATCGCCAGAAGAAATGTCTAAAACGCCACCAATTCTATCGCCATATTTTGCATTGGTTCCGTTTCTATACAAGGTAATTTTTTTAGTAACGTATGGATTAAAAGAAGAAATCAGTCCAAAAAAATGTCCGCTTTGATACATTTTAATTCCATCAAACAATACCAAGTTTTGATCTGGAGAACTTCCTCTAATTTGTAAACCAGAAGCGGTTTCTGACGGACTTTGAATTCCGGGTAATAATTGCAAACTCAATAAAACATCAGGTTCAATTAGTCCAGGTAAAATTCCTAATTTTTTTGGAGAAACTTCTATAGCGCCATCTTGTTTTTTTGAAATTCCTTGTGTTATATAATCGCTAATTAAGACTTCTTCTAAATGTATATTTTCCTCAACCAATTCAATTGTTATGTTCGGTTGATTTAAAAATTGATAGACTGGAATTGTAACTGAAGTAAAACCAATACTTTGAATTATAATTTGCTGATTTGAAGAAACATTCTCGAGTATAAATTTTCCGTTTTCATCTGCGGTTGTTCCACGTGTAGTTCCTTTAATTATTACGGATGAAAAAGAAGCAACTTCTTTGTTTTTAGCATTGATTAATATTCCACTAATTGTATGGTTTTTTGTGATTTGTTTTTCTGCAATCACAATATACCTTGCATCAATTTGATTGAAGTTTAAATAGGTTTGTTTGCTTAAACTTTCTAATTTTTCTTTTAGTGTTTTTTCATTCTTAAAAGGAAAACACAACACGTTTTTTATCAAGTTAGAACTGTATGAAAACTTTACATCGTATTGCTTTTCAATAGATGTTAAAATTTCTGCTAAAGAAAATTTTTGAGTTTGATTTTGCGCAAAAACAACTCCGACCATAAAAAGAAAACAGCAAGAAAAAAAGGTTTTTTTAAGCATCCTTATTTTTTGGAAAGCACTACAGTAGCATCATTAATTGTAAACTGAATCGCTAAAGGAGCACAAATTGTTTGTAATGCTAAATGTAAGTTTTTATTTGTAAAAGTTCCTGTAAACAACGTATTTACATCAATATTTGTAGAAGTTATTTTTATTTGATATTGTTTTTCTAACTCTTTTAAAACAAATTGTAAAGGCGTGTTGTTAAAACTACTTTCTCCGTCGATCCAATTTGGTTTTGAATTTAAGAAAGTTCCTTTTTCTGGATTCCTTTTTTCTATTTTCCTAAAGGACAAACCTTGAGTTAAAATTGCCGTTTCTTGGTTGTTTTTAACTTGTACTTTTCCTTCGTAACACAGCACTTCAAAATAAGAAGGGTTTGTTTTTACATTAAATTGTGTTCCTAAAACATTTACGCTTCCGTTATCAGAATAAACACTAAAAGTAGCTCCTTTTTTAACTTTAAAATAACCTTCTCCTTTTAATTCTAAAGTTCTTTTCCCATCAAACCAATCGCTCTTTTTATAGGTAATTGAAGATTTTGAGTTTAATAAAACTTCTGATCCATCAGGTAAAACCAACGCTAATTGTTCGCCGAAAGACGTTGAAAAAGTTTCATTAGATTCTGTTAAATAATATACGGTACTTAATAATATTACAACAGAAGCTGCAGCGGCATACATCCAATTCGGAATTAACTTTCTTACATTTTTATCAATCTTTTTTTGGGTAATTTTTTCGAAAACTTTCTGTTTATCAAAATGGGGTGCATTGAAATTTTCTGTAGCGTCAATAATTTTTTGATATTCTTTATACTCTTTGGTTTTTTGAAAAGAAACCAATTCATCATTCGTTAAATCGTTATCTAACCAACGTGATAAAAATGTATCGTCTGTATGTTCGTTTTTCATTTTTAGTTCCTTTGTAAGTATAACAGTTTGATTACCAAATACCCTACTTTTTATTTTTGATGATTAAATGTTTCCTATGGTTTCTCTTAATTGTTTTAATGCTAAATGCATTCTTTTTTCTACAGCTTTTACAGAGATGGATAACATTTCTGCAATTTCTTTATAGGTTTTTTTATCAATTCTATTTAATAAAAAGACTTCTCTTTGTCCTTCTTTTAAATCGGAAATGGCATTCTGGAGCTTGTCCATAAACTCTTTTTCTTCCATTAAAAACTCTGGACTTTCGTTTGTAGCTTCTTTTCCGCCAATCAAAGTATAATTTAATACTACTTTTTGATGTGCAACCTGATTTAAAAATAAATTATTAACTACTGTTAAAAGATATGATTTTGCTTTTTCAAAAATTATTTTTGCACAATTGTTCCACATTTTAATAAATGCTTCTTGTACTAAATCTTCTGATTTTGCTGAGTTTCCTGTTTTATAAAATGCAAAATTGTACACAGATTTTGAGTGCTCTGCGTACAATTCTTCAAATACTTTTGACTCACAAACCGATTTTTTTTCTGACATGAAACCCTTATTATTTCTCAAAAATAGGAGATTTTTTTATTTTTTTAGATTTTTCGGTAGGGTATTCTTTTAATTACCTGTTTTATTAGTGAACATTAAAAAACAAAAATCATGAAAGTATTCGTAAAAAAATTAATAGCGCTAACAATAATAGTCAGCTCAATGGTTGCCTGTCAAGATGCAACAACAGAAGATGCGGAAATTTTTGAAGCTCAAAACTCACTTAATAAAGAAGAAGTTATAAGCATGGTAGAAACTATGATTATCACATATCCTGTTACTGCAATAACTAATACAGAAGCAACTACTACAATTAATAGTGATTATGATATGGAAGATTATGCATCAAAAACAAACAAACCTAAACTTACTTTTCCTTTTGAAATTACAGTTGATAATGAAGTAATTACTGTGAACGATATGAGACAATTAAAAATGTTGATTAAAAGAACCAGGGGAAGAAAAAAACCTGAATTTATTTTTCCTATTTCTGTTGAATTAACAGATGGAAGTCCAAAAGAGATTGCTGATAAAGAGGCATTAAGAGCCTATTTAGATGCTTTAGATGAAGGTGTTAAGCCAGTATTTGTATTTCCTTTATCAATTTTAGTAAACGGAAAAACAATAGAGGTTTCTGACGAAAATGAATTAAAAGCGTTGATGGGAAAACCAGCAAAAGGAAGAAGACCACATTTACTATTTCCTTTATCGGTTGTTTTAGAAGATTCAACTACCTTAGAAATTGCCAATAAAGACGAGTTTAAAGCTTATTTAGATACGTTAGCTGATGGTGTAAAACCAGTGTTTGTATTTCCTATTTCTGTTAAAAGAAACGGAGAAACAATTATTGTAAACACTCAAGAAGAGTTTGATGCATTGGTAAAAAAACCTAAAAAGGGAAAAAGACCAGAATTTGTATTTCCTATTTCTGTAACGTTAGAAGATAACACAACTAAAGAAATTGCAAATAAAGATGAATTAAAAACATATTACAAAAGCTTAGCAAAAGGTGTTAGACCAGTTTATGTGTTTCCTTTATCAATAATTAAAGACGGAACAACAATGGTAATAAATAGCCAAGAAGAATTAGACGCATTGTGTAGTAAATAATAGTTAAAAAATTTGTTTGGAGATTGGATAAGATGCGAGTAATAATATATTGCTCGCATCTTTCTTTTTAGTAGTTTTGCTAGGTAACAAATCTATTTTATGGAAGTATTAAAAAATTACCCAACAGAAATATTAATTCTACTTTTTTTAATTGTCACTTTTTTACAATCTGGAATTGATAAACTTTTAGATTGGAATGGAAATTTATCTTTTATTAAAGAACACTTTTCTAATTCACCATTAAAAAATATGGTTCCTTTATTATTGGCTGTAATTTTAATTGTAGAAATTATTGCTAGTCTTTTTATGATAATTGGAATTTATCAATTAGCGACAAAAGGAATTAAAACGTACGCACTTTTAGGAACAGAATTAGCTGCTTTAACGTTGGTCTTTTTATTAATCGGTCAAAGGTTGGCAAAAGATTATGCTGGCGCGATGACATTAGCCGTTTATTTTGCAACCACAATATTTGGAGTGTATTTATTGAGTAGATAAAGTGTATCAATAATATTGATTACTACCAATACCTTAAATAAATAGAACCTATTAAAAAACGCCTTAAAACATCGCTTTTAAGACGTTTTTTTAATTTTAAAAACAAAGACTACTCTTGAGTTGTTTTTCGTTTCTAAAAGGGCTTTTAAATGCTGTTTTTTGTGTTTTTAATCACATAAATAAGCGAAGAATACTCTGAAGTTGATTTGGCTTTCAAGTTTGAAAGAAATCCGATGTAAAGTGCTTTTATAAAATTAGTTCTTCCAGATTTATATTTTTCACTCAACATAGAAACATAATAGGAATCGTATTTCATCGGAATTGTTTTTTCTACCTTCATAGAAACCTTGGCAAATAATTTTTGTATTGAAGTTTGAGAAAAATGCCAAAGATGCCTTGGAACATCAAAAGCCGCCCAAAACTCTTTATAATATTTTGCATCAAAACTTTTATAATTTGGAACCGCAATTATTAAAACTCCGTTTGGTTTTAATTTCGATTTTAAAACTTCTATATATTCTAATAGATTTTCTACATGTTCTAAAACATGCCAAAGTGTAATTACATCAAAATTATTTTCTTTTAAGAATGAAATATCATTAATAGAATTTATTCCATTTTTTTTTGAAATCGTTCTTGCATCTTCATTTGGTTCAACCCCAAAAACATTCCAATTGTCTTTTTTACAAGTAGCTAAAAAATCCCCTGTTCCAGATCCAACATCTAAGATTTTTTTATCCGAAAATTTAAATGAATTTAAAATTCCTAATTTATTTTGTAAAGTACGTTTTCTTACTTTTTGATAAATTTTATCAACAAGACTTTTACTCGCATTTGTATGAGATATATATGCTTCACTTTTGTAGTAATTTTCTAAATCCGACGGAACAGGCAAAGTAACCATCATATCGAAATCTTCATTCAACAAAAGCTCATACGATTCTTTTGAAACGGTATGATCTACACAACTCATAAAAGGTTTTAATCCTTTGTATAGTTCTTTTTCTCTTTTCATAATAAAGCAATAATTACAATGTTCCACATGGAACTTACGTTTTTTACCTTCCCATATACACCAATAAAACAGAGACATCACTAGGTGAAACTCCACTAATTCTACTCGCTTGTGAAATAGAAGTTGGTTTTATTTTATTCAATTTTTCTCTAGCTTCAAAAGAAAGAGATTTTACTTTCGAATAATCAAAAGCATGAGGAATTGTAACGTTTTCAAGTCTATTTAACTTGTCTGCATTGTTCTTTTCTTTTTCTATATAACCAGAATATTTTAGATATATTTCTACTTGCTCAATAACTTCAGCATCTATATTGTGCTCAGAAATAAAACTACTTAATTGATCAAGATGTACAAAATCTGAAAAGGCTAATTGTGGTCTTGCAGCAACTTTAAAAAGCTTCATCGATTGAGAAACCAATGCTAAATTTTTCTTTTCTAAAATACTATTTAGCGCTTCTTTTTTAACACTTAAATTAGTTAAAAAAGCAATTAATAATGCGGTTTTTTCTCGCTTTTCTAAAACGCGTTTCATACGTTCTTCAGAAGCCAAACCTAATTCGTAAGACCTAGGTGTTAATCTTAAATCGGCATTATCTTGTCTTAATAAAGTTCTATATTCTGCTCTAGAAGTAAACATTCTATATGGTTCTTCTGTGCCTTTTGTAATTAAATCGTCAATTAAAACTCCGATATAAGCTTCGTTTCTTTTTAATATAAATGGTTCTTTATTGTTGATTTTTAAAACCGCATTAATTCCCGCCATTAATCCTTGAGAAGCTGCTTCTTCATACCCTGTTGTTCCGTTAATTTGTCCAGCAAAAAACAAATTTTCTACCAACTTTGTTTCTAAAGAATGTTTTAATTGTGTTGGAGGAAAATAATCGTATTCAATTGCGTAACCATAACGTAGAAACTTAACATTTTCAAAACCCGCTACAGCACGAATTGCTTTGTCCTGAATATCCTCTGGCAAAGATGTAGAAAATCCGTTTACATAGATTTCAACGGTATCCCAACCTTCTGGCTCAATAAACATTTGGTGTCTATCTTTTGAAGCAAAACGATCCACTTTATCTTCAACAGACGGACAATATCTTGGACCGGTAGATTGAATTCTACCATTAAACATTGGTGATCTATCAAAACCTTCTCTTAGCAGCGCATGCACTTCTGGATTTGTATACGTCAAATAACAAGAACGTTGTTTTGTTAATGGTTTTGTAATTGGTAAAAATGAAAATTTTTCAGGATTTTCATCACCAGGCTGTTCTATCATTTTAGAAAAATCTAAGGAACGTGCATCTACTCTTGGAGGTGTTCCTGTTTTCATTCTACCAGATTCGAATCCTATCTTAACTAAATCTTCTGTAATTCCGGTTGAAGCTCCTTCACCCGCTCTTCCTCCTCCAAATGTTTTATCTCCAATATGAATCAATCCATTTAAAAAAGTTCCTGCTGTAATAATTACCGTTGTTGATTTTATTTCTAAACCCAAAACTGTTTTGACACCTACAATTCTATTGCCATCAAACAACAATCCATTCACAGAATCTTGATAAAAATCTAAATTATCTGTTTGTTCTAAAACTTTTCTCCACTCTTCAGAAAAGCGCATTCTATCTGATTGTGCTCTAGGACTCCACATTGCAGGGCCTTTTGATTTGTTCAGCATTTTAAACTGAATAGCAGTTTTGTCTGTAACAATTCCGCTAAATCCGCCAAGCGCATCAATTTCTCTAACAATTTGTCCTTTTGCAATTCCACCCATTGCAGGATTACAACTCATTTGTGCTATGGTTTGCAAACTCATTGTTATTAGCAAAGTATGTGCGCCCATATTTGCGCTTGCTGCCGCTGCTTCACTTCCTGCGTGACCACCGCCAACTACAATTACATCATATGTTGTTGAAAAAAGACTCATTATGCATGTTTCACGTGAAACTATTTTTTTATTTAATTGATTTTCAGCTTTTTAAATTGTTTAAGCACTGATTTTCTTTATTTCTCATTATTAATTTCTCATCTGTTGTTTTATCTTTAAAACCCATGTAATGCAAAATTCCATGAATAATTACGCGATGTAATTCTACATCAAAAGTAGAATTATAGGTTATAGCGTTTTCTGCGACTCTTTCTACAGAGATAAAAACATCTCCACTTATAATTTTACCTAACGAATTGTCAAAGCTAATTATATCTGTATAGGTGTCGTGTTGTAAAAACTCAATATTTAATTTATGTAAATACGCATCGTCACAGAAAATATAATTAATTTCTCCTACTTTAAAGTCGTCTTTTTCAATACAGCTTACAATCCAATCGGTAAGTTCCTTTTCGTTTGATAATTTAAAATCTGTTTCGTAATTAAACTCAATCACTATTATTTTTACTTTTTGAATTACTAAAATACTCTTGTACTTTCTTTTTGTAATTTTTTTGCAAAGGTAATGATTGTCTGTTTAATATTTCTGTTTGATTGTAAAACAGTTTTTTAATCAAAAATTTAGCATTATTTGAGTTGTATATTTGTTGATTAGAATTCGATTTTCTTTTGGTGTCTTTCTCTTGTTCAAACGCTGCTTTATCTAATTTTAAAAGGTTGTACTTAAGCTGCTGCATTTTTTGAAGCGTTGTGGAATTAAATCCTTTTTCTAGAATTTCGTTCTCCAATTCTTCCATTGATTTTAGCACTTTTTTTGCTTCTGGACTATTTCCTAATCCCTTTTTTTGAAGTGCTTCCTGCAATTCTTGTCGTAATTGAGATTGCTGTTGATAGGTTTTATACAATTCTCCATCCAAATCATTATTGCTATTTCCTTTGCTTTCTCCATTTTGATCTCCTTGCTTTTGTCCGTTTTGTTGTTCTCCTTTTTTCTTCCCTTGCTGCATTTTCTTTACAATATCTTCTTGCTTCTGAATAATATCTGGCAAGCTAAACGACTTTCCTCCTTTTTTTCCTTTTCCTGATTTAGACATTTTTGGTTGCTGCATATTGTCTAAAATATCACTTAAAAAATCTGCTAAATTATTCACCGAAGTCATAACATATTGTTGATTTGACAATGCATTATTAAATCTGTTTTCTGCAAAATTTTCTAAAGATTGATCTAAATTATAATGTGCACTTGTAAGATCTTTTTGCACAATTGGCGATATTTCTGTCAATCGCATAGACAAGACATATAAACTATCATCAATATGTTCAAAATAGGTTTTTAAGGTGTTCTGACTTTTTAATTCTTTACCAAAATCTGGATGTTCTACACTTAGTTTGGAAAACGTATTCATCAGGTTTTCTTGTTTAAAAGAAAAATTTAAAAGGTTTTCTAAAATGATTCGTAACGATTTCTCATTCGCTTCTTTCATTTCTCCTTCCATGTCAGACATTGCTTGTTGCATTTTCTGACTCATTTCTTGCATTTTTTGAGATGCTTTTTTCTGATTTTTTTGTTGTTGATTTTTATCCAACGAATTATTTTCTTCTGCTTTATTTAATTGATTGTTCACTTCCTTTTGGTCTTCTTTTGTATCGGGAAGTTGCATTGGTTCTTTCAACGCTGTATTGTCTTTCTCTAAATCATTCAGTTCTTTTTCTATTTCTTTAAAGTCTTTCTTTATCTCTTTTTGTTGGTTTAAATCTGATGTTGGAGATGTAGCAATACTATCTTGTTTCTTTGAAAGTTCTTCTAATTTATTCGCAATTTGCATGGTTTTTTGCTCAACATAAAATCGTTTTGTAAGTTCTAATATTCTTTCTAAACTTCGTTCTTGTTGTTTATTTTGCTCTGTTAATTGCTTTACTTTTTTAAGCAATTCATCTTTATTTAATTTTTCTGCTAATTTTTTTAATTCTTCTAACAATTTTTGTTCTTTTTCTAATTTTTTAAGCTCTTCTATTCTTTTTTTAAGTTGCGCTTTCTTTTCTTTTATTGTTTCAGAGTCTTTTGGTAAATCTTTAATGTTTTCTTGCAGTTTGTCTGTTTGACGATGCATCATTTGTTTGTATTGTTCTTGATGCTTTATATAATTGTCAATCTTTTTTTTATCATTCCAGTTTACATTTTTATTGTTCTGTAAATTTTGCTTTATTTCTTCTAATTCCTTTTTTTGATCATTCTTTTGTTGCAGCGCATTTTCTATCGATTTAATTTGTTTGCGCTGTTGTAAAACCGATTCTTCTTCAATTTCGTTATCTGTTTTATTTCTAAAACGAAACTTTTTGCTTTCACTTTTTTTACTTCCGTTTACAGCATCATTATCAAAAACCTGAAAATAAACTTCGTAATTAATGCCTTTATTGATTTCTAAATCGCCCGGAAAATTATAATAGAACGTTTGGTTTTGTTCTTTATCAAACATTATTTTTTGAGTTCTTTTTTCTGTCGGATTTTCCTCATCATAAAAAACAACTTCTAGTCTTTTAATTCCATAATCATCAGAAAATTTTCCAGCAAATTGCGCTGAATTATTTAAACTATCAATATCAGACAACACTTCTATTTCTGGGAATTCATCTTTTACAACATCAATTGTAAAATAGAGTTTTTCAAACTCTTTTAATTCAGAATTTGATGTTGCAATTTGATACCTCAGCGGTTTTAAAATCCGTTTAGAAAAAGTGAAAAAGTTGTTTTTAGATTCGTTAAAAAATATTTTGTTTTTCGCTGAAATAAAAGCAACAGAATCTGTTTGATTTGTAGCTACGTTCCACGTAGTTTTTGTGCCTTCCGGAATTAAAATTGTTCCCGTATTGTTAATTTTTTCGTTCTTTTTACCAATATATTTCGGATACTTTAAATCAATAGAAATATGCTGAATTGTTGGTGTTTTAATCACATTCAATTCGTAATTTTCTGAAGTAATTCCGTTTGCTTCTACATAAAAATTAATATCATTTCTGGTGTCAGTAAACGTGTACGAAAAGATTCCGTTTTGATGTTGTAAAAAATAACTTTGATTGTTGTAGAAAATAGTAACATCTGACGGTGTCACTTTTCCTTTCGTTTCAATTTCTAGCGTGAATGGTTTACCTTGAATTACTTTTAGATTTTGATTTATTACATAAAACGAAAACGGCGCTGGCGGAACGAATGCAGTTCTGTAATGTACAACTCGTTTAAAAGATGCATTAAACATGTTAAAATTGCCTGTAATGGTAATAATTATCCAAATTAAAACCGGAATTGCAGCGTATTTTAAATAGGTTGTATTTGTTTTAAAATTAACTGCTTTTGTAAACGGAATTGGTTGTAATTCCTTAGATTTTTGCTCGATACTTGCAATTAATAAATCCGATTGATCATTAGATTCTTTAAGTTGTAAAACGTTGATTAACTTATCGCCTACTTTCGGAAAATGATTTCCAATAATTTTTGAAGATTCTGCAAATGAAATTCCTTTTTTTAAACCAATCAATTTAAAAATTGGCGTTAAAATAAATCGGAATGCTAAATACGATTCTACCAAAATAAAAAGCCAAAACAAAATAGTTCTAGCTGTTGGTTGTAACCATAAAAAATACTCGATAAAAAGTGTGAAAAAAAAGTATAGAAATCCTAACGAAAGAAACAAAATAGTTCCTTTTATGAGTTCGTTTGTGTAAAATTTACGCACAAACTGATGTAGTTTTTCTTCTATGTTTTTATACGAATCCATTCTCTAACCAATAAAAATAGTGTTTTTAAAAGATTTTGTTAGAAAGAAAGTGTTAAACCTTACTAAAAACCATTCTTTTTTCTTTTATCTTTTTTCTCTTCTCATCTAATAAAAAGTATCTTTGCGGCATCAAAAAAAGAAAAAATGGAATCTACAGTTCGCGTTCGTTTTGCGCCAAGTCCAACCGGACCTTTACATATTGGTGGTGTAAGAACCGCTTTATTTAATTATTTATTTGCTAAAAAACATGGCGGAACTTTTGTGTTACGTATCGAAGACACTGACCAAACTCGTTATGTTGCAAACGCAGAACAGTACATTATTGATGCACTAAATTGGTGTAATATTCCTTTTGATGAAGGTCCAGGGAAGAACGAAAAATTTGGTCCTTACAGACAGTCAGAACGTAAAGATTTGTATAAAAAATATGCTGATACTTTAATTGAAAAAGGTTGGGCATATTATGCTTTTGATGCTGCAGAAGAATTAGATTTTCACAGAAAAGATCACGAAGAAAAAGGGAAAACTTTTATCTACAATTGGCACAACAGATTAAAGCTAAACAATTCGTTAAGTTTATCTAAAGAAGAAATTCTTGCAAAATTAAATGCTGGCGATAAATATGTCATCCGATTTAAAACACCACAAGACGAAACATTAATCATGAATGATGAAATTCGTGGAACGATAAAAATTGATACAAATACTTTGGATGATAAAGTATTGTTTAAATCAGACGGAATGCCAACCTATCATTTAGCAAATATTGTAGATGATCATTTGATGGAAATTACACACGTAATTCGCGGTGAAGAATGGTTGCCATCGATGCCATTACACCTTTTATTATACAAAGCTTTTGGTTGGGAATCTCCAAAATTTGCACATTTACCGCTGATTTTAAAACCTGTCGGAAAAGGAAAATTAAGCAAACGTGATGGCGATAAATTAGGGTTTCCTGTGTTTCCTTTAGCATACACCAACAAACAAACTGGCGAAGTTTCTCGTGGATACAAAGAAGATGGATATTTTGCTGACGCATTTATAAATATGTTGGCGTTATTGGGTTGGAATCCAGGAACAGAACAAGAAATTTTTTCGTTAGAAGAATTGATTAAAGTATTTGATTTACAAAGAGTGAGTAAATCTGGAGCAAAGTTTAGCCCAGAAAAAACAAACTGGTTCAATCAGCAATACATGCAAACAAAATCTGATGCAGAATTAACTGAATTGTTTTTACCAATTCTATTAGAAAAAGGAATTTCTAAAGATAATAATTACGTTCAAAAAGTAGTTTCATTAATTAAAGAACGCGCTGTTTTTGTGGCAGATTTTTGGAATTTATCAGATTTCTTTTTCCAATCTCCAACAGAATATGATGCAAAAGCTAGTAAGAAAAATTGGAAAGAAGAAACACCAGAGTTAATGAAAGAATTAATTTCTATGATTTCAGATATTCAAGATTTTTCATCAGCAAATACAGAAACTGTAATTAAAGAATGGATTACTGTTAAAGAAATTGGTTTTGGTAAAGTAATGCAACCGCTTCGTTTAAGTTTGGTTGGTGCTTTAAAAGGACCACATTTGTTTGATATTATAGAAATGATCGGCAAAGAAGAAACAGTAAAAAGAATTGAAAATGCTGTTCAAAATTTATAATAATACATCAAAATTACAATTCAAAGCCACTCAAATTGAGTGGTTTTTTTATTTCTATTCTGTAACGTTTCTGCATTTCTCCGTCTTATTATTAAGAGATATTTATTTGTATCTTTAATAAAAATTTCTAACCGTAAAACAAAAAACCATGAATCCAACCTTTATTATATTAATAGTAATTACTTTTTTAATACTATTCGCGTCATTTTTTACCGTTAAACAGCAAACATCAGCGGTTATTGAGCGCTTTGGAAGATTTCAAAGTATCCGTCAATCTGGTTTACAACTAAAAATTCCTATTGTGGATAGAATTGCTGGTAGAATAAGTTTAAAAATTCAACAATTAGATGTAATTATAGAAACTAAAACCTTGGATGATGTTTTTGTAAAATTGAAAGTTTCTGTTCAGTTTATGGTGATAAAAGATAAAGTATATGATGCTTTTTACAAGTTAGATTATCCGCACGATCAAATTACTTCTTATGTGTTTGATGTGGTTAGAGCTGAAGTTCCAAAGATGAAATTAGACGATGTTTTTGTAAAGAAAGATGATATTGCAATTGCTGTAAAAACAGAATTAAACGATGCAATGTCTAATTACGGGTATGATATAATTAAAACTTTAGTAACAGATATTGATCCAGATTCGCAAGTAAAAGCTGCAATGAACAGAATTAATGCTGCAGATAGAGAAAAAACTGCTGCTCAATATGAAGGAGACGCACAACGTATTTTAATTGTAGAACGCGCAAAAGCAGAAGCAGAAAGCAAACGCTTACAAGGAAAAGGTATTGCAGATCAACGAAGAGAAATTGCACGTGGTTTAGAAGAATCTGTTGATGTTTTAAACAATGCAGGAATTAATTCTCAGGAAGCCTCTGCCTTAATTGTAATTACGCAACACTACGACACTTTACAATCTATTGGCGCAGATACAAATAGTAATTTAATATTATTACCTAACAACCCTACTGCGGCGAGTAATATGTTAAATGATATGGTAACAAGTTTGGTTGCTGCAAATAAAATAAACGAAAGTTCTTCTACTCCTAAAACCAAAAAAAGTTAATAGAAATGATTGTATCCACAACAAACACATTAGAAACACATGAGATCAAACAATATTTAGGTATTGTTACAGGTGAAACCATTATTGGAGCAAATTTATTTAAAGATATTTTTGCTGGAATTAGAGATATTGTTGGCGGCAGATCTGGTTCTTATGAAAAAGTATTGCGGGAAGCAAAAGATATTGCATTAAAAGAGATGCAAGATGAGGCAATACGTTTAGGTGCAGATGCCGTAATTGGTGTTGATTTAGATTATGAAACTGTTGGTGCTTCTGGCGGAATGTTAATGGTAACAGCTTCTGGAACAGCAGTAAAACTTTAAAAATAAATTGTATTATGAAATCCATATTTTCTTGGCTTTCTACTCCATATTATTTCAATCCATCAATTAAATTTAAATTAAAAGTTAGTTTTTGTTTTGGTTTTTTTGTGTTTATTTTTTTAAACATTTTTAAACCGTTTAATATAAATACATTAGTAAATTTAATTTTAGAATACACAATTTTTTTAGGGGTTTCTACTACTTTTGGTGTATTTTTTATGTTATATATACCACCTTTATTTTTTAAAAATTATTTTGATGAAGATAAATGGACTGTTGGAAGAAACCTTTTTGTAATACTTATAGGTTTATTTTTAAATGGATCTTTTTTATGGTTTTTTAGTAATTTATTTAAAAACTCTTTTGGTATAGAAAGTTTAAAGTATTTTAATTTTTTGTCTTATACTTTTTTAGTTGGAACCATTCCGTTACTCTTTTTTGTTTTTATAAATGAAAAAAGTGTGCGAGAAAAAAGAAAAAAAAAAGCAAATGAAATTAACACTTATAACAAAGAAAAATTAGTTGAAAAGATTTTAAAAAAAGATGTTACTATTTATTCTGATAACAAGAAAGAAAAAATTGTTTTTAAAGTAGATGATTTAGTATATATATCATCTCAAGGTAATTATGCTAGTTTTTTTATTAGGAAGAATAGCGATTTAAAAGAAATGATATTAAGAGTTACTCTAACTAAAATAGACGAAGAATTACAAGATTATACTTCAATTATACGTTGTCATAAATCATATATTATAAATGTTAACTTTATTACTGATATTAGTGGTAACGCAAGAGGATATTTATTAAAATCAGATGTAATTCCTTTTGATATACCAGTTTCTAGGAATTTTAGTAAGCAATCTTTAAAGGGGTTATTAAGTTAATTACCTTCCTTTTTATCCCAAAAAATAAAAATTTATTCCCTTTTATAACAAAATTAAAAAAAATAGAGAATGCTGTATTTTTCAAATATATATTTGTGATAGTATAATTAAAAACATTGGGGGATATTTTTAATTTGATCAAAAAGAAAAAGCTCAACTATATAGTTGAGCTTTTTTTTATCTTATTTAAGATATGTGTTTATTTTTTATCATCTATTTTATCATTCTCTTCATCTTCTTCTTTAGATGCTTTTTTAAATTCTTTAATTCCGCCACCTAAGCCTTTCATTAATTCAGGAATTTTTTTACCTCCAAAAAGTAATACCACTAATACAACTACGATAGCTATTTGCCATGGACCTGCAAATAAAAATATATTTTGTGAAATCATTTATTTTAAATTTTAAAACAAAGATACAAAAAGCTTTTAATTAATTGTTTGCTTCTTTGTTTTACGTTAAGAACTTTTTAATAATCGTATATTAAATTATTCTTCGATTAATGTAAAATCTAAATGTTTGCGTTCTAAATCGGTCTTTTTAACCTTTACAATTACATTATCTCCTAATTGGTAGAGTTGTTTAGTAGATTGACCAACAATAGCATATTGTTTTTCATCAAAAATATAATAATCACTTTTTATGTCTCTAATTCTAACCATTCCTTCACATTTGTTTTCTTTAATTTCTACATAAATTCCCCATTCTGTAACTCCAGAAATTACACCTTCAAATTCTTGATCTTTATGATCTTGCATGTATTTTACTTGCATGTATTTGATAGAATCTCGTTCTGCTCTTGAAGCTAAATATTCCATTTCAGAAGAATGTTTACATTTTTCTTCATAAATAGCTGCTGTAGGTGAATTTCCGCCATCTAAATAATGTTGTAGTAATCGATGTGTCATCACATCAGGATAACGTCTAATTGGTGATGTAAAATGACTGTAATAATCAAAAGCTAATCCGTAGTGACCAATATTTTGAGTTGTGTATTCTGCTTTACTCATCGTTCTAATCGCTAAGGTTTCTACCATATTCGATTCTGCTTTCCCATGAACATCAAAAAGTAATTTATTTAAAGATTGAGAAATCACTTCTTTAGAATCTGTTTGTAAAGAATAGCCAAACTTACTTACAATACCTTGTAAAGCGTTTAATTTATCAATATTTGGTTCGTCGTGTACACGATAAATAAAAGTTTTTTTACTTGGTTTTCCGTGTTCTTGTCCAACAAATTCTGCTACTTTTCTATTTGCTAATAACATAAATTCTTCAATTAATTTATTAGCATCTTTTGCTTCTTTAAAGTAAACTCCTAATGGATTCGCATTTTCATCTAAGTTAAATTTTACTTCTACTCTATCAAATGAAATTGCACCAGCTTTCATACGTTTTTTACGCATTTTTTTAGCTAATTCATCTAGCTTTAAAGTTGCTTCAACAATTTCTTTTGTTACGGTATATTCTTTATCTGTGATAGAAATATCCGCAGGCATTGTATATTCTTTTATAGCTGATAAAGTACAGTTTTCTATAATATTTTGTGCTTCTTCATATGCAAAACGTTGATCAGAATACGTTACTGTTCTACCAAACCATTTATGTACAACTTGTGCTTTTTCATTGATTTCAAAAACAGCAGAAAAAGTTAATTTTTCTTCGTTTGGTCTTAAAGAACAAACTCCGTTTGATAACATTTCTGGTAACATTGGTACTACTCTATCAACCAAATAAACTGATGTTGCTCTTTCATAAGCTTCATCATCTAAGATGGTTTTTTCTTGTAAATAATGCGAAACATCTGCAATATGAATTCCTATTTCATAATTTCCATTTTCTAATTTTGTAAACGACAACGCATCGTCAAAATCTTTTGCATCTTTCGGATCAATAGTAAACGTTAAATCGCTACGCATATCTCTACGTTTTACAATTTCTTCTTTAGTTATTTCTATAGGAAGATTTTTAGCTTCGTCTTCTACTTCTTTTGGAAATTCGTACGGTAAACCATATTCTACTAAAATAGAATGCATTTCTGTATTATGATCTCCTGGTTTTCCTAAAACTTGTTTTATTTTTCCGAACGGATTTTTAGAATTAGATGGCCAATCTGTTAAAGTTACAACCACTTTATCTCCGTCTTCTGCACCATTAATTTTGTTTTGAGAAACAAAAAGATCTGCATACATTTTATTGTCATCCGGAATTACAAATCCGAAGTTTTTATTGAGTTGTAACACACCCACAAATTCGTTTTTTGCTCTTTCTAATACTTCAACAACATCGGCTTCTAGTTTTTTACTTCCACGTTTATTATACGTGTAAACTTTAACGGTATCTTTATGTAAACCTTTATTTAAATTGATTGATGGAATAAAAATATCTTCTTCAAAATCATCAGAAATAAAATAAGCATTTCCGTTAGATGTAACATCTAAAGTTCCTATATTGTATTTTCTATCTTGATTTATTGAAAATTTTCCTCTATCAATTTCTTTAATTTTTTTAGTAGCTGTAAGCTCAGCTAATTTTTTTAAAACTTGTGTTTTTCCATCGGTATCAGAAATACCTATTTTAGACGCAATTTGTTTATAATTATAAGATGATGTAACATCTTCATTTAATATTCTAAATATATTTTTGGTTAAATCTTTAATGATTCTTCCTTTCTTTTTATAAAATTTCTTCTTTTTAGACATCTGTCTTTTATTGTTTTTATTGATAGCAAATTACATAATTTAAATCGTATTCTTTATTAATTTATTGTTACGAATGCAATTTTTGTATTTTGCTCTTTTATTAATTTTTTATTTTATGAAAACGGACTGGTTTTTAATTATGAATCCAACTTCTGGAAACGGAAAATCTAAAAAAATTTGGCGAGAAATTTCAGCTGAATTAAAAAAACAACACATTTCGTTTTCATTTGCTTTTACTGATTATTCTAAACATGAAGAACAATTAGTAGAAACTGCTATTAAAAATGGTTTTACTAAAATAATTTCTGTTGGTGGAGATGGAACTTTACATCATGTTGTAAACGGAATAATGAAGCAAAAATTAGTAGAAACTAACATTATACAACTTGCTGTAATACCAATTGGTACTGGAAATGATTGGGTAAAAACTTATAATATTCCTGCAAAGATAGAGAATTCTATTGCAATAATCAGTAAAGAAAAAACAATACTGCAAGATATTGGTAAATTAGAAACAGAAAATAACACGATAACGTACTTTAATAATGTAGCAGGAATCGGTTATGACGGTTATGTTGTAAATAAATTAAAAAACTTAAAACGTTTTGGCGGAATTGCATATTTATTAAGTGGTTTAGCTGGTTTATTGTTATATAAACCTGTTGATTTTAGTATAGAAATTAATGGAAATAAATTAAAGGAAAAATGTTTAATGGTGGTTTTTGGAATCTGTAAATTTTCTGGCGGCGGAATGCAGTTTACGAAAGATGTTAATACTTCAGATGGTTTATTAGATATTACTATTGCTAAAAATTTAAACTTATTAGATATGATTTTAAATTTACCAAAACTCTACAACGGTAAAATTGTACATCATAAAAAAGTGGAAACTTATAAAACAACTTCTTTAAAAATTACGTCAATTTCAAAAATAGAAAAACCTTTTATTCAAGCGGATGGTGAATTAATTGGAACAGAATCTATTTCTGTATCTATTATAGAAAAAGCAATTCAATTTATTATTCCTTAAATGTAAAAAGTTAAGGAAATCTTAAATTTTTTGTAACATTTTTAAAAAACTCACGTCTTTAAAGTGTAAGAAGTGTATATGAATGAAACAATTTCCTAAAATAATAGCCTTATTTTTCTTTATATTTATAGCAGGTATTTTTATATCTGTTGTAAAGATAAATACTTCTTTAAATTTAAATACTTCTCCTGAATCAGTAAAAATTCAAAAAGACTCAATTTATTTAAAACAATTAAATACTAAAACTATTTAATTTCTTTTTTTGAGTTATCAACACATTATATAATTATAATCATATTCTTTAATTAAATTTAAAAAAAGATGATGTTAATGATATAGTGTTAACAGCTACAATAACTATTTTATAAATTATTTTTTTATATCACTTATTAAAATTAATAAACATTCTATATATTTTTTAAAAGCTTATAAATCAATTCATTTTTTAGTTTATTAACAATTTTTATAAACAGTTATACATACTTTTTCTTTATTGTTTACTAAAAGTAGAATGTAAAGAAGGTGATAATTTTATGTTGATAAATTGCTATTAGAAAATTAAAAAAAAAGTTGGTAGTTTCATTTACATTCTTGTATTGTAATAATTATTGAAACCATCAAAAAAAGTTTTAAAAAAATAAGAATACTTCTTAACATTTAAAGAAACTAGTTAAAACTCTTATATTTAAAAGGTTATTAAGATTTGTAAAAATTTAATTATTTATACCTGTTGATAACCATCTTTATACTTATTTTTGTGTACTTAATCCTATTAAAAACAACATATTATGACAATTGCAATTGGTAACGATCACGCAGGAACATATTATAAATTTGAAATTATTAAAAAATTAGAAGCTGCTGGTTATACGGTTTTAAATTTTGGTACCGATACAAATAGTTCTATGGATTATCCTGATGCAATTCATCCTACAGCGGAAGCAGTTGAAACAGGTAAAGCTACATTTGGAATTATTCTTTGTGGCTCTGGAAACGGTGCTCAAATGACCGCAAATAAACATCAAGGAATTAGAGCTGCGTTGTGTTGGAATAACGAATTAGTTGCGTTAACTCGTCAACATAACAATGCAAATATTTTAACCATTCCTGCTCGTTTTGTTTCTTTACAACAAGCGTTGGGGTTTGTAGATATTTTTCTTGATACAGAATTTGAAGGTGGTCGTCATGCTACTAGAGTAGCTAAAATTTCTTGCTCTTAAAATGGAATTTTTTATTAAAGAATTTTACCAACTATCTTTAGATGAATTGTATCGTATTTTACAATTACGATCAGAAATTTTTGTAGTTGAGCAAGATTGTGTGTATCAAGATTTAGATTTTAAAGATCAAAAATCTTTACATGTTTTTGGTAAGAAAAATAATTCAATTATAGCGTACACAAGAATTTTTAAACCAGGAGATTATTTTAAAGAAGCAAGTATTGGCAGAGTTGTAGTTGATGCTAAAGAACGTAAGTTTGGTTACGGGCACGATTTAATGAAAGCTTCAATAAAAGCAATTCAAGAACAATTTAATACTTCAGAAATCACAATTTCTGCACAAGTATATCTTCAAAAATTTTACGAAACTCATGGATTTAAAAAAGTAGGAGAAGAATATTTAGAAGACGGAATTCCACATATTGAAATGCTAAAAAACTAAGTTTAAAAAGAAACTCTAAAACTTAAATTAGGAGTAAAAGGTAAAGAATAGCTATTTATTCTTTTTACATTGTTAGTACTATTAGTATCTATAATATAGTAAGAATCTATAGTGTTTTTTCTATCTGTTATGTTTGTAAAACCAAGACGGATTGTAGATTTTACAGCATCAGAAAATTTAAATTTATAACTTCCTGAAACATCAATTCTAAAAAAGTTATCTAATCTTTCTGTATTAGGATTGTTATAATTAACTATTGTTTTATTTCCATTTTGTATGGTTTCATTTCCTTCTACTGGTTTTGTAAATGGTTTTCCAGAACGTAAAACACCCCCAACAGAAACATGTAAATCTTTGGTGAAATTATAATTAAATGCAGCGCTAAGAGAATGTGTTACATCTAAACTATTAGAAAATGTAGCAGGATGAAAAGCAGTAAAAGTATACTCGTTTTTTGAATAAGTATAACTTAACCAAGTACTAATTGTATTTGTTTTTTTATTGATCAAAAATTCTACACCTTTTGTTGCGTAATTTCCAATAGAATTTAAAGTTTGAGTATTGTTATAAAACCCTTGATTTGCAGCAGTAATTCCGTTTACTTTTTTATAAAATCCAGTAATATCTATATATAATTTATCTTTAGAATACTCTGTACCAAAAGAAACTTGTTTGCTTTTTACAATAGGTGTGTTTTTATCATCAGAGAGAATCCATCTTCTTTTTTCGATTCCTAAAAAATTATCTTCAAAATCTATTTTTTGCGCTGTAGTTTGGTTTTTAAACTCGGCCTCTAGTTTTAAAAAGAAATCAGAATTTAACTTTTGTCTGATGTTAATTCTAGGTTCTATTACAAATTTTTGAAACTTATGAAAGTAATTTGCACGCATTCCAAACCGAACATAGGTAGTGTTTTTATTGTATTCGATTTCAGAAAAATAAGCGCTTTTTAACAACACATTTTTAACCGTTTTAGAAAAGGTTGGTGCATTTACAGTTGTGGTATTTCTAATTCCTATTTCATTAAAAACGAGTCCATTTAAAAAATATAAAACATCCGAAAATTCATATTTAGAATTCAGTTTTATTTCTGTTTCTAATACATTATTAAACTGTGTTTGAAACTGATCTGTATCTTTATTATAATCTGAAGAATTTATTTTATAATCAGAAAAAAAAGCAAATAAAGAAGTAGAAAATTTAGCATTCCAGTTTGTATCCCAACTAATTTTAGCTCCTAAATTTTCTTGTTTTAAAGCACTATTTTCTACTGTTGTAGTAGTGTTAGAAGTATATTTTTCTTGATATTCTAAATTATTTTTTATGTGAATAAAATTAGCTCTAACAGCATGTTTGTAATTAATATCGTATAAAAACTTAAAAGAATAATCGTAAAAATAAAAATTTGATTCTGCATTATTTACAGTGTTTGATGCTACAGAATTATCTTGAAAACTTCGCGAAAAATAATTATTATAAGTGGCTGTATTTAAAACATCTGTAAAAGATCTTCTAGCAGAAATATGTAGTTCTAAATTTTCTTTAATTGGCACCTGTACGAAAGCATCGGCACTTAATAAATTAAAACCACTACCCCCAGAAAAACGATTGGTTATTTTATTTGAGGTTTGCATGTTTATGGTTGATGAAACTCCGTCTGAAAAAGCACTACTTGTTCCGTTTTTAGTAACCGTAACTTTTTTTGTTAAATAAGGATTGTAAGCGGAAATTAAACCAAAAAAATGTCCAGAATGATACATTTTAATTCCATCCCAAAGCATTAAATTTTGATCATTTGTTCCACCTCTAACATTGATATTAGAAACTGTTTCGTTAACACTTTCTATTCCTGGTAGAATTTTAATTGTTTTTAAAATATCGGGCGCTATCAATCCAGGAAGAATTCCAAATTTATCTGTGTTTAAAACAGTACTTCCATCTATGCTTTTTTGCAAACCAGATGTTAAATATTGAGGAATTGTAATTTCTAATAATTTTTCAGCTTTTTCTTCTAAAAATAATTGTTTACAATTAGAATCATAAAATAACTCTTTAGCAGTAATTGACAACGTATTAAAGCCAATATAAGAGATGTTTATGATTGAATTAACAGGAACATTTTTTAAATAAAAAACACCTACATTATCGGTAGTGGCGCCTAATTTTAGACCATTAATTTTAACAGAAGCTAAGAGTAAAGGTTCTAAAGACATTTCATTTAAAACAGTACCACAAATATCAATAGTTTTATTTAAAAAAGAGATGGTAATATATCTGTTATCTAATGTTTTAAAATGTAAAAATGTTTTTTCATTTAAATAAGAGATAAGTTTCTCTATAGGAGTTCCTTTTTCAGGTTGTTCTATATAAATGTTTTTCACATCATTATCAGAATAAGAAAATTTAATGTCATAGGTTTTTTCAAGCTCTAATATTAAAGAAGAGAGTGCTACTTTAGTGCTCGAAGTTTGAGTTAAAGCAACATTTACGGATAATAATAAAAAGATGATACTAATATATGTTTTATTCACCATAATTAAATATAGTAATTTTTTTTCCGTCTATTTTATATGATAATTGTTGTGGTATTGTTACAGATTGTAGTGCCATATTTATATCTGTATGACTAAAGCCACCAGAATATAATTTATTTAAATCAATATTTTTTGTTTCAATTTTATAATCAAACTGATTTTCTATTTCTTCTAAAACAAAACGCAATGGGATACTTTTAAAGTTAGATTCTTTTTGTAACCAAGATTTCTCATTTACATCAAAAGTATTTTTTGTATTAATAACTCCATTTATTACTTTAAAAACAGTTCCCTTAGGTAATTTTACAAGCGTATCTTTATACGCAACACTAACTAAACCTTCATAGGTTTTAACCTCAAAATAATTAGCTCTTTCTTTAACATTAAACTGAGTTCCAAGCACTGTTACTTCACCAATTTCTGTATTAACAGTAAATTTTTTTCCTTTTTCTACTTTAAAATAAGCTTCTCCTTTTAGGGTTAAATTTCTATTTACATTCCAATCTTTTTTAGCATAGGTAATTATAGAATTTGCATTTAAAACTACTTCAGAATTGTCTGGTAAATGAAAGTTTTTTGTTTGTGCAAACTCAGTTTTAAAACTAGATGTATTGTTAAAAAATAAGTAATAAGAAGTTGTTAATAAAACAACAATTGCAGCTGCATATTTATAAAAATGCTTAAAATTAAAGGAAACTACTTTGCCTTTTTTTGATTTATTTTGAGTCTTATTTTTTAAATTAGCAAGTGCTTTTTCAACGTCTACTTTTGGTGTTTCTATTTGAGAAGCATAAAAGGCTATTTTTTCTAAAGTTTTAAAATCTCCTGCATTTTTTAAACGCAGTAATTCTTCTTCAGAAATTTCTCTGTTAAGCCAATTAAGTATGTCTTTTTTGTTTTCCATTTTTACACTTCTATATATATAACAACTAAAAGGTTTTTTACCCTACCTAGATACCATCCACCTTATTTCTTAATTTTTTTAAAGCAGAAGACATTCTTTTTTCAACTGCTTTTTGAGAAATTTCTAAGAGTTCTGCAATTTCTCTATATTTTTTGCCATCAACTCTATTCATTAAAAAAACTTCTCGTTCTGCTTCGGTTAAATCTTGTATCGCTCTTTTTAATTTTTCTTTAAATTCTTCTTCTTCCAGTAAATATTCTGGATTTTGATTGTTCACATCTAAATATGGACTACTTTTTGCATATTCAAAAACTACCTTTTTGTGTTTTACTTGATTTAAAAAAAGGTTATTTACCAAAGTAAATAAATATGATTTTGCTTTAGAAAAATCTATTTTTGCACAGTTCTCCCAAATTTTTATAAATGCCTCTTGTGCTAAATCTAAAGAGGTATCTGAATTGCCAGATTTATAATATGCAAAGTTTGTAGCAGACTGTATATGAGAAGCATAAAACTCATTAAAATAAATTTCATCACAAAGAGATTTATTAGGCATAATAGGGTTTTTGAAAAGATAAAATTAAAAAAAATTAAAGACAAAGGTAGGGTAAATTAATGTTTAGTTGTCTTACTCATACAAACAAGAAACATTAATTATTAAAATTTATTTAAAATGAAAACATTAAAATTAATTACAGTAATTGCTTTAACAGCAGTATTAGGTTTTACTTCATGTCAGACCGAAGAGAATTCTGAAGTAGGAACAAACCCTAACACAAACTCTTCAAGTTCTAAAACTACAGAAAATTACAAACGTAGTTCAATGAATGATGGATCTGAAGATGATTTCTTAGACGGAAATTCGTGTACCGAATTATTATTTCCTTTAACAGCAACTGTAAACGGACAAAGAGTTACCTTATTAAGTCAATTAGATTTTTCTACGGTTTTAAACATAATGGGACAATATAATGACGATAGTGATTTAGTAACTTTTGATTTTCCAATTTCTGTTAAATTAAGCAACTATACAGAGGTTGTTGTAAATAATCAAGTAGAATTAAATGCTTTAAAAGCAGAATGTGAAAATGCTGAAGCAACAGGTAAAGACGCAATCTCTTGTGTAGATATTGATTTCCCAATTACCATTTTAACCTACAATATTAGTTTAGAGCAAACAGGAAGCGTAGTGATACAATCTAAACAACAACTGTACTCTTTTATGAACGGATTAGATGCTAATGAACTTTTTGCAGTAAACTATCCTTTTACAGCAACATTAAGTAATGGCACAACTGTACAAATTGGTAGCGATGCAGATTTTAAAAATGCCCTATCAGAATGTGTTCAGTATGAAGATGAAAAAGATCAAGCAGATGAAAATGCAGCAGAAGTAGAAGCAATCTTATCAAAATCAAAGTTTAAAGTAGAGAGCTTTATAACTGCAGGTGTAAATAAAGCGAATGATTATGTTAACTGGTCAATTGATTTTACGAACGATTTAAAATTAGTCGCTAAAAACACCGTAAATACTACATTAGGTGAAGTAGAAGGAACCTATAGTGTAAGTTCAGAAACAGAAGTTTTATTAAACATTGCTTTTACTAATAATACAGCTGTTAGTGCTCTTAATAATGAATGGATCGTTGATACTTATACAACTACCTTAATTACTTTAAAAAGTAAAACAGATGCTTCTACAACACTAACTTTTAAGAAGCTATAAAAAGCAAAAATATTAAGTAACAATTAAAGTTAATTGATGATAACTTTACAACTATTACAAATTTTTGTAATAGTTGTAAAGTTTTAAATAAAGTAAAATGATAAAACATTTTTTTAAGGGAATTTTATTTTGTAGTATTCTTTTTTCCTGCACATTAGAGGTCGAAGAAAATTTTAGAACTATAAATGTTGTAGCTAATAGACAAGCAACAGGAACTGCTGCTAACGATTTACTCTCTGATGTTAATTATAAAAAAATGATTATTGAAATAGGGTATTTACGTGGGTTTAAACCTACAGAAACTGCCTTAAATAATCTAAAAAGTTTTATTGAAAAAAGAACTTATAAACCAGAAGGTTTGGAGTTTGTAACAAAAGAAATTCCATCAACCGGAAAAACAGTTTATACTTTAGACGAAATTGTTAACATAGAAAAAGAATATAGAACAAAATACAATACCAATACCACAATTGCTGTTTGGGCTTTATTTGTAAATGGAAAATCTTCTAGAGACAATAATTCAAGTTCAATTTTAGGAACTGCATATTGGAACACTTCTTTTGTAATATATGAAGAAACTATACACGGATTAAGTGATAGTGCTTTTGAACCCAAAAGAAGTATATTAGAATCAACAGTAATTAATCACGAATTTGGGCATCTTTTAGGATTAACAAATTTAGGAACCAATTTACAAAGTGATCATGAAGATATAGATCACCCTAAACATTGTTCTGAAGAAGATTGTTTAATGTATTGGTCAGCAGAATCTAGTCAAGGAATTGGAAATTTATTTTCTAGTGGACAAGTTCCAACATTAGACGCACAGTGTTTAGCAGATTTAAAAGCAAATGGAGGAGAATAAAATAATTAATCAATAAAAAATCAATAAAAATGAAAACAACGTATACAACAATAGTGTTAATGATTATGACGATTATTTCATTAAACGCGCAAGACCGAAAAAACACATCGACAGCAGGTATAAAAGGAGGTTATAATTTATCTTCTGTAAGTTTTGATGGAACATCAGAAACAGCACAATTACATGGATATCATCTAGGTTTTTATGTAGAATCTTATATTGGTAAACATTTTTCTATTCAACCAGAAATTTTATACTCAAAGCAAGGTTATAAAATTATGGATAACAACGGAACGTATACTCAAAAGTTAGATTATATAAACATTCCTTTGATGTTAAAATTATATCCTGCAAATAGTTTCTTTATAGAAGCTGGGCCACAAATAGGTTTTTCTATTTCACACAAAGAAACTTTTGATTCTGGTTTTGTTTTATATGATACTTCAAAAGAGTTTGAGCCAAGCAACTTTGATTGGGGTGTAAACCTTGGAGCAGGTTTTAAAAGTGATGAAGGAGTAAGTTTAGGAGCAAGGTACCATATTGGTCAAAGTGATATTTATGATCAAGACAAACCAAAAAATAGAGTTTTACAAGTGTATTTAGGATTTGAGTTTTAAAAACAGTAGACTAAAAAAAGAGAAGTAATTTTACTTCTCTTTTTTTATTAAATTGTCTATTTCTTTAACGTCACCAACTTTTAAATCGCCTAGTTTTATAGCGCCAATTCTAACTCTTATTAAACGTAAAGTAGGAAAACCAACTGCCGCTGTCATTTTTCTCACCTGCCTAAATTTACCTTCGTTTATTGTAATTGAAATCCAACTTGTTGGTCCGTGTCTTTCATCACGAATTTTTTGAGTTCTATTCGGAAAGTCTGGCGGTGAAATAATAGATGCTTTACACGGATTTGTTGTATAATTTTTTCCTTCAATACTAATTTCTACACCTTTTTTTAAGATTTCTATTTCTTTTTGAGTGATGCTTCCATCAACTTGAACATAATATTCTTTTTCTACTTTTTTACTTCTAATATGTTCGCTTACTTTTCCGTCTGTTGTTAATAATAACAAACCTTCAGAGTTTACATCCAATCGTCCAATTGCCATGGTTCCTTTAGGAAAATCATACAATTCTCCCAACATTTTTTTCTTTCTTTTTGTTTGATTATTGATAAACTGGGACAAGTATCCATAAGGTTTGTGAAGTATAAAATGTTGGTGAGTTTTCAAAAGTTATTGTTTAAGAATTTTAGAGTTTATTATAGTTCCTTTTTCTGTAAATACTTTGAGTAAATATAATCCAGAAATAAAGTTTTCTAAATTAATTTTATTTTTAAAATAAGTATTTAAAAGTTGACCATTAATAGAGTATAATTCAATTTTCTTAATAGAATTATTAATTAGGTCAATTGTAAAAATATTAGATGTTGGATTAGGAAAAACTTTTATTATTTCTTTATTATTAAAGAAGTTAATGTCTTCTAAATTTAAAGTTGAATTATATATATATATTGACAATAATCCACGTGTCCAAGAGTATGAAAACTCAAAACCATTACCCAAAGTACTTAAACTTACTAAATTATTATCTTTATCAAATTTATAGTTTTTTTCGAATAAATTTTTAAATGAAAATTCACTAACAACATCTAAATTTTCATTTAAAAAAGCTGAATTATTACCATTAGGGTTTGACCACTGTATAAAAAAAGTATTATTTACTAAAGAAAAATCAAAACCACTACAACAATCATTGTACTTAAAGTCGCCTTTTTTTATTAATTTAAAGTTTTCATCATAAAAGTTTATATAACCTCCTTTATCTATGGAGTAAATTTTATCATTAAAGCTTAATAATTTATTTAATTGTTCATTTATTTGAGTAAAAGAATAATTATTATCTAAAGTTAATTTATGGAGTTTTCTTTGAGAAAAATCACTTGATGAATAACTACTAAAAATAAGAGTTCCATCATTTTTGACAATAGAAGAATAAGGATTTATACCCGCATCATATTTTAAATCAATTAAACGTTCAAAAACAAACAAATCTTCTTTAAAAAGACTTAAAGTATGATTTTCATAATAATGACCTTTAGATAAAAAAACAAATAAGTAATCATTATAAATAATATGATTAAAAAAATATTTATTTTCAAATTTCTTTTTTTTAATAAAATCACCATTCTTTAAATTAAGAATCCATAATTCAGACCAATTAAATGTTTCCCATGTTGATGTGTCAGTATATGAAATACCATCAGTCAATAAATATATTTTATTACTATTTTCATTAATTATAACCTCCTTTGATTTAATACTTTCTTTTTTATAAACTAATTTTCCGTCAGAAGAAATTTTGTATAAATAACCTTTGTTTCTTTCTTTATTTTCTAGGTTTAAATAAATATTATTACTAGAGTCGATTTTCAAATTTTCCCCATTATAATTTGAAGTGATATTATTTACTTGACCTGTTAAATCAAACTCCCATAACTTTATTAAATTAGAATTATATTTAATTATTCTATCTCCAGTTGGAGATCCACCACAATTATTAAAAGCACACTTAGGAGACAGGTACTCTCTAGATAAAACAATATAATCATTATTGTTATCTACTTCAATTATATGTTGAAAACTAGCAGAAGTTCCTTCTCCAGAAAAAGTATATCTGTTCAGGATGTTTGTTTTATTAATTTTTTCTGCTACTAGATTCAAATCTGCAGTAAATTTAGAATCTGAATATGTTTTTTTTTCTTCAACCCCAAAAGAAATGATGGTGTTATCATCAATTTTAGAAAAATCCACCAAATTGTAAGTATCAGAGTTATTAAAAGAATTAATTTCATTTAACGTATCAGAAAATAATCTAATATTAGAATTACTAGTGGTGATAAAAAACGTACCATCTTTATTTAATTTATAATCGATAGCTTTCAAAGAAGTAATTTCTTTTTCCTTTATTAACGTGCTGTTTTCATCAATAGATAAAAACAACAAGCTATTGTTAGTTAAGCTATTAACAATTAAAATTAATTTATTTAATGAGTTAATAAATGACCCAATTAAAAAATAATTGTTTTCAGAAGATGTTGAGAAATTGTATTTAAATAAATTATCTGCACCTATTAATGTTATATTAATTTTTTCTTTAGTATCATTATAATGTAAATTTTGAGCAGTTAAATAGATGTTCTGATTAACATCAATATTTATTTTTAAGTTCTCAGTTAGGTTTGTGTTAATAAAATAATCATGAAAATTTCGGTTATCTAACGTGGTATACTTTTCATTACCTTTATCATCAATATTTAAGAAATAATGTAAGAACCCTTCATTTTCATTGTCAGGGTTATTATATTTTTTAAGAATAAAATAAAATTTATCTTCTAATACCTTTCCACTAATTCCATTGTTTATAATCGTTTTATTAAAGAGTTTTGTTGTATTGCCATTAGTATTAATTTTTAAAAAGCGATATTCATTAGTATCATTTTGATAGTTAATAAAAGGAGCATAAATTACATTAAAAGTATCATCATTATTTAATTTTACATCAAAATAAACAAAGCTTTTATAATCAGAACCATCTGTACTACCAATTGTTTTACTGTAAACCTCATCACCATCTTTATTATATTTAATGTAAAAAAGAAGGCCTCTGTAAACAGAATTTTTAAAACCACTACTTCCAAAAATAATAACATCATTAGTAGAACTTATAAAAGCTTTTAAGGGAATATCGTAAGATAAATCAGTTGGCACAGAGTGTCTTTTTTGCCACACTAGTTGATGATTTTGATCTAATTTTGTAACTAAAATATCAGTAAGGGTTGAGTCTCTTTCTGTCGTTCCAACAAGAATAATATTTTTATCATTATCAACAATAGAAATATAGGCATCATCTCTATTGGAAAATTGATTTAACCCAAAAGAAGTACTCTTCGTTAAAGAAAAAGGGTTTTGACTTATGGAAAAAAAAGAAATAAAACAAAAAACAAGTAGCAATATTTTTTTAAACATAAGAGTTGTTATTTTTATCAAAAATAAATAAAAAACATTTAGTTATAACATTCTTATTTTATTAACTTAGTCGTTCTTATTTTTAAAAAAATTTATAGCAAAAAGATATGTCAGCAGATAAAGAAAAAACAGCAAAATTAAAAGCATTACAACTAACCTTAGATAAGATGGATAAGGCTTATGGAAAAGGAGCTGTAATGAAAATGGGCGATAGTAAAGTAGAAGATATTGAAGCGATTTCTTCAGGATCTTTAGGATTAGATTTAGCATTAGGCGTTGGTGGATATCCAAGAGGAAGAGTGATAGAAATTTACGGACCAGAATCTTCTGGTAAAACAACGTTAACGCTTCATGCAATTGCAGAAGCACAAAAAGCAGGCGGAATAGCAGCATTTATTGATGCTGAACATGCTTTTGACCGTTATTACGCAGAAAATTTAGGTGTAGATATCGAGAATTTAATTATATCTCAACCAGATTATGGTGAGCAAGCATTAGAAATTGCAGATAATTTAATTAGCTCTGGAGCTATTGATATAGTTGTGATTGATTCTGTTGCTGCGTTAACTCCTAAATCAGAAATTGAAGGCGAAATGGGTGACTCTAAAATGGGGTTACACGCTCGTTTAATGTCGCAAGCATTACGTAAACTAACAGGAACCATTTCTAAAACAAAATGTACGGTAATTTTTATCAACCAATTAAGAGAAAAAATTGGCGTGATGTTCGGTAATCCAGAAACAACAACTGGTGGAAATGCATTAAAATTTTACGCTTCTGTTCGTTTAGATATTCGTCGAAGAACTCAACTTAAAGATGGCGATCGTGTGATTGGAAACAGTACCAAAGTAAAAGTAGTGAAGAACAAAGTTGCACCGCCGTTTCAAATTGCAGAATTTGATATTATGTACGGACAAGGAATTTCTAAAGTTGGAGAAATTTTAGATATTGGAGTAGAATTAGGAATTGTAAAGAAAAGTGGTTCTTGGTTTAGTTACGGAGAAACAAAATTAGGTCAAGGTAGAGATGCTGTTAAAGGATTGATAAAAGACAATCCAGAATTAGCAGAAGAATTAGAAGCTAAAATTAAAGACGCTATAAATAATCAAGAGTAAGTATTTTTAAAAGTTCTACTTATTTAAAAAGCTATTTCAATTATTCGAAATAGCTTTTTTACATTTACATCATGATACAAGTTACACCTCAAATTTCTTTACAACTTATACAAAACACAGATTGTAAATTGTTGTTTTCTTTAATGAAAGAAATTTATCCACCAGCATATTCTCATTTTTGGAAAGATTATGGAAGTTGGTATGTGGCTTCTCAATATTCAAAATCTGCTGTTTTAAAAGATTTGTTAGAAGTAAAAAGCGATTATTATTTCATCCTATTTAAGAATGAAGTTGTTGGAAATTTTAGAATTGTTTGGGATAAAAAACTAGATGGCTTAACAGCGGAAAAGCAGGTTAAATTGCATCGTATTTACATCCATCCAAAAACCCAAGGAAACGGAATTGGAAAAAAACTCCTTTTTTGGTTGGAAGAAAAAGCAAGAGAAAAGAACTATAAAGTGATTTGGTTAGATGCAATGAATAAGCAACCACAAGCTTTTGAGTTTTATAAAAAACGCGGATTTAAATACCATTCACACGAATTTTTAAACTTTGACTTATTACATGATGACGTTCGTAAAATGAGTCAATTATATAAAAATATTGAGTAGTTTTCTATTTAGAAAACATTTTTACGAGCCACAAAATTAAATACAAACCAATACCAAAACCCGCGAATAAAACACATACAACAAAAGCAATTCTTATGTTTTGTACTTTCCATCCTAATTTACCACTTAACCATTCTGATACTCCTAAAATCATAATTCTACTATTTTAATTGATATTAATTTTTACATTCCTGTACTTCCGAATCCGCCAGCACCACGTTCTGTTTCGTTTAAAACGTCAACTTCTTGCCAGTTTACACGTTCGTGTTTTGCAATGACCAATTGTGCTATTCGCTCTCCATCATTAATAACAAAATCTTCGTTTGATAAATTCACTAAAATTACACCAATTTCCCCACGATAATCTGCATCAACAGTTCCAGGAGAATTCAATACTGTAATTCCTTTTTTAGCAGCCAAACCACTTCTTGGTCTAACTTGCGCTTCAAAACCAATTGGTAAAGCGATAAATAAACCTGTTTTTACAATAGTTCTTTCTAAAGGTTTTAGTGTGATAGCTTCTTCAATATTTGCACGCAAATCCATTCCTGCAGAACCTTCGGTTTCGTATGTTGGTGTTTGGTGTTTTGATGTATTGATAATTTGTACGTTCATAATTTAGCGTTTCAAAAATTGTTTTATGGTTGATTTTTCTATCAAAAAGACAAGCCCAAAGTAACTAAAAATTGTTGAAATTGAAAACCAAATATTCCCTCTAAACAAACTAAATGAAGCCCAACATAAAGCTGTTGCGAAAAGCACATAAAATCCAACTTTTTTTAATTGATACGGAACCGGATAATGTTTTTTACCAACAAAATAAGATAGTATCATCATAAATCCGTAGGTAATTAAGGTTGCCCAAGCAGAAGCCATAAATCCAATTCTAGGAATCATTAAAACATTAAAGATGATAGTAATAATTGCTCCTAAAACAGAAAAATACATTCCGAATTTTGTTTTATCTGTTAGTTTGTACCAAATAGATAAGTTGTTGTAAATTCCTAAAAATAAGTTTGCTAATAAAATGATTGGTACAATTTGTAAGGCTTCAAAATATTCTGGTTTTCCTAATAAAATATGGGCAAAAACATCAATAAAAACTACAACGATTACCATAAATAACGCACCTAATATGGTAAACCAAGTGAGTATTTTAGCATAGGTTTCTTTGGCGTTTTTTTTACCCGCTTGATTAAAGAAAAAGGGTTCTGCTCCTAATCGAAAAGCCATAATATACAAGGTCATAAAAACCCCTAATTTATAACAAGCCGCATAAATTCCCATTTGAGATTCTCCAATTAAATCACCCAACAATAATTTGTCTAAATTTTCATTGGTTACAAAAGCCAAACTTCCCACCATTATTGGCAAACTGTACCGTAACATTTTCTTTAAAAGCTGAAAATCAAAATCGGTTTTAAACTTAAAAACAATCGGAAATAAAAGTAAAAATGTAGTGGCACTTGCAACCGTTCCTGCAACAAAAATATGCATCACTTTTGGGTACGAATGGTAATATTCTACGATAAAATTTGGCAAACTAATTTGATGTTTTATCGCATACGGAACAAACCATAAAAAGAACACATTTAACAGTGCAAAAATTAAAATATTTAAGATCTTATAAATGGTAAAACGCATCGGTTTGTTTGCAACACGTAAATATGCGTACGGAATTACAATAAAAGTATCTAAAGTAATTGTCCAAACTAATAATTTAAAAAATAACGGGTTTTTAAATCCGAAGAAATCAGAAATAGCTGTACTAAAAAACAACATTGCAATTAAAAACAATAAGCTTGTAATCAGCAAACTAATAAAAGAAGTTGAAACAATTTTTCCCTTGTCTTTCTCTTTGGAAAAAAAACGAAAAAAAGCCGTTTCCATTCCGTACGTGAGTAATGCGTTAAAATAAGCTGCATAGACGTAATAATCTGTGTTTACTGCGTATTTATCAGCCTCTAATGTTGAGGTGTGTAGTTTTACCAAAAAGATATTTATAGCTCTTGGCAAAACAGCCGCAATACCATAAATTATGGTGTCTTTAAAAAAGCGTTTTAAGTTACTCAAAAGAAAAAGTCTTGTACAAATATAATAATTAACGCAAGGTTTGTGCGATAGAACTTTGTTTTATTACATTTGACCACTATAATTAATGTAAATATGAATTCAAATCCTAAAATAGCAGTTTTTGGCGGTGGAAGTTGGGCAACAGCAATTGTTAAAATGTTAACCGAAAATTTAGAAAATGTTGGTTGGTATATGCGCAATGTTTCTGCAATTGAACACATTAAGAAATTCCATAATAATCCAAATTATTTAAGTTCTGCTGAACTAATACCAGAAAAATTAGACATATCTAACGATATAAATTATTTTGTAAGTAATTATGATGTTTTAATATTTGTAATTCCGTCTGCTTTTTTAAAAACAGAACTAGAAAAAATTACAGTTTCTTTAGAAGGAAAAACAATATTTTCTGCCATTAAAGGAATTGTTCCAGAAACAGGATTAATTATTGGTGAACATTTTCATAAAACCTATAACATTCCTTTAGAAAATATTGGGGTAATAACAGGTCCTTGTCATGCAGAAGAAGTCGCAATGGAACGTTTATCGTATTTAACATTGGCGTGTTTAGACCAAGAAAAAGCCATCATGTTAAGTAAATTTATTGCGAGTAGTTATATAAAAACGAAGATTTCTGACGATATTATTGGTACAGAATATGCGGCAATGCTAAAAAACATTTATGCAATTGCTGCCGGAATTGCGCATGGTTTAGGATATGGAGATAATTTTCAGTCGGTGTTAATGAGCAATGCCATTAGAGAAATGAAACGCTTTATTAAAAAAGTTCATAAAATGAAGCGAAACATAAATAATTCTGCTTATTTAGGCGATTTGTTAGTAACAGGATATTCTACTTTTAGTAGAAACAGAATGTTTGGAAACATGATTGGAAAAGGATATACTGTAAAATCTGCGCAAATGGAAATGAGTATGGTTGCAGAAGGATATTATGCTACAAAAAGTGCTTTTGAAATCAATCAAAAAAATAACGCAAAAACTCCTATTATTGATGCCGTTTATAATGTTTTATATAACGGAAAAGAAGCAAAAGATCAGTTTGAAAAACTAACACATAAGTTGAATTAGTTGTTTGTTACATTTAATAACTGAATAAAAATTTACGTTTTTAATTTAGCATTCAAACGTCCCGATTGCTTCCGACAACAAATATTTTTCTTTAAATAATTCGTTATTTAACAAGTTTAATGCTGCTATTTTATCGGTTGTTTTTACCAAAAGCGAAATGTTATAATCACTTCCTCCGTAAGAAATCATTCTAACAGGAATATTTTTTAATGCATTAAAAACCAATGCACTAATTCCTTCTTTTTTCTGGGAAAAATCACCAGCAACACAAATTATACTTAAATCAGAATCCACATTTATTTTACCAAATGGTTCTAGTTCCGAAATTATTTCCGAAAGATAAGAAATATCATCGACAGTTAAAGAAATTGCAACTTCAGATGTTGTAATCATATCAATTGCTGTTTTGTTGTTTTCAAAAACTTCAAAAACTTTTTTTAAGAAACCATACGCCATTAACATTCTATACGATTTTATTTTAATCGCTGTAATTCCGTCTTTTGCCGCAATTGCAGTAAAACCACTATTTGCTGATTTATTTTTAATGATGGTTCCTTTAGAAAACGGGCTAAATGTGTTTTTTAACAAGACAGGAATATTGTTTTCTTTTGCGGGAATTAAACTCTGTGGATGTAAAATTTTTGCTCCGAAATAGGCTAACTCAGCAGCTTCATCAAAAGAAATTTCTTCTAAAGAAAAAGTATTTTCTACAAAACGCGGATCATTATTATGCATTCCATCAATATCTGTCCAAATCTGAATTTCTTCAGCACCAATTGCTGCTCCAATTAACGAAGCTGTATAATCGCTTCCACCACGTTGTAAATTTGAAATTTCTTCTGCGTTATCTTTACAGATAAAACCTTGAGTAATCCAAAGTTTTTCTGTTGGATTTTGATTTAGTATTGCGGTTAATTGCGCTTTTATTTTTGAAGTATTTGGTTCATTGTTTTTATGAACTTCCATAAAGGCGAGTGCAGAAATTAATGAAGAGGAAATATTTGACTCTTCTAAATACATCGAAACTAAATTGGTAGATAAAATTTCTCCTTGTGCAACAATTGTGTTTTCTAAATTTAAATCAGTACTTGATAAATTTCTAAGAAAATGAAACTTTCCGAATAGAAATGAAAGTGCTTTGTTTTTATATTGCTTTGAAATAAAAAGGTCACTTATTAAATCCAGATACTCATTTTCTAAACGTTTTATTAATTCTAAAGACTCTTTTAATTGCTTATTTTTGATTGCTTTAGAAATAGCCAATAAAGAGTTTGTTGTACCAGAAACAGCTGATAAAACAACAATTTTTTGAGTTTTACAAGCTGTAATAATTTCAACTACTTTTTTAATGTTTTCTGAGCTCCCAACAGAAGTGCCTCCAAATTTTAAAACAATCATTTTATTCATTTTTGCACAAAAAAACAACGAAATACAAGCAGTAACAATTTTATTTAATATTTTTACATATTATAACACTGTGTTTAAAATTAAACAGAAATGAAAACAATCCAAGAAGCAGTAGAGAGCACCATTCGTAAAACGCCTTTTATAGAAGAAGCGTTGAACGAAAAATTAATTAATGTTTCGTCTTTAGCAAGAATAATATTGCCAGAAGTTACAGAATTATTAAAAAAAGAAATAAAAATTGGTGCTGTAATGATGGCCATAAATCGCTTATCACCAGCAAACGAATTACGAATCAGAAAGAACATAAAAAAGCTCGCTGCCAATCTAGGAGATTTTATCGTTCGATCAGACTTGTGTGATTTTACCTTTAAAAATACTCCTTCTTTATTAAAAGAAATAGCAAAATTACTAAGCAAAGCTTCAGATGATAACGATTATTTTTTAACAGTTTCTCAAGGTATTTTTGAAAGCAATATTGTAATTAGTAAAAATTTAAAAAAATACGTAGAAGATATTTTTAACAAAGAAACATTAATCCATAATGTGTTAGATTTAGCTTCTATAACTATTAAATTACCAAAGGATAATTTAGATCAATCAGGAATTTATTATTTTATTTTAAAACAATTAGCTTGGGCCAATATTCCGCTTCAAGAAATAATTTCTACAACCCACGAAATGACAATTGTGGTTAAAGAAAAAGACGTTAATGAAACCTTTGCTATTTTAATGGATTTAAAATTAAATTAAAGCTTTGAAAAAAACAAAAAAAGATCCTTATGCTGCATTGCGAATAAAAGAATTCAATATTTTTTTATTGGTTCGTTTTGCGCTGGTTTTTGCATGGTCAATGCAATTTATTATTATAGAATGGCAAGTTTATAGCATCACCAAAGATCCATTATCATTAGGAATTATTGGCTTAATGGAAGTGATTCCTGCGGTTTCTATGGCGCTTTTTGCAGGTCATATTGTAGATCAAAAAGAAAAACGAAATTTACTTGCAATTTGTACTGCTGCTTTTTCATTGATTAGTTTAGGGTTGTTTTTCTTAACCTTGCCCAGCTTTGTAGAAGATTGGTCGCAAAAAACAGTATTGTTTTCAATCTATGCATTGGTATTTTTTGGCGGATTTTTACGTTCTTTTTTCGGCCCAACAATTTTTTCTTTAATTGCATTAATTGTTCCTAAAAAACTCTATCCAAATGCAGCAACTTGGAGCAGTTCTACTTGGCAAATGGCATCGGTTTTAGGACCTGCTTTTGCAGGATTTACAATTGCTTGGATTGGTGTACACTGGTCTTTAAGTATTGTCTTTTTCTTAGTTTTACTTTCTTTCTTTTTGGTGTTTTTAATCAAAAAGAAACCAATATTAAATCCGAAGATTGGCGAACCTATTTTTCAAAGTTTAAAAGAAGGAATTCAGTTTGTTTATAAAACAAAAGCAATTTTAGGAGCCATTACTTTAGACATGATTTCTGTTCTTTTTGGTGGCGCCATCGCATTATTACCAATCTACGCTCAAGATATTTTAAAAGTTGGACCTGAGGGATTTGGAGCATTACGAGCAGCTCCTGCAGTTGGCGCGTTTTTAACCATGTTGATCACTGCATATATTCCAATCAGTAAAAATGCAGGAATGAAATTATTAGCAGCTATTTTTGGATTTGGACTTTGTATTATCGTATTCGGGTTGTCTTCCGTTTTTTGGATTTCAATTATTGCATTATTCTTTAGTGGTGTAACAGACGGAATTTCGATGGTTATCAGGCAAACAATTTTACAATTAAAAACGCCAGATAATATGAGAGGAAGAGTTGCTTCTGTAAACTCAATGTTTGTAGGTTCCTCTAATGAGTTAGGTGCTTTTGAAAGCGGATTAACAGCAAGATTAATGGGAACGGTTACAGCAGTTGTCTTTGGGGGAACCATGACTTTAATTACTGTAGTAACAACAGGTTTTGTGAACCCTACGTTAAGAAAATTAGACTTAACTAAAGATTTAGAAGCACATGAAAATTCAACACAATAAAAAATAGCTTACTATGAAAAAAATTATTTTAGTTTTTTTATTAAGTTTTGCAACCTCGTTAATTTACTGTCAAACTTTTGTTGTAAAAGTATTAGATAGTGAAACAAACTTACCAATTGCAGAGGCGCATCTTAAATTTGGAAAAGCAATTTTTTTAACGAATGTTGACGGACTTGCAACAATTTCTGGAATTACATCTACTTATTTAGAAGCTACACATATTCAATACCACAGTAAATTTATCCAATTAAAAAACAGAAAAGATCTCACTATTTATCTTACTGAAAAAAATCAAAAATTAGCAGAGGTTACCATCACATCAAAAAGAGAATTAAAGAAGTACATTCAGTATACAAAACTTCCAGAATTACCTAAAACAATTCACTCTTTTGGAGCTGTTTTAATAGATGATAAATTATATACATTTGGTGGCGATGCTTCTGATGTTCAGTTTTCTAATCAAAAAGGGTTAAGCGAATTAACGGATAGTAGTGGTGGAAGTATAATGGCGTTTTTAACAAAAAACAAACCAAGTAATTTTTATAAATATAGAGAAAAAGTGTTTTTCTATGATTTTAAAAGTAAAACTTGGCAAACAAGTTCTTTAAAACTAAAAGCGAGAGCTTATCATAAAGCCGTTGCGTACAAAGATGAAGTGTATTTACTTGGCGGCAAACAACTTACTTTAAGTAAAATGAAAGAAATGTTAATGCCTCAAATTGAGGTTTTAAATATTAAAAATGATTCAATTTCAATTGATGAAATGAATCCACATCAAGGAGTAAATTTTGAAGCTTTGGTTTTTGAAGATAAACTACTTGTTATTGGGGGATCAATAAAATTACAAGAGAATTTACTTAAAAAATATACTGATAAAATTCACCTTTATGATTTTAAAACAGGCTATTGGTACTTATTAACTACAATGTCTAAAGGAAAAGAAACAAGCGGAATAATTGTTGAAAAAAAGCTGTATTTATTTGGTGGAAACGAAAATAGAAACCTAACAGAAATAGAAAGTTTTAATCTAATTACTGGTAAATGGGAAAAAGAAGGAGAGTTGTTTACCGCAATGGAAAAACCAGCAATTACTAAAAATAAAAACACCATTTACCTTTTTGAGAAAGATTTAATAGTAACATATAATACAATAACAAAAGAGCTAAAAGAATTCAGAATTGATTTAGAATTGTTCTTTTCGCAAATCCAATATAGAAATGATAAATTGTATATTGTTGGAGGAACAAAAACTAAAAACTATCAAAATAGACCACAAAGAAGCTTTTTAGAAATTTCTTTAGACGAGTTTGAAAACACTAGAATTAAGAAAGTTAAAACGTTGTAATTATAGATAAATTAGTTTAAAAGATTTGTTGGCAAACCATCAATACTGGTTTGGTTTTTTTCTTTCCAATACTCTTTAATTCCTGCTGCTCCTTTTTCAGAAGCCCAATTATTTAGTTCGTCTCGCTCGCCTTTATATTCAAAAAACGGAATCGACATTCCGCAAGAAGTTTGGGCGCTTTCAATATCAATCTCAAAAATTTGACGTGTTCCTGGAGTTTTCGGAAACAAAGAAATTACTTCGTTCCAATCAGCATCGTTTGGTTTAATTTCTTTCCCTTTTCCGTACAAACGCAAAATATTTGGCGCACCTTTAAAAGAGCAAAACATAATTGTAATTCTATTATTTTCTTGCAAATGTGCAGCTGTTTCGTTTCCGCTTCCAGTCACATTTAACCACAAAACCTTGTTTTCGTTTACAACTCTAAAAGAATCCATTCCTTTAGGCGATAAATTTATTCTACCATTTGTTGGTGCTGTTGCAACAAAAAACAACTGCTGTTTTTCAATAAAACCTTGCAGTCGTTTTGTAATTGATGTATAAAATTTTGACATATTTTAGAATTAGAGAATAAAAATAGGAATAAACTTCAAAAGAACTTAGATTTTGTTTTAATTAGTATCTTTAAAAAAAAATAAAAACTTTCTTTTATGGATTATGGTTTCTTGTCGGTAGTACCGCCAATTGTTGCAATTATTTTAGCATTAAGAACAAAACAAGTGTATATCGCTTTAATATTCGGAATTTGGTTTTCCTGGTTGATTATTAAAGGCTGGAATCCTTTGGATGGAACCTTAGCAATGATTGAAGGATTGGTCAATGTTTTTAAATCCGAAGGGAACACAAGAACCATTATGTTTAGTGCATTGGTTGGAGCTTTATTAATTTTTATTCAATTTTCTAGAGGTGTAGAAGGGTTTATCAACATTTTAAATAAACTGATTGTAAAAGTTGAAAAAAAACAAGCAGGTTATAGTAGAGTTATGGTACAGCTTTTAGCAACCGTAACGGGTTTATTATTGTTTGTAGAAACAAGTATAAGTTCATTAACTGTCGGAACTTTATACCGTCCAATTTTTGATAAATTAAAAATTCCAAGAGAAAAACTAGCATATATTGCAGATTCTAGTTCTGCGCCATCATCCATTTTAATTCCGTTTAATGCCTGGGGTGCATTTATCATGGGGTTATTATTAACACAAGGAATCGACAAACCTTTTTCTGTGATGATGAGCTCAATTAAATACAACTTTTATCCGCTTTTAGCCATTGCAATTGTGTTCATTATCATTTTTACAAAGAAAGATTGGGGCGCCATGAAAAAGGCCGAAAAAAGAACCAAAGACACAGGTTTATTGATGAACGAAGGTTCTACACCAATGGTTTCTGATGCAGTAACTTCTTTTCCTCCAAAAGAAGGAATCGAAGCAAAAGCATATAATATGATTGTTCCGTTAGCAGTAATGGTTTTTATGATGCCAATCAACTTAATATATACAGGTTGGGCCGCAGTAAAAACATCTACTTCTTTTTTAGATCACGCATCACAAGCAATTGGGAATGGATCAGGTTCTTCTTCAGTTTTATACGCAGTAATTACTTCTTTAATAGTGGCAATGGTTATGTATTTTATTCAAGGAATTATGAAACCAAAAGAAGCGGTAGATTTAACATTAAAAGGAATTAGCGAATTAATGCCATTAGCGTTGTTAATGTTATTGGCTTTTGCAATTGGTGATGCTTGTAAAGCGTTAGAAACAGGTGTTTATGTGGCCAATGCAACTAAAGAATGGTTGTCGCCAGAATTATTGCCAGCAGTTGTTTTTGTAATTAGTTCGTTTATTGCGTTTTCTACAGGAACTTCTTGGGGAACATTTGCAATTATGATGGCAATTTCAATTCCAATGGCAAACATTCATGGAGCAGAAATTCCGTTAATTGTTGCAGCAACGTTGGGTGGTGGAATTTTTGGAGATCATTGTTCGCCAATTTCAGATACTTCCATAATTTCATCCATGGCTTCTGCGAGTGATCATATAGATCACGTAAAAACACAAATGCCGTATGCTTTAGTTGGTGGTGTAATTACTACGCTGTTGTATTTAGCGCTTGGATTTTTGGGATAATTATTCAGCTAAAATTCCACGTTTTTTCAACTCAGGAATCATGCGTAAAGCACCTTCTTTAACGGTGTCTTTTTGAAAGAGAAACGTTTTTTCATGTAAAGTATTTCCTTCAAAAAAAGTTACGTGAAAACGGTTGTGAAGTTTGAATAATTCTGGTTGAATAAACTCCACTTTAGCAAAAGAGTTTGCGGGTAATTTATCGAGTTTTTTTCTCAATATTGATGTAGCTTTTGTCTCGTTAAATCCTTGAGAAACAATAACAACCAGTTCTAAATCAACCTTTTTTTTGTTGATGATGTAAATATTCCAATCATCGGTTTTATATTCATTGTTGAACTCATAAACAACAGCGATTTCTACATCAGTAACTTCTGGAATTTGAATGTCTTTTTTCACTTGTGCTGAACTTATTTCAGTATCTTTTAGAGACACTAATTTAAAAATGTTTATGAGAACCTAAAATAAATTCAGGCTAAATCACCGACTTAAACTGCTCTAAGAAACGCTTATCATTTTCGTAAAACATTCTAATATCAGGAATTTGATATAACAACATGGCAATACGTTCAATTCCCATTCCGAATGCATAACCAGAATATACTGTTGGATCAATATTTGCGTTTTTTAAGACATTTGGATCTACCATTCCGCAACCCATAATTTCTAACCAACCTGTTCCTTTTGTAATTCTGTAATCAGTTTCTGTTTCTAATCCCCAATAAATATCTACTTCTGCACTTGGCTCTGTAAATGGAAAATAAGAAGGACGTAAACGAATCTTAGATTTACCGAACATTTCTTTTGTAAAGTATAAAAGTGTTTGTTTTAAATCGGCAAATGAAACATCAGTATCTATATACAAGCCTTCTACTTGGTGAAAAATACAATGTGCACGCGCAGAAATATCTTCATTTCTAAAAACTCTTCCCGGAGAAATTGTTCTTATTGGCGGCGTATTGTTTTCCATGTAGCGAACTTGCACGGAAGAAGTATGTGTTCTTAATAAAATATCTGGATTTTGTTCAATAAAAAAAGTATCCTGCATGTCTCTTGCTGGGTGATATTCTGGCAAGTTTAATGCGGTAAAATTATGCCAATCATCTTCAATTTCTGGACCTTCAGAAACGGTAAAACCAATTCGGTTAAACACTTCAATAATTTGGTTTCTTACCAATGATATTGGATGACGAGAACCTAATTCTATTGGCTCTGAAGGACGAGATAAATCGCCATAAATATTTTTTTCTTCAGATGAGTTATCTAGGTTTTCGTTTAATTCAGCTACTTTTTCTTCAGCAGATTTTTTAAGTGTGTTTAACGCTTGACCAAAATCCTTACGCATCGTTGCGTCTACATTTTTAAATTCGGCAAACAAACCCTTTAACAAACCTTTGCTTCCTAAATATTTTATTCTGAAAGCTTCAACCTCTTCTTTAGAAGTAGCCTTAAAAGCTTTTACATCACCAATCAGTTCTTTTACTTTATCTAACATTTTCTTTTTTTAAATAAGTAGGTTGCAAATTTATGATTTTTAAACGAAACAAAACACAGCAAAGAGAAAGAGTTCAATATAAGCAAAATAAAATTCAGTTTTAAATTTAAAGATTTGAAAAAGAGTTATATTTGCCCCTATAAATTAATTAAATTTCAAATTAAAATAGATTTAAAACCTATGGAATCTAAAATAAATGCCTTTATGAATTACGTAAAAGAACGTAATTCTAACGAACCAGAATTTTTACAAGCTGTACATGAAGTTGCAGAAACTGTAATTCCATTTATAGAAAAGAACCCTAAATATCAAGGGAAAAAACTGTTAGAAAGAATGGTAGAACCAGAAAGGACAATCTTATTTAGAGTTCCTTGGGTTGATGATAATGGAGAAATACAAGTAAATAGAGGATATAGAGTTGAGTTTAATTCAGCAATTGGACCTTATAAAGGAGGTTTACGTTTTCATCCATCAGTAAATTTATCAATTTTAAAATTCTTAGGATTTGAGCAAGTATTTAAAAACTCTTTAACAACGTTACCAATGGGTGGTGGAAAAGGAGGTTCAGATTTTAATCCAAAAGGAAAATCAGACAGAGAAGTAATGGCGTTTTGTCAATCTTTTATGTCAGAATTATTTCGTCATATCGGAGCAAACACAGATGTTCCTGCTGGAGATATTGGAGTTGGAGGAAGAGAAATCGGATTTATGTTCGGTCAATATAAAAAGTTACGTAACGAGTTTGTTGGAGTTTTAACCGGAAAAGGAGCATCTTGGGGTGGCTCTTTAATTAGACCAGAAGCAACAGGATACGGAAATGTGTATTTTGCACAAAATATGTTAAAAACAAAAGGAGATTCTTTTGAAGGAAAAACAGTAGTTGTTTCTGGATCTGGTAATGTCGCACAATACGCAACTGAAAAAGCAACTGAGTTAGGTGCAAAAGTAGTTACCATGTCAGATTCTTCTGGATATATTTATGATGCAGACGGAATAGATGCTGAGAAATTAGCACACATTATGGAAATTAAAAATGTTCGTAGAGGTAGAATCAACGAATATGTAGAGAAATATCCAAATGCAAAATTCTTTGCAGGAGAAAGACCTTGGTCTGTATCTTGTGATGTTGCTTTACCTTGTGCAACTCAAAATGAATTGAATGGAGAAGAAGCAAAAATATTATTAGCAAACGGATGTATTTGTGTTTCTGAAGGAGCAAACATGCCTTCTACACCAGAAGCGATTGAAGCATTTCAAGCTGCGAATATTTTATTTGCTCCAGGAAAAGCATCAAATGCTGGTGGAGTTGCAACTTCTGGTTTAGAAATGAGCCAAAACTCTTTACGTTTTAACTGGACAAGAGAAGAAGTTGATGCAAAATTACATCAAATTATGAACGATATTCACGCTTCTTGTGTTGAGTATGGAACGCAGGCTGATGGTTATGTAGATTACGTAAAAGGAGCAAATGTTGCTGGTTTTGTAAAAGTTGCTGACGCAATGTTAGATCAAGGAGTGGTTTAAAAACCGACACTATATTTTATAAAAAACGCATCAAATTTTGATGCGTTTTTTGTTTTCACAAAATTAAACGCAATCTTTGGCAATATAATCGAGCAATCAAACTTTATAAATTATGAGTATTCTTTTGCACTTTCTTTTCGGTTTTCTTTCCTCGTTTATAGGTTCTATAACACCCAGTATGTTAAATATGACTACGTTAAAAATTAGCCTAGAAAAGAATAAAAATGAAGCTAATTATTATTCGCTAGGTGTTTCTTTAGTTGTTTTTATACAAGCATATATTGCTGTTTTATTTACGAAATACATTTATGAAAACCCCAGTTTTTTAGAAAGTTTGGAAAAAGCAGGAGTTGTTATTTTTTTTATACTGACAATTTATTTTTTCAAACAATCTAAAAGTAAAAAGGTAAAAGCAAGTAAAGATAGGAAAGGGAATTCGTTTCTATCAGGTGTTTTGCTGTCTTTACTAAACATGTTTGCTATTCCTTTTTTTTGCGGAATAATAGCAACTTTAGAGATGTTTAATTTGATGAGTTTCGATAGGTTTCCGGTTGCTTTTTTTATCATTGGATCTACAATTGGTACTTTTTGTATTTTGTTTTTATATGGAAAATTTGCAAAGAGTATTCAGAAGAAAACAGGTAAATTAACAAAAGATATTAGTTTGATATTAAGCATTATAACAGGATTAGTCGCTGTTTTTATGTTGATAAAAACTGTTGTTTTAAATTGATAGATGATGAAGGTAATTAATAATTTAGTTCTTGAAGGAAAACACAATAAACCCATTTTGGTTGATGTTTTTTATGAAGAAACAAATCAACAAAAACCAGTTGTTATTTTTTGCCATGGTTACAAAGGGTTTAAAGATTGGGGCGCATGGAATGTGATGGCAAAAGCTTTTGCTGAAGCGGGATTTTTCTTTGTTAAATTCAATTTTTCTCACAATGGCGGAACGATAAATCAACCCATTGATTTTCCAGACTTAGAGGCATTCGGAAATAATAATTACACCAAAGAATTAGATGATTTAGAAACAGTTGTTGATTGGATTTCTTCAACTAATGAGTATCAAAATGAAGTTGATGTAAACAATATTTCATTAATTGGACATAGTAGAGCGGGCGGAATTGTAACGATAAAATCGGAAGAAGATGCAAGGATTTCTAAGGTGATTTCTTTGGCTGGAGTTTGCGATTTTGCCAAAAGAACAGCCACTTCTGGTGACTTAGAACAATGGAAAAAAGACGACGTAAAATATGTTGAAAATGGAAGAACAAAACAACAAATGCCACATTTTTATCAGTTTTATGAAGATTTTAAACAAAACGAAGAACGATTAACCATAAAGAGAGCTGTTGAAAATTTAAGAATTCCATATTTAATTATTCATGGAGATAAGGATACCTCTGTTTTTATAGATGAAGCAAAAAACCTATATTCTTGGAATTCAAAAAATCAAATAGAAATTATTGAAAATTCGAACCATGTTTTTAACACTTCTCATCCATGGGAAAAAGAAAATTTATCCGAAGAATTAAAGAAAGTTGTTGAAAAAAGTATTATTTTTTTAAAATGAGCGGAGAGAAAAACCTAAGAATACTGATTAAAAAAATGAAACCAATACAAAATAGTGGAGATTTCGTTTTTGTGACTGTTTCTAATGTTGATGCAATTCCACGGTCAGCGACTATTTTTGAATTTAAAGAAAAAGAAGGAATTACCTTAGTGTTGGAAAAAACAAAAGCAGAAGAATTGGGTTTATCGTATCAATATGTTGCCTCTTGGATTACATTAAAAGTGCACTCAGCGCTGGACGCTGTTGGATTAACAGCTGCATTCTCTAACGAATTAGCGAAATACAACATCAGCAGCAATGTGATTGCAGGTTTTTACCACGATCATATTTTTGTAGATAAAAAAGATGGAGAAAAGACCGTAAAAGTACTAACAGCTTTTTCTGAAAATTATTAATGGAACTTGAGCCGCCTTTTAGAAAAATTATTCATGTTGATATGGATGCATTTTATGCGTCGGTAGAACAATTGGATAATCCAGATTTAAGAGGAAAACCGTTGGCGGTTGGCGGAAATGAAATTCGTGGAGTGGTTTCTGCGGCAAGTTATGAAGCTAGAAAATTTGGAGTAAGATCTGCAATGAGCGGCGTGTTGGCAAAACAAAAATGCCCACATTTACTATTTGTTCCACCTCGTTTTGCTCGATATAAAGAAATCTCAGCAAAAATTAGAGCTATTTTTTATGATTACACAGATTTGGTAGAACCACTTTCTTTAGATGAAGCGTATCTAGATGTTACCGAAAACAAAAAAGGAAATCCGTCTGCAAGTTTAATCGCTCAAGAAATTAGACAACGTATTTGGGACGAATTAGAATTACGAGCTTCTGCAGGAATTTCTATCAATAAATTTATTGCAAAAGTAGCTTCAGATATCAACAAACCAAACGGACAAAAAACAGTAAACCCAGAAGAGGTCATTTCGTTTTTAGAAGAATTATCGATCAACAAGTTTTATGGAATTGGAAAAGTTACCGCAGCAAAAATGCACAATCACGGAATTTTCAACGGATTTGATTTAAAACGAAAAACAAAAGAAGAATTGGTAACATTGTTTGGTAAATCTGGCGGGCGCTATTATCATATTGTAAGGGGAATTCACAATAGCGAAGTGAAAGTAAATCGCGTTCAAAAATCAATTGCTGCAGAACGCACATTTAATGAAAATATTTCTTCAGAAGTTTTTGTGTTAGAGCGATTAGACAACATAGCAAAAGAACTAGAACGACGAATGTTGAAATCAAATACCAAAGGAAAAACCATCACGTTAAAGATAAAATATAGCGATTTTACACAGCAAACAAGAAGCAAAACAGTTGGGTCTTTTATGCAAAAAAAAGAGGAGTTTTTTCCGGTTGTAAAAGAATTATTATATCAAGAAAAGTTAAAAAATTCGGTTCGATTATTAGGATTATCTTTCGGAAATTTAAACACTGAAAAAACAGCACCAGTATTCGTGCAATTAAAATTTGATTTTTGAGACGCATAGCGTCATTGCGAGGAAGCATGACGAAGTAATCTGCCAAGAAATAATGAGATTGCTTCGTACCTCGCAATGACAGAATAGAACGAGAATATGAACATAAAAATTACAAGAACAAATTCGCAAAACAAAGATTTTATCAACCTGATAAAAGAGCTTGATGCATACCTAAAAATTACAGATGGAGAAGATCATGATTTTTACAATCAGTATAACCATATTGATGTGATTAAACATGTTGCTGTGGTTTATGTAGATGCTATTCCTGTTGGTTGTGGCGCAATCAAACATTTTGATGCTGAAACTGTTGAGGTAAAAAGAATGTTTGTAGATGCGAAACAAAGAGGTTTGGGAATTGCACCTAAAATTTTGAACGAATTAGAAAATTGGGCAAAAGAATTAGGATATAAAAAGTGTATTTTAGAAACTGGAGAACGTCAAGTTGAAGCGGTAAAATTATATCAAAAATGCAATTACAAACGAATGAACATCAATTACGGACAATACGAAGGTGTTGTAAATAGTTTGTGTTTTGAGAAAAACATTTAAAATGAATTATAGTTATTGGGAAATAAAAGAGTGGTTTACCAGCGTTGATTTTACAATTGTAGGTAGCGGAATTGTGGGTTTAAATTGTGCTTTAGAATTAAAGAAAAAGCATCCAAAATCTAAAATTTTAGTGCTAGAAAAAGGCATGTTGCCACAAGGAGCAAGTACAAAAAACGCAGGTTTTGCTTGCTTTGGAAGTTTATCAGAATTGGTAGATGATTTAAAAACACACACCGAAGAGGAAGTTTTTAATTTGGTTAAAAAACGCTGGGAAGGTTTGCGGTTGTTGCGAGAAAATTTAGGAGATACAAATATCGATTTTCAACAAAACAAAGGATTTGAATTATTTTTAAATAACGAATTATTTGAAGCATGTGCTTCAAAGAAAAATCAGATAAACAAACTGATTTTTCCAATATTTAAAGGCGATGTTTTTTCAGAATCAGCAAATAGGTTCAATTTTAAAAATATTAAACCAACCTATAGCGTCAATCAGTTTGAAGGACAAATTGATACCGGAAAAATGGTGACACAACTACTTTTAAAAGTTCAAAAAGCAGGAATCAAAATTCTGAACAATATTACAGTTGAATGTTTTACTGAGCAGAATGATACAGTTTCTGTAAAAACCAATCAAATTACCTTTACAACCAACAAACTATTTATTGCAACCAACGGATTTGCAAAACAGTTGTTACAAGAAAATGTGCAACCAGCTCGAGCACAAGTAATCATTACAAAACCGATAAAAAATCTACACATAAAAGGAACATTTCATTTAGACAAAGGCTATTATTATTTTAGAAATATTGACAATCGGATTTTATTTGGCGGCGGAAGAAATCTCGATTTTAAAACCGAAGAAACCACCGAATTTGGACAAACAGCAATCATTCAAAATCAGTTAAAAACCATTTTAAAAGAAACTATTTTACCCAATACAAAATTTGAAATTGAACATTCCTGGAGCGGAATTATGGGCGTTGGAAATCAGAAAAAAGCCATTGTAAAACCAATTTCTACACATGTTTTTTGCGGAGTTCGTTTGGGCGGAATGGGCATTGCCATTGGTAGTTTGGTTGGCAAAGAATTAGCAGAATTAATAGATTAATGTCATTTCGAGCTGAGTCGAGAAATCTTATGAAACTAAAACAAGAACTTTTTAAGCAATGTGAAAAATTTGTAAACAACCGCTTACAAACCATTCAAGAGATTATTTCTTCCAATCAAAAAGCATTGCAATCTGAAACCAAAAGCTCTGCTGGCGATAAACACGAAACCGGACGTGCCATGTTGCAATTAGAAATGGAAAAAGCAGGACAACAACTGCAAGGTGTTTTGCAAATGAAAGAAACTTTGGCTAAGATTGATGTATCTAAAAACTCAACCATTGCACATCTAGGAAGTTTGGTAAAAACCAACCAAGCAACCTATTTTTTAAGTATTAGCGCCGGGCAATTGGTTGTTGCAAACGAACAGTATTTTGCAGTTTCGGTTTCTTCTCCGATTGGTAACTTATTGTTGGGTAAAAAAGGAAAAGACAGCTTTGTTTTTAGTGGAAAACAGATTACAATTACTTGTGTAAATTAGATTTTGTAAAGTTTTTACTTCATTAATTCAATTTGAAATTTTGTTGCATTAAAAGCAACTTCTAATCCTTTTAAATTTGTCTTGGATGTATTGGCTTCGAATAACTCATTCAGATACTTGACTTGTTTATTTACATTATCGTTATTTCTCAAGAATATGAGATATTTTAAAAGAATTAAATTGGTCATTATAGTATCTTTTATAGCTTGATTTTTTTCTTTCATTGCTTCATCAATAGTGCTTTTTATCTTTGAATCATTTTCTGTTAATTCATCAAACAAATAAGAATTTGCTAAGTCAGTTTTATTCATGTTGGAATAATCATTTTGATCGGACATATCTTTTCTGTATGTCATTTTGTTACCATTCAGAAAATACCACCTTGTATATGAATCATTCTCCACTTTAATTTCTTTCTCAAACTTCCTTTTTTTTACACTCCAATTTGTAAATGCAATTAATAACTTGGTTCCGTCACCTTTCTCTAAAATTGTAACTTTGATTTTATAATTTCTATTGCCAGGTTTTTCAATCTCAATTTCCAAAGGTGTTTCAACAGAAACATACTTTTTTATAGCTTTTGTTATAGAGGAAACATCCTCAGAATTTGCACCTGGAAATAAATTTTCTCTTAAGAATAAATCGATATATAAATAATGAGTCAAATAAAAATCATCCACTTTAAGATAATTTGATTCATTAAGGTTATCGGATTTTATTTTTATTTTATCAGATTGAGCATAACCTAAACCTGTTATTAAAATTAATAATGAAACTATAAACTTTCTTTTACTCATTTTCCTCGTTTTATATAATACATAATTAAAGAATTTCGTTCCATTTTATTGAACTAAATTCCGAGTTAGCCAAGTTACCCAAAAACAATTTTAGAAACAAGTAAAAGTAAAAAGCACACTTTTAATTTAATAAGAACTCTAAATTTACTTTTGCCCTCTTTTCTAACTCAGAAGTATGGTTTACAAAGATTTTTTCTTCATCAAAATCAGCTTCAATCAACCAAAAAGAGCCTTTGTAATAACTTTGTAAAACGGTTGCCTTTAAAACTTGTGCTGAACTTGTTTCAGTATCAGATTTTTCAATAACTTTTATTTGATGCGGATAGCATAATTGTGTTTTATGATTGATGGTAATTTCACTTACATCATCAAACAAAGCAGCAATGTATTTTTCTTTTGGATTGTTGTAAATATCTTTTGGTGCGTCGTTTACCAAGATGGTATGATTGCGAATAATCAATAAAGAATCTGCAAAAGAAAGTGCATCATTTTTGTCGTGCGTTGCAACAATACACGCAATATTTTTTTCTTTTAAATAACTAAAAAGCTTTCTTCGAAGCGAGTTTTTCTTAAAATTATCAATCTGACTAAAAGGTTCGTCTAATAAAATCAATTTTGGCTCTTTTGCCAAAGCTCTTGCAATGGCAACACGTTGTTGTTGTCCGCCGCTTAAGGTTTTTACTTTTACGTTTGCAAAAGCAGTCATTTCAATAACTTCTAATAATTCTTGGGTTCTTTTTTGGGCTTCTTCAGGATAAAAACGCGACAAGAATTTCTTGATATTTTCTGAAACAGAAGTGTACGGCATCAAATCGAAATCTTGAGCAACGTGTTTCATAAAATCCATTCCAGGAACCAAATGATGTTTTGGACCCAACACTTCTGTGTCGTCCCAAAAAATGGTTCCTTTATTTAGATCTAACAGTCCATAAATCGCTTTTAATAAAGTAGATTTTCCGCAACCACTTTCTCCCATCACACATAAATGTTCACCTTTTTCAAGTTGAAAAGAGATGTCTTTTAAAACAGGTTTTTTAGATTGATATCGAAAAGAAAGATTGTTTACTGAAAGCATAATACATTTAGATTTTTCATTAGAAAAACAAGCACAAATGTACTATTTTTTAGAGTGTAATTTGGTTTAAAAAAATACGTCTAACTTTGTAAATAAAATGACAGAAAATTTATCAAAAGCAACCTTTTTGGAAAAGGTTTTTAATTTCGAAGAAAACAAAGAATGGAACTTTGAAGGAAACGTTCCTGTACTTATAGATTTTTACGCAGATTGGTGCGGACCTTGTAAAATGATTGCTCCGATTTTAGAAGAATTAAGTGAAGAATATGGCGATAAAATCAACATTTATAAAGTAGATACAGAAGCAGAACAAGAATTGTCTGCTGCATTCGGAATAAGAAGTATTCCGTCGATGTTATTTTGCCCGATGGATGGAGAACCACAAATGGCAAATGGCGCTTTGCCAAAAGCAGAATTAGAACGCATTATTGCAGACGTTTTAAAAGTAACGAAGTAAAAAAAACCCGAGTTGTAGCTCGGGATTTTTTTTTGTGAAAAATGCCACATCTAGCGCTGTCGAGAATTTTTGAAAACCTTTCGACTCCGCTCGAACAGACAATTAAACTGTTTAAGCAGTAATTGTTGCTTAAACCAAATGATTAGCCACCAAATATTCTGCAATTTGAACCGTATTTGTAGCAGCACCTTTTCGTAAGTTGTCGGCAACAATCCATAAATTCAACGTGTTTTCTTGCGATTCATCTCTTCGGATTCTCCCCACAAAAACCTCGTCTTTATCGTGTGCAGTAATTGGCATTGGATACACATTGTTCGCCAAATCATCTTGCACAATAATTCCGCTAGTATTTCTTAAAATTTCACGAACTTCATGTAGGTCAAAATCGTTTTCAAACTGTACATTTACCGCTTCTGAATGTCCGCCTGCTGTCGGAATTCTAACCGCAGTTGCTGTTACAGAAAAAGAATCGTCACGTAAAATTTTCTTTGGTTCTTTTACCAGTTTCATTTCTTCTTTGGTGTAACCATTTTCTAAAAAAACATCACAATGTGGTAAGGCATTTCTTCCAATTTTATGAGGATATGCCATTTCGCCTTCAATTCCGGCTTCTTCGTTATCAAGTTGCTGAACTGCTTTTACACCCGTTCCAGAAACAGATTGGTAGGTAGAAATTACCACACGTTTCATTTTATATTTTAAATGCAAAGGCGCTAATGCCATTACCAATTGAATGGTAGAACAATTTGGATTTGCAATAATTTTATCAGCAACAGTTAACACATCACCATTTATCTCTGGTACAACCAATTTTTTTGTTGAATCCATTCTCCAAGCAGAAGAATTATCAATAACCGTTGTACCAACTTCAGCAAATTTTGGAGCCCATTCTAAAGAGGTTTCTCCGCCAGCAGAAAACAACGCAATATCTGGTTTCATAGTTAATGCATCTTGTAAAGTTACAATGGTATATTCTGTACCTTTATAAGATAATTTTTTTCCTGCAGATCTTTCTGAAGCAACAGGAATTAATTCTGTAATCGAAAAATTTCGTTCGGCTAATACTTTTAACATTACATTCCCTACCATTCCGGTAGCGCCAACAATAGCAACTCTCATTTTGTTTTATTTTTTATAAATGATAAGTGCAAAGATTATGAAAAAACCAATTACTTGTATTTTAATTTTACGATAAATTGACACGTTGTTTGAATAGTTACAAAAAAGGCAGATCTGTTAAGTATTAAACGTTGTAGATTTTCGTAATTACGAGGAAGTATGACGAAGTAATCTGTTTATATTTTATTTCTAATTGAGAAATTGCTTCGTTCCTCGTAATGACGGATTTTAAGATAAAAACAGTAACTTTGCAGTGATTTTACAATCAAAATTTTATAATAACAGAAACTGAATCAAGTTCAGCTTAAAAAAAGTATAGCATGCAACTGTACAACAAGTTAAGCGCAAAAGAACGCGCTGTATTAATTGACGAAGCCGGAAAGGATCGTTTAACCATTTCATTCTATCAATATCACAAGATAGAAGACCCACAAACTTTTAGAGATAAATTATTCCTTGAATGGAATGCATTGGATGTTTTAGGACGTATTTACGTTTCTTACGAAGGCATTAACGCGCAATTGTCAGTTCCTTCGGATAGAATGCTAGAACTGAAAGAGCAATTAGATGCCATTCCGTTTTTAAAAGACATCCGATTAAATGTTGCGATTGAGCAAGACAATAAATCGTTTTTAAAACTGAAAGTAAAAGTTAGAAACAAAATTGTTGCTGATGGTTTAAATGATGACACCTTTGATGTTACTGATAAAGGAATTCATTTAAACGCAAAAGAATTCAACGAAATGTTGGCAAATCCAAACACGGTTTGTGTGGATATGCGAAATCATTACGAAAGCGAAATTGGGCATTTTGATGGCGCTGTAACTCCAGATGTGGATACCTTTAGAGATTCGTTGGATATTATTGAAGAAGATTTAAAAGACAATAAAGAAGATAAAAACTTATTGATGTATTGTACGGGCGGAATCCGTTGCGAAAAAGCATCAGCCTATTACAAGCACAAAGGATTTAAAAATGTTTTTCAGTTGGAAGGCGGAATTATTGAATATACACGTCAAGTAAAATCTGAAGGCATTGAGAACAAGTTTTTAGGAAAGAATTTTGTGTTTGATCACCGACGTGCAGAAAAAATATCTGACGATGTAGTTTCTAATTGTCATCAATGTGGTGCACCTTGTGATGAGCATGTAAATTGCGATAATGAAGCCTGTCATCTGTTATTTATTCAATGCAAATCTTGTCAAGAAAAAATGAATACATGTTGTTCTGATGAATGTAAAGAAATTGCTGCGTTGCCTTTTGAAGTTCAAAAAGAACTCCGAAAAGGAAAAGGAAATAGCAATAAAATTTTCAAAAAAGGACGGTCAGAAGTATTGACTTTTAAGAAGTAAATAGTTCAAATTTTAATCATAGAAAAGACTTCAACACTGAGGTCTTTTTTTATACTCAAAAAACAACTTTTTTACGAATTCTAATTCTATTTGTACGAATTCTAAAGTGCTAATAATTATAACAAACGATGAAACTATATTTGATATAGTATCAAATAAAAAAGTAGATGAGAGAACTTTCATTATCCTGTTTTATGATTCTTTGAGAATCCGTATATTTACAGACTCATCAACTTAAAGTTGATTTTCAAATTATTTAAGAACCCAATAAAAACAAGAGTTGCCACAAAAAGCACATTTGTTTTTTTAAAATATATACATACTATGAGCTGTACAAGTTGCTCAACAAAAGACGGCGGCGTTCCAAAAGGCTGTAAAAGTAACGGAAATTGTGGAACCGGTGGATCTTGCGGAAGCGGAAGTAAATTAGCCGTTTTTGATTGGTTATCAAACATGACTTTGCCAAATGGCGAAGCTCCTTTTAATATTTACGAAGTTCGATTTAAAAACGGACGGAAACATTTCTTTAAAAATACAGAAAACCTAACACTTTCTATGGGCGATGTTGTTGCTGTAGAAAGTTCTCCAGGTCACGATATTGGAACCATTTCTTTAGGAGGAGAATTGGTGAAGGTGCAATTAAAAAAGAAAAACCTTAAAGAAGATAGCGAAGAAATTTTAAAAATTTACAGAAAAGCGTCTCAAAAAGACATTGATATTTGGCAATCTTACAGAGAAAAAGAACAAGAAACACAACGTAGAGGAAGAGAAATAATAAGTCGTTTAAACTTAAAAATGAAACTTTCTGATGTAGAATATCAAGGCGATGGAAACAAAGCAACTTTTTATTATACAGCCGATGAACGTGTAGATTTTAGACAATTAATTAGAGATTTAGCAAGTGCATTTTCTATTAGAGTAGAAATGAAACAAGTTGGTTTGCGTCAAGAAGCAGCGCGTTTAGGTGGTGTTGGATCTTGTGGTAGAGAACTGTGTTGCTCTACCTGGTTAACAGATTTTAGAAAAGTAAACACTGCAGCGGCGAGATATCAACAATTATCGTTAAATCCGTTAAAGTTAGCTGGGCAATGTGGTAAATTAAAATGTTGTTTAAACTTTGAATTAGATACGTATTTAGATGCATTAAAAGCGTTTCCGAAGCAAGATAAAGTATTGAAAACAGAAAATGGCGATGCTGTTTTTGTAAAAATGGACATCTTTAAAAAAGCACTTTGGTACACCTATAAAGACAATAGTTTTAAATGGTTTCAGTTAACGCTAGAGCAAGTAAATGAAATAATTGAATTGAATAAAAACAACGAAGATGCTGCTCCGCTAGAAGATTACGAATCGGATGTTGTTGTTGAGACTAAAGTAGATTTCGAAAATGTTGTTGGTCAAGATAGTTTAACGCGTTTTGATGCTCCTAAACAGAAAAAAGGACGTAGAAAAAACAACAGAAATAAAAAGAGACCAGCGGCAAAAACTCAAAATACAAATCAACCAAACAAAACGAAACAAAAGAGAAATCCGAATCAAAATAAAAAGGCTACAACACCTAATGTTGCAGAAAATAAACAAACTAAAAAACCGTTTCGTAAGAACAATAATAGAAACAAAAATCAAAATAGAAACAAACCAAATGAAAACAAACAAGAGTAAAATTATTGTATTTGTTTTGGTTGCTTTTAGTATCCTTTCGTGCGATTCTAAAAGAGAATATGATTCTATTGTTACAATTGCTGATAGTTCTTGGAAAAGTACAAATACAGTTTCTTTTAATTTTGATGTTAAAGACACAATCAACAAAAAAGACCTGTTTTTAACGATTAGAAACAATCAAAAATATAGTTACAGCAATTTGTTTTTAATAACAACGTTAAATTTTCCGAATGGCAAGAAAATTGTAGACACGTTAGAATACGAAATGGCAGATAGTTCTGGCCGTTTTTTGGGAAAAGGATTTACTGGAATAAAAGAAAATAAACTGTTTTATAAAGAAAATGTTGTTTTTCCAATGTCGGGAGAATATGCTGTCTTAATAAATCAAGCAATGCGTAAAAACGGAGCAATAACCGGAATAGAAAGTTTAGAAGGAATTACAGAAGTAGGGTTTAGAATAGAAAAGAAGTAAAAATGACTAAGAAAAAAGTAATAGATTTTAAAAAATATAAAAAATGGTTCTGGGGAATTGTAATTGGTGGATTTACATCAATTTTTCTTTTATTTTTATTTGCTTCTTGGGGTGTTTTTGGAGTTTTACCAACCTTTGAAGAATTAGAAAACCCAGAAAACAATTTGGCTACAGAAATTATTTCTTCTGACGGTAAAACGCTAGGTAAATATGCTTATGAAAACAGAACACCAATACACTTTAAAGATTTACCAAAAAATTTAGTTGAAGCTTTAATTGCTACAGAAGATGAACGCTTCTTTGAACATTCTGGTGTCGATTTTAAAGCCACAGCACGTGCCATTGCTAAGTTAGGAAAAGATGGTGGAGGAAGTACAATTACACAACAGTTTGCAAAAATATTGGTTCACGGAGAAGGTTCTAAAAACATTGTTCAAAGAGTGCTTCAAAAATTTCAAGAATATGTGATTGCTGTTCGTTTAGAGCGTCAATACACCAAACAAGAAATTTTAACAATGTACTTAAATAAGTACGATTTTTTAAATCAAGCAGTCGGAATTCGTTCTGCGGCAAGGATTTATTTTGGAAAAGAACCTAATGAATTAAAAATTGAAGAATCTGCAATGCTGGTAGGAATGCTTAAAAACTCTTCTTATTTTAATCCTTTAAGAAGAGAAAAATTAGTACACCAACGTAGAAATGTAGTATTAAAACAAATGGAAAAGAATGGGTTTTTAACACTACAAGAAAAAGATTCTTTGCAAAAATTTCCATTAGAACTTAACTACACTCCAGAAAGTCACAGCGATGGTTATGCTACTTATTTTAGAGAGCATTTAAGAGATTATTTAAAACAATGGGTAAAGACAAATCCAAAGCCTAACGGAGAAAAATATAATATTTATGCAGATGGTTTAAAGGTGTACGTTACGATAGATTCTCGTATGCAAAAATATGCAGAAGAAGCTGTACAAGAACATATCGCAAATTTACAATCCTATTTTACTACTGAACAAAAGAGCAACAAAACCGCTCCCTTTTATGATTTAGAGCCAGAACAAATAGAAATGATTTTAACCAGAGCTAAGAAAAACTCTGACCGATGGAGAGAAATGAAGAGACTGGGCACTCCAGAAAAAGAAATAGAAGCTTCTTTTCTTAGAAAAACAAAGATGAAAATATTTACTTGGAAAGGAGATCGAGATACTTTAATGACACCAGCTGATTCAATAAGATATTACAAATACTTTTTACACTCTGGATTGATGTCAATGGAGCCACAAACAGGTCATATAAAAGCGTGGGTTGGCGGAATTAACAACAAACATTTTAAATACGATCATGTTGAACAAGGGAGAAGACAAGTAGGTTCTACATTCAAACCATTTGTATACGCAACAGCTATAAATCAGTTAAAATTATCTCCTTGTGATACGTATCCGAATACTCCATATACAATTAGTAAAGGAAAATATGGAATTCCAGAACCTTGGACTCCAAGAAATTCTGGCGAAGAATACGGAGGTGTTTTAACATTAAAAGAAGCATTAGCAAAATCAATTAACGTTGTTTCAGCGAGATTGATTGACATGGTTGGTCCAAGAAATGTTGCAAATTTAGCGCAAATAGCAACAGGTACTAATACTTCCATTCCGAAAGCTCCAGCAATTGCACTTGGCTCGGTAGAATTATCTCTTTACGAAATGGTAAGTGCATATGCAATGTTTGCCAATAAAGGTTTGCGAGTTGAACCAATGATTATAACTAGAATTGAAGATAAAAACGGAACAGTTTTAACGCAATTTACACCCAAAACTCAAGAAGTATTGAGCGAAGAATCTGCATATGTTGTGTTAGATTTACTAAAAGGAGTTACAACTGCAGGATCTGGAATTCGATTGAGAACCACAAATGAAAGACCAGGCTATGTAACTGGTTATCCGTACGGATTTCAAAACCCGATTGCAGGAAAAACAGGAACGACACAGAATCATACAGATGGTTGGTTTATGGGAGTTGTACCAAACTTAGCAACAGGAGTTTGGACTGGAGGAGAAGACAATGCAATCCATTTTGAGAAAATTGGAAAAGGGCAAGGAGCATCAATGTCGTTACCAACTTGGGCAATTTTTATGAGAAAATGTTATGAAGATTCAACATTAAACATCAGTAAAGAAGATTTTGAAAAACCAGAAAATCCAATTTCTATTCGGTTAGATTGTTCTGACAAAGACCCATTAGAAGAAAAAGACGATAAAAAACCTGTTATTAAAAAAGGAGATATAGATTTTTAAGAAAAATAAAAATGATAAATAAAGTAGTAAAAAACGTAGCAGAAGCTTTACACGGAGTTGAAAACGGAATGACATTTATGTTAGGAGGTTTTGGATTGTGCGGAATTCCAGAAAATTGCATTTCAGAATTGGTACGATTAGGAATCACAGATTTAACATGTATTTCTAATAACGCAGGTGTAGATGATTTTGGATTAGGATTGTTATTGCAAAAACGTCAAATAAAAAAAATGATTTCTTCTTATGTTGGAGAAAACGATGAGTTTGAGCGCCAAATGTTATCAGGCGAATTAGAAGTAGATTTAATTCCGCAAGGAACATTAGCCGAACGCTGTAGAGCAACAGGAGCAGGAATTCCGGCTTTTTATACGCCAGCGGGCTATGGAACCGAAGTAGCTGAAGGAAAGGAAACAAGAGAATTTAATGGAAAAATGTATGTTTTAGAACATGCTTTTGATGCACAATTTGCTTTTGTCAAAGCATGGAAAGGAGATACAGCAGGAAATTTAATATTTAAAGGAACAGCGCGTAATTTCAACCCAATGATGGCAATGGCAGGGAAAATAACTGTTGTAGAAGTGGAAGAGTTAGTTGAGGCAGGAGAATTGGACCCAAATCAAATTCATATCCCTGGAATTTTCGTACAACGTATTTTTCAAGGAAAAAATTACGAAAAGAGAATTGAACAAAGAACAGTTCGAAAACGCTGATAATTAAAATATTGTAGCAATTAATCAATGTAATAATGAAGAATGTAGTTGTAGAAAAATCAATTGAAGTTTCATTATTAGTTATAGAATATTGTGAAATTTTACAAACAGAGAAAAAGTATGTTATTTCTAGACAATTGTTAAAATCTGGAACAAGCATTGGAGCAAATGTACATGAAGCTCAAAATGCAGAAAGCAAAGCAGATTTTATTCATAAAATAAAAATAGCAACGAAAGAATTAGAAGAAACAAAGTATTGGTTAATTCTTTGCGAAAAATCTAAAAGTTATCCTTCAAATACCATTTTACAAGAAAAAGTAAAAGAATTGGGGTTGATTTTATATAAAATACTAAGCACAAGTATTAAATCTCGTAATCAGAATTGATACATTGATAAATTATTAAATTGATACATCATTAAAATGTTAACAAAAGAACAAATAGCGCAAAGAATTGCTCAGGAAATTGAAGATAAATGGTATGTAAACTTAGGAATTGGAATTCCAACTTTAGTTGCAAACTATGTTCCTAATGATATTGAAGTTGAGTTTCAATCAGAAAATGGATTGCTCGGAATGGGCCCATTTCCGGTTGAAGGAACAGAAGATGCTGATTTAATCAATGCAGGAAAACAAACGGTTACTATTTTAAAAGGAGGTTCTTTATTTGATTCTGCAATGAGTTTTGGAATGATTCGCGGACAACACGTTCAATTAACTGTTCTTGGCGCCATGGAAGTAGCACAAAACGGAGATATCGCCAATTGGAAAATACCAGGTAAAATGGTAAAAGGAATGGGCGGCGCAATGGATTTAGTGGCATCCGCAGAAAACATTATTGTTGCCATGATGCACACCAATAAAAAAGGAGAATCGAAGTTGTTAAAACAATGTTCTTTGCCACTAACCGGAGTTGGTTGTGTTAAAAAAGTAGTTACAAACCTGGCTGTTTTAGAAATAAAAAATGGTGCTTTTCATTTGTTAGAAAGAGCTCCTGGAGTTTCTGTAGAGGAAATTAAAAATGCCACAGAAGGAACTTTAATTGTTGAAGGAGAAATTCCAGAAATGAAATTTTAAGAATGAAAATAATCTCATACAACGTAAACGGAATTAGAGCTGCTTTAAAAAAAGGCTTTTTAGACTGGTTGCAAGCTGCAAGTCCAGATGTAATCTGTATTCAAGAAACCAAAGCACATAAAGAACAATTAGATTTGTCGGAATTTGAAGCTGCTGGATATCCATATCATTATTGGTTTTCGGCAGAAAAAAAAGGCTATTCATCTGTAGCGGTTTTATGTAAAGAAAAACCAAATCATGTTGAGTACGGAACTGGAATTGAGTCGATGGATTTTGAAGGAAGAAATCTTCGTGTAGATTTTGATGAAGTTTCTGTAATGAGCATGTATTTACCTTCTGGAACAAACGATGCTCGACTTGATTTTAAGTTTAAGTATATGGATGAAATTCAAGAATATGTCGATGAATTGAAAAAGGAAATTCCGAATTTAGTAATTTGTGGAGACTATAATATTTGTCACGAAGAAATTGATATTCACAACCCAAAAATGAAAGGCGTTTCTGGATTTTTACCAGAAGAAAGAGAATGGCTTGGTAATTTTATAAAAAGCGGATTTATTGATAGTTTTCGTTATTTACATCCAGAGAAACAAGAATTTTCTTGGTGGAGTTATAGAGCAAATTCTAGAGCAAACAACAAAGGTTGGCGCTTAGATTATGCAATGGTATCTGATCCCATAAAATCAACGATTTCTAGAGCCTATATTTTACCAGAAGCAAAACACTCAGATCATTGCCCGATTGTTGTTGAATTAGATTTTTAAAATATGAATTACAAAAAAATTACATTTTTATTTCTTTTTTTATCTTTTTCCTTATCAGCACAAATTAAACAAGATAGCATTGCAAACGATTCGCTAAAAAATGCTACAAAAAAAGGTTTTTTTAGTGACAAAGACCTGTCTTTAATAGACAGTTTGGTTGTAGAAACACAATACAGATCTCCTTTAACTGCCAACATCAATTATGTAATTAAAGGGCTAGAAGCCAAAGAAAAACCAGAAATAAAAATCCCTACAAATGTTTTAAAAGAGCGATTGAAGCATTTAGATAATTCATCTCCATTTTTTATTGAATACAATCCTATTTTAGAAAATGTAATCAATTCTTATTTAAAATATCGCAAGAAATATTACCCTGCATTAATGGCAAAAGCAGAATATTATTTCCCGATGTTCGAAAAATATTTAGATCAGTTTAACATTCCGTTAGAAATGAAATACCTGGCAATTGTAGAATCTACTTTAAATCCAAGGGCAAGATCTAGAGTTGGCGCAAGTGGACTTTGGCAATTTATGTATTTAACCGGAAAACAATATAAATTAAACGTAAGTTCTTATGTTGATGAACGTCAAGATCCAGTTAAAGCAACCATTGCAGCTTGTCAATATTTAAGTGATTTGTATGATATTTTTGGCGATTGGGATTTAGCATTAGCAGCTTATAATTCTGGACCAGGAAATGTTTCTAAAGCGATTAAACGTTCTGGGGGATATCAAAATTATTGGAATCTGCGTCAGTATTTACCAGCAGAAACCGCGGGATATGTTCCTGCGTTTTATGCAACGTTATATATTTTTAAATATGCTAAAGAACATGGATTGGCACCTGAAAATCCGCCAATTTATCACTTTGCAACAGATACAATCCGAGTTAAAAAAACAGTTTCTTTTGATCAAATTACAGAAGTTACAGGAATAGAAACAGCAATGTTACAATTTTTAAACCCCGAATATAAACTAGACATCATCCCGTTTGTAAAAGGGAAAAACTATGTAGTAACAATCCCTAAAAATGCAACGATTAAATTCTTAGAAAAAGAAGAAGAATTGTATACTTTAGTTGATGAAGATAATGCAAAAAGAGAAAAGCCTTTACCAAAATATTTAGAGTTAAATCAGCGGATAAGATATAAAGTTCGAAGTGGAGATTATTTAGGAAAAATAGCTAAAAAATTCGGTGTTCGAGTAAGTGAAATTAAAAAATGGAACCGACTTAGAAGTACTAATTTAAAAATAGGACAGCGGTTAACTATTTATCCAAAAAGATTATAAGCAAAAAACAAATCGATTTTCCTAAAAGTGGAATAATATTTGAAGGAGAAAAGGAAACAACTAAAACGTTAAATAAACAAATATGAAAAAAGGATTCACAATAGTTGCGCTATTACTTTTTTTTACTTCATGTAAAAACCCAAAAGACACTTTTGTTTTAAGTGGTTCAGTTGGTAAATCTAATCATCTTCTTGTTGTAACCGAAGCAACCGACTGGTCTGGTAAAATAGGAGACAATCTTAGAGAATTTTTAGGAGAACTGGTGGTTGGTTTACCTCAGCCAGAAACAACATTTAGTGTTACTCAAATTGCTCCAAAAGGTTTTGGTAGCATGATGAATAAATATAGAAACATTTTATTTGTTCAGGTTGGAGAAACAGCATCTTTTAGAGTTCAAAACGATTTTTATGCAAGACCTCAAACTTTAGTTTATGTTACCGCAAAAGATAAAGAAGAATTAAATAAACAGCTAGAAAAACACAAGAAGGAAATCGTTAAAATTTTTAGAGATTCAGATATTAAGCATGTTCAACAGCGTTTTTATTCTAAACGAGTTGATGATTCTAAATATAAAACATTAGATAAGTTAGGAATATCTTTAGTGATACCAACAGACTTTAGAACTGTTGAAGATACTGGAGATTTTTTATGGTTAAGACAGCACTTAATGAGCGGAATAGCTCAGGGCGATGGTACAAACAATATTTTAGTGTATTCAGTTCCTTTATCGGAAGAATTTGAATTTGATGCAGCCAATGCTATTATTAACAACAGAAATTTTATTGGTGAAAAACATATACCTGGATCTAAAGAAGGAATGTATATGATTACAGAAGCAGCTTTTGTCCCACAAACATTAGATGCAGTAATTGACAACAAAAAAGCATATGAAACAAGAGGGAAATGGGAAGTAAAAAACGACTTTATGGCTGGACCTTTTTTAAATTACACTGTAATAGATGAAAAAAATAATAGATTAATTGTTTTTGAAGGCTTTACGTATGCACCATCAGTTGATAAAAGAGATTTTATTTTTGAGTTAGAAGCAATTGGTAAATCCTTAAAAATTAAATAGTAAAACTTCAATCTTAAAAAGGCTAAAACATTATGTTTTAGCCTTTTTTTGTTTTAAATAATTAAAAATCAAAAAGTTAATTGTTATATTTGAGAGAATCAAAAAACTAAAACATCATGGAATTTAATTTTTTAACAACAGCACTAGCAGCTTTAATGCCTTTAGTTATGGGCTTTATTTGGTATGGACCAATACTTTTTCAAAAGGCTTGGATGAAAGAAATGGGTTTTACCGAAGAATCTTTAAAAGGAGGTAATATGGCTTTAATTTTTGTACTAAGCTATGTGCTGAGTTTTTTAATGGCTTTTATACTTCAAACATTGGTAATTCATCAGTTTGGAGCACAATCTGTATTAATGGGAGAACCTGGTTTTGTGGAAGGAACAGGAGAAGCATTTACATATTTTCAAAATTTTATGGCTCAATATGGCGATCGTTTTAGAACCTTCGGACATGGAGCTTTACATGGTACAATGATTGGTTTGTTAATTGTGTTACCAGTGATGGGAACAAACGCAATGTTTGAAAGAAAATCATTTAAGTACGTGATGATTAATGCTGGATATTGGACAGTAACATTGGCTTTAATGGGCGGAATTTTATGTCAAACAGCTTTTTAAAAAAATAAATAGAAATACAAAAAGACCGCAATTTTGCGGTCTTTTTGTATTTAAAAAAGGTTTTAAACTAATTTTTATTTGTCCAGCTATCTCTTAAACCAACAGTTTTGTTAAAAATTAGGTTTTCTGAAGTTGAATCATTGTCAACATTAAAATAACCTAAACGTTGAAACTGAAAACGTTCTCCAATTTTAGCAGATTGCAAACTTGGCTCTACAAATGCATTAATAATTTCTAAAGAATTTGGGTTGATAAACGCCATAAAATCTTTGTCTTTATGTGCATCTGGAGCTTCATCTAAAAACAATCTATCATAAGCTCTAACTTCTGCCCTTACAGCATGTTTTACAGAAACCCAATGCAAGGTTCCTTTCACTTTACGCTTGCTTTCTTCTGTTCCACTACCAGATTTTGTTAACGGATCATAGGTACAATGAATCACAGTAATTTCTCCGTTTTCATCTTTTTCACAACTTGTTGCAGTAATAAAATAAGCATTTTTTAAACGGACTTCTTTTCCTAATTTAAGTCTAAAGAATTTTTTATTTGCTTCTTCTCTAAAATCTTCACGTTCTATATAAATTTCTCTAGAAAAAGGCACTTCTCTAGAACCAGCATTCTCGTCTTCCTGATTGTTTTCGGCAATTAAAATTTCTTCTTTTCCTTCAGGATAATTATCAATAATTACTTTTACAGGATCTAAAACCGCCATAACTCTATCGGCAGTTTTATTTAAATCTTCTCTAATTTTAAATTCTAAAAGTGCTACATCAATAACATTTTCGCGTTTAGAAACTCCAACTGTTTCAATAAAATTTTTGATAGAATTTGGTGTATAACCACGCCTTCTTAATCCAGAAATTGTTGGCATTCTTGGATCGTCCCAACCATTAACAATTCCTTTTTCTACCAATGTCAATAACTTACGCTTACTCATAATAGTATAACTTAAGTTTAAGCGAGAAAATTCACGTTGTTTAGGTGGGTTTGGATATGTAGATTTACCATATTCATATACATTGTCACGAAACCAATCGTACAATTCTCTATGAGGTTTAAACTCTAATGAACATAAAGAATGTGATATTTGTTCAATATAATCGCTTTCTCCATGTGTCCAATCGTACATTGGGTAAATACACCAATCGTTACCAGTTCTGTGATGTTCTTTGTACATGATTCTGTACATCAACGGGTCGCGCATTAACATATTTGGACTCGCCATATCAATTTTTGCACGCAATGTATGTTGTCCTTCTTTAAACCTACCTTCTTTCATTCCTCGAAATAATTCCAAGTTTTCTTCTACAGAACGAGATCTAAATGGACTATTTGTACCAGCTTCAGTTGGCGTACCTTTTTGCACACGCATTTCTTCGGATGTTTGCGAATCTACATAGGCTTTCCCGTCTTTAATCAACAGAATAGCCCAATCGTATAATTGTTGAAAATAATCTGAAGAATACAATTCATTTGCCCATTGATAGCCCAACCAAGAAATATCCTCTTTAATTGCGTCTACATACTCTTGTTCTTCTTTTGCAGGATTTGTATCATCAAAACGCAAATTTACTGGCGCATTGTATTTTAATCCCAAACCAAAACTAATTCCGATCGCTTTGGTATGACCAATATGTAAATATCCATTAGGTTCTGGCGGAAAACGGAAGCGCAAATTTTCTTTTGACATTCCATTCGCCAAATCTTCTTCAATAATTTGCTCTAGAAAGTTGAGCGATACTTTTTCTTCTGACATATTCTCTTAAGATTGAAGCTACAAAATTAAGCAAAATAGTTGAGGTTGGTTCTATTAAAAAAGAAACCCTTTCATATAATTTGAAAGGGTTTTAATGAGAATATAGTCTTAATGTTTGTAGGTTCCGTCTGGCAAAGTTGAAGGCAGCTTATAAGTTGAGTTTGAAAAAATTGCCCAAGCTTTAACGTCGTCTGACTGAACTTTTGCGCTTGTGTTTAAGGTCCATTCATTTTGAATATCTGTTAAGCGATTTTCATTTGCTCCTAAGATTGAAGAAAGCACCCAAAAATTATATTTAGTTACTTGGCATGAAAAATCACAATTTATGTCAGAATTTGTAAACCATGCTCCAGCTGGATATGATGCAGGCGGATTTTGAAAAACTCCACCACGAGCAGTGTTCATTGCGTCACTAATTTCAGAATTTGACTGACTGCTAAATATTGAAGGATACGAAACTTCATGTCCGTTTTTAGAAATAAATTTCCAAACAGATTCAATAGATCCATCAAAATCACCTGTATGGCCATTTGAGTGCCAAATACTATTTACAGAATCTGCACTAATATCATTTACGTTATATCCACTTGGCGGGATAACAGCATCTCTTTCTGCTGTAGTTTTCCACACATAAATAAGAGATTTATTGGTTTTAAGTTGAGCGTGAATGGTTGTGTTGTCCACGACACCATCTTCATCATTGTCTAAATATTGTGCTAAAACATTGGCGATATGAATTAATTTAGAATCTTCAACAGATTTAAATGCAAAAATTGGGATATCAAATACAACAACTTTTCTATTAAAATCTTTAAATTGAGTATCTGTATTTACAACAATTCTGAAATTAGGGTCTGTTCCGGGGTCAATTAAAACAGAAGTGTCTTTAATATTATCATTAATAATACAAGAAGAAAAACTTAGAATTGCAATAGTAAAAAGCAATAGTTTGGATACATTTTTTATGTCGTTCATTTTTTTATTTTTAGTTATCTAAACTCAAATTTTCCTTAACTTTTAATACTTTTGTAGCATGGGAAAAATTCAAGTAAACAATATCAAAATTTATGCCTTTCATGGATGTTTAGATGAAGAGGCCAAAATAGGCTCTGAATACAGAGTTGATATTGAAATCAAAGCAAATTTACGAAAATCTTCAAAAACAGACGAATTAATTGATACCGTAGATTATGTGCATCTAAATTCTATTGTAAAAGTAGAAATGGCAATTAGATCAAAATTACTTGAACATGTTGCCCAAAGAATTATTGATCGGATTTTTACTGAACTTAGAATGGTTAAAAAAGCAACGATTAGTGTGGCAAAAATAAACCCACCAATTGGCGGTAATGTAGAAGATGTGAAAATTATTCTCACTCAAAAAAGGAAAGCGTAAAAAAACCTTGTCTAAATAGGAATTTTGCGTAAATTTGCCAACTCAAAAGGTGTCGTGGCCGAGTGGCTAGGCAGTGGTCTGCAACACCATCTACAGCGGTTCGAATCCGCTCGACACCTCTAAAAAGCGCATTGATTTTCAATGCGTTTTTTGTTTTATTTAACAAAAAAGTCCTGTTTTTTCTGCATCTTTGTTTCTATGAAAATTTATCCAATAGAAACAGGAAATTTTAAGTTAGATGGCGGCGCTATGTTTGGCGTTGTTCCCAAAACTATTTGGCAAAAAACCAATCCAGCAGATGCTAATAACTTAATTTCTATGAGTATGCGCTGTATGCTTATTGAAGATGGAGAGAAATTAACGTTGATTGATACAGGTTTAGGAGCAAAACAATCAGAAAAGTTTTTTGGATATTATTACTTGTTTGGAGATTTTTCGTTGGATACTTCTTTGGCTAAATTAGGGTTTCATAGAGATGATATTACCGACGTTTTTTTAACACATTTGCACTTTGATCATTGTGGTGGTGTTATTCAATGGAATAACGATAAAACTGGGTTTATGCCTGCGTTTAAAAATGCAAAAGTTTGGTCTAATGAAGACCATTGGCAATGGGCAACAGTTCCGAATCCAAGAGAAAAAGCTTCTTTTTTAACAGAAAACATTCAACCAATTAAAGAAAACGGACAGTTAAACTTTATTAAAAACGGCATTAAAGATGTTGGTTTTAATGTGTTGTATATGGACGGACATACAGAAAAGCAAATGCTTCCTAAAATAGAATATCAAGGAAAAACTGTTGTTTTTATGGCCGATTTATTACCAACAACAGGGCACATTCCGTTGCCATATGTTATGGGTTATGATACAAGACCGTTATTAACGATTAAAGAAAAAGCGCAATTTTTAAATGAAGCTGCAGACAACGAGTATTTTTTGTTTTTAGAACACGATGCAGCTACAGAACTATGTACTTTAAAACAGACAGAAAAAGGAGTGCGATTAAAAGAAACATTTAAGTTTACAGATATATTTAATTAATAAAAGAGATGAAGAGTATGAAAATTTTTAAACCACTTTATATAACTGGTGTAATTTCAATTGCTTTAGTAGGATGTAAATCAGTGAATACAATTCCTGTTCCGACAGGAGAAAATAATATTGTTGTTATATCAGCAAAGAAAGCACCACTTACCAAAATTCAAAAAGAAACTTGGGGTCATGCAGATTTAGCTACAGACACCATTCCAGGAATGAGTGTAGATAAAGCGTACACATTTTTAAAAGGAAAAAAAGGTGTTGAAGTTGTTGTTGGAGTTGTAGATTCTGGAACAGATTTAAAACACGAAGATTTAAGCGCTGTTGCTTGGGTTAACAAAAAAGAAATTCCGAATAACGGAATCGATGACGATAACAACGGATATGTTGATGATATAAATGGATGGAATTTCTTAGGACCAATCTATAAAGAAAATGCAGAGGTAGAAAGAATTCTTAAAAATCCAAAGTTGGTTGATGTAGCTACTTATAAAATCATTAAAGAAGCTCAGGATAAAAAAGTAAAAGAAGCATCAACAAATAAATTTAGATTTAACCAAATGTTACAAGCTGTTCAGTTTGCAGATAAAACTATTGGAGATCATTTAAAAAAGAAAGACTATACAAAAGATGATGTAGAATCAATAAAATCAGAAGATAATGCTGTCATGCAAAGTGTAAATATTGCAAAACAAATGTTTGGCTTCGGTCTAAGCTCTTTGACACAGGCAATTACAGAAATAAAAAAAGAAATTCAAAAAGCAGATGATTTAGTTAGCGGAGACAACCTAAAAACAGATTATAGAAAAGCATTAGGAGACAACGCCCAAGATTTTTCTACAAAATTTTATGGCGATAATAAAATAGGCCATTCTACAAAAGACGAAGCTCACGGAACGCACGTATCTGGAATTATTGGAGCAGTAAGAAATAACGGAATTGGAATGAACGGCGTTACCAACAATGTAAAAATAATGGCAGTAAGAACGGTTCCTGACGGAGATGAATATGATAAAGATGTTGCATTAGCTATCCGTTATGCAGTAGATAATGGTGCAAAAGTAATCAACGCAAGTTTCGGAAAAGCATATTCTCCAAATAAAGAATGGGTTTATGACGCGATAAAATATGCAGCAGAAAAAGACGTCTTAATTGTTCATGCTGCTGGAAATGATGGAAAAAATATAGATGTTGAAAATAATTTTCCAAATGATTCAAAACTACCTAATACAGAAATATCAGATAATTATATTTCTATTGGTGCGATGAGTTCTAATTATAATGAGAATTTAGTTGCAGATTTTTCTAATTATGGAAAAAGAAATGTTGATATTTTTGCTCCTGGAGTTCAAATATATTCTACAATTCCAGAAAATGAATACGAATTTTTTAACGGAACATCAATGGCGGCACCATCAACTGCCGGAGTTGCTGCATTAATTCGTTCTTATTATCCAAAATTAACAGCAAAGCAAGTAAAACATATCATTATGAATTCTGGAACTAAAATAGATTTAGAAGTTATAAAACCAGGTTCATTTTCTCAAGACAATCCAAAGGGAGTAAAAGTTCCTTTTTCAGAATTATCAGTTACTGGGAGAATTGTTAATGCTTATAATGCTTTAAAAATGGCAGACAGAATGGTAAATGGTAAATAATACAATTTTATCGAATTAGCATATCTAAAAAAAGAATTCTAAATTTACAGAAGTTCTTTATTAATAAGAGATCACAAACCAAATAAAATTAATACTATCATGAAAAAAGTTTTATTCATTGCACTATCATTTTCACTAATGATTTCTTGTGCACAAAACTCAAAAAATTCAACAACATCTAAAAATGGATATTGGCAACAACATGTTGATTACACAATGGATGTTGATGTAGATGTAGAAAAGTTTCAATACAGCGGAACTCAAAAATTAGTCTATACAAACAACTCCCCAGATGATTTAAATAACGTGTATTATCACTTATACTACAATGCATTTCAACCAGGAAGCGAAATGGATGCACGTTTACAAAGTATTGCAGATCCAGACGGCAGGATGATTGTACGTGAAAATGGTGAAGTAAAAAGTAGAATTGCCATGTTAAAACCTAGTGAAATTGGGTATTTAAAAGTAAAATCATTAAAACAGAACGGTAAAGATGTAAAGTTTGAAGTTGCAGGAACTGTTTTAGAAGTTACTTTAAACGAACCTATTAAAGCCGGATCAAAAGTTACTTTTGAAATGGAATTTGACGGACAGTTACCAGTTCACATTCGTAGAGCAGGAAGAAATAGTAGAGATGATATTGCAATGTCTATGGCGCAATGGTATCCTAAAATGGCAGAATATGATTTTGAAGGATGGCAAGCTCACGCATATATTGCTAGAGAATTTCAAGGAGTTTGGGGAGATTTTGATGTAACTCTTAGAATTGATAGAAATTATACAATTGGAGGAACAGGAAACTTACAAAATCCACAAGAAATTGGGCATGGTTACGAAGACAAAACGAAACCTTTAAATGTTCCAGATACTCCAAAATTAGCGTGGCATTTTAAAGCAGAAAGAGTACATGATTTTACGTGGGCCGCTGATGACGAATATGTACACGATATTTACAAAATGGAAAACGGTCCAGATTTACACTTTTTCTATAAAGACAGAGATTATAATAAAGAAAATTGGACAAAAAATCAGGCTTTAACTGCAAAAGCGATGGAATATTTTAGCGAAACAGTTGGTCCTTACCCGTGGAAACAATATTCAGTGATTCAAGCTGGAGATGGTGGTATGGAATACGCTATGTGTACATTTGTTGCTGGTGGTGGAAAAAGAAGCAATATGGGAACAATTATTCATGAATTGGCTCATACTTGGTTTCAACAAATTTTAGCCAATAATGAAAGTAAACATTCTTGGATGGATGAAGGCTTTGGATCTTACGTAACAGGATTAGCAGCAAATAAAATTCTACGTGGCGGAGAAGGAAAACCATCGCCAGGAAGCTATAGAGGTTATTTTAATCTTGTAAAAAACGGAATGGAAGAAAACTTAACTACACATGCTGATAGATTTAACACAAACAGAGCTTTTAGTACTGGAAGTTACACAAAAGGAAGTATTTTCTTAACGCAATTAAATTATATAATTGGAGAAGAAAATGTACAAAAAACATTAAAAAAATACTACGACGATTTTAGTTTTAAACACCCAGTTCCAAATGATATTAAAAGAACTGCAGAAAAAGTATCAGGATTGCATTTAGATTGGTATTTAAATGAGTGGACACAAACTACACACACAATTGATTACGGTATCCAAAGTGTTGATGGTAAAAAAATAACATTAGAAAGAATTGGACAAATGCCAATGCCAATTGATGTTACTGTTACTTATGCAGACGGTACAACAGAAGATTTTAATATTCCGTTAAGAATGATGAGAGGAAACAAGCCAACAAGCGCAACAGTTATTGAAGACTGGACTTGGGCACATCCTTCATATTCTTTTTCTGTATCTAAAGACATTAAAAAAGTGGAGATAGACACTTCTAAATTAATGGCTGATATCAACAGAGATAATAATGTGTATGAAAAACGTTAATTAAAAAACGAATTACAGTTTAGTAAATAAAAGAAAAGCGAGGTAAAAACCTCGCTTTTTTATTTTTCAACCTGTTCAATAAAGTTGTCTAAATTTAATTTTTCTTTTGGGATAAATCCTTTTAGAATTAAGCCAAAGCCAAAAATAATTAATAGAACACCCATGGTTTTTTTAATCTTGTAAATCACATTTGATGTTAGTTTCTTTTTTAATTTTTTTGCCAGTACTATCTTCCCTAAATCGGTAATAAAATAGCTAATAATAATTGTGGTAAAGTACCAAAAAATATGATTTGGATTCATGTCTAACGTTGGTCCAATAACAACAATTAGACCTAACCAAAACCCTAAAACACCAATATTAATAAAGTTTAGAAAGAACCCTTTTAGTAATAATTTTAAATAATTATTACTAACCGGAATTTCTATCAACGGTGTGTCTTCTGCTTCCTTTTTGTTAGATTTATCAAAGTATGTTATCAATCCATAAACTACAAGAATTAATCCGCCAATAAAAAATAATCTTGGATCGTCTTTAATTCTTTCTAATAAATGTCTACTTCCTAAATAAGCAATAATTATAAACGCAATATCACCTAAAATTACGCCAAGATTAAACATAATTGCAGCTCTTGCACCTTTTAAAATACTGGTTTGTATCAACATAAAAAACACGGGTCCGATCATAAAAGAAAGAAAGAAACCAAAAAGTATTGCGTTTTTTATATCGTAGATATCCATTTTTTAAAGATACAATTTGTTATTAAACATCGTCAAAATCGATTGTTATTTTTGGAGTTGTTGGATGCGCTTGACAAGCTAAAACAAATCCTTCTTCCACTTCGCCATCCGTTAAAATGCTATTTTTGGTCATTACCGCTTTTCCTTCTGTAATTTTACACAAACAACTACTACAAACTCCACCTTGACAAGAATACGGCGCATCTAAATTATTACGTAAAGAAGCCGCTAAAATATTGTCGGTTTTGCTCATTGTAAAAGTTGTTTCTTCATCATCTAACAATACCGTAATTTCTGTTTTTCCTTCTTCAATTTCTACATCATTTTCTTCTGTAGAAGCCGTAAACAATTCAAAATGAATTGCATTTTCTGGAAAGTTATTCCCTTTTAAAGTTTCTGAAACAATGTTAATCATTTCTTCTGGACCACATAAAAAAGCAGCATCAAAAGCTGTTTCTTTGTAAATATTTTTAACAAAATAATTTGTAATTCCTTTATTGATTCTTCCGAATTGAGAACCAGCATTATTTTCTTTACTAAAAATATAATGTACTTTAAAACTGTTTGGATTTTCTTCTAAAAGCGCATCTAGTTCACTTTTAAAAATAGTTCTATCTGTTGTTTTATTTCCATAAATCAACGTAAAAGTTGAAGATTTTTCAGTTTCTAAAACTGTTTTCACCATAGATAAAACAGGTGTAATTCCGCTACCAGCTGCAAAAGCAATATAATTTTTATTTGCTTCAGGAGATAAAATAAATTTTCCATCAGGAGCTGAAACCTCAAGAACATCGCCATCTTTTAAAACTGAAGTTGCAAAAGTAGAAAACACGCCATTTTCAACTGCTTTTATAGCAACTTTTAATTGGTTGCTATTTGGAGAAGCGCAAATAGAATACGCCCTTCGCACTTCATTATTGTTAATGGTTGCTTTTAACGTAATATATTGTCCGGCTTTAAAAGTAAATTCTTCTTTTAAATTTGCAGGAACATTAAACAAAATAGAAACAGCATTGGCTGTTTCTTTAATGATTTTTTGAATTGTTAATTTGTGAAATTTCGACATCAATCTTTATTTAAGAATGCAAAAATAAGAAACAAATCATGAACAGTTTGTTAGAGTTTCTATAAATTAATTACCTAAGAGTTTTATACATAAGAAAATTATGTATAAATTTGATACATAGAAAAAGTCATTGCGAGTTTGCGAAGCAATCTTAAAAAAGAGATTCCTTCACTTCGTTCGGAATGACGATTACACATCAAAACATGGGAAATCAAAAACTATTTAAAGGCTCATTACAAACCATCATTTTAAAATTGTTGGCGCAGAATGATAAAATGTACGGTTATGAAATTACTCAAAAAGTAAAAGAATTAACAAACGGAGAATTAAAAATTACAGAAGGTGCATTGTATCCAGCATTGCATAAATTAGAAGCTGATGGTTTGTTAGATGTTGAGGTTGCAAAAATAGGGAATCGTTTGCGTAAATATTACAAACTTACCGAACACGGAACCAAAGAAACCGCAAATAAATTGGCAGAAATGCAAGAGTTTTTAAAAACGATGCAGCATTTGGTAAATCCTAAACTTAGTTTGAAGTAAGATGAAAATAACAGAAACTCAAATAGAAGAACTCTACAAATTTACAAGAGAACATTTTGTGTATCATTACGATGTACAAACCGAATTGGTAGATCATTTAGCAAATGATATTGAACAAATTTGGGAAGCACAACCAAAATTAACATTTAGAGAAGCAAGAGATATATCGTTTAAAAAGTTTGGTGTTTTTGGCTTTATGGATGTTGTGGAACAAAAGCAAAAAGCGATGAATAAACGCTATTGGAAAATATTATTACGTTTTGTAAAAGAGTGGTTTACATTGCCAAAAATAATTTTAACAAGTTTAATTTTTATGCTGTTTTTTACTGTTCTTCAATCAAAGTACGCCGAAGAAATAATTATTGCATCCATTTTTATTTTAGTAATTGTTGATTTGTATTACTTCTTTAAAAGCAGAGGTAAAAAGAAAAAACAGCAAGCAAAAATATTTTTATTAGAATCTATGATTGGAGAAACAAGAAATGGTTTTTCTGTACTGGTGTTTATCAATATTTTTAACATCATTAATTTATCAGATGTAAATTTTAATACAATGGCTCTTTATTTACTCTTTTTAGTTGCTGCTTTTGCAACCTTAATGTGTATCGTTTTTTATATTACAGCGTTTGTAATGCCATCAAAAGCAGAAGAATTATTGGCAGAAACTTATCCAGAATATACAATGGTGTAATTTTTTTGTAACAAAAAGGACATTTTAGATACCTATAACCATTAAACAATTAACCAAGTAATTATGTTTAGAAGATTTTTAAAATTAGAATGGAAACAATATTTCCGTTCTTCGTATTGGCAAAAAGGAATCGCATTAAAAATTATTATGGGCTTTTTCGCCTTATACATGATGGTTTCTTTCCTCGCATTAGGAATTGGTAGTTTCTTTATCATTAGAGAAACAATGCCAGATGCAGATCCGTTACAAGTAGTTAATTCTTATTTGCTTTTTGCAATTATTGGAGATTTAATTTTTAGGTATTTAATGCAAAAACTACCAGTAATGAATGTAAAACCATTACTTGTTCTTCCTATAAAAAAGAACAAATTGGTGCATTATGTATTAGGAAAATCGATGTTTTCTGCATTTAACATTTTCTCATTGTTTTTTTACATTCCGTTTTCAATAGTATTGATGGCAGAAAACTATAGTGTTTCTGGAGCGTTGGGTTGGTTGTTTTCTATGATTTTAATCACACAATGTGCAAACTTCTTAAACTTTATTATCAATAAAAACAATGTTGCATTTTGGACTTTAGCAGTTGTTTTAATGGGAACGATAGCTTTACAATATTTTAATATTTACGAGGTAACAATTCATAGTCAAGCAATTTTTGATGGTGTTTTTGCAAATCCAATTTATGTGCTTATTCCGGTTGCATTATTAGCAGTTTTATACAGCGTAAATCAAAAAATATTAAGACAACAATTGTATTTAGATGATGCGGTAAAAGTAAAAGTAAAAGAAGCAAGCACGGCAGATTTATCTTGGGCAAACAGATTCGGAGAAATGGCGCCGTTTATTAAAAACGAAATCAGATTGATTTGGAGAAACAAAAGAACAAAAACGGTTTTCTTAATGTCTTTCGCTTTTGTTTTATATGGATTGATATTTTTTACAAATCCCATTTATGAAGAAAAGATGCCAGGATTTTTAATTTTTGCATCGTTATTTGTTACTGGTGGATTTGTTTTAAACTACGGTCAGTTTATCCCAGCTTGGGAAAGCGCTTACTATAAAATGCTAATGACTCAAAACCTTTCTTACAGAAAATATTTAGAATCTAAATGGTATTTAATGGTTGTAGTAACTTCTGTATTATTCATTTTAGCAACGCCATATATATACTTTGGATTAAAATTTTATTTAATGATTGGCGCTGGAGCACTTTTTAATATTGGCTTTAACACGCTGGTTTTATTATATGCAGGTTCATTTAACAGAAAACAAATCGATTTAAACGCAAGCGGATTTGGAAACACACAAGGAACAAGTGCAAAACAATTTATTGTTATTATACCGGTCATGTTAATTCCTATCGGATTGTTTTACGCATTTAGTTTGCCATTTGGTTTTAACGCCGGAATTGCTGCTATCGCAGGATTCGGAATTTTAGGATTGGTAACAAAAAATTATTTTATGAATTTGATTGCTAAAAAGTATATTCAAGAAAAATATGCAGCAATTCACGCATTCGATCAAAAAGCATAAGCAACAAAATTAAGACACAAAAAATTATGATACATTCAAAAAATATCACAAAAAAATACGGTACAACTCAAGTACTAAATATAGAAGAATTAGAAATTCCAAAGGGACAAAGTTTTGGATTAGTGGGGAATAACGGAGCAGGAAAAACAACGTTTTTTAATATTCTGTTAGATTTAATTAGACCAACAACTGGCGAAGTTATAAATCACGATGTAACCGTAAATAAAAGTGAAGCTTGGAAATCTTTTACAGGTTCTTTTATTGATGAAACTTTTTTAATTGGTTATTTAACTCCAGAAGAATATTTCGATTTTATTGGCGATTTACGCGGAATGAACAAAGCAGATATTACAAGCTTTTTAAGTCAGTTCGAAGAAATATTTAACGGAGAAATTCTTGGAGGAAAGAAATATTTAAGAGATTTAAGTAAAGGAAATCAGAAAAAAGCAGGAATTGTTGCGGCACTTTTAGGGAATCCGCAAGTGGTAATTTTAGACGAACCTTTTGCAAATTTAGATCCAACAACACAAATCAGATTAAAAAAGATGTTGAAAGAATTAACAGACAACAACGAAGTTACCGTGTTGGTTTCTAGCCACGATTTAAGTCATGTAACAGAAGTGTGCGAGCGTATTGTGGTTTTAGATAAAGGAAACGTTGTAAAAGACATCAAAACATCTACAGAAACTTTAAAAGAATTAGAAAGCTATTTCGCGGTGTAAATTCTTACTTTTTTTATTCTTATTTTTACAGCTTCTATTCACAATATTTTTACAGAAAATATGTTTGTGAATAGGAGCTTTTTTAGTTTTGATGTTGAATCTATTTTATGAAAAACAAAAACACAATCGTACTTTTTTTGATCGCCATAGTGGCTTTTATTTCTTGTAGCACAAAAAAAGATGCTTTTGTAAACAGAGCTTACAATTCAATTACCACCAAATACAATATTTTGTACAATGGTAATTTGGCTTTTCAAGAAGGATTAGATCAAATCAACCAACAACACAAAGATAATTTTTGGGAACAACTTTCTATAGAACCCATTACTTTTGAAGAAAAATCAACTTCAATTGCTTCTTTTGGTGGAAACCCAGGATTTCCTGATGCAAACGATGAAGAAGAAAAACCACTCACCACTTTTGATAAAGCCGAAGAAAAAGCGGTAAAAGCAATTCAGTTGCATTCTATGAATATTGGTGGGCGAGAACGCAATAATCAAATTGATGATGCGTATTTATTACTAGGGAAATCTAGGTATTATACTCAAAGATTTATTCCAGCAATTGAAGCGTTTAATTACGTGATTATAAATTATCCGTATGCAGATTTAATAGATGAAACAAGAATTTGGAGAGCAAAAACAAATATCAGATTAGACAATGATCAGTTTGCAATTGAAACATTAAAAATTGTTTTAAAAAACGAAGAATTAGACCCAAGAATAAAAGAAGAAGCGCACACGGCTTTGGCAATGGCCTATGTTAAAAATGATAGTATCCAACGTGCAATTGAGCATTTAACATTAGCAACTGCAACGCAAACAAACACAGAACAAGCTGCAAGAAATCTATTTGTGTTGGGACAAATTTACAGTTCAGAAAATAAAAAAGATTCTGCAGCAATTGTTTTTAATCGATTGATCAATTTTAAAAAAGCGCCGTATAAATTTAAAATTTATGCCAACATCGATTTAGCAAAAGCAAGCACATCAGATTCTGCAGTTTCTAGTTTAATAACAAAGTTTAAAACACTTATAAAAGATAGAGAAAACAGAGGATATTTAGATGCGTTGTATTATCAAAAAGGCTTGTTAGAAGAGAAAAGAGATAGTTTACATATTGCGTTAAAAGATTTTAAAACCTCGCTTAGAATTCCAGACGGAGATCTTGTTCAGAAAACCTACACATACGAGAAATTAGGAAATATTTCGTTTGACTATTCATTGTTTGTTCAAGCAAGTGCGTATTACGATAGTGTGATTCAGATTTCAAAAAATAGCACAGATTTACGCATCAGACAAATTAGAAGAAAACATAAAAATTTAGCAGCTTTAACGGCATTTGAGGCCACATTAAAAACAAACGATAGTGTTTTAAAAATAGCCAATTTATCTAAGTTAGAACAAATCACATTTTTTAAGAAACATATAGAAAGTCTTAAAAAAGCAGATGAAAAAGCAGCAAAAGCACAGTTGAAAAATATTTCATTTGGTAGTTCTTTTAGTGGAGGTTCTTCGATAAAATCAACCAAAAAAGGCAAATGGTATTTTTACAATGTACAATCTTTAAATTTTGGCAAAAACGAATTTGAAAAAGTGTGGGGAAACAGACCGTTAGAGGATAATTGGAGAATTTCTGACAAGCAACAAGCGCAAGTTGTAACAACAACAACTTCAACTAAAAAGGAAGCAACGGTATGGTTACCAAAGTATAATTTAAAGACCTATTTAGATGCCTTACCGCAAACTAAATCTGCCATTGATTCTTTAATTTATAATAGAAACGAGGCGCTATATCAAACCGGAATTATTTATAAAGAGCAATTTAAAGATGTAGATTTAGCAATTTTTAGGCTTGAAAGATTGTTAAAAGAGAAACCAGATAAAATGTTGTTATTGCCAACAAAATATCACTTGTACCAATTGTATTCAGAATTAAAAAGCAGTAAGGCAGCAGAATACAAAGCGTTAATTATTAAAGAGTATCCAGCATCTAGGTATGCTGAGATATTACAGAACAAACCTAAAAAACAAGACGAGAAAAAGATAGGTCAAACCGAAGCAATTTATAAAGAATTGTATTACATCTACAAAGATGATAAATTTGAAGATGTGGTTTCTCAAATCATAGAATTAGCACCAGAAATTAAAGATTCAAATTTAATTGCTAAATTTGAATTGCTTAAAGCCATGGCAATTGGTAAATATCAATCGAAAGAAGCGTATAAAAAAGCATTAGAATATGTGTTGTTTAATTACGGAAACACCAAAGAAGGGCAGCGAGCAAAAGAAATCATAAAGCAGTTAAATTAAAACATTCCCCAATGTTTAATAAAGAAAATAATCAGAAGAAACCAAACGCAATGGAAAGAAATATCTTAGCCAAACACACAAAAATTGTTGGCGATTTAAGTTCTGAAGGAGATTTTAGGATTGACGGAATTTTAGAAGGAACTTTAGAAACAAAAGGAAGAGTAATTATTGGATTAGAAGGATCTGTTCAAGGAAAAGTTTTATGCGACAATGCTGATATTGAAGGTAAATTTTCTGGCGAATTAAAAGTGAACAAAATGCTGACTATAAAAGCATCGGCATCTATTTCTGGAGAAGTAGTTTTAGGTAAATTATCAGTAGAACCAGGAGCAGCTTTTAACGCATCTTGTACAATGAAAGGAGCATTAAAAGAACTCAACGCAAATGAACAACAATCAAAATCCGAAGAAAAAACCGCTTAACAAGTTTATTAGACTTAGTGGAGTTGGATTGCAAATGGGAATTACCATTTACTTTGCCGCTTACTTTGGAAAAAAAATTGATGCTCATTATCAATTTGAAAAAAACTACGTCACATTAATTTTTATACTTTTCGGATTTGTAGGCTCGTTAATTAGCTTAATGATTCAGTTAAAAAAAATAAATGAAAAAGAAGAATAGTACTCAAAAGGTAGTAGTTAATTTTTTTACTCAATTAATTATTGGTCTGTTACTGGTTTTTTTTGTTCATACTTTTATTTTAGAAAACTACAACTTGCTAATTTATGATGCTAAGATCGTTTTAGCCTATTTTATTAATGGTTTGTTAGCCATCATTATTTTTTTGGTGTTATTTTTTTTAAGAGTAAGGCAAAAAAATCAATTAGGTTTTCTTTTTATGTTTGGCAGTTTTTTAAAATTTGCTGTATTTTTTATCTTTTTTTATCCTTCTTATCATTCAGATGGCACTATTTCAAGATTAGAGTTTATGGCGTTTTTTATACCTTATATTTATGCACTACTAATAGAAACTTTGGCATTAATTAAGCTTTTAAATCTTCCAGAAAAAGAAGGATAATAACTGTGAAATTTTAGCACTTAAAATAAAGTTATAAATAGTTTTTATTTTTAAGAGAAAAACCTACCTTTGCACCGATTTTAAAGACACTATTATCCGAGTGATATGCGAAGAAAATTTTCAATAAAAAAGATTACGTTTTTACTATTTTTAGTTTCGTTTGTTTCTGTGGCTCAACACAGTGACAGTACAACTGTTGAAAACCAACCAAAAGAAGAAAAGAATTTAAAAGCTTCTATTAAAGAATACATCAACCATCACTTGTTAGATTCATATGATTTTGGTTTGTTCTCTTATACAGATGATAATAAGGAAGTTCATCATATTGGAGCCCCGTTACCTATTATTTTATGGGACAATGGTTTAAAAGTGTTTTTGTCATCTAAGTTTCATCATGGTGAAACGGTTGCAGAAGTTGGAGGAAACTACTATAAGGTATATCACAACAAAATTTACAAAACGGATGCCGAAGGAACCATCACTTATGATGCAGAAAAGCATCCAACAAATGCAAAGCCACTAGATTTTTCTATCACTAAAAACGTGGTATTTATATTTTTAGTTGGTTTGTTAATGTTCTTTGTTTTTACAAGAATGGCAAAAAATTACCAAAAAAATGCTTTACCAAAAGGTGTTGGTCGTTTATTAGAGCCAATTATTTTATATATTAGAGACGATATTGCAATTCCGAATATTGGAGAAAAGCATTATAGAAAATACATGAGTTATTTATTAACGGTATTTTTCTTTGTGTGGATTATTAACTTGTTAGGATTAACTCCATTAGGTGTAAACGTAACAAATAATATTGCTGTAACTTTAGTGTTGGCATTAATTACATTTATATTGACAAATGTTACTGCAAACAAAAATTATTGGGGACATATTTTCTGGATGCCAGGAGTTCCTAAATTAATGAGAATTGTTTTAGCTCCGATAGAGTTATTAGGATTGGTTATCAAGCCATTTTCATTGATGATTCGTTTGTATGCAAACATTACAGCAGGTCATATTGTATTAATGAGTATTATTGGTTTAATGTTTATTTTTAAAAGCTGGATTGGTAGCCCATTATCATTTGGATTGGCATTTGCTTTATCATTATTAGAATTATTAGTAGCAGCGCTACAAGCTTATATTTTCACTATGTTATCTGCACTGTACTTTGGTTCAGCAGTAGAAGAACATGATGATCACTAAAATTGAATGTTTAATAATTAAATATATATATAATGGAAGGATTAAATTTTATTGGAGCAGGATTGATCGTTATCGGAGCTGGTTTAGGTATCGGTAAGATTGGTGGTTCTGCAATGGACGCTATAGCACGTCAACCAGAAGCTTCTGGAAAAATCCAAACAGCAATGTTAATTGCTGCTGCCTTAATTGAAGGTATCGGATTTGCTGCTTTATTTGCAGCTTAAAACAACTAACAAAAGCTATAACGGTTGGTTATAGCTTTTGTTTACTATTAAACAAGAGATAAAAATTATATAGATATAATAATATGGATAAGTTAATAAACGATTTTTCTTTAGGGCTATTTGTATGGATGGGCGTTTTGTTTGTGCTATTGGTTTTGTTGTTAAAGAAATTTGCTTGGAAACCAATTTTAGATGCTGTAAATGACAGAGAAGAAGGTATTAAAAAAGCTTTAGCATCTGCAGAAGAAGCTAAAAAAGAAATGCAAAACTTAACAGCGAATAACGAAAAGCTAGTTAAAGAAGCAAGAGCGGAAAGAGACGCAATGATGAAAGAAGCTAGAGAAATCAAAGAAAAAATGATTTCAGAAGCCAAAGAAGATGCAAAAGAACAAGCTGCTAAATTAATTGAAGGAGCAATCGTTGCAATAGGTCAAGAAAAGCAAGCTGCAATTGCACATTTAAAAAAGGAAGTTGGTGATTTATCAATTATTATTGCCGAAGCAGTAATTAAAAAGGAATTAACTTCTCAAGAAGACCAAATTAAATTGGTAGAAGGAATGCTTAAAGACGTTACTTTAAACTAATAATTGTATGAAAGGAGCAAGACCAGCATTACGTTACGCAAAAGCTATTTTAAATTTAGCAAAAGAATCGTCTTTAGAAAGTGAAGTAAATTTAGACATGCAACTTATTTACGAAACTATTTCTGGTAGTGATGATTTTCAAACAATGTTGAAAAGTCCAATAATAAAAGCATCAAATAAAAAGAAAGTATTAGATGCTCTTTTTGCAGGTAAAGTAAATGCAATCACTTTAGGTTTATTTAACCTTTTAGAAGAAAATAAAAGAATGATTATGTTGGCACAAATTGCGCAACAATATACAATCATTTATGATTTCTTAAAAAACATGGATACAGCTAAAGTTACCACAGCTGTTCCATTAACAAAAAGTTTAGAGGATAAAATATTACAGAAAATAATAGAACTTACAGGAAATAAAACGAATATAGAAAACAAAATTGATCCAGCTATTTTAGGAGGATTTATATTACGTGTTGGAGATATGCAGTATGACGCAAGTATTTCTAGCAACCTGAATGAGTTAAGAAAAGAATTTGACAACAGTCAATATATACCAAAAATTTAATTTTACATCAAATTATAAAAGATGGCAGCAATTAAACCAGCTGAAGTTTCAGCAATATTAAAGCAACAATTAACAAATTTCGAAGCAAAAGCTTCGTTAAACGAAGTAGGTACTGTATTACAAGTAGGTGATGGTATTGCTCGTGTTTATGGATTATCTAATGTTCAATACGGAGAATTAGTTGAATTCGAAAGTGGATTAGAAGGAATTGTATTAAACCTTGAAGAAGACAACGTAGGAGTTGTATTATTAGGAGACCCAACATCTGTTGTAGAAGGTTCTGTAGTAAAAAGAACTGAAAGAATTGCTTCTTTAAAAGCCGGAGAAGGTATTATTGGTCGTGTAGTTGATACTTTAGGAAGCCCAATTGACGGTAAAGGTCCGATTGAAGGAAAAACTTATGAAATGCCTCTAGAGCGTAGAGCTCCAGGAGTTATTTATAGAGAACCTGTAACGGAACCATTACAAACAGGAATTAAATCTATTGATGCAATGATTCCAGTTGGACGTGGACAACGTGAGTTAATCATTGGAGATCGTCAAACAGGTAAATCTACAGTTGCTTTAGATACGATTTTAAATCAAAAAGAATTTTACGATGCTGGTGAGCCAGTTTATTGTATTTATGTAGCTATTGGTCAAAAAGCTTCTACAGTTGCAGCAATTGCAAATATGTTAGAAGAAAAAGGAGCTATGGCGTATACTACAATTGTAGCAGCAAATGCATCAGATCCTGCAGCAATGCAAGTATATGCACCGTTTGCTGGAGCAGCAATTGGAGAGTATTTTAGAGATTCTGGAAGACCAGCTTTAATTATTTATGATGATTTATCTAAACAAGCTGTTGCATACCGTGAGATTTCTTTATTATTAAGAAGACCACCGGGACGTGAGGCATATCCTGGTGATGTATTTTACTTACACTCAAGGTTATTAGAACGTGCGGCAAAAGTGATCAATGATGATAAAATTGCTAGTGAAATGAACGATTTACCAGATTCTTTAAAAGGAATTGTAAAAGGTGGAGGTTCTTTAACTGCATTGCCAATTATTGAAACACAAGCAGGAGACGTATCAGCATATATTCCAACAAACGTAATTTCGATTACGGATGGACAAATTTTCTTAGACGGAGATTTATTTAACTCTGGTGTACGTCCAGCAATTAACGTAGGTATTTCTGTATCTCGTGTTGGAGGTAACGCACAGATTAAATCAATGAAGAAAGTATCTGGAACATTAAAATTAGATCAAGCAGCATACCGTGAATTAGAAGCGTTTGCAAAATTTGGTTCTGATTTAGATGCCGCAACAATGAGTGTAATTTCTAAAGGACAACGTAATGTTGAAATTTTAAAGCAAGCACAAAACGATCCTTACTCAGTTGAAGATCAGGTTGCAATTATTTATGCAGGTTCTAAAAACTTGTTAAGTAAAGTTCCAGTAGAAAAAGTTAAAGAATTTGAAGCAGATTATATTTCATATTTAAACGCTAAGCACAGAGATGTGTTAGATACTATTAAATCTGGAAAATTAACTGATGAAGTTATTGCTTCGTTAGAAGACGCTGCAAAAGAGATTTCAAGCAAATATTAAGCTTAATATAGTTGTAATTCTTACGAAAGTGAGAATTTCATCATTCAAATAACAAAGAATGGCAAACTTAAAAGAAATACGTAATAGGATAACATCGATTGGTTCTACCATGCAGATTACAAGTGCCATGAAAATGGTATCTGCTGCTAAGTTGAAAAAAGCGCAAGATGCAATTACTGCAATGCGTCCATATTCATCTAAGTTAACCGAATTGTTACAAAGTTTAAGCGCTACTTTAGATGGTGACGCTGGAGGTGCATATTCTAATCAGAAAGAAGTTTCTAAAGTATTAATTGTGGTTGTTACTTCTAATAGAGGTTTATGTGGTGGATTTAATTCTTATGTAATCAAAGAAACTTTAAAAACAATTGAGGATAATTATAACAATTGTACCGTAGATTTGCTTACTATTGGTAAAAAAGGACATGGAATCTTATCAAAAAAATACAATGTTATTGATAATAATAACGATATTTTTGATGACCTAAATTTTGATAATGTTTCTGTAATTGCTGAAAAATTAATGAGTTTATTTGTTGACGGTAGCTATGATAAAATAGAAATTGTTTACAATAGGTTTAAAAATGCAGCAACTCAAATACCAACTGTAGAGCAATTTTTACCAATAAAACCTGTGGAAGGAGAAAACGTAAATGCAAATTTAGACTACATTTTTGAACCTTCTAAAGAAGAAATTGTTTTAGAGTTAATTCCGAAGTCATTAAAAACACAATTGTACAAATCTATTAGAGATAGTTTTGCCGCAGAACACGGTGCTCGAATGACAGCGATGCATAAAGCAACAGATAATGCTACAGATTTACGTGACGATTTATTGTTAACGTACAACAAAGCACGTCAAGCTGCAATTACCAACGAAATTCTTGAAATCGTTGGAGGTGCTGAGGCATTAAACAATTAGATATAATTTTACAAGTATATTTAAAAGAGCTTATCAATTTTGATAAGCTCTTTTTTTTGTAAATTGGCATAACAATTGAAATAGAATATAAAAAGACATTTATGAAATCAATAAAATTACTTCTCTTCTTCTGCGTAGCTGTTAGTTTTTCAAGTTGTAGCACATTAAAGTTAACTAAATCGGCACCTTTTAGAGTTTTTGGAGCAACGTATCACAATTGGGTTGGCGGGCAACCTGGTGTAAGCGGAACAAATTTAATTATTGGTGTAGAAAACGATGCAAACATTACTTTTAAGAAAATATATTTTCACAATAAAGTTGTAGATGCGAGTACCACAGAGAGGAAAGGAAAAAAATATGTGATAGCCAACATAAGCACTTCAGCAGAAATGGTTCTAGAAACTAGAACAAAAACTACTGTAAATGGAGGAGTGGTAATGAGTGATGAACGTAATAATCCAAAAATTAAAAGAGAAACAATTCCATTTAATTTAGAACCAAATGAAGCAGTAGTTAGCTACATTTCTGGTAAAAAAACTTACTATTATAAAGTATCAAAAATTAAAAAAACAGACACTGTTTTTTATCCATAAGAAAATACCATTTATAAGTATATAAGGCAACCAGCATCTGGTTGCCTTTTCTTTTTGGCACGTAATTTGAAATTACAACAGCATAACCATAAAACTAATGCTTATGAAATCAGTAAAACTACTTTTAATACTTCTTATTACTGGAGCTATATTTACATCATGTACACTTTTAGATGATGATTATATATACGAAATTCCACTTGAAGAAGTAATGACAGAATATGATTTGTGGTATGTAGATTATCATAAAACGACAGGAAATGGAGATGTTCCGTTTTTATCTAAAGCATTTACAGTTTCTTTTTTTAACGGACAATTCTATGCAAATAATAATATTGCTGATATAGGAATCACTGGAAATGGCTTAGGAATTAAAGTAGGAAACTATAATACATACAAAGGCTATTTAGAAATAGATCACACTTTAGACGGAAGCTATGATTTTGATGTATTTGTTATTTCTGCAAACGAAATACGAATAGACGATACATATAATGATGTTTCCTATTATTTAACTGGATATCAAAGAAACAATTTTGATTATGATAAATTGTTTTATGAAAACATCGAATATTTTCTGCAAGAATATGTTGCTTGGGAAAAAATAAGCACTAGTAATTCAGGAACTATAAATGCTTTTGACGAAGAAATGTTTTTACAATTTACACCAGAAAATAACACCACTTTCTATTCGTCAAAAGATCCTTTTGGCACAGATATTGATATTATTAATTGGAATTTTGTAGGTAGTTATAACATATATGATGTGCAGAATTATAACAACCTAAAGATTTTAACACTTAATTATGATGGCGGAGACAATGAAGAATTTGAGTTAAGCGTTATTAATGATAGTAAAGTAAGTTTATACCACATAAGTTCGCAAACAACTTATGAATTTAATGGACGAGGTTTTATACAATTCTTAAAAGGAGGAAAAGCAAAACCAACTGTAAGGAACAGCGGTAGAAAACGAACTAAGATACAAAGAGAAACAAAAGTTAGAAGACATTTAAAATAAAGTTTGGTTAGTTGATTTTTAGTTGGTTGTGTAAACAACCAATTAAAGTAAACCGCTCTAGAGGTAGAGCGGTTTTTTCATGCGGTTTAGTTTTGATTTTTAAACCAACTCAAGTATCTTTAACAAAAAGAAAATCAATGAGTTTAACTGCACTTATAACCGGAGCAACATCTGGAATCGGAAAAGCAACTGCAGAACTGTTTGCTAAAAACCAAATTCGTTTAATCCTTTGTGGAAGAAGAAAAGAACGATTAGAAGAACTTCAAAAAGAATTAGGAAAACTTACCGACGTGACAATTTTACAATTTGATGTTCGTAACAAAGAAGATGTTTTTTTAGCAATCAATTCTTTACCAGAAAATTTTAGTGATGTAGATATTTTAATCAACAACGCTGGTAATGCTCATGGATTGAGTACCATTCAAGATGGAGATATTGATGACTGGGACGCTATGTTAGACATCAACGTAAAAGGATTGCTATATGTTTCTAAAGCAATCATTCCTAAAATGACAGCAAAAAATAGTGGATTTATTGTAAATATTGGCTCAATTGCAGGAAAAGAAGTCTATCCAAATGGAAATGTGTATTGTGCTTCTAAATATGCTGTAAATGCGTTAAACAAAGGAATGAGAATCGATTTAAACAAACAAAACATTCGAGTTTGTGCAATTCATCCAGGAGCAGTAGAAACTGAGTTTTCTGATGTTCGTTTTAAAGGTGATACAGAAAAAGCAAAATCAGTCTATTCTGGCTATAAAGCGTTGCAAGCAGAAGATATTGCAGATATTATTTATTTTGTGATAACAAGACCTTATCATGTAAATATTGAAGATTTAATTGTGTATCCAACAGCACAAGCTAGCGCAACAATTATAAATAGAAGCTAACAACATGATTAACAAACGCCTTTTGATTAAAAATTTATTGTCTCATAATGATGAGAATAGCTTTTATGACAAAAAGCAAAAGTTATCATTACATAATAAAGAAGGAAAAGCAAAATTTATAAAACACGTTTGTGCGTTGTCAAATTCGAATCCAGCAAACAACTCTTATATCGTTATTGGCATTGAAGACGAAGAAAATAAAATTATTGGTGTCGATTTTTTTGATGATAGTAAAATTCAGAATCTTGCAAATGCATATTTAACAAATCCTCCAAAAATACAATACGAAAACGTTCCTTTTCCAACTTTACCGCGTCATAAAGTAATTGGGTTGGTTACCATTTCACCTAATAATAAAGTTACATCGCTTGCAAAAAACGCTTGGAAATACAAACAAGGTTCGGTTTTTTTTAGACGAGGAAGCAATTCAATGTCATCAAAAGGAAGTTTTGAACTCAAAAACACCAATCAAGAAATTGTTGAAGCAATAGAGAAAAATGCAAGAAATAATATTGAATTAACACTAAACGGAGTTTTTGATTTTATCACCAACCATAAAAAAGAGTACAATCCACAGTACAAGGTTTTTAACGAGCAATTTGTGTTGTGTTGGGCAGGAAAAAAATCGATTATAAACGGAGAGGAATTTTTTTCTAGAGTTGATATCGAATTGATAAACGAACAAGTTCAGTTGTTTTTTTCTGCACTAGATGAAGTTCAAATTAGTTACAATTCGCACTCATTTATTATCACAGAATATATTTTACTAGGCATTGATAAAAACGAAACACATTATCCGTTAGAAAAAACGATTATCCATTTTAAAGATAACGGAAAGCACGATATTGTAAATGAATTAATATTTAAACCACCAGCTTTTGATGATGAAATAATTAAGCATATTTATCAGAACAGCAATGCAATAGTAAAAAAGATAATTTCTGGAGCAGCGCTTTCTGTTACCGAACACGAAGATGTTCTCCGACTTCCAACAAACTATTTAATTTGTTATTTACACGGTCATTTAGACGCACAAAATTACTTACGAAAAGCAAAAGAATACATTAAAAATATTGCAGATAAAACTACTTATATCAAATATAAAGAAGCCATGCGTGTATTGCGAAAAGTTAAATACAATTAAAAAACCAGCTCAATTGAGCTGGTTTTAATTAATTAATTACCTCCACGTCGACCTCTTTGTCTAGGGGGATTGTCTTTTTTCCATTTTTCGTACATTACCCATTGAGCATCAGTAAATATTGCTTTCAATCCTTTATCTGTGTCTGCTTGAAGTTTTGTAAAAGCTTCGCGCATTCCTTCTCGATCACCACTTGCTCTTAATTCAGCCATTTTCTTAGTTCTGTCTTCTGAAGACTTTATAAGAAGGTCATACACTTTTGTTCTTTGTTCATCAGATAAACTAAATTCTTTTTGCCAAGTATCAGCACTTGTTTTTGCTTGTACTTTTGGATCAGGTCGCTCACCTCTTTGAGCCTGTACTGTTAATGCTCCAATAAAAAATAGGATTGTAAATACGAAGTGTTTTGTTTTCATTTTATAATTGTTTTAAGTTTTTTAAAATTTGACAACCAGTTATACGAATAAATTATTTTTAGCTGGGACATCTATGCTTAGACTATTTTTTTTTAATTTGGTTTAATCTAATACTTATTTTATTTGTATTCCTTCTGGATATATCTTTTCTAACTCAGATACTTTCATTTTAATCATATTTACATCTAGCGAAATATCTGAAAGTGGTTTATTGGTAGAATCGCGTTCTATATTTGTTATTGTATTTACTACATCCATACCTTTAATAACTTTTCCAAAAATGGTGTATTTATCATCTAGTCTACTTAAGCCATTTTTATTTTGAACAATATAAAACTGACATCTAGCAGAAAGCATTTTTGGGTTATCATCACGACCAGCACCAACAGCACCATAAACATGGCGTAAGTTTTTATCAAACTCTGGTTCTAATAAATATTCTGGATCATTAAATCCTTCTGGTGTATCAGGGCAACCACCTTGAGCAACAAAATTTGGTATAACACGGTTAAACGTATAGTTATCCCAATAACCATCATTTGCTAATTGTGTAAAACTTGCTTTGTGTTTTGGTGTTTCTTCATGCAGCCAAATTAAGATTTCACCTTTAGGAGTTATAATTTGTCCAACATTGTATGTTTTTTCTGATTTGCATGAAACCATGGCAATAATAATACAGAAGTAAATAATTTTTTTCATCAATAGTTCATTTTTGTTTAGATAAAAATAGACATTATTGTTTAATTGCGCGTTTTAAACAAAAAACCCACTCAATTGAGTGGGTTTTTATTCTATACTATTAAAAACTATAAGTCAAATTTAATTCCTTGTGCTAATGGCAATTCGTCTGAATAATTGATGGTATTTGTTTGTCTTCTCATATACACTTTCCAAGCATCAGAACCAGATTCGCGTCCGCCACCAGTTTCTTTTTCACCACCAAAAGCGCCACCAATTTCTGCACCAGAAGTTCCGATATTTACATTGGCAATTCCACAATCAGAACCCGCATAAGACAAGAATTTTTCAGCTTCTTTTAATTCGTTTGTCATAATTGCAGAAGACAACCCTTGAGCGACTCCATTTTGTTTATCGATTGCATTTTCTACATCTCCAGCATATTTCATCAAATATAAAATCGGAGCAAATGTCTCATGTTGAACAATTTCAAAGTGGTTTTCAGCTTCAATAATTGCTGGTTTTACGTAGCAACCACTTTCGTAACCTTTACCTTCTAAAACACCACCTTCAACCAGTACATTTCCACCTTCTGCTTTTGCTTTTTCTATGGCAGCTAAATAGGTGTTTACTGCATCTTTATCGATTAACGGACCAATATGATTTTTTTCATCCAAAGGATTTCCAATTGTTAATTGTCCGTAAGCGCCAACTATGGCATCTCTTACTTTATCGTACACCGATTCGTGAATAATTAATCTTCTTGTAGAAGTACAACGTTGTCCACAAGTTCCAACAGCGCCAAATACAGCACCAGGAACCACTACTTTTAAATCGGCAGTTGGTGTAATAATAATGGCATTGTTTCCACCTAATTCTAATAATGATTTTCCGAAACGTTTTGCAACAGTTGCTCCAACGATTCTTCCCATTCTTGTTGATCCTGTAGCAGAAACCAATGGAATTCTAGGATCTGTTGTCATCATTTCGCCAACTTTATAATCTCCGTTAATAATAGAAGAAATTCCTTCTGGTAAATTATTTTCTTTTAAAATTGATGCAATAATATTTTGACAAGCAATGGTACATAACGGTGCTTTTTCAGAACCTTTCCACACGCAAACATCACCACAAATCCAAGCTAGCGCCGTGTTCCAAGCCCAAACTGCAACAGGAAAATTAAATGCAGAGATAATACCAACAACTCCAATTGGATGCCATTGTTCTCTCATTACGTGACCTGGTCTTTCAGACGGAATGGTTTGTCCGTTTAATTGCCTTGATAATCCAACTGCAAAATCACAGATGTCAATCATTTCTTGAACTTCTCCGTAACCTTCTTGCAAAGATTTTCCCATTTCATAAGAAACCAATTTTCCTAATGGCTCTTTTAAGTCTCTTAATTTATTTCCGAATTGACGTACGATTTCTCCTCTTTGTGGAGCTGGCATATTTCTAAAAGATAGAAATGCTTCAGTTGCAGTTTTCATGACAACTTCGTAATCTTCTTTTGTAGTGGTTTTTACTTTACCAATTAATTTTCCGTCAACAGGAGAATAACTCTCTATAATTTCTCCGTTAGAAAAATTGTTTGAACCTGTAGAAGTTCCGTTATTTATATCTTTTACACCTAATTGTTGTAAGGCTTCTTTTATGCCAAATTCGCTCATTTTGTCGTTCTTTTTTAATTATTAAAATAGAACCTCAAAAATACAAATAATTTAATAGATAATAAATTAAACAAAATTTAAATGATTGTTTAAAATTAAACATTAAAAATGCAACCATTCTTCTGGTAAGGGTTGTAAATCTAGTTCTTTAATTTCAGATTTTATTTCTATTTCAAGAAGTGGTGGTGTTTCTAGAGTAAGTTTTATTTTTTTCTTTTTCTTAATCTTATTAAGTACATCATCAATGGTGTTTCTTTCGCTAAGAATTAAATTATTAAGTATTAAGTTCGACTCTTCTTTAAAATCAAAACAGTCTACAAAGTAGGTAGGCTCATCGTTTTTATAAAGAATCCATTGACCTGATTTTTTATTTGGTATTTCAAGAATATCTTTAGAACCTGTTATAGTTCTGTACGTAGTAAGTTTGTATTTTTTCATACAAAATTAATTTAGGGGATTAATAAAAACAATACTTCTTTAAAGAAAGAAGAGCTATTGATAATGTTTTAGCAATACAAAAATAATACCAAATTCAAATTAAAAAAACAATTTTAACAATATTAACAAATCTTCTATAAAGATATTTTTATCAACTATTTTTGCAATATATGAAGGACATAATTTTTAATATAAATAGCTCAAAAAACTTTAGTGAAGTTGCTTTAACTATTTTTAAACATCAGTTTAAGAATAATAAAGTATATCGCTCTTTTTGTGATTTATTATACATTCATCCTTCTGATGTTACCGAAATAAAAGACATTCCGTTTTTGCCAATTCAGTTTTTTAAATCTCGAAAAATACTTTCTTCTTTAGATGAAATTGTGGAAACTTTTTCAAGCTCTGGAACTACAGGAAGCCTAACAAGTAAACATTTTGTAACCGATATTTCTTTGTATGAAGAAAGTTATTTAAAAGGCTTTCATCATTTTTATGGCAATATAAAAGAATATACGGTTTTGGCATTGTTGCCCAATTATTTAGAACGAAAAGGTTCGTCTTTGGTGTATATGGTTAATGATTTGATTAAAAAATCTGATCAACCAGAAAGCGGATTTTACCTAAACAATTTAAAAGAATTGTCTGAGGAGTTACTTCGCTTAAATCATTCAGACAAAAAAGTGTTGTTAATTGGTGTTTCTTTTGCCTTGTTAGATTTGATTGAACAACATCAATTCGATTTAAAAAACACCATCGTTATGGAAACTGGCGGAATGAAAGGAAGACGAAAAGAATTGATTCGTGAAGAATTGCACACCATTCTTAAAAACGGATTTGGCGTTTCTCAAATTCATTCAGAATACGGAATGACAGAATTATTAAGTCAAGCGTATTCTAAAGAAAACGGAGTTTTCGATTGTCCGCCTTGGATGAAAATCTTAACACGCGATACGGAAGACGCATTAACAATTCAACAACCAAATAAAACAGGCGGAATTAACGTCATCGATTTAGCCAATTACAATTCGTGTTCTTTTATTGCAACGCAAGATTTAGGAAAAGTACATCAAAACGGAAGTTTCGAAATTATTGGACGCTTTGATAATTCGGATATTAGAGGTTGTAATTTGATGGTGTTGTAGCAGATTTAAGTTTGTTTCTAACCTTTGCAACAACTTGTTAACATTGAATATAGTTTATTAAAACAGAAACATATTCGTAAATTAGTTGCAATGTAAAAATCGGTAATTAAAACTAAGTTTTTCCCAAAAACGAGATACAAATTTAAATACCCAATTATATAACTCATTTGAGAATATAATGTGTATATTCCATAAAAATGGAACATCAGAGTAGTAGTCTTAGTAAAAAAATCTTCTTAACTACTGAGAAAATTCAAGAAGAATTTCCTGAGTTGATGAAATACTTGGATGAAATACCAATAAATTTATTGAACACCGAAAAGGGTGTGAGTCAGAAAGATTTGAAAGATTATTTAGATTCTATAAATGATTTATTAAAAACTTATGCTAAAGATCATTAAAAAAGGGTATTCAAATAAATGCTGACAAAGCTTTGACAATAGAAAACTTCTATTGAAAATATTCTTGGAGAAATTCAAAAAACACCAAAACTTAACATTATGAAAAACAGTAACAATTTAGGTATCTGGATGGATCATTCATCGGCAAATTTGATTGATATCAGTTCAAAAAACGAATGCCGTTCTATTGTGTCAAAATTTACATCAAAAACAAAGCAAGAGGCCTTGATTCGAAGCGAAAATCTTATGCACAATAAAAGACAACAAATGCATGAAAAATTTTACGACAAAATTGGAGCACAAATTTTAAAATATGAACATGTACTATTATTTGGGCCAACTAACGCAAAAGTAGAACTACACAATTACTTGAATAAAGATTTACGTTTTAAAAATATCAAAATAGATATAGAATCAGCAGATAATATTACGGATAATGAACAGGTTGCTTTTGTGAAAAAATATTTTGAAATCATATAAAAAAGTACTTTAGGAATGTATAAATTTAATTGCTAGCCAAACTCAGCTAATCTATATACGTATTCCAATATCAAATCATAATAAACCCTCGTTGTAATTTACGAACCTTTTCATCGACTATTTTCAAAACTACTTTCGATGAAACAATTTATCACACTACTATTTATTACGATTTCAACCCCTTTTTTTGCCCAACTAGATTATAATACTAAAAAAGATTTTATCGCCGAAGGCTATGATGTTGTAGAGTATTTTAACAACAAAGCAGAAAAAGGAAATAAGAAATTTCAAACTACTTTTGATGGTGTAAAACTTATGTTCTCTAATAAAGAAAATTTAGAAACCTTTAAAAAAGCACCAAAAAAATATATGCCACAATACGGAGGATATTGCGCATACGCAATTGGTAAAAACGGAGAAAAAGTCGCTATCAATCCAAAAACATTTGAAATTAGAGACGGAAAATTATACTTGTTTTACAATTCTTGGGGAACAAATACTTTAAAACTTTGGACCAAAGAAGGCGCAGAAGATTTGAAAACATTGGCTGATAAAAACTGGGAAAAGTTAAAAAAGAATTAACGTTTGTCATTCCTGTGGAAACAGAAATCCATAGAAAGGGTTGTTTAGATTCCTGCCTACGCAGGAATGACATTTAACTCAAAAAAAACACCAAATGTCATTTCGAAAAGAGCTTTTTTAAGCGATTGAGAAATCTTATAAAATAGAAGTATAATTTATGAGATTACTCTTTCAAAATGACAGTATTATAATAAATTACTCAACGTTTAATAAAAAATAACTTTTCTTACCACGCTGTAATAACACATATTTATTTGCAATTAAATCAGTAGAAGTAATTGTATAATCTTCTTTTACCTTTTCTTTATTTACAGAAATTGCATTTTCTTTTAAGGCTCTTCGAGCATCAGAATTTGAAGCTAAAAAGTTTGTTTTTGCTGCCAAAGCACCAATCATATCTAAACCATTTTCTACATCTTCTTTGCTAACAGTTGCTTGCGGAACACCTTCAAAAACATCTAAAAATGTTTGTTCGTCTAAGGATTTAATATCCTCAGAAGTAGATTTTCCAAACAAAATAGTTGAAGCTTTTATAGCATTTTCATACGCTTCTTGTCCGTGAGTCATTACCGTAACCTCTTCTCCAATTTTCTTTTGCAACAAACGCAAATGTGGATTTTCTTTATGCTCAGCAATTAAAACATCAATTTCTTCTTTAGATAAAAAAGTAAATATTTTAATGTATTTCTCAGAATCTTCATCCGAAGAATTTAACCAATATTGGTAAAATTTATAAGGCGATGTTCTTTTGGCGTCTAACCAAACATTTCCACCTTCGGTTTTTCCAAATTTTGTTCCGTCTGCTTTTGTAACCAAAGGAACTGTAATTGCATACGCTTTTCCTTTCGCTTTTCTTCTTATTAATTCTGTTCCGGTTGTAATATTCCCCCATTGATCAGAACCACCCATTTGCAGTTTACAATTTTTCTCTTTGTATAAATGATAAAAATCGTATCCTTGAAAAAGTTGGTATGTAAATTCTGTAAAACTCATGCCTTCTGCAAACTCTCCGTTCAAACGCTTTTTTACAGAATCCTTGGCCATCATGTAATTTACGGTGATGTGTTTTCCAGTATCTCTAACAAAATCGATTAACGAAATATCTTTCATCCAATCGTAATTGTTTACCAATTCTGCCGGATTCTCAGAAGTAGTTTCATCAAAATCTAAATAACGCTCTAAGTTTTCTCTAACACCTGCAATATTTTTTGCTAAGGTTTCTTCATCTAGTAAATTACGTTCTGCTGATTTCCCTGAAGGATCACCAACCATTCCGGTTGCACCACCAACTAAAGCGATAGAAGAGTGTCCGGCTTTTTGAAAATGCATTAAAATAATAATCTGCACTAAACTACCAATATGTAAAGAATCTGCTGTTGGATCGAAGCCAATATAACCAGCAGTTTTATTTTTTAATAAATATTCTTCGGTGTCTGGCATGATATCATGCAATAATCCACGCCAACGTAATTCTTCTACAAAATTTGTCATCAGTAATAATTTATGAGAGTGCAAAGATACTTTTATCCTACAAAAAAAACTATTTTAGCATATAGGATTTTTAGAATTTAGCAATGATTTTAGTAACAGGAGGCACAGGTTTAGTTGGTTCGCATTTATTATATCAATTAACGGTAAAAAACGAGAATATTAAAGCAATTTACAGAACCGAAACAAGTTTTGTAACTGTAAAAAAAATCTTTTCTTATTTTACAGATGATGTAGATTCGCACTTTTCTAAAATTGATTGGATACAAGCTGATATTACGGACATTCCATCATTAACCGAAGCTTTTAAAGACGTTTCAATTGTGTATCATGCAGCTGCATTGGTATCTTTTGATGCCAAAGAGTACAGAAAAATGCGTCAAATAAATATTGAAGGAACAGCAAATATTGTAAATAAATGCATTAGCAATTCTGTAAAAAAATTGTGTTATGTAAGCTCTATTGCTGCTATTGGAAATGCTATTAATAACGAAATTGTAACCGAAGAAAACGAATGGAACAAAGAATCAAATAATAACGGTTACGCAATTACAAAACACGGCGCAGAAATGGAAGTTTGGCGCGGAAGTCAAGAAGGAATTGATGTTATCATTGTAAACCCAGGAGTAATTTTAGGAGCTGGTTTTTGGGACCTAAACACCGGACAATTATTTTCTAAAGTTGCTAAAGGGTTTTCTTTGTATTCGGATGGAGTTACAGGTTTTGTAGGCGTAAAAGATGTTGCAAAAGCAATGATTCAATTAACCCAAAGTTCGGTAAAAAATGAGCAATTTGTTTTAGTTGCAGAAAACAATTCCTTTCGAGAAATTTTTACACTCATTGCCAATCAGTTTGGTAAAAAACCACCAACAATTCGAGTTTCTAAAACGCTTTCAAATTTTTTGAGAAGGGCAGATGCTGTGGTTACTTTTATCACTAGAAAAAAACGCTTAATTACCAAAGATTCTGTGAAGTCTTTACACGGAAAAACATATTATTCTTCAGAAAAAATTATAAAAAAAATCGGATTTAATTTCAAATCAACAGAAGAGGTAATTGAAGAAGTTTGTGCTATTTATAAAAAAGAAAATAAGGTCAAATAAACTACTCTGGTTTGTTTTTTAGAACTTCTTCTAACTCCGCTTTTTTTGCAAGCAATTTGTCATTTACAGCTTGATAAATCAACTCATATTCTTCGAGCTTAGAAGTATAATAAAAGTTGCTACTCCCAAAACGAGTACTATCAATTTTATATTTATTATACACCAAAGGCATGTAATTTACCTTGCGATTATTTTGTTTGTTTTTTTCAATAAAAGCACTTTTTGCTATAAATAAATCGGTCAATAAAAGCACCATTGTATCCTTCGGAATTAAATCTTTAGGTTTTTCTAAAATGGTATTACTTGTACAAGAAGTAACTATAATTCCAATAAAAAAGAATACAATTTTCTTCATAACTATCGATTAAAAACTAAGCGTTCTCCTTTTATTTCTTCGTTAAATTTTCCGTTATCATACATCAAATTACCGTTTACAAAAGTATGTGTAATTGTTGATGAAAATGTCGTTCCTTCAAACGGAGACCAACCACATTTGTATAAAAGAGTATCTTTAGAGACCGTATTAGAAAGCTTGGAATTTACCAAAACTAAATCGGCATAAAAACCCTCTTTTATAAAACCACGTTTTTCAATTTTAAAAATTTTAGCTGGATTATGACTCATTTTTTCTACTGCTTTTTCAATAGAAATTGTTCCGTCTTTTACTTTTTCTAAAATAGCATTTAATGCGTGTTGCACTAAAGGTCCGCCACTCGGAGCTTTTGTATATATATTATTTTTTTCTTCAATTGTGTGTGGTGCATGGTCGGTTGCAATCACATCAATTCTGTCGTCTAACAACGCTTTCCATAACCCCGTTCTGTCATTTGCCGTTTTTACTGCCGGATTCCATTTGATCAACGTTCCTTTTTCATCATAATCTTTATCAGTAAACCATAAATGATGCACACAAACTTCGGCAGTAATTTGTTTTTCTTCTAAAGGAATATCATTTCTAAATAAATGTGTTTCTTTTTCTGTTGATAAATGAAAAATATGCAATCTTGCTCCGGTTTTTTTAGCCAATTCAATTGCTCTTGAAGAGGATAAATAACACGCTTCTTCGCTTCTTATTATTGGATGAAATTTTAACGGAATATCATCGCCATAAATCGCTTTGTAATGTTCTGTATTTTTTTTGATGGTTGCTTCGTCTTCGCAATGCACAGAAATTAACATTTTTGTGGATGAAAATATTTTTTCTAAAACTACTTCATTATCCACCAACATATTTCCGGTTGATGAACCTAAGAATAGTTTTATTCCGGCTACATTTTTAGGATTTGTTTTTAGCAATTCTTCTAAATTATCGTTGGTGCCGCCAAACATAAATGAATAATTTGCATACGAAGTTTTTGAAGCAATTTTAAATTTATCTTCAAGTAATTCTTGCGTTGTAGCTTGCGGAACCGTATTTGGCATTTCTATAAAAGAAGTAATTCCGCCAGCAATTGCCGCTTTACTTTCTGTAGCAATATTTGCTTTATGTGTTAAGCCTGGCTCGCGAAAATGCACTTGATCGTCTATAAAACCCGGCAATAAATAACTGCCGTTTGCATCAATAATTTTGGTATTTTCTGTTGCAGAAATATGTTCAGAAATTTCTTTGATAATGTTATTTTCGATTAACAAATCGCCTTTAAAAACAACATTTTCGTTTACTATTTGAGCATTTTTTATTAACGTTCTATTCATTTTATTTTGGGATACCTTTTAGTCTTAATTTTAATACGCCAAACAATGCTTCATATACAATTGAGCCGCTCATTTTAGATTCGCCTAAAGTTCTATCTGTAAAAATTACAGAAACTTCTTTGATGTTAAACTTGTGTTTCCAAGCTTTAAATTTCATTTCTATTTGAAACGCATAACCAACAAACCTAATTTTATCAAGTTGAATTTTTTCTAGCACTTTTCTTTTATAACACACAAAACCGGCAGTGGTATCATGAACTGGAATTCCGGTTATAAGACGCACATATTTAGAGGCAAAATACGAAAGTAAAACGCGCTTCATTGGCCAATTTACTACGTTTACACCTTTAGAATATCTAGAACCAATTGATAAATCTGCTCCGTTTTTAGCACAGGCATTGTACAACCTAATCAAGTCTTTTGGATCATGAGAAAAATCTGCGTCCATTTCTATAATGTATTCATATTTTTTTTCAATTGCCCACTTAAATCCGTGAATATATGCAGTTCCAATTCCGTTTTTTTCAGTTCTATTTTCGATAAATAATCTATCGGAAAACTCGTTGATAAGATGTGTTACAATTGATGAAGTTTCGTCTGGTGAATTATCATCAACGACTAAAATATGAAATGCTTTTTTTTGTTTAAATACAGTTCTAATAATCGCTTCGATATTTTCTTTTTCGTTGTATGTAGGAATGATTACTAAAGCGTCAGACATTTTTTTACTAATAAAAAATAAGTGTAACAAATATACGCTATTTTATCACTAATTTTGTGTTATATTTTTCATAAAAACAATTTAATGCAGGCTTTAGAACGGATAGATTTCTCTAATAATTGGTTAACGCTTGTCTATGTATTGGGCTTGTTTTTATTAGTGGTTCTAAAAATGCTAAACCATCAAAAACTCTTTGAATATTCTAGGGCCTTTTTTTTAAAAGGATTTATAGAAAAAAAAGTTGAAGAAAGAGGGTCTTTTTTTAACGGTTTTAACATCATTTTATTTTTGTTCTCTGTAGTAGTATATGCACTTTTTTTTACCCACTTAGCAACGTATTTCTTTACTGAAATGGAGTTTAATATTCAATTATATTTAAAAATTACGGCTTTGGTTTTTGGTTACTTTACGGTATTTATTTCTTTAGATGCAATTTTGTGTAATTTATTTGAAATAAGAGCAGAATTAGCGCAACTTATTGCAGCAAAATTGGGATATTTATATACAATTGCATTGCTTCTTTTTCCTTTTTTAATCTTTACAAGTTATAGCTTTTTAACTATTTACGCATTATTAATAGTCTTTGCTGTGTTATTTATGCTGAGCGTGGTCTTAACGTTTATTAATAACAAAAACTTGATTATTAATAAGTTGTTTTATTTTATTTTGTACCTTTGCGCACTTGAAATAGCACCGTTATTAATTATTTATAAAATAACTGTTTAATAAAAAAGGGGATATATGAAAGTGAAAACAATATTGGTCTCACAACCAGCTCCAAAAACGGAAACTTCACCTTATTTTGACTTATCTGAAAAGCAGAAAGTAAAAATTGATTTCAGATCTTTTATACATGTAGAAGGTGTTGAGGTAAAAGAAGTTAGAGCTCAGAAAGTTGACTTAAATCAACATACTGCAATTATATTAACAAGTAGAAATGCAGTAGATAACTTTTTCAGAGTTGCTGAAGAAATGCGTTTTAAAGTGCCAGATTCTATGAAATATTTTTGCCAGTCTGAAGCAGTTGCTTACTATTTGCAAAAATATGTTGTGTACAGAAAACGTAAAATTTATGTTGGAAATAGAACTTTTCCTGAATTGTGTAAATTGATTAAAAAACACAAAGACGAAAAATTTTTATTACCAGCTTCTGATAAATTAAAAGATTTAATTCCTGAAGAATTAAACGCTTTAGGTGTTGATTGGAAACCAGCAACTTTGTATAGAACTGTGGTAAGTGATTTGTCTGATTTAGAAGACGTGTTTTACGATATTTTAGTGTTTTTCAGTCCATCTGGAATTGATTCTTTATTTCAAAACTTTCCAGACTTCAAACAAAATAATACGCGTATTGCTGCTTTTGGAAATACCACAATTAAAGCGGTAACTGATGCTGGTTTAAAATGTGATATTATGGCGCCAGCACCAGAAACACCATCAATGACGATGGCATTAGAAAAGTACATTAAAGAAGTAAATAAAAAATAGGTTTCGACTGTGCTCAACCTGCACAACTTTGGTTTGAGTATAAATTATTAAGTTGATGAAATCCGAGCAGAAATGTTCGGTTTTTTTATGCAAACAACGTTGCAAAAGCTTCTTCAACTTTTCCAACAAGAATCAATTGAATCTTACGATTTTTGGTAGTTATTTTATTGTATTTGGATGCAACAAATTTCGTGTAACCCAATTTTTCTGCTTCGCTAATCCGTTGATCTATTTTAGAAACTGGTCTAATTTCTCCTGCCAAACCAACTTCTGCAGCAAAACAAACTTGAGGCGAAATTGCAATGTCTTCATTTGAAGATAAAATAGAAGCAACAACAGCCAAATCTATTGCCGGATCATCAACATGTATGCCGCCAGTGACATTTAGAAATACATCTTTTGCGCCTAATTTAAATCCTGCTCTTTTTTCTAAAACAGCCAAAATCATGTGCAATCTTTTTAAATTATATCCAGTTGTTGAGCGCTGTGGAGTTCCGTAAACGGCTGTGCTAACTAAGGCTTGAATTTCTATCATTAAAGGACGAATTCCTTCTAAAGTTGACGCAATTGCCGTTCCGCTTAAATCAGCATCTTTTTTAGAAATTAATATTTCAGACGGATTTGAAATTTCTCGCAAACCGTCAGATAACATTTCGTAAATTCCTAATTCTGCTGTAGATCCAAAGCGATTTTTTTGTGCTCTTAAAATTCTGTAGGTGTGATTTCTATCTCCTTCAAATTGCAAGACAACATCAACCATGTGTTCTAAAATTTTTGGTCCAGCAATTTGTCCTTCTTTGTTGATATGACCAATTAATAAAACCGGAGTTGCGGTTTCTTTAGCAAATTTGATCAATTCTGCGGTGGTTTCTCTAATTTGAGAAATACTTCCAGGAGTTGCATCGATAGATTCTGTGTGTAATGTTTGGATAGAATCTATGATTAAAAATTCTGGCTGAACTTCTTCTATGTTTTTAAAGATTTGTTGTGTATTGGTTTCGGTTAAAATTAGGCAGTTAGATGTTGAAACATCAATTCTTTCTGCTCTCATTTTTATTTGTGATTGACTTTCTTCGCCAGAAACGTACAATACTTTTTGCGAAATTGATAGGGCAACTTGTAACAATAAAGTTGATTTACCAATTCCGGGTTCACCTCCTAAAAGTGTTACAGAACCTTTTACCAAACCGCCGCCTAAAACCGTATCTAATTCGTTATTGTTGGTTTTAATTCGCTCTTCTGGATTTAGCTGAATTTCATCAATTCGTAATGGTTTTGCTTTTTGTTTTAAAGAGGTAGATTGTTTCCAACTTCTTTTGTCTTCTTTTTGGATTACTTCTTCAACAATCGTATTCCATTCGTTACAAGTAGAGCATTGACCTGTCCATTTTGGAGTTTGTGCTCCACAGTTTTGACAAAAAAAAGAAGTTTTTACTTTAGCCATTTAAAAAGAGTTTCAAAGTTGTAAAGTTACAAAGTTTATGAGTTGATAACTTTTAAAAATAAAAATTTCTTAAAGTTGATAAAAAGTTGCGTTAGCGATTGAATGGTCTGTTTGAGCTCTACCACTTTTTTGTGGTAAGCGAGTAACCTTTCGGCTACGCTCAAGATAAATTCCAGCGCGACCTTGGTGCTGAACGCCTTCAGGATAGAGGAACGCCAAAAAACTATTTATTCTTATTGTAAATAGGAAGCACTAAAAAAGACAATCCGCCAAAAATGATAATCATTCCTGTTTGTGCAGTCCACATAATCCAACCAAAAGCTGTTGCAGGTTCTTCAGAAATACCAAATAAAGCCAAAGCTCCAGCTACTGCAACAGGATATAAACCAATTCCGCCATTTGTTGCAGCAATACTAAATGCGCCAGCAATAAAGCCAATTAAAACACCACCAAAAGGAACATGTAAATCTTCAATTGCAGGGATTGTTGCCCAAAACATGGCAACATACATTGCCCAAATAAACACCGTATGAAATATAAATGCCCATTTGTTTTTCATTTTAAAAATGCTTGTAACCCCTTCAACTAAACCAGAAACAAAGGTTTTAATTTTTAGTAGAAATCCTTTTTTTGCTTTTTTTACAAAGGATGTAAAAACATAAAAACCAATACTTAAAAACACAATTAAAAGGATAATTTTTGTAGGATCAAAATTTTTGGTAAGCAAATCGTAAATAAAATCGAATTGTACAAAAAGTGTAATTAAAATGATGATTAACATCATGATTAAATCAGCAATTCGTTCTGCTACAATGGTTCCAAAACCTTTTTCAAACGGAACGTTTTCGTAATTTGTTAATACTGCAGCTCTAGAAACTTCACCAGCTCTTGGAATTGCTAAATTGACTAAATATCCCACTAAAACAGCCAAAATGCTATTTCCTAATTTTGGTTTGTACCCAATTGGTTCTAGCATAAATTTCCAACGATATGCTCTAGACAAATGACTTAGAATTCCGAAAAATAACCCTAAACCAATCCACCAATAATTAGCATTTTGAAAATAAGAAACTAATGTTGCAATTGAAATATTTGATAAAGAATACCACACTAAAAATCCTCCTAAAATAAGAGGTAATATAATTTTTAGTGTTTTTTTTAGTGATTTGTTCAAACTTAGTTAAGTGTGTTTGTTTTTTCGTTTGGAAAGACCAAAGATGGTTTAAATTCTTTCGCTTCTTCTAAATCCATAAATGCATATGCAATTAAAATAAGCACATCGCCAACAGCAACTCTTCTTGCGGCAGCTCCGTTTAGCGTAATTTCTCCGCTTCCTCTTTTACCTGGTATAGCATAAGTTTCTAAGCGCTCTCCGTTATTATTGTTAACAATTTGCACTTTTTCTCCTTCAATTATATTGGCAGCTTCCATTAAATCTAAATCAATGGTAATACTTCCTATATAATTTAAATCTGCACCCGTTACTTTAACTCGGTGAATTTTAGATTTTACTACTTGCACTAACATGCGGCAAAAATAAAACTTTTAAATGTAATTGTATCTTAAAAAAAACAAAAAGGGAAAAGACGATTTTTTTATAAAGAAATGTTGTCGATTAATCGAATTCCGCCAATATTAACAGCTATAAACGCTCTAGGTTTTTTATCGAAATTAATTTCTGATACTTCTGCTAGCGTATTTTCTTCTGCAATCGTAAAATATTCTAACTCCAATGAAGTTGTGGCGAATTCATTTTTTACGAATTCATACATCTCTTTTATTGATTTAGTTTTAGCAAAATCAACTACTTTTTTTAAGGTTTGATAGATAAAAGGAGCTTCATTTCTTTGTGCTTTAGATAGGCGAATATTTCTAGAACTCATGGCCAAGCCATCGTTTTCTCTATAAATTGGACAGCCAATAACTTTTACAGGGATATTTTCTTTTTCTGCTAGCTTTTTTACAACCTGTAATTGCTGAAAATCTTTTTCTCCAAAATATGCATTATCTGGTTGTATGATTTCAAAAAATGTTTGTACAATTGTTGCCACACCATCAAAATGCCCTTTTCTAAATTTTCCTTCCATTTGATTTTCAATTCCGTCAAAAGAATAAGATTTAGAAACCACTGTTTGTGCGTAAATTTCTTCAACAGTTGGAATAAAAACAATATCACAACCAATATTTTCAAGTAATTGTAGGTCTTCTTTTAATGTTTTAGGGTATTTTTTTAAATCATCAGCATTGTTAAATTGAGTAGGATTTACAAAGATACTAACAACAGTATAATCATTATTTTCTATTGATTCCTCTACCAAAGATTGATGCCCTTTATGCAATGCGCCCATAGTTGGGACAAAACCAATTTGCTTGTTTTTTTCCTTAAGCAAAGATAAACAAGGAATTAAAGTGCTCTTTTTTTTGAAAATTTGCATAAACGGTACTTGTAAAATGTGTGCAAACTTAGCATTTTAACATGAAATTAGCATAAAAAAGTGTATTTTTGCACTTCTTATAAAGGGATAGATTTAAATGAAAGATAAGAGAATATTATACGTTTCATCTGAAGTAGTACCATATTTACCAGAAACAGAAATGGCATCAACAGCTTTTAACGCGGCTAGAAATGCACATTCAAATGGAGTTCAGACACGAATTTTTATGCCAAGATTTGGTGTAATTAACGAAAGAAGACATCAATTACACGAAGTAATTAGATTATCAGGAATGAATTTGATTATTAACGACATGGATATGCCGTTAATTATTAAAGTTGCATCAATTCCGAAAGAAAGAATGCAAGTTTATTTTATTGATAACGAAGAATACTTTAAGCGTAAAGCCATTTTTACTGATGAAGACGATCAATTATTTGACGACAATGATGAAAGAGCTATCTTTTTTGCAAAAGGAGTTATAGAAACGGTAAAAAAATTAAATTGGGCACCAGACATTATTCATATCCATGGATGGATGGCCTCTTTATTGCCTTTGTATTTAAAAGAGTTCTACAAAGAAGAGCCTTTGTTTACAGAGAGTAAAATTGTAACATCTATTTACAATAACGACTTTGAAGGAGCGTTAAACGCTACATTAGCAGATAAAATTAAATTTGACAAAATTGATGCAAGTAAAATTGCTGTATTAAAAACACCTAACCATACAAACATCCTTAAAAGTGCAATCGAAAATTCTGATGCAGTTATTAAAGGAAGCGAAAGTATTTCTGATGAATTAAATAGTTTTATTGAGACCAATAATAAACCAATTTTAGAGTATCAAACAGAAGAAAACCTAACCGAAGCTTATTTAAATTTTTATGCTAACGAAGTTTTAGCAAAATAACCCATTATTTTAAAGGAAGAATGATTAAAAAGAGTGCATATATTAGCGTGTTTATATTGTTTATAACAATGGTAGTTTCTTGTGAAAAAGATTTTCAAGATATTGCAACTTCAGTAGTAAGTAACACCAAGTTTGAGACTAAAGATACTATTATTGATATTGTAATCACAAACAAACAAATTACAAGTGTTAGAGCCGATGGTTTAACTATTGGAGGGGCACTTAGTCAATACCTTTTGGGAGTTTATAACAATCCAAATTACGAAAAAATTGAAGCATCAATTGTTTCTCAATTAGCTTTAGATACTGGAATTGAGTTTAAAGACAATGCCGAAAGAGTATACGGAAATGACACAACTGTTGTAACAACTATTGATACGGTATTTTTGAAATTGCCATATCAAGCAACTTTAAAAACAGGAACAACTTCAGAATATACTTTAGATTCTATCATCGGTGATCAAACAAGACCATTTACTCTTAATTTGTATAGAACAGATACTTATATGAGTAGGCTAGATCCTGTAGATCCATCAAAAGCAAGCAATTTTCAATCAGACAAAACCTATCAGATTCTTCCTGGAGAATTAAACGCTCAAGTAAACTATTTATTTGTGCCGAACCCAACGGATACCTTAATGGTTCTTAAAAGAAGATTGAGTAATGGAACTATATACAAAACAGACACTCTTAGGTTGTCTAGCAACAATCCTTTTGCAAGAATTACGCTAGATGAAGCTAAAATAAAACAGATTTTTGTTGATGAATACGACACTCCTAAATTTAAGACTCAAGATGCTTTAGAGCAATATTTCAAAGGGCTTTATATTCAGGCAAGTGGAAACGAAGGTTCTTTACTATCATTTAAAATTAATGAACCAGACCTTAGTTTAAGACCATCCATTGAGATTAGATATACAAAAACAGTGTTAAAAGGAGGAACTACGGTGTTAGATACTATTGAAAAATCAAGCTCCTTTTTGCTTTCTAATTTTAGTACAAGTGTTTACAAAATGGATGAAAAAGCATATCCAAATAACGGAAACATTGTTTTACAAGGAACAGCAGGAAACATGGCTCAGGTAGAATTACTTGCTGCTAACGAACTAACAGCTTTAAGAAGTAAAAACTGGTTGGTTAATGATGCTGCTTTAACTTTTTATGTAAACCAAAATATAGTAGGAACAGATACCCTTGTAACTCCTTATAGATTGTTCTTGTATAAAGATGGTAGCCCAAAATCTCAAATTAAAGATGTAATCACAGAAGGTGTAGGATCTTTTGATGGGAAATTAGTTATTAACAATGATAAGCCAGATTATTATACTTTTAAAATTACAGATTATATTTCTGATTTATTAACTGGAGAATCAAATTATAATCCGATTTTAGGACTTAGAGTATATAATTCATCAGATTTTCCAACTTCGGCAGCAGATACTTTAGTTGCTAATTATAATTGGAACCCAAAAGTGGTTACATTGTTAAATCATTCAAATATTAATGGAGCTAGAAAAGCTCAGCTGAAAATAACCTACTCAAAGAAAAAATAAAAACAATAATGCTATGTGTGGAATAACAGGATACATTGGCTATAGAGAAGCCTACCCAATTGTTGTAAACGGATTACAAAGATTAGAATACAGAGGTTACGATAGTGCCGGTATTATGATGTTTGATGGAGAAAAAATTCATGTTTCTAAAACAAAAGGAAAAGTTGCTGATTTAAAACAAATAGCTGATAAAAATCCACACACTAAAAAAGGAAATATTGGAATTGGTCATACAAGATGGGCAACACACGGGGTTCCTAACGATGTAAATTCTCACCCACATACATCAATGTCTGGCGAACTTGTAATTGTTCATAACGGGATTATTGAAAATTATGACACCATAAAAAAAGAATTAATCACAAGAGGATATACTTTTAAAAGTGACACAGATACAGAAGTTTTAGTAAACTTAATAGAAGAAGTAAAAAAACAAGAAGGGTGTAAGTTAGGAAAAGCTGTTCAATTGGCATTAACACAAGTAATTGGTGCGTATGCAATTGCTGTATTTGATAAATCAAAAACCAACGAAATAGTTGTAGCCCGCTTAGGAAGTCCGATTGCCATTGGAGTAGGAAAAGACAACAAAGAATTTTTTGTAGCTTCAGATGCTTCTCCTTTTCTAGAATATACTAAAGATGCGATCTATTTAGAAGACGAACAATTAGCTATTATAAAGCTTGATAAAGGAATTAAAGTTCGTAAAATTCATGATGATTCTATAGCAGTTGCTAAAATTCATGAATTAAAAATGAGTTTAGAACAGATAGAAAAAGGCGGTTACGAGCACTTTATGTTGAAAGAAATTCACGAACAACCTAAAGCTATTATAGATACATATCGTGGTAGAATGCTTCCTGATGAAGGAATTATTAGAATGGCTGGTGTTGATGACAACCTTGAAAGATTTTTAAACGCAAATAGAATCATTATTGTTGCTTGCGGTACTTCTTGGCACGCAGGTTTAGTTGCAGAATATTTATTTGAAGATTTAGCAAGGATTCCTGTTGAAGTTGAATACGCATCAGAGTTTAGATACAGAAATCCGATTATTACTGAAAAAGATGTAGTTATTGCAATTTCTCAATCAGGAGAAACAGCAGATACTTTAGCAGCTATTAAATTGGCGAAAGAAAAAGGAGCTTTTGTTTTTGGAGTTTGTAATGTAGTTGGTTCATCAATTGCTAGAGAAACGCATGCAGGAGCCTACACCCACGCAGGCCCAGAAATTGGAGTTGCATCTACAAAAGCATTTACAACACAAATTACGGTGTTGTCTTTAATTGCATTAAAACTTGGAAAAGCAAAAGGTGCTATATCTATTCCTACTTTTCAATCTTACTTACAAACCTTACAATTAATTCCAGGTAAAGTAGAAGAATTATTAAAAATTGATGACGAAGTAAGACACATTGCTTCTGTTTATAAAGATGCAAAAAACTGTTTGTATTTAGGAAGAGGATTTAACTTTCCTGTTGCTTTAGAAGGCGCTCTAAAACTGAAAGAAATCTCTTACATCCATGCAGAAGGTTATCCGGCAGCAGAAATGAAACACGGCCCAATTGCATTGATTGATGAAAATATGCCAATTTTTGTCATTGCAACAAGCAAAGGACATTACGAAAAAGTTGTAAGCAATATTCAAGAAATTAAATCAAGAGCAGGAAAAATTATTGCTGTAGTAACTGAAGGTGATACAACAGTAAAAGAAATAGCAGATCATGTAATTGAAATCCCTGATACTGAAGAAGCTTTTACACCTTTATTGACAACAATTCCGTTACAATTATTATCGTATCATATTGCGGTACTATTAGGAAGAAACGTTGATCAACCTAGAAACTTAGCAAAATCGGTTACTGTAGAGTAATTGATTTTAGAAATAATTATATTAAAAATCCAGCTAATTAGCTGGATTTTTTTATTCCAAAAATTCATTTTAAATAATTAATAGAGCTTTAATTTAGAGGGATTTCACTTTTTTCATCAACAGAAAGTTGGTTTAAAGACCTTCCTAATCTTGAATTAAATCAAATAAATATATTGTTTTTTACAAAGGTTTTGGCATGCCTTTATAATACTTTTTAATTTCGATTTTGAAAAAAATTAGATATTGGTGTAGAATTTACTATCTTTAAGTTCACTGTTATTTCTTGTACAACAACGATAATGATGAGTTTGGCTAATTATAGTTTAAGGAACAATTTTTTACATTTTGTCAATAACATATTCAAAAGTCAAGTTTTTTGCATGATTAGAACTTAAGATAATACAAGTAGAGAGATTGAAAAATAAAATAATCTTTTAGATTTAAAACAGCGAATTTAGTATGGAAATTATAGCTCTAAAATTTAATCTTTAGTGAGCTATATGAGAAAAAGACAATAATTAATGAGAATTGGAATAAAAAAATTCAAAAAGACTTTTATTTTAACCTCTATTGTACTTGGGGTAAGTATAATAAGTGCCATCTATTTTACTTTGTCGAATAATTTTGAACTAAAAGAAGGAAATCGACTTAATGTGATCCTAAGGAACTCTGCAAAAGATATAGATAATTTTATGTTTACTAGAGTTGCAGACTTTAATGTTTTAAGCAATAACCCGTTGTTTAGTTCAAGCTCTAACGAAATTACATCTCAATATCTAGAAAGAGTAGTAGAACAATATCCTTTTTATAACAACCTCTTTTTTGTAAATAAGAAAGGAATTATCCTATCCTCATCAGACGAAAAACTTATTGGAGAAGACCTTTTGCAGTTGGAGCCTGGTTTGCAAGATGAATTAACCAAAACAATTAATGGAGGAAATGAAGATGTGTTTATTTCAGACTTATCCTTAACTTCGAAAAACGAGATAAATAGCAATCAGTTATTAGAGCTTAAAATATTGAGTGATGTAATTGATTTAGAGGGAAATGTAGTTGGTGTATTAGTAGGTTTTATGAATATGAAACTTTTAAAGGAATTAATATTTTTTACAGATAACAACACAGTCGATAACAAACATGTTTATTTATTAAATAACAAAGGAGTTGTTCTTTTTTCTGGAAATAAAGAAGTAAAGATTTTTCAACAACACTCTGATGTATCAATAAATAAATTGCAAGAACAACTTAAGGTTGGAGAAAATGGCTTTTATTTTAATGAAAATTCTAAAGGTGTAAAAGTTCTCTTTGAGTATGCAATGCTTTCAAAACACGGATCCGGAGGAGTTGGTAATTGGTTTCTAATCAGTATAGTTCCTTATAACGAAATAATGAAGCCGTTTTATGAAACAGTTTACAAAACGGTTTTCATTTTTTTATTAAGTATATCATTATTAATAATATTTGTTTTTTATTCAAATTCAAAAAGAGTTAAAAACGCTCTATTACTAGCAGAAAATAGGGAAAACTCCTTAAAAGAGGCGAGTAAGCTGGCTAAAATAGGTTTTTTTGAAGATGATATTGCAACAGGAACTCGTATATGGTCTGAATATTTGTATCATATCTTTGGATTAGATTTAGAAAAACCAATTCCACCACGAACAGAACTTTTAGCTTTACTTGATGAAGAGTCTCAACAGAAAATGATAAAAGTTACTCAAGATCTAGATTTAAAAGGCATTTCGTATGATATTGAGTTAAGATTAATCAACTTTAAAAACGAAGAGGTTTGGATAAGAGATGTAACGCAACCTATTTACAATCAACAAAAAGAAGTTATTGGAAGAAAAGGGGTAACGCTAGATATTACCGAATCTAAAAATGCACAATTGCAAATAGAATTTTCTAATCGAGAGATTCAGAATTCTTTTCATCTTTTAGAGAAAAGAGATTTCTCTATGAATGAAGCGAGTAAAATAGCCAAAATAGGGTATTTGGAAGACGATTTTGTATCAGAAACTCGTATATGGTCTGATAATATGTATCATATTTTCGGACTCGACCCAAAAGACAAAGTGCTATCAGGTGAAGAAACTTTGGCTCTTATGGACGAGGAGTCTAAACAGAAAGCGATAGAGGGTGGTTTAAAACTTGACTCTGAGGGGATTCCTATTGATATAGAGATAAAATTAACGAACCTAAGAGAAGAAGAGATTTGGTTAAGGCTTGTAGTTCATCCTGTATACAACAACCAAAAAGATATCGTTGGAAGAAGAGGTGTTGTGCAGGATATTACAGATTCTAAAAAAGCGCAATTTGAGTTAGAACACTCAAAGCAAAATCTTGAAACTATTTTAGAGGCGGTTCAAGAAAATGAGTACTCGTTAAAAGAAGCGGGTAGAATGGCAAAAATTGGTTATTGGAAATACGATACGATAAACGATACAATTATTTGGTCCGAAGCAATTCATCAAATATATGGTAATGATATTGAGAAAGGTGTGCCAGGAATTGAAATAATTCTGGGATCTTTTACTGATAAATCTAGAAAAAAGCTAATAGAGGCAACAGTAACCCTTGCTAGTGATGGCGTTCCTTTCGATATTGAATTAGAAATGATCAATTTTAAAAACGAAAAACGTTGGATACGAAACATGGGAGAGCCCATATACAATGATAAAAATGAAATTATTGGTAGAAGAGGAGTGTCTCAAGATATTACTATGCAAAAAAGAATCACAGATAAAATTAAAAAGGCTGAAGAGCTGTATCGTGTATTGACGGATAATTCTAATGACTTAATTTGTTTGCAAGAACCGGATAGTACATTTAAATATATCAGCCCTTCTATAAAAAACTTATTGGGTTATGAGCAATCCCAGCTTATAGGTAAAAAAGTATTTAACTTAGTTCATAGTGATGACATACAGCTTTTATATAGAGCAATTAGGCAAAAGGAATTTCGTGGTTTAAACCCTGAAGCTATTTCTATTAGAGTTCGTCATAAGGAGGGGCATTTTGTATGGTTAGAGTTTTTAACATCGCCTGTTTATAAAGAGAAAGAGATTAGTTATTTTGTAACATCTGCTAGAGACATCACTCAATGGGTGAAAGCAAGGGAGGAGATTCAAGAATATCAAGTAGTTCTTCAAAAAATGACTACAGAAATGACCTTGATAGAAGAAAAACAGAAAAAAGAAATCGCAGCAAACATACACGATCACTTAAGTCAATCTTTGGTTATTTCTAATATGAGAATCAATGAGTTAAAGAAAAAAGCAGAATTAAAATTCATAGATGAAGACTTAAATTTTATTAAAAAAAATATTACTGAAGCTTTAGAAAATAGTCGTAAGATCACCTATGAACTTTCTCCTCCTGTTTTGTATCAGTTAGGCATAATTGATGCATTAAATTGGCTGTTTGAAGAAACAGAAGCTACTCATAAAATTGAATGTAGAATTAACAGTAATATAGAGAGTATTGAAATGATTGATATAAAAGCGATTTTATTGTACAGATCTATACAAGAACTGATTAAAAATGCAGTGAAATATGCCAAAGCAACTTTATTTACACTAGATCTTAATAAAAATGAACTTGGGTTTCATATACTTTTTACCGATAACGGCGTTGGTTTTAATACATCTAAATTAAATAATTATAAAAACCATTCAGGGTCTGGCTTTGGCTTATTTGCAGTGCAGGAACGTATTCGAAATATACAAGGTGAATTTTTGATTACATCTAAAATAAACGCAGGAACATCTATAGAAATACTTATACCTTAACCTATATGATTCATACAGATGAAATTAAAATACTATTAGCCGATGATCATAAGTTTCTTAGAGATGGTCTAAGAAACATTATAGAGCAAAGATCTAATATGCTAATAATTGGTGAGGCTTCCGATGGAATAGAAGCCATAGAAGCAGCTTCAAAATTACAGCCAAATGTTATTATTATGGATGTTTCAATGCCAGGTTTAAATGGTATTGAAGCGGCAAAACGAATCCATAAAGCCCAGCCAGAGATAAAAATAATTGGTCTTTCTATGCATTCTGGCAAACAATTTATTCAAGGAATGTTTAAGGCGGGTGCTTTTGGATACTTGTTAAAAGATGGAGATGCGGATGAATTAATTATAGCGATTTCTACAGTAATGCAAAACAAAAAATATCTTTCAAGAAATATCAATCAAGAATTCCTTACACTACTTAAAAGGACGAAGTTCTAAAAAAAGCATCACTAAGTTCTAGAGGAAAAGGAGTAATACTGTTTATTGCGAAAGGTGTTTTTTCTAAAGAATTAGGAATATTATTGTTTTTAAGTTCAAAAACTGTTGACGCTCATAAAAACAATGCTATTAATAAAGCAGAATTATACAGCACCCAAGAATTGACAAAATAAGCGATTCTAAAAGGGTTAATTAAGTTAGATTTTTAATAACAGTAATAAGTTCCTTTGTTAAAAAATTAAGAATTTTGCTTATATAGACAGATAATAGAAGACTTTATATTTGTTATCCCCTTCAGTTAACTTTGTACCTAAAAAATTAAATTTTTAATTTGAAAAACACATCAAATAATCTACTAATAGTAGAGGATAATTCTTTTATAGGAAAAAAAATCCTTAAGGCAACTAAAGAACTTAATACTATAGTAGATATACGGTTAGCTGAATCTATACAAGAAGCAATTGCTTTTTTGAATGAGATGAAATTTAAATTTTTAATACTCGATTTAAAATTGCCAGACGGGAATGGCATTGAAATATTAAAACATTTTAAAGAAAAAAAAATAGAAAAAAAAGTTTTTGTTTTTTCTATTAGCACAGAGCTAAAGAACATTTGCTTAAAATATGGAGCATCTGCCTTTTTTGATAAATCTAAAGATTTTGATAAATTAATAGAGGCAATAAAAAAAGCCTAACTTAAAAGAGAAGTTATTTTGTGTTAAACAATTCTAATAGTTTCTGAATACCCATTTTCCCCTTGTTTAATTTTTACAGTAAAAAAAGCTAAACTATGTTGCTAGTTTAGCTTCTTTTTAAAAAATATCTTGGGGGATAGATTTTTTTTGGGGGGTATGTATTAATTTGTTATTAGATTGATTTAATGTTCATTAAACATTACTTTACAAATATATATAACAGCATAATACTATTCAATAAGCGATTTTCTTATTTTAGGGTAACTTTTTTTATTGTGCTTTATCATGAACTTTAGTGTGATTTCCATGATTCCAAAGTGTTAAAATATCTGTCGCTACAATTGCTCCGCTTCCAGCTGCAATGGCAAACTGACTTCTAATTCCTGCAATTGTACCACAAACATACAATCCTTCTTTTATTAAAAAATCTTTGTTTTGTAACTGAACTCTATCTTTTTTTGGATTTGCTCTTTGGTGCGGAATTATATAATTGTCTAACCCTTTTATTAAAAAAGGTTTAGAATAATTTAAAGCAACAACAACAATTTTACTTTGATAATTATTTTTGTTTGTTACTATTTTAAAAGTACCGTCAATCAAATCAACAACAGAAATCACTTTTTCGTTTGTAATTTGATGTACATCAGGATACAATTCTGTCAATTGTTTTTTACCAACTTCTAAAATGTCCTTGCCTAATGTTTTTGGACTCAACCCCAATACATTATTAAATAAGGCATTTTGCAAATGCGATGCTTTTTGATTGATGATAATTCCTATATTTTTATCAGCAGCAAAGGATTTGTTTTTAGCAGAACCCAACACCAAAGCACATTGCATTCCTGCAACACCACCTCCAATAATAAGTGAATCAAAAATCATTTTAAATAAATAATGCTTTAATATTTGCAGCAAAAAGTTTTACGGCAATTGCCAATAAAATAACTCCGAATACTTTTCTAATAATACTAATTCCGTTTTGACCAATAATACGCTCAATTTTAGACGAAGTTTTTAAGACAATATAAATTACAACAACATTTAAAAGTACTGCAACAATAATGTTTTCTATGCTAAATTCTGCTCGTAAAGAAAGCAAAGTTGTTAAACTCCCCGGGCCAGCAATTAATGGAAATGCTAGCGGAAAAACAGATGCAGTAATAGGAGAAGCTTCTCCATCATCTTTGTATAAGGTAATTCCTAAAATCATTTCTAAAGCGATAAAAAACAAAATAAAAGCACCTGCAACCGCAAAAGAATTTACATCAATTCCAATTAAACTTAATAAGCTTTTACCAAGAAACAAGAAAAGAATCATTAAAATACCTGCAATAATTGAGGCTTTTTCTGATTGAATATGACCTACTTTTTTACGTAAGTCAATAATGATAGGAATGTTTCCAATAATATCAATTACAGCAAACAAAACCATAAAGGCTGTGAAAATTTCTTTAAAATCTAAATTCATTTTGGTTGATTTTATAATTGGCAAAATTAGGTAAGTTAGATTGATTTAAAGTGAATAATTGTAAAATAAATGTATTTTTGCGATATGTTTCAACTAGGAAAAACAATTGTTTCGGAAGACGTTATTCAAAAAGATTTTGTCTGTAATTTATCTGCATGTAAAGGTGCTTGCTGTATTGATGGTGATGCTGGCGCACCATTAGAAAAAGAAGAAACCAAAATTTTAGAAGAGATTTATCCGAAGGTAAAACCTTTTTTACGCCAAGAAGGAATTGACGTAATAGAAAGCCAAGGAACTTGGGTAACAAGCGAATTTGGAGAATTAGAAACACCGTTAATTAACAATGCAGATTGTGCATATGTAATTTTTGATGAAAATAAAACAGCATTATGTGCAATTGAAGAAGCTTATAATCAGGGAATTATCGATTGGAAAAAGCCCGTTTCTTGTCATTTATACCCAATACGAGTTAGAGATTATGCAGAGTTTTCTGCTGTAAATTATCACAAATGGGAAATTTGTGATGACGCTTGTTCTTTAGGAAAAGAATTACAAGTGCCAGTATATAAGTTTGTTAAACAGGCGTTAGTTCGTAAATTTGGAGAAGACTGGTATGCCGAATTAGAAAAAGTAGCAGAGAAGCAATTAAAAAACTAAATTGTATTTTTACAAAAAACCAAGAATCATGAAAAAAATAATAGTATTCGTGTTGTTAGCAACAATAACAATTTCTTGTGGTAGTTTATTTGAGCTGTTAGAATTAAAGGTTGATAACGATTTAACAGAAAGCATCGATGTAAATGTACCTCAAACCGCAGGAACAACCGGAACATTTGATTTGACCGAAACAATAGATCTTAGATCAGGAGATTTTGCGGAATATGTAGATAAAATAACTGCTGTAAAAATCAATTCATTTACGTATAAGTTTAAAGACTTTTCTGGAAATACAGAAGGTACAATTCCGTCTGGAGTTTTAAAATTTGATGATACTGAAGTTGGTACAATTACCAACCTAAATATTTCTCAAGCCGTAACTGATGAAACTATTTTTACAGTTTCTGATGCTGCTGTTTTAAGCAAATTAGAAGATGCTTTTGTAAATAATACCTCAACAGTAATAACTTTATCTGGAAATGCACTTTCTGATGCGGGACCAATGGATTTTAAAGTTGAAGTAAGTATTAGCTTAACAGCAACAATAAAAGAATAAAATACACCACTTTTTTAATAAAATGACTCCAAATTTAGGAGTCATTTTTTTTTGACAAAAAAGCAACATAAAAAAATAAAAATAGCATTGTCCTATTTTCAAAAAAGTAAAATTAAGTTTTTTGAAGAAGTCAATAAAATCAGGGTGTTGTAAAAAAAACAAAAATTAATTTATTGATAATCAATAAGTTGAACTTATTTTTTTTAAGTCAAAAAAAACACAAATGTGAAGATTTTGTTAAAAACTTCAACTTTTTGTGAATAAGTATAGCTTCATTTTTCAGTCAAATTTTTCAATCTTTGTTAACGTCTTTTTCGACAAAAACCCTGATTTTCAAAACAACTAAAATTTTTATACAAGAATGTCTGCTATAGAACCAATTTTACAACCTAATGATAATAGATTCGTAATTTTTCCAATTCAACATACCGATTTGTGGGATTGGTACAAAAAACAACAAGCGTGTTTTTGGACAGCAGAAGAAATTGACTTGCATGCAGATATTGTAGATTGGAACGATAAATTAACCGATGATGAACGTTATTTTATCAAACATATTTTAGCTTTTTTTGCTGCTTCTGATGGTATTGTAAACGAAAATCTTGCAGAAAATTTTGTAAATGAAGTGCAATTTTCTGAAGCGAAATTTTTCTACGGATTTCAAATAATGATGGAAAACATCCACTCAGAAACCTACTCTTTATTAATAGATACCTACGTAAAAGACGAAACAGAAAAAGACAAGTTGTTTAATGCAATAGAAAATTTCCCTGCAATTAAAAAGAAAGCAGATTGGGCGTTAAAATGGATTGAATCTGATTCTTTTGCTGAACGATTAATAGCTTTTGCAGCTGTTGAAGGGATTTTCTTTTCAGGTGCTTTTTGCTCTATTTTTTGGTTGAAGAAAAGAGGATTATTACCAGGATTAACATTTTCTAACGAGTTAATTTCTAGAGATGAAGGAATGCATTGCGATTTTGCTGTGCACTTACATAACAATCACATTATAAATAAAGTTCCTAAAGATCGTATTAGAGAAATTATTGTTGATGCACTAAATATTGAACGCGAATTTATTACAGAATCTTTACCAGTAAGTTTAATTGGTATGAATGCTAAATTAATGACACAATATTTAGAATTTGTAACAGATAGATTGCTTGAAGAATTCAATTGTGAAAAAGAATACAATGCAACAAACCCATTTGATTTTATGGAAATGATTTCTTTAGAAGGAAAAACAAATTTCTTTGAAAAAAGAGTATCAGAATATCAAAAGGCTGGGGTAAAATCTGGAGGAACAGGAAGTATTAGTTTCGATTCAGATTTCTAACAATTTACGATTTTAGATAAATAAAAAATAATTGTCAAAAAGTGGATGTTTTGACAAAACAAACAACCAAAAAAAACCTTAAATAATTATGTTCGTACTAAAAAGAGATGGCAAAAAAGAGCCAGTAATGTTTGATAAAATTACTGCTAGAGTAAAAAAAATGTGCTATGGATTAAACAAAATTGTTGATCCGGTAAAAGTTGCGATGCGTGTTATTGAAGGTTTATATGATGGAGTTACCACTTCAGAATTAGACAATTTAGCTGCAGAAACTGCTGCAACAATGACAACTGCTCATCCAGATTATGCAAAATTAGCTGCAAGAATTGCCGTTTCTAACTTACATAAAAACACCAAGAAATCGTTCTCTGAAACTATGGACGATTTGTATTACTATGTAAATCCACGTACTGGTAAAAAAGCACCGTTGTTGGCAGATGATGTATATCAAATCATCAAAGACAATGCAGAAAAATTAGATTCTACGATCATTTACAATAGAGATTTTAATTACGATTATTTTGGTTTTAAAACATTAGAACGTTCGTATTTATTAAAATTAAACGGGCAAATTGCAGAACGTCCACAGCACATGTTAATGCGTGTTTCTATTGGTATTCATAAAAATGATATAGACGAAGCAATTGAAACATATGAGTTGATGAGTAAAAAATATTTTACACATGCAACACCAACTTTATTTAATGCTGGTACACCAAAACCACAAATGTCTTCTTGTTTTTTATTACAAATGCAAGATGATAGTATTGGCGGAATTTATGACACCTTAAAACAAACTGCTAAAATTTCTCAATCTGCTGGCGGAATCGGTTTGTCGATTCATAATGTTAGAGCAACAGGTTCTTATATTAGAGGAACAAATGGTACATCAAACGGAATTGTACCAATGTTAAAAGTATTTAATGATACAGCGCGTTATGTAGATCAAGGTGGAGGAAAACGTAAAGGTTCTTTCGCTATGTATTTAGAACCTTGGCATGCAGATATTTTCGACTTTTTAGATTTAAAGAAAAATCACGGAAAAGAAGAAATGCGTGCAAGAGATTTATTCTACGCAATGTGGATTCCAGATTTGTTTATGAAACGTGTGCAAGAAGATGGAAACTGGACTTTAATGTGTCCAAATGAATGTCCGCATTTATTTGATTCATATGGCGATGAATTCGAAAGATTATATGAAGGATACGAAGCTGCAGCAAAAGGAAGAAAAACAATTAAAGCAAGAGAACTTTGGGAGAAAATATTAGAATCTCAAATTGAAACAGGAACTCCGTACATGTTGTACAAAGATGCTGTAAACCGTAAAACGAATCATAAGAACTTAGGAACAATCCGTTCTTCAAACTTATGTACAGAAATTATGGAATACACTGCAAATGATGAAGTTGCTGTGTGTAACTTAGCATCTATTGCATTGCCAATGTTTGTGACAGAAAAAGAAAACGGAGAAAAATTCTTTAATCATAAAAAATTATTTGAAGTAACTAAAAAAGTAACTCGTAATTTAGATACGGTGATTGATATGAATTACTATCCTGTGAAAGAGGCAGAAAATTCAAACTTCCGTCACAGACCCGTTGGATTAGGAATTCAAGGTTTAGCAGATACTTTTATCAATTTACGTTTGCCTTTTACATCCGAAGAAGCAAAAAAACTGAATCAAGAAATTTTTGAAACCATGTATTTTGCAGCTGTTACATCGTCAATGGAAATTGCAAAAGCAAAAGAACCTTATTCTACATTTAAAGGTTCGCCAATGTCTGAAGGAGAATTCCAATTTAACATGTGGGGAATTAAAGATGACGAATTAAGCGGAAACTGGGATTGGGGGAAATTGCGTAAGCAAGTAATGAAACACGGAGTTAGAAACTCGTTATTAGTTGCACCGATGCCAACAGCATCAACCTCTCAAATTTTAGGAAACAACGAAGCATTTGAACCATATACTTCTAACATTTATACGCGTAGAGTTTTATCGGGCGAATTTATTGTTGTAAACAAACATTTACTAGAAGATTTAGTAGAGTTAGGCTTGTGGGACAACGATATGAAAGAAGATATTATGCGTGCAAACGGATCGATACAACATATCGAAAAAATTCCTGCAGAATTAAGAGAATTGTACAAAACAGTTTGGGAAATGAGTATGAAAGATATTATTGATATGGCGCGCCATAGAGGATATTTTATTGATCAATCGCAATCGTTAAACTTGTTTATGCAAGATCCAGATTTTGGAAAATTAACATCGATGCATTTCTACGGATGGAAATCTGGATTAAAAACAGGAATGTATTACTTAAGAACAAAATCGGCAGTAAACGCCATTCAGTTTACCTTATCAAAAGAGAAAAAAGAAGAGGAGAAACCAATGTCTCCAGAAGAATTTAAAGCAATGGTAGAGGCATCTAAAAATGCCGGACCAGACGATTGCTTAATGTGTGGATCATAATCAAATCCAAAATCTGTGAACTGCTATGAAAATAGTTTTTCATAAAAATTAAATTAAAGGGGAAAAAGAGAAGCTGAAATGCTTCTCTTTTTTTTGTCATTTCGAGCGGAGTCGAGAAATCTATTTTGTAGATTTACAAATCAATTAATAATTCAACAATGAACTGGGAACAATTACTATCGTTAAAACGATTTGGCGACACAGAAAAACGCCATAGAGCACAACAAGACGAAACACGTTTGGGTTTTGATGTAGATTTTGATAGAATTATATTTTCATCTGCATTTAGAAGTTTGCAAGACAAAACACAAGTAATTCCGTTGTCAGAAACCGATTTTGTACACACCCGTTTAACGCACAGTTTAGAAGTTTCTGTGGTTGGTAGAAGTATTGGAAGACGCGTTGGAAAAGTGTTGTTAGAACGTCATCCAAACTTAGCTAAATTAGGCTATACTTTTAACGATTTTGGCGCTATTGTAGCCGCTGCTTCTGTTACTCATGATATTGGAAATCCGCCTTTTGGACATTCGGGAGAAAAAGCCATCGGAGAATATTTTAAAACAGGAAACGGCGCAAAATATAAAACAGAACTTACCGAAAAAGAATATCAAGATCTCATAGATTTTGAAGGCAATGCCAACGGATTTAAAATATTAACAGAAACAAGAAAAGGCATTTCTGGCGGTTTGCGGTTATCGTACGCAACCTTGGGTACGTTTTTAAAATATCCGAAAGAATCGTTGCCAAAAAAACCAACAAAACATATTGTCGATAAAAAATATGGCTTTTTTCAATCAGAAAAAGAGGCTTTTTTAGATGTAGCAAACGAATTGGGTTTGCTGCGTAAATCTACCACAAACGATGTTTCTTTTTACAGACATCCGTTGGCGTATTTAGTAGAAGCTGCTGATGATATTTGTTATACCATTATCGATTTTGAAGACGGAATAAATTTAGGTTTAATCGATGAAGATTTTGCGTTAGAGTTTATGATTAAGTTGGTAAAAGATACGATTGACACGAAGAAATATCATTCTTTACAACACAAAAAAGACAGAGTTAGTTATTTACGCGCATTGGCAATTGGTGTATTAGTAAATGAAACGGTGGATATCTTTTTAGCAAATGAAGAAGCTATTTTAAAAGGAGAATTTGACAAAGGTTTGTTAGATAGATGTAAGTATGAGGCACAAATAAACGACATCCTAAAAATAAGTGTAGATAAAATTTACAAAAGCAACGATGTTGTAGAAAAAGAAGTTGCTGGCTATAAAATTATTGCCGATGTACTAGATGTTTTTGTAAATGCATTAAATAACAACTATTTAGGAACAGCATCAAATTATGATAAACTAGTCTTAAACTTATTGCCCAACGAATACAAAAACACCACAGATAATTTATACAACAGAATTATGAAAATTTGTAGTTATGTTTCTAAAATGTCTGATAGTTACGCAATACGATTGCATAAAAAATTAAATGGAAATTTAATATAAAATCATTTCATTAACTTTGAGAACATTAAAATAAATTAATTATGAAGAAAAAACTACTATTCGTTTTTGCAATTGTAGCTGTAGCTTTCACAACTTATCTAGTTTTAGATACAGATTCAGCAGCAGAAAAGGCAAGAGAAAATTATGCAAAATTCTTAAAGAATCATCCATATAATAACACACTAAAACTTACTAAGAAAGAGAGAAAAGCAGAAGGAATGCCACCAAATAAATATTTTGAACAAGAATATTTATTGGAAATGAACCCAAATACTGGTAGAACACATCCAGAAAATGTATTTAAAGTTCAACAAGAATTAAAAGCACAAAGAAAATTACAAAGAGTTCCTGGAGACGCTTCAGATAATATGTGGGTAGAAAGAGGACCCAACAATGTTGGTGGTAGAACTAGAGTGGTACTATTCGACCCGAATGACGCAACACACAAGCGAGTTTTTGCTGGTGGCGTTTCTGGAGGTTTATGGGTAAATAATGACATTACTGATGCCAATTCTTCTTGGACACAAGTAGGTATTGATGAAAATTTATCGGTAAGTTGTATGACAGTTGACCCAAACAATTCACAAATTATGTATGTGGGAACTGGTGAAGGACAAGCAAACCCGAGTTCTATAGGAAATGGAGTTTGGAAATCTACAGATGGTGGTGCTTCTTGGATAAATGTGTATAGTGAAAATTCAAACCCAGATTATGAAAAAAGACTATTTTTTATTAATGATGTTATTGCTTGGAATAATAATGGTAAAACAGAAGTTTTTATTGGTGTTGGAGGAGCATATGTAGGATCATATTCAGGGAGTAATCAGTTTGCAGGATTAGATAAAACAGGGTTGTATAAAAGTGTGGACGATGGATCAACTTGGAACATGGTAACGTTACCTACAATTCCTGGACAATCTCAAGGAGCTGTACATTCTTTTTATGAACCAAACGATTTTGAAATTGGAGCAGATAATACACTTTGGGTAGGTTCAGATAGTAATGCCTGGGGACTTGGTGGCGGTACTATTTTAAAATCGATTGACGGAATTTCATTTTCTGTTACACATTCAGTCGCTAATGCTAAAAGAACTGAAATAGCAGTTTCTAAAACAAATAAAGATAAAATGTATGCTTTGTACCACATTAGTGGTGCTCCAAAAATAGAAGTAACAACAGATGGTTTTGCAAATACAACAAATATTATAACACCAGCAGATGCAGACACAGGAATTCCAAATAATGATTTTACAAGAGGACAAGCTTATTACGATTTGGTAATTGAAGTAGACCCAACAAATGACAACACACTTTATGTTGGTGGAATTGATTTGTTTAGAAGTACAAATTCAGGTAGTTCTTGGAAACAAATTTCTAAATGGTCTAACAACAACAATCTGGCAGCAATGACAATCCCAACGGTTCATGCAGATCAACATGGTTGGGCATTTCATCCAACAGATGCTAACAAAGCACTTATTGGTAATGATGGTGGTGTTTATTATGCAACTTCTTTATCTGGTGCAGAAACCTCTACTACTGCAATAGAAGCTAGAATTAAAGATTATAATATAACACAGTTTTATCATGGAGAAATAGGTCAAAGTACAAACCAAAAGCTATTATTAGCTGGCGCACAAGACAACGGCACACAGTTTATCAATGGAGCTAGTAATGGTATTAATAGTACAGTGAGAATGAGAGGTGGTGATGGTGCTTACTCATTTATAGATAAAGATGGTGCTTATGCCATTGCATCTTATGTGTATAACAATTACAACAGATACAATTTGCCTTATACAAGTTCTGGAGTAGTAATTTCTTCTGACAGTAGTCCGTATTCAGGAAATTTTATCAATCCAGCAGACTTAGATGATAATTTAGATATATTATATACAAATTATTCTAAAGGAAGTTCTTATGTGATAGCAAAATTTGCTAATTTATTAGGATCACCAATAAAAACAGAACTTACAAACGACTTGTTAACAGGAGAACCAACTGCTTTTAAAGTATCTCCTTTTACTACAAATTCTACAAAACTTTTTGTTGGTACAAATAATGGAAAGTTATTAAAAATAGAAAGTGCTAATTCAGCCGGTCCGGCATGGACAAGTATTGGAGACCCTAACTTTTTAGGAAGCATTTCTGACATTGCATTTGGAGCATCAGAAAACGAAATCTTAGTTTCTTTTCATAATTACGGTATTACAAGTGTTTGGTTTAGCGCAGATGGTGGTGCTAACTGGGAAGAAAAAGAAGGTAATTTTCCAGATATTCCTGTAAAAGCAATCATGATGAATCCTTTAAATAATGATGAAGTTATTATTGGTAGTGAATTAGGTGTTTGGAGAACAAGTAATTTTAAAGATGCTTCACCAAGTTGGTCACAATCCTTTAACGGAATGTCTAATGTAAAAGTAACTTCTTTTAGTTTTAGAACTGCTGATAATACGGTTATGGCAACCACTTATGGTAGAGGAATGTTTACTGGACAATTTGCTGCAGGGGTTGTTTCTGTTGATGATGTAATAAAAGAAAACAAAGTTTTTACAATGTATCCAACGGTTTCTAACGGAGACTTTACCATTTTTGCAAAAAACACTTTAGGAAAAGCTAATTTATTGCTATTTGATATCAACGGAAAACAAGTATTTTCTAAGCAGGTAGATTTTACACAACAAGAAAAACAGCCTGTTTCTGTAAACTTACCTTCTGGTGTGTATGTTGTTAACTTAATAGATGCTAACAATAAAAAAGCAACAGGAAAAGTAATTATCAAGTAAAAAAAGATAGAATTTTAAAAAAGCAGCATTATTTTAATGCTGCTTTTTTTATTATGTTAAAGATAGATTCAGCATCTATTTTTGCAATTTTATGCAGTTCTTCTACAGTTCCTTGATGAATAAATACATCTGGAACTCCAAGTATTGTAATGGTATTTTTATAGTTGTTTTTTACAGCAAACTCCGCGATTGCAGATCCAAATCCGCCAGAAATGGTTCCGTCTTCAACGGTAATTACTTTTTGAAAAGAATTAAAAATGGTATGCAATAATTTTTCATCCAATGGTTTTACAAAACGCATATCGTAATGTGCAACAGCAATTTCTTGATTTGTTTTTTCAATGGCAAGAGTTACATTTTTTGCAATGCTACCAATAGATAGTACAGCAATACCTTTTCCTTCTTTTACGCAAATTCCTGTTCCGATTTCTATTTTAGAAAAAGGTTGTTTCCAATCTATCAAAACCCCTTTTCCTCTCGGATATCTTATTGCAATCGGATTCTCTAATCCTAATTGCGCTGTGTACATGATATTGCGAAGTTCAACTTCGTTTCTTGGCGCAAAGAGTATCAAATTCGGAATTGCACGTAAATACGCCAAATCAAAAACTCCGTGATGTGTTGCACCATCTTCGCCCACCAAACCAGCTCTGTCTAAACAGAAAATTACGGATAAATTTTGCAAGGCAACATCGTGAATAATTTGATCGTAAGCACGTTGTAAAAAGGTAGAGTAAATATTGCAAAAAGGCATCATTCCTTGTGTTGCCATTCCTGCTGCTAATGTTACTGCGTGTTGTTCTGCAATGCCAACATCAAACATTCTTTCAGGATATTTTTCTAATAAGAAAGTTAATGAACTTCCTGTAATCATTGCCGGAGTAATGCCTACAATTTTATCATTTTTATCGGCTAATTCTACCAAGGTTTTTCCAAATACATCTTGGTATTTTAGAGGTTCTATTTTTTGTTCCTTAGGGATAATTTCACCTGTTTTACTGTCAAATTTTCCAGGCGCATGATATTGCACTTGATTTTCTTCTGCTTGTTGTAATCCTTTTCCTTTGGTGGTAATTATATGTAAGAATTTTGGGCCTTTTACTTTTTTTAATCGAGATAACTCGGCTAATAATTCATCTAAATTATGACCATCAATTGGACCAGAATAATTAAAATTCAAGGCTTTTATAATATTGTTTTGCGCGGCAAGCCTTTTATCGGTTTTTACTTTGGTTAAATATTCTTTTAATGCGCCAACAGAAGGATCAATTCCAATTGCATTGTCATTTAAAATAACCAATATATTTGCATCCGTTACACCAGCATGATTCAACGCTTCAAAAGCCATTCCGCTTGCAATAGAAGCATCTCCAATAACGGCAATATGTTGTTTTTCGGTTTCTCCTTTTAATTTTGATGCGATTGCCATTCCTAAAATGGCAGAAATAGACGTTGAAGAATGTCCAACTCCAAAAGCATCATAAATACTTTCGCTTCTTTTCGGAAAACCTGAAATTCCGTTTAATCGCCTGTTAGTATCAAAAACTTCTTTTCTTCCGGTAAGAATCTTATGTCCGTAGGCTTGATGCCCAACATCCCAAACCAATAAATCAGTTGGCGTGTCAAATAAATAATGCAAAGCGATTGTGAGCTCTACCACACCTAAACTTGCGCCTAAATGTCCTTCTTTAGTGGCAACAATATCAATAATAAAGGCACGCAATTCTTTTGCTAAAACCGGTAATTGCTCCGGATTTAGTTTTCGTACATCTTTAGGATTGTAAATTGTATCTAAAAGTTTTGTTGACATGCAACAAAAGTACGAGTTTTACATCTGATTTGCTTTTTGTATTATTGAAAAAATATTTTTTAAATGATAAATCCTTTTGACGACGTTTATTTTATGAAAAAAGCTTTAGATGAAGCAACAACTGCTTTTGATAAAGGTGAAGTTCCTGTCGGAGCAATCATTGTTTTTAAGGAACAAATTATTGCAAGAGCACACAACTTAACAGAAACGTTAAATGATGTAACTGCACACGCAGAAATGCAAGCATTTACGGCTGCAGCAGATTATTTAGGAGGTAAATATTTAAAAGATTGTACCTTGTATGTTACGTTAGAACCTTGCCAAATGTGTGCTGGCGCAAGTTATTGGACACAACTAGGCAAAATCGTTTACGGAGCTTCTGAATTAGAACGCGGATTTTTAACACTAAAAACAACCATTCATCCAAAAACAAAAGTTGTTGGCGGAATTTTAGAAAACGAATGTTCGCAAATATTAAAACGCTTTTTTATTGAAAAACGGAATTTAAACTAATAAAAAAGATACCTACAAGGTCTTTTTTTTGACCTTGTAGGATACAATGAATTGCTATTAGTCTCCTGTAATTTTCACATTATCTATTTGTACCGTTGTAGAAACTGCACCATCGCCACCAAAATATTGAAAAGCAATATGTACATTTCCTGACAAACAAGACAAACTAATATCGCCAGATTTGGTAAAGAAGTTTGAGTAATCACTGCTTGGACCTTCAGATAAATTGGCATTAATTTGAGTCCAAGTTGCTGTTTTTACATTTCCAGAAAAATCAGAGGAAACAAAAACTTTTAAAGCTTTTCCATTGTCATAACCATTATTAGTTTCAAAAGTTAAGGTTTCGTTTGTAGTTGCATCTAAATTAATTGTTGGAGAAATCAACCAGATTTCTAACGGATTTTCTGCTGTGTTGTAAGCAGACATTTCCATTACTCTATTCCCGTTTTTTGTTTTAGACTTAAATACATTTTTACCGCCATTTGTATTGGTATTTGACCAACCTGCATTAAGTAAATGCGAATTTGTCTTAATGTTTTCAAAGTCTTCATTAATTAAAATAATAGTTCTGGCACTTGTGTTTGCGTCACAATTTAAAAAATCAGGATCACATCTTGTAGCATTTGTAAAATCAATTGTTGAAGGAGAATTTACAATGGCAACTAAAAACTCTGATTTAAAATCTTTGGATAAAATAAAGTCAATTTTTCCTTGTCCGTCTGGAATCAAGGTCGATTTAAAACTAGAAAAAGTACTGGTTTGTAATCTTAATTCGTGTTCTGATCCGCATTCAAATACATATCGAAATCCGTCGTATTCATCATATTTTTCACCAGAAAAGGTTTTTCCAATTTCAGAAATATCAAACTGAGCATTTTCTAACTGAACAAAGGTATTTATGGTTGCATCTGTGATCGTTTCTATCGTAATTTTTTGAGGAATAATTGTTGCAATTGTTGCCGTTCTAAAAAGATGATTCTTAATTGCCGTTGCAGGAATTTTACCAGCTCTATCTCCTTCTAAAAAACCTAACGAATATTTTCCGGGCGCTAAATTAATTGGGTTTACTTCGCTTTGTCCGTCGTCATACGAAACCGACAAACCATCTAATTTGATATAAATTTTTTGCCCGATTGTAAACACATCACTCAATGCAGATTTGTTGATTAAAATTTCAATTCCTGCAGTTGGATTATCTGGTTTGTCTTGCACAATAAGTTTGTTGTAAAAATTACCTGTTGCATCTGATGAAATTACGTACGCTTCAATAAACGTTGGGCTATTTTCGTTTACAGGAAATGTAAACACCAACTTTTGGTTAGAAAAGTACTCTTGTTGTAAAGCTGTTTTTACTTTTCCTAAATCTGAATTTGCAGTAATAGTTGGATCTGTAATCGTAATATCTGGCACTTCAAAAGCGTTGTCTTGCACGCAAGAAAGAATAATAAAAAGTAACAGAAATAAGGTTTTTGGATATAATTTATATGTTTTCATAATCAATATTTTTTTAAGTTTTTAAAATCTAAAGCTGACATTCAAAAAGTAAGTTGCTCCTCTTCCAAACCAATATTTTGGGCCAAAAATAGGCTTGTCTAACGCTTTATCATCTCGTAATTCTCTGTAATTTGCATTTCTGCCTTGCTCAAAACCACCCGTTTTATATTTGGTGTTTTGTAGATTGCTAATACTTGCAAAAAGGCTGATATAATAGTCGTTAATTTTCCAAGATTTTCCTCCAACCAAATTGATGACATTATAACTGTCAAATTTTTCTTGTTGCAATAATGTTTTTGCTAATTCTGGGTCGTAATCGTTAAAAGGAATTCCGCCATTATCCGTAAAATTGCTTGTTCTTGTTAATGGAGCAACATCTACATAAGCATTTGCAAAAAAGTTTATCGTTGCTCCAAACCACCAATAATCTGGATCTCTATATTCAAATCCAACAGAATATGCTTGTTGAGGTCCAGCAGCTAATTTGTAGTTTTTTAAGTTGGATGCTCTTGATGCAAATTGAAATCCATCAATTTCAGATTTTAGCGTTAAAGTTGGATTGCTATCATAGATATATTGACCCATATTTGCAGCTCCTTTTAATTTGATTGATGCTGTAACTTGTGCTTCTAAACCTAGTTCTATACCAATGTTTTTCTTATCGATTTCGGTTAAAATTTCTTGTACAAAAGCGGTGTAATCAGACCCGCTTCCTCCAACTCCGTCTGCATAATAAAAGGAAACTTCTGTAGCGCCTTTAATTTTTGCATAATAACCAGTTGCTTTTGCCTGTAAATTTGGACTTCTAAAAATGTAACTCGCATCCGCAGAAAAGATTTTTTCGCTAGTTAAATTTTCAACAACATCATTATTTATTCTTGCGTTAGAAAAGGCGTTTCGTAATGTTGGTGCTTTTGTCAAATAACCAGCATTTGCGTCAACTAAATGACGACCAGTAAATTTATAGGTTGCGCCACCTTTAAATCCGTAATTTGTAAAAGTAGGTTTATCAGATTTCCCTAAAGAAGCATTTCCTGTAGCAAATTTTCCGTTTTTATATAATCCATTTCTTTGATGCGTTGTATTAGAAATACTTGCAGCAGTATAAAAATCAATTTTATTGTATTTAAACTGCGCTTGTGCAAATCCGTTTAAAATATTGGTGGTTAAATTATAGTTGTATTTAAACTTGTCACCAACTGTAACTTCTCTGTTCGGATGTTGTAAATCATTTTGTTTTAAAGTGTTTGTATTTGCAAAAGAATCTACATCTAAAAATTTTGTTCCTCCAAATAAATCGGTTACTTGTGCAAAATTATCTGAACTTAAATTCCTGTATTGAATAGAAGCGTTTAAAGTGATGTTTTCATTTATTTCTGCCTCAAAAATTGAATTTACAGAAAACTGTTTGTCGTCATTTCTGTCATCATATAAAACATAGGCAGCATATCCATTATCTATTGGATTTGAGTTTTTTTGATAGAGATTTGTCCAATCTAATTGACCATTTTCAATAAATGTTTTTTCCATTTCATACACATTGGGATAGCCTTTTTTTAAACCATAACTTGGTAGTTTTTGATAATAGGTTGGATCTGGATTTGCACCACCCAAACTTACAATTGTTGGAATGCCATTTATAGAACCATCAATTTTACTTCCGTTATAATCAATTCTACTATTTGCAACTTCTCCAAATTGATACGCAACATTGGTGTTTAAAGTTGTGGATTTATTTATTATCCAATAATGATTCAACATTACAATTGGTTCTACAATTCTTTTTTGACGAGCATTTCGCATTCGTCCGTTTTGCATTCCCCAATACGAATTGTATTGAATGCCTTTTAAATCATAAACTTCTTGTGTATTTGCAGACGATTTTCCTCTTTTATTTGGCGTATAAATAGCAGTAAAATTAATACTGTGAGAAGAGTTGATTTTTTTCTCAACAGAAGCAAAAAAAGAATTTGCATCATAGAAAGTACCTTCATTAAAACCTTCTTTTCCTGCTCTTCTACTTACAGAAATTGTATATGCCCAATTATTTTGCGTTAAACCGGAAGAATAGGTTGCCATAATTCTGTGCTCGTAACTTCTGTTTGCAGATGCATATGAAATTCTTCCTCCAGGTTTTGCATCCGAAGCTCTAACATTGATGTTTGTAGCACCTAAAACACCACCAAAAGTATAGTTAGACGGAGCTAAGCCTGAACTAAATTCTTGATTCCGAGTTGCATCATTTAAGCCGCCCCAATTACTCCATTGTGGTCTTCCAGAATATATTTTATTCATTTCAATTCCGTTTATCAACAACAAAGCATTGTCAGAATCCAACCCTTTAATTCTAAAAAAAGAAGCGCTAAATTCAAATGCAGCAGATCTTAAATAAATATCTTTTGAAGATTGTAATAACCCAGAAATATGATCGGCAGTACTATTATCATCATTCAACTCATCATCTGCAATGGTAATTGTACTTAAATCTTCATTTACAGAACTATCTTCATAAAAGAAAACAGTGCCTAAATCTATTGGATTTCCTTCTAATTGAATCGGGAAATTTTGGGTTTCATAACCTTTAAGTTTTAGCGTTACAATAAATTTCCCGTTGGGGAGATTTTCTAAAATAAAGGTTCCGTTTGATTTTGTTTTAACTGTGGATGACTGTAAGATAATAGAAACGCCTTCGATGGGTTTTTCAGAATTGCTATCAACCACAGTTCCTTTTACAAGGTTCTGAGCAGCCATTTTCGGGTAGAAAATAACCGTCAAGAACATCGTTAAGATGAACTTTTTCATAGCTTTCAATTTTTAACCTAAAGATATAAAAATATTTAACAACCGTCAAATCAGGCTTTTAAGTGGCTTTTGAAATTGTTTATATTTGTAATAAAAACTTGCAAAATGAAAAGATTACTTCTCTTGGGGAGCTTTTTGTGTATTTCGGTACTCGTAAAAGCCCAATCCAAAATAAATCAATATTCTATTAGAACGATTGCTTTTTATAATGTTGAAAATTTATTTGATACGATAAACGATCCAACAAAAAACGATGAGGCAAGTCCGATGATGGAATTAAAAGTCAATAAATCCAACATATATTGGGATAAAATAGATAAAATTGGAAATGTCATTTCTCAGATTGGATTTGAAAAAACCAAAACTGGTCCGGCTATAATTGGCATTTCAGAAGTTGAAAACAGGGCGGTTTTAGAAGATTTGGTTAAATCAAAATTTCTAAAAAAAATGAATTATGAGATTATTCATTACGAATCGCCAGACAAAAGAGGAATTGACGTAGCATTATTGTATCAAAAAAGATATTTTAAACCAATACATCACGAGTCCTATACACCTACTATTTTTAGAAATAATTTTAAGGTGTATACAAGAGATCAATTATTGGTTTCTGGTTATTTAGATGATGAATTGATTCATGTACTTGTAAATCATTGGCCATCTAGAAGTGGTGGCGAAGCTGCAAGCAGAACTTTGCGAGAAAAAGCGGCATATCAAAATGTAAAAATCATAGAAAAAATTAGAGAAACAGAACCTAACGCTAAAATTTTTAGTATTGGAGATTTTAATGATAATCCAACGAATTCTAGTTTTAAGAAGGTGTTAAAAACAAAAGGTAAAAAGGAAAATGTAAACGCTGGCGATTTATACAATCCGTTTGAAGAAATGCATAAACGCGGTTTTAACACGGTTGGTTATCGAGATAATATTAGTTTGTTTGATCAGATATATTTTACTTCATCAGTTCTAGACAAAGGCGAAAAAGATTTTTCATCATATAAAATGTATAAAGCCATGATTTTTAATAAACGTTTTTTAACCACTAAAAAAGGACGTTATAAAGGATATCCGTTTAGAAGTTTTTCTGATGGCGGTTATACTGGCGGATATAGCGATCATTATCCGGTGTATATTTACTTGATTAAAGAGAAGAATTAATGAACGTATTTTATAATTTTTTAATAACACTAGTTACAATTCCCCAAATAATAAAATCGTTTTCTTCTGTAATTTTTATAATCGGATAATCAGGGTTTTCTGGTTGTAACCAAACTTCATCATTTTTTACTCGCAAACGTTTTACAGTAAATTCACCGTCTAAAAAACAAACCGCAATTTTATTATTAGTAGGTTCTATACTTCTGTCAATTACCAACAAATCATTATCATTTAAACCAGCACCAATCATAGATTGTCCGCTAACTTTGGCAAAAAAAGTAGCTTCTTTATTGGTAATTAATTCTTCGTCTAAAGAAATGCGCGTTTCTCTAAAATCATCTGCAGGCGAAGGAAAACCCGCAGAAATTCCTGTATCAATAAAAATAGCTCCATTGCTATCAGAAATTTTAGGAGTAAAAAAAGTTAGGTTTTTTGATGTTTTTGCGCTCATGTTTTTATGTAACAATTAAAATGTCGTTAATATTTGTGGTGTATTTTGGTGATAATCGTTCTTGACGCATTTTCCAAGTGCGTTTTAAATCTTGGTTTCCTAATTTAATTTTATCAGCTTTAAACTTAGTGTTTATAAAATCAATAGCAGACATTAAATGTTTGTGTTTTGGATTTTCGTGTACAAATAAGTTCAATTGATGATTGTCTGTTGGCACTAAACCAGTAACAATTACGCCAGCTCGTTTGTATTTAATTCCTTTTTTAAACATCGCTTTTGCTACATTTACTGCGGTGTTACTAATAACTAGAGTAGAATCTGTAGGATACGGAAAAACAACAGTTCTGCTTGTTCTGTGTTGTTCGCTATCTTTTTTATGACGATCGCTACTTAGCAACACCATAATCATGTGGCAACTAGATTGTTGTTTGCGTAGTTTTTCTGCACAGCTTACGGCAAAAGTTGATACGCGTTCTTTAATGTTATCGATGTCAGAAAAAGTGTGTTCGAAACTTCTTGTGGTTGCAATCATTTTTTTTGATGAAACTTCTTCTAAAGGAATTTTAGAAATTCCTTGTAATTCTTTTTTTAATTTCCATTCTGTGATAGAGAAATTTTTTAAAATCCAAGCATCAGAAAGTTGTGTAAAATCAAACGCATTTTTACATCCTTTTTCGGCTAAACGTTTGTGTAAACGTCTTCCGATACCCCACACATCTTTAAGCGGAATCCATTTTAACGCTTTGATGCGTTTCTCATCAGAATCAATTACATGAGTTCCGCCAGTTTCTTTTGGAAATTTACGCGCTATTTTATTGGCAACTTTACTCAAGGCTTTTGTTGGAGCAACACCAACAGAAGTCGGAATACCTGTCCATTTTAAAACTCGATTTCTAATTTGCGTTCCGTAATCGGTAAAATTGTAATTTTCAAAACCGTTAAACTGTAAAAAAGCTTCATCAATAGAATAGATTTCTATGTCTGGCGAAAATTGAGAAAGAATGTTCATTACTCTTGCGCTCATGTCTCCATACAATGGATAATTAGACGACAAAACAGCAATGTTATTTGCTTTGCAAAAATGCTCCCACTTAAAAATTGGTGCGCCAAAAGGCAATTGTAATTTTTTAGCTTCATCGCTCATAGAAATTACACAACCATCGTTATTGCTTAAAATAGCAACAGGTTTTTTTTGCAAATTAGGATTAAAAACCCGTTCGCAAGAAGCATAAAAATTATTACAATCTACCAAAGCATACATGTCTATAAAAATATCAAAAAATAGAAAGCAAAAAGACATTGTTAATATCTTAATATGTTAAAAAACACTTTCTTTTACGATAGAATTATATAAACAGCTTATTGTAAGCGCTTTTTAATTTTTTAATTACAGTTTCTATTTCTTCTTCATTTAAATGCCCAAAACCAAAACGAATTGCACAGGTATTTTTATCTTGATAAAGTACAGTTTTGGGTATAAATAAATCTTTTTTTTCTGCTTCTTCTGATAATTTCACTAAAGATATTTTAGATTGAAATTTTAACCAAATTGCTAATCCGCCAGAAGGTATTTTCCATTGTGCTATTTCTGAAAAGTATTGAGATAAGAGTTTGCATAAACAATCTTGTCTTTGTTTATATATGATAATATTTTTTTTCATTAGACGATAAATTTCACCCTCGCTAATTAATTCCGACAACATTTGTTCCTGAATTAAATCTCCTTGTTTGTCTAGTAATTCTAAATAATTTTTTGCTTCCGAAATTAAGTTTTCAGGTGCTACCACAAATCCTGTTTGAAAACTTGGAAATAATGATTGTCCCAATTTCCCTAAATATATAACCATTCCATCAGCATCTGAACTAGCCATGGGTAACATTGCAGAACCTTCAAACTGAAAATCGTAATCGTAATCATCTTCAATAATTGAAAATCCATATTCTTTAGCAAGTTGTAACAACTGCAAACGGCGTTCTGCACTTAATGTTACTATCGTTGGATAATCTCTATGAGCACATACATAAACACACCTAATGCTTCCTTTTACAAAATGCTTTTTTATGTATTCAACATCTAAACCATTTTTATCGACAGGAATAGTTTTAATGTTTGCACCAGCTTGTTGAAAAATCATATTAGAAGCATAATTACTTAAACTTCCGACCAATACTACTTCGTTTTGTTTTATTAACAGTTGCGAAACGATGTACAAGCTCATTTCTGTACTACGTGTACTTACTAGATTATTTGGATTTATATGAAAACCTCTAGTTGCATTTAAATAATTACAAAGTTGCGTTTGGAATAATGAATAGGAAGATTCGTTTGGTCTGTTCCATTTTTTTATTAACGTTTTTCGTTTCATGGCAGCACTATACCACCTTGTAAATTGATGAACAGGATGCAAACGTAAATCTGGACTTCCTTCGTTAATGGAATACTTTGAATTTGTTAACTGAATAGTTGATGCTAAATGAAATGATTTTTGAAAAGGAAATCCTGTTGTTTTTGCATATGTATATGCCTCATTTATTTTTTGTGAAGTTGCTTTTATTTTTGCTGTCTTTTGTTCTGGCTCCAAAACAAAAGTTCCTTTATTGGGTATAATTTCTACCCAACCTTGAGAAGCTAACTCTTCGTAGATAGCAACAGCAGTATTTCTATGAATACTTAATAACTGACTAAACATACGAGTTCCTGGTAACTTTGTCCCTTTAGCTAAATACCTACGTTGTATTGCATTTATAATTTGCTGTGAAACCTGTATGTATAAAGGTTGAGATAGATTTTTATCAAAACCTATTAACTGTTTCAAAATATTATTAACCGGACTACCTTTCATTTTAACACTGGACTATTCTAATCGTCCGGAAAATTACGAATTTTGCATCTTATTTAAATAACTATTTATGAAATTAAAAATTACATTAATAATTGCCATATTCTTTTATACAGTTCAGGTAAAAGCACAAATTGATCCTGTAAAAAGAGATACTTTAAAAGAAGTTGTTATTACTTCTAGTAGAATTGATTTGCCTTTTAAGCAAAACTCTCGAACAATTTTAGTAATTACCGCGAAACAAATAAAGGAAAGCGCTGTTACAAATATTGCAGATTTATTGCAACAAGTTGCTGGTATAGATGTTAGAAGAAGAGGTGCAAGCGGAATGCAATCTGACTTGTATATTCGTGGTGGTAGTTTTGATCAAACATTGTTGTTAATTGACGGAATTAAAGTTGAAGATCCACAAACAGGACATCACACCATGAACATGGCATTGCCACTTGATGTGATTGAAAGAGTTGAAATTATCAAAGGAGCAGCAGCGCGTATTTTTGGGCAGAATGCATTTACTGGAGCAATTAATATTGTTACTAAAAAAGACGCAAGCAATGTAAATTCAGCTGAAATTCAAGCAGGATCTTTTGGTCAGAAAAATGCAGCAATAACCGTTGGTAAAAACCTTGATAATAGTTCTATTATTGTTCACGCATCTTTAAATTCATCTGATGGTTATCGACACAATACAGATTTTAAAAATCAGAATTATTTTATAAAAAATACATTTAATAAAAACAATACGCCAATTGATTTTATTGGATATTTTACAGAAAGAAATTTTGGTGCAAACGGATTTTATGCTTCCCCTTCGGCAAAAGATCAGTACGAAGAAACACAGTCTAGTTTGGTAGGTTTATCAACAACAATTAAAAAGAATAAACTTACTTTAAAACCGCGGATGTATTGGAAAAGAAACCAAGATATGTATGTTTATATTCGTCATAATCCATCAGTATACAGAAATTTACATATTTCTAATAAGGTTGGCGCTGAGTTAAATGCATCGTACAATTCTTCAGCTGGTATTACGGGTTTTGGCATTGACATTGCACAAGTGTTTTTAACGAGTAATAATTTAGGTTCTAGAGATCGATTTATGGCAAATTTATTTTTAGAACATCGCTTTAAATTATTTAATGATAAAATGGATATTACGCCAGGTGTTGCCATTAATTATTTTTCAGATTTTAAATTTCATGCTTTTCCAGGAATTGATGTTGGATATACAATAAGCGATAACTTTAAAGTGTACGCAAATGCTGGATATACATATAGAATTCCGACGTACACAGATTTATTTTATAGTGATCCAACTACTTTAGGAAACGCGAATTTAAATCCAGAAGAAGCAATTTCTGAAGAATTAGGAATTAAATATACATCTTTAAAAGTCGATTTTTCTGCGGCTATTTTTAACAGAGATTCTAATAATTTAATAGATTATGTAAAGGCAAATGCCAACGATAAATGGCAAGCAACAAACATTCAGGATTTAAACTCATTTGGAATTGAATTTAATGGATCGTTTCGTTATAAAGTAAAAGATTTCACTCAAAACCTTGCTTTTGGTTATACCTATTTAGATGAAAATTTAGCATCGGTAAATGCTGCTTTTTCTAGATATTCTATCAACTCTTTAAAACATCATTTTACAACCACATTTAGATCTCAATTTTTTAAAAATATAAGTCAAAGTATAGTTTATAAATTTTCTGAAAGATCAACCGGAGAAAGTTATGGGATTGTAGATCTTATGTTTACGTTAAACTTAAACCGTTTTGATGTATCGCTAATTGGAAACAATATTTTTGATACTGTTTATACAGAAACAAACCTTGTTCCGATGCCAAAATCAAACTTTTTAATCGCATTAAACTATAAGTTTTAATTACTTGGTTACACAATTGGTTTTTCCTTTTATTTATCTGCAAATACGTATTACCACTTATTTGCATTAGAACAATTATCTGTAATTTTACTTAAATATTTGTTCCCCGATTATGAAATTTTGTCCAAGCTGTAAATCGTTCTCAAGACATAGACTAAAGCGTTATGGTATTTATAAATATATCTACGGGTTTAGGTGTTATGAATGCGATAAATGTAGTCAGATTTATGTATGGCACTCCTTTTTTAAGAAATCTTTAAAGTTGAGTGCAAAAAAAAGCTCTTGAAAACTCAAGAGCTTTTTTAGTTTCTAAAAGCAGGTTTATTTATTTAAAAAGCCACCTGTAAATATCGTTTCCGTTTGCAAATAGTAACAGTGCAATTAATAATACAAAACCTATTATTTGTGCGTATTCTAAAAATTTATCACCAGGTTTTTTACCAGTTATCATTTCCCAAAGTGTAAATACCACATGGCCACCATCTAAAGCCGGAATTGGCAATAAGTTCATAAATCCTAACATGATAGATAAGAAGGCAGTAATGTTCCAGAAGGTTTGCCAGCTAAATTCTGATGGAAAAATACTTCCAATAGAAATAAACCCTCCTAAACCTTTATAAGCACCAGTATTTGGATTAAATATTTTCTTTAGTTGTTTTACATATCCTGTTAAAGTGCTCCAAGATTTATGTAATCCGGCAGGAATTGCTTCTGTAAAAGAATATTGAATATTTTCTAAATCGTAATATCCTAATTTCGAAATATCTGTAACAGACAAGTTTGCTAAAACAACTCCAATTGTTCCTTCATTTGTTGTTTTTACAGAAATGTCTTTTGTTTCATTTCCTCTTCTAATTGTTAAAGAAATATCTTGATTTTTATAATTAGCAAGAATAGCTGCTGCTTCATCATAATAGGTAATTGGTGTTCCATTTATTCCAACAACAATATCTTTTACTTTTAATTCTCCGTTCACATTAGGTGAATCTGCAGAAACTTTTCCAATCATAAAAGGATATCTAGGCAATAAAAAAGAACCTTCATTTTTACCTCTTTCAATTAACTTAGATATAAAGTCAATCGGAATTTCCTTTTCTAAAACTTTGCCATCTCTTTCAATTGTATAGTTGTTTCCGTTGATAAATTCGATCGGTAAATTGGCAAATTTTCTTACTTCATTTCCATCAATTGTTAACACTTTATCCCCTGTTTTTAAACCTAAGGATGTTCCTAAAGAATCTTGTACCCAAACACCACCTTTTACATTTTTATTTGGCAAATAGTTTTCGCCATACGAGTACATTAACATAATGTAAATAAAAATACCTAAGATAAAGTTTACAATTACTCCACCCAACATAATAATTAAACGTTGCCAAGCTGGTTTAGACCTAAACTCCCATGGTTGTGGCGGTAAAGCCATTTGTTCGGTATCCATACTTTCATCAATCATTCCAGATATTTTTACATATCCACCAAGAGGAATCCAACCAATCCCGTAAACCGTTTCTCCAACTTTCTTTTTAAGAATCGAAAATTTATAATCAAAAAACAAGTAGAATTTCTCTACTCTTGTTTTAAATATTTTTGCTGGTATAAAGTGCCCTAATTCATGCAAAACAATCAACAATGACAAACTAAGTATAAATTGAGAAGCTTTAATTAATATTTCCATGTAGTATTTTTTCTTTTTTAATCGGACAAATGTACGTTTTTAATAAGAGTTGTAAAATAGCAAAAGAGTTCAATTGTTCTTTTTTAACAAAGTTTTATTTTAAATTATTTGATTTGGCTTTATTTTCAGTAGAATAACACGTAATTTTGTTATATCAAAACAAGCCTAAAATGAGTTTTTTTTCAGTTAAAAAATCGCTTTCATTTCTAATTATTTTTGGGGTTTTCTCTTTAATTGCATTAACCGTTTTTTACAATTTATTATCAGTAGATAAAAGGTTGCCAGTGTATAGTCCATCGGATGTAAATCCAAAATTGGTAGATGCTTCTGTAAAACACATACAAAACAATCATACAATTGCCGATTTTAGTTTGACAAATCAAAACGGAGAAACCATTACCAACGCTACGTATAAAGACAAAATTTATATTGCCGATTTCTTTTTTACGCGATGTAAAACAATCTGTATTGCAATGGCGTATAATATGAGCGAATTACAAGAATACTATAAAGACGATGCCGATATTATGTTCTTGTCTCACTCTGTAACTCCGGTGATGGATAGCGTTCCTGTTTTAAAATCTTATGCAGAAAATAAAGGGGTTATCGACGGAAAATGGAATGTAACAACAGGTGCTAAAAAACACATTTACGAACTAGCTCGAAAAAGTTATTTCGCAGTGTTGGATGAAGGTAATGGAGATGAAAATGATTTTATTCATACAGAGCAGTTTGTCTTGGTTGATAAAGAAAGAAGAATCCGTGGATATTATGACGGAACAGAGAAAGAAGACATGCAAAAAGTGATTGCAGACATCGCTATGTTAAAAGAGGAATACAAACGCAAAGAATAAAGCCTTTTTATTGTTTAGAATCATTCTAAATTCCTATCTTTGTCCTCTTAAAAACAAGGATTCTTGAACACAATAGCAACTTTAGTTAAGGGAGAAACCGGAATTATTTCTGAAGAATCGTTAGATGTCATTCCGCTTAAATTATTGGAAATGGGATGTTTACCTGGAGTTGAGGTAGAGTTATTACAAGTTGCACCCTTAAAAGATCCGTTATATATCTGTGTAAACGGAAGTCATTTAGCCATCAGAAAAGAAATGGCTGCACAGATAAAAATCATTAAAAGCTAAATATATGGAGACTATTAAACCCATAAAAGTAGCTTTAATTGGTAATCCAAATACAGGAAAAACATCGCTGTTTAATCAACTTACTGGATTAACACAAAAAGTAGGAAATTACCCTGGAGTAACAGTAGATAAAAAGTTAGGAACTTGTAAATTATCTAACAACAAAACTGCAATAATTACAGATTTACCAGGAACTTACAGTATTAATCCAACGTCTGTAGACGAAAGTATTGTACTTACATCATTACTAAACACAACAGATAAAGATTTTCCTGATATTATTGTTGTGGTTGCAGATATCGAAAATTTAAAACGTAATCTTTTTTTATTCTCTCAAGTAAAAGATTTAGAAATTCCAATTATTTTGGCAATTAACATGTCAGATCAAATGGATAGAAAAGGGATTTCATTAGATGTTGAAACCTTACAAAAAGAGCTTCAAACAGAAGTTGTACTTATTAGTGCAAGAAAAAATATCGGTATAGATAATGTAAAAAAAGCCATAGAGAGTTGTGCAGAAGTTTCTACAACACATCCTTTATGTTCAATCAATCATAAAATTGATGGAGACTACTTTAAACAATTAAAAGCCGTAAGTCCAAACCATACTTTGTACGAATTATGGTTAATGATTACTCAAAATAATTTCCCTGCTTCCATTACAGAAGAAGAAAAAAACAAGCTTTTAGAATTTACACAAGATGTTTCTAGAGTAAAAAGATATCAGCACAAAGAAACCATTCATCGATATAAACAAATCAATGAAATCTTAAAAAGAACTTATATCTTAGATCGTACAAAAGCAAAAGATTTAAGAGGAAGGTTAGACAAGGTTTTTACGCATAAAATATTTGGCTATGTAATTTTCTTCGGAATTTTATTGTTGATTTTTCAATCAATTTTTGATTGGTCTACTGTTCCAATGGACTTTATCGATGCTCAGTTTGCAAATTTAAGTGAGTTTGTTTCCAAACAAATGAGTGCCGGAGTTTTAAGAGATTTAATTACAGACGGAATCATTCCTGGAATTGGCGGAGTCGTAATTTTTATTCCGCAAATTGCCATTTTATTTTTATTTGTTGCCATTTTAGAAGAAACCGGTTATATGAGTCGTGTGGTTTTTCTGATGGATAAAATTATGCGTCGTTACGGAATGAGCGGAAAAAGTGTAATTCCGTTAATTTCTGGAACCGCATGTGCAATTCCGGCTGTTATGGCAACAAGAACAATTTCTGGTTGGAAAGAACGCTTAATAACAATTTTAGTTACACCATTTACAACCTGTTCTGCAAGATTACCCGTGTATGCAATTTTAATTTCGTTGGTAATTCCTGATAAAAAACTCTTTGGTTTTTTTAGTTTGCAAGGTTTTACTTTGTTGTGTTTGTATGTTTTAGGATTTGGAATAGCCATTGTTTCTGCCTTTATGTTACACAAATTATTAAAAGTAAAAAGCACTTCGTTTTTTGTTGCAGAAATGCCAAATTATAAACTGCCATCCATAAAAAATGTGGTATTTGATGTGATAGAAAAAACAAAAGCATTTGTTTTTGGAGCTGGAAAAATAATTTTAGCAATTTCTATTGTACTGTGGTTTTTGGCATCAAACGGACCAGATTCTTTTAACAATGTAGAAAAAAATATCACCAATAATGTTGAAAGCAGTAATTTATCACCAGCAGAAATTCAGCATAAAATTTCTTCAGAGAAATTAAAAAATTCGTATATCGGAATTATGGGTAAAGCCATAGAACCAGCAATTAAACCTTTAGGGTACGATTGGAAAATAGGAATTGCATTGATAAGTTCTTTTGCAGCAAGAGAAGTTTTTGTTGGAACTTTAGCAACCATTTATAGTGTAGAAAGCGACGACGAAAATACGAGCACTATAAAACAACGGATGCGAGCAGAGATCAACCCAGAAACTGGAGAAAAAAGGTTTAATCTTGCAGTTGGTATGTCGTTATTAATTTTTTATGCATTTGCCATGCAATGTATGGGAACTTTGGCTGTTGTAAAAAGAGAAACAAAATCTTGGAAATGGCCAATGGCACAGCTAATTGGTATGGGAATATTAGCTTATGTAGCATCATTTATAACCTTTTCAATTTTTAGTTAATGCAACAAATCATCGTATATATAATTCTTGCCGCAGCCGTTTATTTTTTAGCAAAAAAATTTATTTTTAAGTCTAAAAAAGAAGATGCTTCTTGTGGTTCTGGTTGTGGAAAATGCTAATTGCTTACTCCAACATTTTATGCTTAACAAAAAAGTAATTGATTGTTAATGTAAGAAAATGTATTTTTGGAGACATAGATACAAGCTAATCAAAATATAATATCATGAAGAAAAATGTTTTAGTAATTGCATTATTTACAATTGCAGTATTGTTTTCAAACGAATCTACTGCACAAAAATTTGAACCATTGGATAAAAGCCCAATGGATGCAGCTGCATTTCCATCAGACTATAAAAACTCAAATAAAATAGTAAAGGTTGTATATAGCCGACCTCAACTAAATGGTAGAAGTATCACAAAATTAGTTCCTGAAGGGAAAATGTGGAGAACAGGTGCAAATCAAGCAACTGAAATTACTTTTTATAAAGATGTAAAATTTGGAGGAAAATCTGTGAGTGCAGGAACCTATTCTTTATTTACAATTCCAAGTGAAAAAGAATGGACCATTGTCTTAAGTTCAGCCAAAAATGTTTGGGGAGCTTATTTTTATAAAGAAGCAGAAGATGTTGTTAGGGTTAAAGGAAAAGTAATGCCAAGCATGGCGCCTATAGAAGCTTTTTCTATGACATTTGATGATGACATGAATTTATACATGGGCTGGGGATATACAGTTGTTAAAGTAACTATTAAATAAGATAAAGATGAAAAAAAATGTTTTAGTAATTGCATTATTTGCAATAGCAGTATTATTCTCAAATGAAACAACTGCTCAAAAATTTCCTGGATTAGATAAAAGTCCAGCGGATATTGCAATAAAAAGAGAAAGCAGAAATGCACCACCTATAGTGAAAGTAATATACGGTAGACCACAATTAAAAGGAAGAAGTCTTTCAAAATTAGCTCCACAAGGAAAAGTTTGGAGATTAGGGGCAAATGAAGCAACAGAAATTATATTTTATAAAGATGTAACTTTTGGCGGAAAATCTGTTAGTGCAGGAACCTACTCAATGTTTGCTATTCCTGGTGAAACAGAATGGACAATTATCTTAAACAAAGACGTAAATGTTTGGGGTCATTTTTCTTATAAAGAAAGCCAAGATGTAGTGAGAGTAGCAGGAAAAGTAACAAAAGGTTCTAGTACTGTAGAGGCATTAGCGATTACTTTTTCAAAAGAAAATATGTATATTGGATGGGGAGATACAGTAGTAACTGTTCCAGTAAAATAAGTTATTTTACATAAATTTATAAATCCGAAAACATTGTTTCGGATTTTTTTTATGCTTTATATTTCGATTTTTTACTAACTAAATACACGCCAAAAATCACTAAAAAACAACTTGTAATTTTTACAGGATTTATATCTTGTGCATATTCGGTTTGACCAAAAGCATACGCATACACACTTACCATTATAAAACTAATTGCGGGTTGTAAGTACACATAACTTCCGTTTACAGAAGGCGACACATAATTTAATGCGTAAATATTAAAAAGATAGGCTAAAAATGTTGTTCCGATAACAACAAAAGCAATAGTTGCGTAGGTTTCTGCTGTAAATGCCGTAAAGTCTGTTTGTAAAATATCAGGAACTCCGAATGGTAACATACATAAAAACCCAAATAAAAAGATCCAGCTAATTACCGTAAGAGAATTGTATTTTTTCATCAATGGTTTTACCAATACTAAATACAACCCATAAGAACAAGCATTTAAAAAAATCAAGAGATTTCCTAAAAAAGAACTTGTTCCTTCGGCTTTGTTTCCATACCAAACTAATAAAACGGCACCAATTCCGCCAATTGTAATTCCGATAATTTTATTGGGTGTAATTTTTTCTTTTAAGAGAATTGCGCTAAAAACCAATACAACAATCGGAATTGCCGTAATAATAATAGAAGCATCAATGGGCGAAGTTAAATTTAATCCATGAAAAAACAACAATTGATTGGTAGCAACACCTAACAATCCACATAAAATTAAAAGCGGAAAATCTTTCTTATTTATTTTCTCTTTGATAAAAGATTTGATAATCCAGAATAAAATTCCGGCACCAACAATTCGTAAAAAAATAAAGGCAGATGGACCAATTTTATTGGGCATAATGCCTTTTGCAATGATATAATTTGCTCCGTAAATAAGATTAGCACCTAATAAAGCCAGATGGGCTTTTGCAATATTGTTTTTCAAAATGGTAAAAATTTGCACTACAAATAACGAACATTTTTACCGATTTTATTTCACAAGTATTTTACTTTAATCTTTTAGTAATAAACTGTAACTTTGGCGCTTCTAAAAAGCAGAAAATCACATGCAATACAATCATATTGAGATAGAAAAGAAATGGCAAGAGATTTGGGATAAAAACCAAACTTTTAAAGCCAGTAATGAATCAGAGAAACCAAAATATTATGTGTTAGATATGTTTCCGTATCCGTCTGGAGCAGGTTTGCATGTTGGGCATCCGTTAGGGTATATTGCAAGTGATATTTATGCGCGTTACAAACGTCATAAAGGTTTTAATGTGTTGCATCCGCAAGGATATGATTCTTTTGGCTTGCCAGCAGAACAATATGCAATTCAGACAGGGCAACATCCAGCAAAAACTACAGAAGAAAACATAAAAACATACAGAAGACAATTAGATAGAATCGGTTTTTCGTTTGATTGGTCTCGTGAGGTTAGAACTTCAGACCCCGCATATTACAAATGGACTCAGTGGATTTTTATCCAACTGTTCAACTCTTGGTACAACAAAGATACTGACAAAGCAGAAGATGTTTCTACCTTGGTTAAAATCTTTAAAAAAGACGGAAATAAAACAGTAAATGCTGTTTGTGATGAAGATATAAAAACTTTTTCTGCGGATGAATGGAAAGCATTTACAAAAGCAGAACAAGAAGCAGTTTTATTGCAATACAGATTAACCTATTTGTCAGATACAGAAGTAAACTGGTGTCCAGCTTTGGGAACCGTGTTGGCAAATGACGAAATTGTAAACGGAGTTTCAGAACGTGGAGGTCATCCTGTTGTTCGTAAAAAAATGACACAATGGTCGATGCGAATTTCTGCATACGCACAACGTTTGTTAGACGGATTAGAAACTATAGATTGGCCGCAACCTTTAAAAGATTCTCAAACCAATTGGATTGGAAAATCGGTTGGAGCCATGGTTACTTTCGATGTCCTAAACGATTCTAAAAAAACAAATTCTGAAGTAAAATTATCGTACAAAGAAATAGAAGCCTTAAAGGAATTGCGTTTGAATTTAACAAAAGCAGAAACATTGCTTTGGGATGAATTAAAAAATAAAAAAGGCGCAGCAAAATTTAGAAAAAAATATACCATTGGTACATTTTTAGTAGATTATGTGTGCTTGGCAAAAAATATAATTGTGGAATTTTCTGGTAAAGAAGATGAAGCAGAAAGAGACATTTTATTTGCAAACGAAGGATTTAATGTCATCCGTTTTACAAATGAAGAAGTTGTAGAAAACGTGTTAAGTGTTGTTTCTAAAATTAACAATGCAATTCAATTTTTAAAACCAATCGAAAAAACTGCTGTTACTTCAAGCGAGTTATCTCGAGCGGAGTCGAGAGACGAAAAACCTTACAAAATATCGATTTTTACAACACGTCCAGATACTATTTTCGGAGTATCATTTATGACTCTTGCTCCAGAACATGAATTGGTTTCTAAAATTACCACAGACGCTCAAAAAGCAGAAGTTGAAGCCTATATAAAAGCAACGGCAAAGCGTTCTGAACGCGATAGAATGGCAGATGTAAAAACCATTTCTGGTGCTTTTACTGGCGCGTATGCAATTCATCCGTTTACGGGAAAACAAATTCCGATTTGGATTGGAGATTACGTCTTAGCAAATTACGGAACAGGAGCAGTGATGGCAGTTCCTTGTGGAGATCAACGTGATTATGATTTCGCAAAACATTTTGATATTGCCATTCCGAATATTTTTGAAAATGTAGATATTTCTGAAGCGGCACATGCAGATAAAGACGGAACTAAAATTGCAAATTCTGATTTCTTAAATGGGTTGTCTTACAAAAAAGCGATGAAATTAGCCATTTACGAACTAGAAAAACGTGGATTTGGCGAAGGAAAAATAAACTATCGATTGCGTGATGCTGTGTTTAGCAGACAACGGTATTGGGGAGAACCTTTTCCTGTTTATTATAAAGACGGAATGCCGCAAATGATTGACGAGAAGCACTTGCCAATTGTATTGCCAGAAGTAGAAAAGTATTTGCCAACTGAAGACGGAAAACCACCTTTAGGAAACGCAACTGAATGGGCTTGGGATTCTCGTGCTAAGAAAGTTGTACCCAACGATAAGTTAAAAAATAAAACGGTGTATCCGTTAGAATTAAACACCATGCCAGGTTGGGCAGGAAGTTCTTGGTATTTTAACCGGTATATGGATTCGCAAAATTCTGAGGAATTTGCAAGCAAAGAAGCGTTGAAGTATTGGAAAGAAGTTGATTTATATATTGGTGGTTCTGAACACGCAACCGGACATTTATTGTACGCGCGTTTTTGGCAAAAATTCTTGTTTGATAAAGGAATTGTTCCTGTGGATGAGTTTGCAAAAAAACTGATCAACCAAGGAATGATTTTGGGAACGAGTGCTTTTGTAAATCGTTTAGATGGATATTCATATAAATTTAATGATACAGAGGGCGAAACTACTTTTTTAGGTAATGAAGGAACCTACTTTTCAAAAGATATATCAAACAATAAGCAGAAAATAAATGAATATTTAGTTGAACTTTTATCAAAAAATCAAAAGAGTCATCCAATTGATGTAGAAGAATTAAAATTAGATTTTGATAAATTTAATATTAATTATAAATTCACAAAAATTCATGTTGATGTAAGTTGTTTAAAAGGAGAAACAGAAATTGATTTAAGTAAATTAAAAAACTGGAGAGAAGAGTTTAAAAACTCTAAGTTTTTTAGCGAGGACGATGGAAGTTTTCATTCTTTTAGAGAAGTCGAAAAAATGTCAAAATCGAAATACAATGTTGTAAATCCAGATGCTATTTGCGATGATTATGGCGCGGACAGCCTTAGGCTGTTCGAAATGTTTTTAGGTCCGTTAGAACAAGCAAAACCTTGGAAAACTTCTGGTATTTCTGGAGTTTCATCCTTCTTAAAGAAATTATGGAAGTTGTATTTTAACGGAGAAACCTTTGAAGTTTCTGACGCAGCACCAACAAAAGACGAATTAAAAGTTTTACATAAAACCATTAAAAAAGTAGAAGAAGATATTGAGAATTTCTCTTTTAATACGTCGGTTTCTACCTTTATGATTGCAGTAAACGAGTTCACTGCATTAAAATGTAACAAACGTGCAATCTTAGAACCCTTGGCAATTTTAGTTTCGCCCTACGCGCCACATATTGCAGAAGAATTGTGGAGTTTATTAGGAAATAAAAAATCTATTGCTACGGCAGAATTTCCTGTTTTTGATGCAAAACATTTGGTAGAGAGTACAAAAACATATCCGGTTTCGTTTAACGGAAAAATGCGTTTTACGTTAGAACTTTCTTTAGATTTATCGAAAGATGAAATCGAAAAAATTGTAATGGCACACGAAAAAACTATCGCGCAACTTTCAGGGAGAGAGCCTAAGAAGGTGATTATTGTTCCAGGAAAAATCATCAATATCGTTGGCTAAAACACGTAGTGTTCTTTTTGGCATTTAGTTTGTTTGTGGAGAAAAAAATGAAAGTCATTACGCTATTTGTAATGGCTTTTTTATTTGAGTATCTTGTACACTTAAAAATTATCTAAAATGAAAATGAAATTGCTTTTATTTATTGGCGTTTTCGGAATGCTTTTTGCAAGTTGTTCTCATGAAAAATCAATCAAAGAATATATGGTAGATTCTTGGGAAACTTCTTATTTAAAAATTGAGATGAGTACTTTCCAGAAATCAGATTCTACATTTGTTTTCGAAGATGATTTTAAAAACAATCCACCGAGAAGAGCACAATCTAAATATAATAAAGATGGCACTTTTTCTGCTTGGTTTATCAATCCAGAAGGAGAAAAAAAAGAAGAATCAACAGGAAAATGGAAAGTAAAAAATGATTCTTTATATATTGAGTATTTTTACGGCGGTAGAGATGTAAAGGTTTCTTATCACATTAAAAAAACAGCAGAAGGATTTATAGGAAAAAGTAAATTTGATTGGGATAACGATGGTTCTTTTGATGATTTTTTAACAATGAAAACTAAACGTATTCAAACTCTAAAATAGTGTCTATTTTTAAAAACATATCCTTACGAATTCGTATTTTCTTAGCGATGATTTTATTGGTGTTATTGGCATCAATTTTAATTGCTGGGGTTACTATTTATCAATACAACGAACAAACCATAGATTATAATATTTCTCGTTTTGGTAGAAAAGAGCAGTCTGTTTTATCGAGTATCGATTTTGAACTTAAAAGAGAAACTAGAGAGCCGTTAACTACAGAAAATTTAACTAAAATTTTTCAACATAGAATCTATGAAATTTCTACCACGCACAAATTAAACATTTCTATTTTTGATTTAGAAGGAAACTTATTAATTACATCAAACACCATCAATTCTTTCGACGTTGCAAAAGAAAAACAAGTATTGTCTGCACAGGTTTTAGAAGATTTAGAAACCTTTCCATCTCACAGAGTTTTTAGCAATGTGGTTGTTAATAGTATTAGTAACGAGACGTCTTATACTTATATTACCGATTTAAAATTTAAACGAATTGGTGTCCTAGAATTAAAGTTTTCTCAAGATAATCATGAAGAAGAAAAAGAACTGAGAGAGTTTATGATGCGATTGGCATATGTGTATCTATTTATGTTTATAATAGCCATTGCGTTGGCGTATTTTTTATCGAGTTATATTACAAGATCGATCAAAACAATTTCTGATAAGATTCATAAAACCAAATTAAATAAACGAAACGAAAAGATAGAATTTAGTTCTGCAGGAACAGAAATTAGCACGTTGGTTAATGCTTACAATAGAATGATTGACGAGTTGCAAGAAAGTGCATCAAAACTAGCACAAAGTGAACGTGAACAGGCTTGGCGAGAAATGGCAAAACAGGTAGCACACGAAATTAAAAACCCGTTAACTCCAATGCGACTATCGGTACAAAGTTTTGAGCGAAAATTTGATCCAGCAGATCCTAAAATCAAAGAAAAACTAACTGAATTTAGCCAGACGTTAATTCAGCAAATAGATGTTATGAGTTCTATTGCATCAGCATTTTCTGATTTTGCAAAAATGCCAAAACAAAATAAAGAAGAAATCAATGTTATTGAAGTTGTAAAATTGGCGTTAGATATTTTTAATGAAGAGTATATTTCTTATTCTTTTACAGAAGATAGATTAATTGCAAATCTTGATAAATCGCAGTTAATTAGAGTCATCACAAATTTAATTACAAATGCTACTCAAGCTGTAGAGCAAATAGAAACCCCAAAAATAACGGTTTATGTTTCATCGGATAGTAACACCATAAAAATTGCTGTTACAGATAATGGGAAAGGAATAGATGACGCTGTAAAAGAACTCATATTTGAACCAAAATTTACGACTAAATCTAGCGGAATGGGATTAGGTTTGGCAATTATAAAAAAGATTATTGAAGCAAATAACGGAACCATTAATTTTGTTTCTTCTAAAGGAAAAGGAACAACATTTACCGTAAGGCTTCCAAAAAATTAAAATTATGCAGTACGAAAATTTACGAATTACTATTGAAAACGGTTGTGCAATTATTACAATCAATCGACCAAAAAAATTAAATGCATTAAACATCGAAACGATAAAAGAATTACACGATGCTTTTAGCGAGTTGGACGCCAACAATGCTGTAAAAACAATTGTAGTTACTGGTAGCGGAGAAAAAGCTTTTGTGGCTGGAGCAGATATTTCTGAGTTTGCTCATTTTTCTATTGAAGAAGGCGAAAATTTAGCTAGAAACGGACAAGAAATTTTGTTTGATTTTGTAGAAAATTTATCAACTCCGGTTATTGCCGCAGTTAACGGTTTTGCACTTGGTGGCGGATTAGAATTGGCAATGGCAAGTCATTTTAGAATTGCTTCAGACAACGCAAAAATGGGATTGCCAGAAGTTTCTTTAGGGGTGATTCCTGGTTATGGAGGCACACAGAGGTTGGCGCAATTAGTTGGTAAAGGAAGAGCTATGGAAATGGTGATGACAGCTGGAATGATTTCTGCTGAAGAAGCTAATAACTTCGGATTGGTAAATCATGTTACAACGCAAGAAGAATTGTTGCCTTTAGCAATGAAGTTAGCTAATAAAATTTCAAGAAATTCTACGGTTGCTATTAGCTCAGCAATCAAAGCAATAAATGATAATTATAAAGATGGTGTAAACGGATTTGAAACAGAAATTACTGAATTCGGAAATTGTTTTGGAACCGAAGATTTTAAAGAAGGAACAACGGCATTTTTAGAAAAAAGAAGAGCAGATTTTCCTGGGAAATAGAATCTTAAAAAATTGAACTGTTGTCATTCCTGCTTTGGCAGGAGTGACAAAGAATAACTTATTTTTCTCCATTCCATTCGGCATAAAATTGCTCTAAAAACTGCTCCATATATAAATGCCTATCAGCGGCGATTCGTCGTCCTGTAGCAGTATTCATTTTATCTTTTAATAGCAACAATTTTTCATAAAAATGATTGATTGTTGGCGAATCAGAATTCTTATATTCCTCTTTTGTCATTGTTAAATTTGGCTTTATTTCTGGATTGTATAAAACTCTGTTTTTAAATCCGCCATAATTAAAACAACGTGCAATTCCGACTGCTCCGATAGCATCTAATCGATCAGCATCTTGAACAACATCCAATTCTGGAGAAATAAATTTTTCTCCTTTTTCTAAACTAGATTTGTAAGAAATATAATTGATAATATTTTCTATATGAAGAATCACTGATTCTTCTACCTTTTGTTTTTCTAAGAATTCTCTTGCTATTTTTGGGCCTACAGTTTCATCGCCATCGTAAAATTTTGCATCGGCAATATCATGTAATAAGGCACCTAGAGAAACAATAAATTCATCAACATTTTCCTCTTTTGAAATCAACAAAGCATTTTTATAAACACGTTCTATATGAAACCAATCGTGCCCGCCTTCAGCGCCTTTCAATGTTTCTTTTACAAAAGCAATGGTGTTTTCTATAATTTGAGATTTGTTCATCGTATAAAAATAAAAAAACCACGTTCATCAACGTGGTTTTTATCTAATAATCTTTTTTGTCTAAAAGTTTATCAATCGAAATCAGATTAACAAAACTCGTCGTATGCTTGTGCTAAATTTTGTGCTATCATTTGAGCAGATCTTCCTTCAATGTGATGACGCTCTAACATATGCACTAAATTACCATCTTTAAACAATGCAATTGCTGGAGAAGACGGAGGAAAAGGAATCATATATTCTCTTGCTTTTTGCGTAGATTCTTTTTCTACACCTGCAAAAACAGTAGTTAAGTTTGTAGGAACTTTATCGGCTCCTAAAGAAGCAATAGCTCCAGGTCTTGCTGTTCCGGCAGCACAACCACAAACTGAGTTTACCATTACTAAAGTGGTTCCTTCTTTTGCCAAAGCAGTATCAACATCTTCAGCCGTATATAAAGCTTTAAAACCAGCGTTTACTAATTCGTCGCGCATTGGTTTTACTAATTCTTCTGGGTACATAATCTATAAATTTTAAGGTACAAAGATACAGATAAAAATTAGGAAACAAAACAAACAGAAACTAACAAACTGTTAACTTTTATAGAAAGCAATTATATGTATCTTTGAGGCATTTTAAAACGATAATTGAATGGGAAATTTTACCAAATGGTTAGGTGCAGGATTGGGGTTTACGTTGGGCGGACCGATTGGAAGCATAATTGGATTTGCAGTAGGAAGTTTTGTTGATGGCTTTTCTAAAGAAGATATTTTAAAAGAATTTCAAGAAAGTCAATCAGGGAGAACTTCTGGAAACACACAATCTGGAGATTTTGAAATTAGTTTACTGATTTTAGCATCTGTAGTTATTAAAGCAGACGGAAAAGTAGATCAACGTGAATTGGATTTTGTGCGTTCACAGTTTGTTGGAATGTATGGAAAAGAACGTGCAAACCGTGCGTTTAAGTTATTTAGTGGAATTATAAAGAACGAAGTATCTGCGCATCAAGTTTGTGTGCAAATTCGCCAACATATGCCGCATGCTTCAAGATTGCAATTGATTCATTTTTTATTCGGAATTGCAAAAGCAGATCAATTTGTAACAGGTTCTGAAGTAGAGGAAATCAAAAAAATTGCAGGCTATTTAAACATCAATCAGTACGATTATGAGTCTATCAAAGCCATGTTTTATGATGAATCTGATAGTGCATATAAAATATTAGAAATCACAAAAAAATCTTCTGATGATGAGCTTAAAAAAGCCTATAGAAAAATGGCAAAGAAATATCACCCAGATAAATTACAAGATTTAGGGCCAGAACACATCAAAGGTGCAGAAGAAAAGTTTTTACAGATTCAGAATGCCTATGAGAAGATTAAAAAAGAACGCGGGATTTAATAAGGAGCCATTTTCAATTATCAGTAACAGTATTCAGTAGCAGATTACAGTTAGGATGCATTTATTATTGTCTCAATCATTTTGCAACTTTACCACTTTGAGCCTTTGAAGCAATACAATTTTTCAAACTTTCAGACAATCAAACGTATAACAAGTAACTTTTAGTCTTTTCAACTATTAAAAATTAGAGGAAAATCCTTAATTTCGCACTTCCAATAAAGAGCACAAAATAATGAGCGCAAAATTTGCTGAATATAAAGGACTTGACTTACCAAAAGTTGCAGACGAAATCTTACAATCTTGGGAAGAAAATAACATTTTCGAAAAGAGTATCACTTCACGTGAAGGAAATGAACCATTTGTGTTTTTTGAAGGGCCACCTTCTGCAAACGGTTTGCCTGGTGTACACCACGTTTTAGCAAGAGCTATTAAAGATATTTTTCCGCGTTATAAAACCATGAAAGGTTTTCAAGTTAAACGTAAAGCTGGTTGGGATACGCACGGTTTACCAGTAGAATTAGGCGTAGAAAAAGAATTGGGAATTACCAAAGAAGATATTGGAACCAAAATTACTGTTGAAGAATACAACGAAGCGTGTAAAAAAGCAGTAATGCGTTATACGGATATTTGGAATGACATGACCAAAAAGGTTGGTTATTGGGTAGATATGGAAGATCCATATATAACCTATAAATCAAAATACATGGAATCTGTTTGGTGGTTGTTAAAGCAAATTTACAGCAAAAAATTGATGTACAAAGGCTATACAATTCAGCCGTATTCTCCAAAAGCAGGAACAGGATTAAGTTCTCACGAATTAAATCAACCCGGAACCTATCAAGATGTTACAGATACAACAGTTGTAGCGCAATTTAAAACGATAAAAAACACATTGCCAGCATTTTTACAAGTTGATGGCGATGTACACTTTTTAGCTTGGACAACAACTCCTTGGACCTTGCCGAGTAATACAGCTTTAACAGTTGGATCAAAGATTGATTATGTGTTAGTTGATACTTTTAATCAATATACATTTGAGCCTACAAAAGTGGTGTTGGCAAAAAATTTAGTAGGAAAACAATTTAGCGGAAAATTTAAAGCTGCTGAAAGTGTTGAAGAGTTAAACAATTATAAAGAAGGTGATAAGAAAATTCCATATTTAGTTTTAAACGAATTCAAAGGAAAAGATTTAGTCGGAATTAAATACGAGCAACTATTAAAATATGCGTTGCCATACGAAAATCCAGAAAACGCTTTTAGAGTAATTTCTGGAGATTTTGTTACCACAGAAGACGGAACAGGAATTGTACATACAGCACCAACTTTTGGAGCAGATGATGCCATGGTTGCTAAACAAGCAACACCAGAAATTCCGCCTTTATTAGTTTTAGACGATAATGGAAATCCAGTTCCGTTAGTAGATTTGCAAGGAAAATTTAGACCAGAATTGGGTGAGTTTGCTGGTAAATATGTAAAAAATGAATATTACAATGATGGCGAAGCGCCAGAAAGATCAATAGATGTTGAGCTTGCCATTAAATTAAAAGAAGAAAACAAAGCCTTTAAGGTTGAAAAATATGTGCATAGTTATCCAAATTGTTGGAGAACCGACAAGCCAATTTTATATTATCCGTTAGATTCTTGGTTCATTAAAGTAACTGACGTAAAAGACAGAATGCACGAATTGAACGAAACGATCAATTGGAAACCAGAATCAACAGGAACAGGTCGTTTTGGAAATTGGTTAAAGAATGCGAATGATTGGAATTTATCTCGTTCTCGTTTTTGGGGAATTCCGTTGCCAATTTGGAGAACAGAAGATGGTAAAGAAGAAATTATCATTGGCTCTGTTGAAGAATTAAAATCGGAGATGGCAAAATCTGTTCAAGCAGGTATGATGTCTGAGGATATTTTTGCTGAGTTTGAAGTTGGAAATATGTCTGAAGAAAACTATGATAAAATCGATTTACATAAAAATGTAGTTGATAAAATCACCTTAGTTTCTGCATCAGGAAAACCAATGAAACGTGAAAGTGATTTAATTGATGTTTGGTTCGATTCAGGATCTATGCCGTATGCACAATGGCATTATCCGTTTGAAAACAAAGAATTAATTGACAATAAAGAGTTTTATCCAGCAGATTTTATTGCAGAAGGAGTAGATCAAACAAGAGGTTGGTTTTACACATTACATGCAATCGGAACGATGGTTTTTGATTCTGTTGCTTATAAAAATGTAGTTTCAAACGGTTTGGTTTTGGATAAAAACGGACAAAAAATGTCGAAACGTTTAGGAAATGCAACAGATCCATTTGAAACGTTGAAAACTTACGGAGCAGACGCAACGCGTTGGTATATGATTAGCAATGCAAATCCGTGGGATAATTTAAAATTTGATTTAGAAGGAATTGCTGAGGTGCGTCGTAAATTCTTCGGAACGTTATACAACACGTATTCGTTTTTTACGTTGTATGCAAATATTGATAATTTCACCTATGCAGAAGCAGATGTTCCGTTAAATGAACGACCAGAAATTGATCGTTGGATTTTATCAGAATTACATTCACTTACAAAAAGAGTAGATGCATTTTATGCAGAGTACGAACCAACAAAAGCAACCAGAGCAATTTCTGATTTTGTGCAAGAGTATTTAAGTAATTGGTACGTAAGATTGTGTAGAAGACGTTTTTGGAAAGGCGACTATGAACAAGATAAAATTTCCGCATATCAAACATTATACACGTGTATGTTAACTGTCGCAAAATTAAGTGCTCCAGTTGCGCCATTTTTTATGGATAGATTGTACACAGATTTAACACATACAACTCAAAAAGAGCATTTCGAATCGGTACATTTAGCAGAATTTCCAACATATGACGCATCATTTATTGATGCTTCTCTAGAACGAAAAATGGAAAATGCGCAAACAATTTCGTCTTTAGTATTATCATTAAGAGCAAAAGAAAAAATAAAAGTGCGTCAACCACTACAAAAAATTATGATTCCGGTTTTGGATGCACAACAGAAAGAAGAGATTTTAGCCGTTTCTGATTTGATAAAACACGAAGTAAACGTAAAAGAAATTGAGTTGTTAGACGATGCTTCAGGTATTTTGGTGAAGCAAATTAAGCCAAACTTTAAAACATTAGGGCCGAAATTTGGACGCGATATGAAATCGATTTCTAACGCAATTCAAAACTTTAGTCAAGAAGATATTATCAACATCGAAAAAGATGGTGAACTTTCTATCAAAATTGACGAAAAATTGATACATTTGGAAATCTCAGATGTAGAAATTTCATCTAAAGATATTGAAGGTTGGTTAGTTGCAAATGCACACGGATTAACCGTTGCTTTAGATGTAACTATTTCTGAGGATTTACGCAAAGAAGGAATTGCCAGAGAATTGGTCAATAGAATTCAGAATTTACGTAAAGATTCAGGTTTTGAAGTTACAGATAAGATACAACTTACCGTGTTAAATTATCAAAATTTACAAGAATCAGTACTAGAAAATAAAGCGTATATTATGAGTGAAACATTAACCCAAGAGATGGTTTTTGTGGATTCATTAAACGATGGACTAGAAGTTGAATTCGACAACATCAAAAGTAGAATATTAATTAATAAAATGTAAGAGTTATGTCAAATAACATCGTTAGATATTCAGATGATGACTTACAAGAGTTTAGGGAAATTATTGAAAAGAAAATTGCAAGAGCAAAAGAAGATTTAGCTTTATTAGAAAGCTCGTACAAAAACAATGCAGACAACGGGACAAATGATACGTCTCCGTCATTTAAATCTTTTGATGAAGGCTCAGACACCATGTCTAAAGAAGCGAATGTACAGCTGGCAATTCGTCAAGAAAAATTTATAAGAGATTTAAACAACGCACTACAACGCATAGAAAATAAAACATACGGAGTTTGTAGAGTAACCGGTAAGTTAATTCAGAAAGAACGCTTAAAGTTAGTCCCGCATGCTACACTTAGCATCGAAGCTAAAAGAAAACAATAACTAAAAAAGCTTCCAAATATTGGAAGCTTTTTTTAAGTCTAATATATAGAGTATCCATGTCCAAAAAAGCCATCGCAATTACTACCGTTTTTTTAGCATTACTTATAGATCAAGTAAGTAAAATTTATATCAAAACAAATTTTGAAATTCAAGAAAGTGTTCGTGTTTTCGATTGGTTTAGAATTCATTTTACCGAAAATAACGGAATGGCCTGGGGATTTGAATTTGGCGGAAAAGCAGGTAAATTGTTTTTAACGTTATTTAGAGTAGTTGCTGTAGTTGGAATTATTTATTGGTTGCGAAATACCATTAAAAGAAACGCGCCAACTGTTGTTGTTTTAGCAATTGCTTTAGTGCTTTCTGGTGCATTTGGTAATATTATAGATTCTGTTTTTTATGGAGTAATATTTGATGCTCCTGCTCATGGAACGGCAACACTTTTTGCAGAAAATCCGTACGGAGAATTATTTCATGGAAGAGTAGTTGATATGTTATATTTTCCAATTTACGTAGGTGAGAAGTTCACTTTTTTCAACGCTATTTTTAATGGTGCAGATTCTTTTATCACAATTGGTGTAATCTTATTATTCATTTTTAATAAACAAGCTTTTCCACCTGAAGAAAAAGAGAAAAAGCCGGTACTATAATTCTATTGCCAGTTCTATTAATCTTTTTTGAATTCCGTAAATAACCAAACCAGCAACATTTTTAGAGGCTGTTTTTTGCAATAAATTATTTCGATGCCCTTCTACAGTTCTTTTACTTATAAATAATTTTTTTGCAATTTCAGCAGTAGTAAATTGTGCGCAGATTAATTCTAAAATTTGACGCTCTCGCTTTGAAAGTAGCTTTTTATCTAAATCGCTTTTTATCTTTTTACCACTTGAAGAATGTATCGTTCCTTGTATTGTTTTTAGTACTTTTTCATCATAATAAAAGCCTTTTTCAAACACTTGATTTATGGTGTGAACTACCACTTTAGGACTTGTGTTTTTTAATAAATAGGACGATGCTCCAACATCAATCATATTTGTAATAAAAGAGTTACCATCGTAACTGGTAAGTGCAATAATTTTTATTGATGGATACTTTTTATGGATGATTTTTGTGGTTTCTATACCATTTAGAATAGGCATTTTTAGATCCATTAAAATAACATCAGGTATATTTTTAACATCAAGAGCGTCTATTAATTCTTGACCATTTTTTGCTTCAAAAAGAACCTCAAAATTCTTTTCTCTTTGCAAGAGAAATGAAATTCCTTCTCTAAAAAGTTGTTCATCATCTGCTAAGGCGATCTTTATTTTCATAATCTTAGGGGATTAAATATGTATTATAAATGTTGCGCCACTTTTATTTTCACTGCTAATTTTTAATATTCCATTTAATAATTCAACTCTACTTTCTATGTTTTTTAGACCTAAACCTTTTTTAAGCTGAGACTTTTTTGTGTCAAAACCAACACCATCATCAGAGTAGTTTAAATATAATTTTGAATTACTTGTTTCAAGCACTAAATTAATGTTTTTTGCTTTACCGTGTCTAATAGAGTTGTTAATCAGTTCTTGTAAGATTCTAAAAAGATGTAATTCTTTGGTTTTGTTTAGATAATCTTTTTGGTATTTTAATTGATAGCTAACCACTACTTTTTTACTTGTATTATAATCGTCTGCCAATTCTTCAATAGCAGATTGCAACCCAAATTTATCAAGAATAGGCGGTAATAAATCATGTGCAATTTTACGAGCACTTTGTAAAGTTCTGTTGGTTATATTTATGTTGCTTTTAACAACTTCTGAATATTCTTTTACTGATAAACCGCCATCTAAAAGTAAATTAGAATTAAGATGAATTACATTTAATTTAGAGCTAATATCGTCGTGTAAATCTTGAGCGATACGTTTTCGTTCATTTTCTTGAGTAAGAATTGTTGCATGAATTAACTCTTTTTGGTGTTTGATTTCTGCAGACTTTTTTTCAAGTTCTTTTTCAACAATTTTTTTACGTGAAATAAAGAAAAAGAAAAATAGCGCAACCGCCATTAATAAAAGTAATAATACACCAATAAGAACAATGGTAATTATTTGATTCTCTTGAGAAAACAATTCCTCCATTTTTTTAAATCTTTTAGGTTAAAGCAGCTTTTGTTCTAAAATGTTTATACCAGTCTACAAAAATCAATAATTGATATAATATGTATAAAACTGCATTTGTATTCCAAATTAACATCTTTGTCGAGCCTTTAATATTTCCAGCTGTAAAGAGTAAAAGACTACACAAAAAATATAAAAACATCCCAGAAACAATAAAAATAAATCTACTGTCTGAACCTTCAATTTTTTGAATAAAAAATAAAAAACAAAAGATAATTAATGGGATTGATGTTGAAACAATTTCAAAAATATTAAATTTATCATAGCTTGTAGGATCTACAATATAATAGATGCTAAGCGCTACTAATACAATTAGTATAACGATTGAAATTATTTTTTTAAGAATTCTTTTCTTTAAAATTTCTCTAAAAAAGAAACTTAACAAAACAAACTTCCCAATAAAAAAATAATGGGATAAAAAAAGATTATTTATGCTATAATGACTAAGATAACTTGAATATAATTGAAGAATTAAACTGCCAATTAGATATAGTGTAAAAATTTTTATAGGTGTTGACCTTAATCGGTAATTCCTTAAAAATAAGACTGTATTTAATGCCAATAAAAAATAGCCAATATAAACTATTGTAATTTGTATACTCATTAAAATAAATTATCCATTTAAAGGACTATCTGGGTCGCAATAATCTGGACAAGGTTGAGTCATATCATAAATATCATCATCACCATCACCTAATTTACTTGGATTTACAGTCGAAATCATATCTTTATTATTTTTATCAACACCAACAATCATTAATTTTTCTTCGTAAGTGATTTCCTTTGTTTTTGGATTCACAGTTTCTTTAACACCTAAATACGCTCTAACACTCTTAACTCCGTCTTCAGCTAAGACTTCTTGTAAATCAATTTTAGGAATATTAAAAGCTCTACACTCGTTATATTTATTGTATGTAGACTCTAAATTTCTCCAATTTTTTGCCCATGTCATTGCTGTTTTTAAAGTGATTGTGTTCTTTTTTTTCATGATAATAAGTCTTGGGTTAATAATAACCATAAATGTAGTAATTATTTTAAAGATAGTTTTAAAAAGCAGCAGTAAAAATGGTATTTTCGTAGTATGTCTAATGCCATTGAAATTCAAATAAAGTCGTTACCAAACTCTCCAGGTGTATATCAATATTTTGATATAAACGATGTTATTATTTATGTTGGTAAAGCAAAAAACTTAAAAAAAAGAGTTGCTTCTTACTTTACCAAAAACCACGAAAATGGTAAAACCAGAGTTTTAGTAAAGAAAATTGCAAGCATTAAACACATTGTTGTAGATACAGAAACAGATGCATTGTTATTAGAAAATAACCTGATAAAAAAGTATCAACCAAAGTACAATGTGATGCTAAAGGATGATAAAACCTATCCGTGGATTTGTATCAAAAAAGAACGTTTTCCAAGAATTTTTTTAACTCGAAATGTTGTTAAAGATGGATCAGAATATTTTGGTCCATACACATCCGTTAGAACAGTAAAAGCACTATTAGATTTAATAAAAGAATTGTACACATTAAGAACTTGCAAGTACGATTTAAGCAAAGAAAAAATTGCTGCAAAAAAATATAAAGTTTGTTTAGAATACCACTTAGGAAACTGCAAAGCGCCTTGTGAAGATTTACAGTCAGAAGAAAATTACCAGTTAGATATTTCTGCTATCAGAAATATTATAAAAGGAAACTTCAAAGAATCTTTAGAGAAATTTTCTGAGTTGATGCAAGATTTCGCTGCTAAAATGGAGTTTGAGGAAGCGCAGAAAATAAAAGTAAAATTAGAACAATTATCAAATTACCAAGCAAAATCTACCGTTGTAAATCCGACTATAAATAATGTAGATGTGTTTTCTGTTATTTCTGATGAAAGCTTCGGGTATGTTAACTTTTTTAAGATAGCAAACGGCTCCATCATTCAATCTCATACATCAGAAATTAAGAAAAAACTTGACGAAACAGACAAGACTTTGTTAGAATTGTCAATTATAGAAATCCGTCAACGATTTCATTCGCAATCTAAAGAAATTTACGTTCCGTTTGCTGTTGATGTTGGTGACGATATAAAAGTAACCATTCCAAAAACTGGCGATAAAAAAAGAATTGTAGAACTGTCGATAAGAAATGCGCGCTATTTTAGACAAGATCGATTTAAGCAACTAAAAATTGTAGATCCAGACCGGCATGCAAACCGAATTATGTCTCAAATGAAAACAGATTTACGCTTAAAAGCAGCACCAAGACATATTGAGTGTTTCGATAATTCTAATATACAGGGAACGCATCCTGTTGCTGCTTGTGTAGTTTTTAGAAATGGAAAACCAAGTAAAAAAGAATACAGACATTACAATATTAAAACCGTGGTTGGTCCAGATGATTTTGCATCGATGGAAGAAGTAGTTTTTAGACGCTATAAACGGCTATTAGCAGAGAATGAATCGTTGCCCCAACTCATTATTATTGATGGAGGAAAAGGACAGTTATCATCTGCATTAAAAAGCTTAGATGTTTTAGGATTAAGAGGGAAAATTGCCATTATTGGTATTGCAAAAAGATTGGAAGAAATTTATTACCCAGGAGATTCTGTTCCGTTGTATTTAGATAAAAAATCGGAGAGTTTAAAAATAATTCAGTTTTTAAGAAACGAAGCACATCGATTTGGAATAACACTTCATAGAAATAAGAGAAGCAAAAGCGCAATTCAATCAGAATTAGAGCAAATACCTAGTATTGGTAAGCAAACAATTACAAGATTATTACGTAAATTTAAGTCGGCAAAAAGAGTAAAAAGTGCAACTTTAGAAGAGTTAGAATTGGAAGTTGGAAGCTCAAGAGCTAAAATTATAGTTGAATATTTCAATAATAAATCATAATGAAAAAGTTATTTTTTATATTTCTAATGACATCAATGCTTGTTTTTTCACAAAAAAAGCAACCAAAAATTGGTTTGGTTTTAAGTGGTGGAGGCGCAAAAGGATTTGCACATGTTGGAGTTTTAAAAGAAATAGAAAAAGCAGGAATTCAAATAGATTATATTGGCGGTACAAGTATGGGTGCTATTGTTGGTGGTCTGTACGCTGCAGGTTATAGCGCTAGTCAAATAGAAAAAATTGTTATTGAAACCGATTTTTATAATTTATTACGAGATTTGAATACTCGAAAATCCAAACCTTTTTTTGAAAAAGAACATGGAGAAAAATATTCGTTAGTTTTACCTATAAATAAAGGTAAAATTGGCTTGCCACAAGGAGTCTCTAAAGGCCAAAATGTATTGAGTTTTTTAACACAGTTATTGTCACCCGTAGATTCTATTACAGATTTTTCTAAATTACCAATTCCGTTTTTTTGCATTGCTACAGACGTAGAAACCGGAGATCAAGTAAAACTTACCAGTGGCTCTTTGCCTTTGGCATTAAGAGCAAGTGGCTCGTTTCCTACATTGTTAAACCCAATAGAAATTAATAATAAATTATTGATTGATGGTGGAATTGCTAATAATTTTCCTGTTGATGAAATGAAAAAAACAGGCGTTGATATTATCATTGGTGTTGATGTGCAATCAAAGTTGTTTCATAAAGAAAATATTAAATCTGCGTTAGATGTTTTAAATCAAATTTCTAGCTATCAGATGTATAAAAAAAATCCAGAAAAAATTGCAATTACAGATGTTTATATTCATCCAGATATTTTTGAATACAGTGTTGTTTCTTTTGATAAATCAAAGGAAATTTTAGCAAAAGGAACTAAAATTGCCAAAAATTTTTCTAAAACGTTTGATAGCATTGCTAAGCTTCAATTGGTAAAAAGAAAACCAATAAATTTGGTTCATAAAGACTCTAAATTTATTGTTCATAAAATAGAAATTAATGGAAATAAAAATCATACTAGAGCGTATGTTCTTGGTAAATTAAAACTTCAAGAAGGAGATAAAATCAACTATAAAGAGTTAGCGACTAAAGTGAGTAACTTGTCTGCTACAGATAATTTTAAGATGATTAACTTTAGTGTAAAAAATACTTCGGATGGACAAATAGTACAATTAAACATTATAGAAAAGAAGCTAAGTGCAAGTTTAAGATTAGGTGTGCATTACGATTTAGTATACAAATCTGGAGTTTTAATTAATGTAAACAAAAAAAACATTTTATCAAAAAACGATGCTGTTTCCTTAGATTTTGTTGTTGGAGACAAGCCAAGGTATGATTTGCAATATTTTGTAGATAATGGATTTTATTATAGTTATGGGTTTAGTTCTAGATATAATAGTTTTCAAACCACTATTAAATCGAATGTTCCAGGCATCAATTTAATTAATTTGCAATACAGAGATTTTACAAACAGAGCGTATATTCAAACAACTTTTGAAAGAAAATTTGCAATAGGGTTGGGGTTAGAACATCAAAAATTACTTTCTCAAACAAAAACAATTTCTACAAGTACAAACGAACCTTTTGTTTTTGATGACAGCGATTACTTGAACCTTTATTCGTTTTTAAAGTTAGATACTTATGATGACAAGTATTATCCTAAAAGAGGATTTTTATTAGATGCAAGATTTAAATGGTATATGACTTCTACAGATTACAATAAAGATTTTATTCAATTTTCTCAAGTAAAAGGGAAAATAGGTTTTGCAAAAAGCTTTAAAAAGAACTTTACGTTTCTATTCGAATCTGAAGCAGGATTTACTCTTGGCGATGTAACTTCAAAAACCTTCGATTTTTTATTAGGTGGATATAACCAAAATTTCATCAATAATTTTATTCCTTTTTATGGATATGATATCAATGCATTGTCAGAACAATCATTTTTAAAATCTACTTTTAATGTAAGATTTGGTGTAACAGACAAACAATTTATTCATTTTTTAGCAAATTATGCAAGAGTAGATAATAGTGTTTTAAAAGGGGGTGATTTATTTAATGATACAAAATCTGGGTATGCTTTTGGATATAGTATCAATTCTATTATTGGTCCAATCGACTTAAAATACTCTTGGTCTCCAGACACAAAAAAATATTACTGGTATTTTAATTTAGGATTTTGGTTCTAAAGAATAACAACAAAAAAACCGCATCGTTTTAAAACGATGCGGTTTTTTATTTTGATAAAAGTAATGCCTTACTTGCTTTTTTTATAAAATTTATATTGCAAGTATTGGTAAGCATCTCTAGGTAATATATCAATCCACTTTTTGTATTTAATAAACCATTTAAATCGGATAGAAGAAACACCTTTTGTAAGGTACGCGGCTACAAACGGATGCGCATTAAGCGTAATCTTTTTGTAGTTTTTTCCGCTAGATATAATTCTTTCTAACTCAATTTCGATTTTATCAATTAAAACAATTGGAGCTTCCACTTCTCCATTTACATTAGGATTTGGTTCTCTTGTTTTAATTTCTAACTCTGGTCTTACTCTTTGACGAGTGATTTGCACTAAACCAAATTTACTTGGTGGTAAAATTTTGTGTTTTGTTCTATCATAAGACATTTCATCTTTCATATATTGATAGAGTTTTTGTCTATTTTCTGCACTTTGCATATCAATAAAATCAACCACAATAATTCCACCCATATCACGTAACTGTAATTGTCTTGCAATTTCTTTTGCAGCAATCATGTTTACTTCTAAAGCAGTATCTTCTTGAGAATTTGCTTTATTAGATCTGTTTCCGCTATTTACATCTATAACGTGCAGTGCTTCGGTATGTTCAATTACCAAATATGCACCTTTACTCATAGATACTGTTTTACCAAAAGAAGTTTTTATTTGGCGTTCAATACCATACTTCTCAAATATTGGAGTTTTTGATTTGTGTAGGTTCACAATATTTACCTTTTCAGGATAAATTTCTTGTAAATAATCTTTAATTTCTACAACTAAAGTCTCGTCATTTGTAACAATGTTTGTAAAAGAATCATTCATTACATCTCTTAATATAGATGATGCTCTGTTTAATTCACTCAATATTTTTGTTGGAGTGTTTGTGTTTGCAATGCTTTTACACATGCCTTTCCAACGATCTAAAGAGTTTTGTAAATCCCGATCTAACTCTGCTACTTTTTTATCTTGAGCAACAGTTCTTAGAATTACACCAAAACCTTTTGGTTTTATGCTTTGGGCCAATCTTTTTAAACGTTCTTTTTCTTTTGGATCTGCAATTTTTTGTGATACAGAAACTCTATTAGAAAAAGGAACTAAAACTAAAAATCTACCAGCTATAGATAGCTCAGAACTAATTCTTGGTCCTTTGGTAGAAATAGGTTCTTTTACAATTTGTACTAATGTGTTTTGTCCTGTTTTAAGGACGTCGTTAATGCTTCCGTCTTTGTGTATATCTTTCTCAAAGTCGAAATTTTTTAAAGTGTATTCTTTATAATTACCTGTGCTTACTTTCTTAAGGAATTTTGATAATGAGTTTACTTGTGCACCTAAATCATGATAATGTAAAAAGCCATCTTTAGGATAACCAACATTTACAAAAGCAGCATTTAAGCCTGATAAAACTTTTCCGATTTTAGCAATAAAAATATCGCCTACAGAAAACTTGTTATCGTTTGTCTCTTTATTTAATTCTATAAGTTTACCATCTCTTAGTAAGGCAAAATCAATATCAGATGAACTTGAACGAATAATTAATTCTGTTTTCATTCTGAATTTGGTTTTATACTACACTTAATTGTGTAGATGGATTAAAATAATGTTACAGGGTTTTTGCCTGTATGAAGTGTTTAAACTTCTTGTCAATGAACGTTGTTAAGCTTTTAATGCAAATGCAGAAAAAGTAAGCGATGCTTACTTTTTCTTATGTCTGTTTGCTCTTGCTCTTTTCTTACGTTTGTGTGTAGAGATTTTTGCTCTCTTTCTTTTTTTACCACTTGGCATAATTAGATTGTTTTGTTAAGCCCCAAAAAAGGGTTAGATTAATACTTTTATTATTTTACTAATACGTTCTTTTTTACTCTTTCAGTAAATGTTTTCGCTGGCTTAAATGCAGGAATATTGTGTGCAGGAATCTTAATTGTTGTGTTTTTAGAAATATTTCTACCTGTTTTTTCAGCTCTAGTTTTAATAATAAAGCTTCCAAAACCTCTTAAATATACATTATCTCCTTGCTCTAATGCGCCTTTAACCTCTGTCATAAATGCTTCAACTGTTGCTAAAACATCTGCCTTTTCAATTCCAGATTTATCCGAAATTTTTGATACGATATCTGCTTTCGTCATGTTAATATATTTGTATGTTTGTTTTTAATTTTAAGCCTGCAAATATATGATAATTAATCTATTCCAAAAACTTAATCCATTAAATTTATGTGAATATTATGATGTAATTTTGCCATAGCAATTTATAAAATGAAATTTTCTAACCAATTAATTTACTGGTATTTACAAAATGATAGAGATTTGCCTTGGCGAAAAATCAAAAATCCATATTTTATTTGGCTATCAGAAATAATGCTACAACAAACCCGAGTTAACCAAGGTTTGTCTTATTATCATACGTTTACAAAAGAGTTTCCTACGGTTTTTGATTTGGCAAATGCAAGCGAATCTAAAGTTTTAAAGCTTTGGCAAGGTTTGGGATATTATTCTAGAGCCAGGAACTTACATTATTCCGCAAAATATATTGCGAACGAATTAAATGGCGAATTTCCATCAACCTACGAAGAAATAAAAAAATTAAAAGGCGTTGGAGATTATACAGCTTCTGCAATTTCGTCCATTTGTTTTGATGAATCACAAGCTGTTGTAGATGGAAACGTATACAGAGTTTTGGCTCGATATTTTGGTATTAAAATACCAATTAATTCATCCGCAGGAATTAAAGAATTTAAAGAATTAGCGCAAACATTAATTGACCCAAAACAACCAGGAACACACAACCAAGCAATTATGGATTTTGGCGCGTTGCATTGCAAACCTCAAAATCCGCTCTGCGAAACCTGTCCGTTAAATGATAGTTGTGTTGCTTTAGAAACCAAAACCATTAAAGAACTACCAGTTAAGGAGAAGAAAATAAAAGTCAGAAAAAGATATTTTAATTATTTGGTTTTTATTTCGAATGATCACAAAACCATGTTGTCTGAAAGAAAAGGAAAAGGAATTTGGCAAGGTTTGTTTCAGTTTCCTTTAATTGAATCAGAAAAAAGCATTTCAATAAAAGAATTGTGCTTAGAACTTGAAACAAAAGAGATACCTATTGAAGGTGTTGTATTGTTTAATAAAAAAGAAATAGTTCATAAACTCTCTCATCAACATTTATACACGAAGTTTTGGGTTGTTAAAAAAGATAAACTACATGATAATCAGGTAGATTGGAAAACAATAAAAAAATATCCTGTACCAATCCTAATCGCTAATTTTTTAGAAAACTTCAATCCTATAAACGGATATTTTTAGTACATTTGACTATAAATTAGTTTGTTAATTCGTCCAATTTATTGAATTGACAAAAAAAGTAAAAACAGTATAAACATGGCTGGAACATTAAATAAAGTAATGCTTATTGGGCATTTAGGAGACGAAGTTAAAATGCATTATTTTGAAGGCGGAAATTCTATTGGACGCTTTCCTGTTGCAACAAACGAAACTTACACAAATAAGCAAACTGGCGAAAAAGTAACCAATACAGATTGGCATAATATTGTGGTTAGAAATAAATTGGCAGAAATTTGCGAAAAATATTTATCTAAAGGAGATAAAATTTATTGTGAAGGAAGACTTAAAAACCGTCAATGGGAACAAGATGGCCAAAAAAGATATGCTACCGAAGTTCATGTTACAGAGATGACTTTTTTAACCACTAAAAAAGAAACGGTAAAGCAAGAAGCTACAGCAGAGAAAAAGCCAGAAGCAAATACTCATGTTGAAGAAAACGACGATTTACCATTTTAGTAACTAAACCTTTAAAACTTGGATCCAGAACCCGCAAGTATATTTTTATTTTTAGCATTAAAACTCGATTTTATCATCGCAATTAATAGTATTGTGCTACTCTTTTTATTGCTTTGTTCTGCGTTAATTTCTGGATCAGAAATTGCATTTTTTTCACTTTCACAAACACAATTAGACGACCAAACAGAACAAACGAAAGGAAGTAGTTTAGTAGTGAAATTGCTCGAAAAGCCAAAAAAATTACTCGCAACTATTTTAATTACCAACAACTTTATCAACATTCTTATTGTATTATTATTTGCTGGTTTAAGCGAAATGATTTTAGGAGATAAAGATTTTTCTATTAATTGGGGAATTATTTCTATTTCTAGTTACATCGTAAAGTTTACCATAGAAGTAGTTTTAGTTACTTTCTTAATCTTATTGTTTGGAGAAGTTTTACCAAAAGTGTACGCCTCTAGAAACTCATTAAAGTTTTCTAATATTATGGCAAAACCAGTACATGTTTTAAGTACAGTATTGACTGTTTTTAGTTTGCCATTAATTCGGTTAACAGGCATTGTAGAAAAGCGTTTAGGTGGTAGAAATTCTGACTTTTCTGTAGAAAAATTATCACAAGCATTAGAGCTTACATCAGACGAAACCACTACAAAAGAAGAAAAGAAAATTTTACAAGGAATTGTAACTTTCGGAAATACAGAAACGGTTCAAATAATGAAACCTAGAATAGATATTTTTGCTATTTCTGATGAAGAAGAATATAGTGATATTCTAGATAAAATAGTAAAAAGAGGGTATTCTAGAAATCCTGTTTATCATGAATCTATAGACAATATTATTGGCGTTTTATATGCTAAAGATTTATTAGCGCATTTAGACAAAACCAAGTTTAAATGGCAAGATTTATTGCGCGACCCATTTTTTGTTCCAGAAAACAAAAAGTTAGATGATCTATTAAGTGAGTTTCAGGACAAGAAAAATCATTTAGCAATTGTGGTTGATGAATATGGAGGAACAAGTGGAATCGTAACTTTAGAAGATGTTATTGAAGAAATTGTTGGAGATATTAATGATGAGTTTGATGAAGAAGATTTAGCCTATTCTAAATTAGACGCTAACAATTATGTGTTTGATGGAAAAACAACCATTAAAGATTTTTGTAAAGTAGTAGATATTGATGATGAATCTATCTTTGAAGAAGAAAAAGGCGAATCTGAAACCTTAGCAGGATTTATTTTAGAAATCTCTGGAAAATTTCCAAGAAAAGGAGAAAAAATAAACTTCCATAATTTTTCGTTTACTGTTGAAGCGCTTGATAAAAGGCGAATTAAACAAATTAAAGTAACCAGATTACATGCGTAATTTTTATATCCTTTTTTTAATAGTGATTCTTTTTTCTTCCTGTAAAGAAGATGTTTTACCAAAGCCAAAAGCCTATTTAAGTTTGCAATATCCAACAGTAACCTATAAAAAAGTTGTGGTTGCAAAACCGTATAGTTTTGAGCTTTCCTCTAATGCAGAAATACTTGAACAACCAAATTTTTGGAGACAAATAAAGTATCCGAAGTTAAAAGCATCTATAGACATTACGTACAGACCAGTTAAAAATAATTTAAGAGAGCTGCTAACAGAATCAGAAAAATTGGTGTATAAACACGCGGTTAAAGCTGAAGAAATTAGTACTACAAATTTCGAAAATTTTGATCGCCGAGTTTTTAGTAGTATGCAAGAAATCTCTGGGAACGCTGCTTCACAAATCCAGTTTCATATAACAGATAGTACCGCTAATTTTATAAAAGGAGCTTTGTATTTTTATGCAAAACCAAATTATGATTCTATTTTACCAGCGGTAGATTATATTAAAAAAGACATTATGCGTTTAATAGAAACACTTGAGTGGCAGAATAGATCGAAATACGAGTAAAACAATTTTAAAAACACTAACGGAAAAGAATTAAGTCTTGACTTTTCTGCTTTGCAGCCACAAATAAAATTGCAGCCCAAATAAAACTGCTCCGGCTAATAAATGTGTTGCTTGGGTTCCTATCGGAAATTCTGCATAATACATTAACATGCCTGTAATGGTTTCTAAAAAGATTAAAAACACTATCCAATTCACCAATTTATAGCCTAGATTTTTCATCTGATTTAGATAAAATAAACCAAGATTTACTAATACAATTGCAATGGTAAAAGATCTGTGAAAGTAAAATTTAAAACTAGGGTTTAGCAAACTATAATTTTTATTTTCGAAACCAAAGAGCTTTACTTGTTCATCTATAAACTGACGAACTTGTGTTCCTACGGCAATTTGTATCAAACTAAAAATAGCAGAAATAATTAATAATTTACTAAATATAGAATGGTGTTTGTGAGTTTTTTTACTTTGTGATGAATCAAGAGTGGTGTCAGAGGTAATAGATAGCAATCGTAATAATAGTGCAATAATAATTAAACCACCAACCATATGAATGGTAATAAGTGTTGGTTTTAAATTAGAATCTACAACTAGTTTTCCCATCCAAGCTTCTACCAACATTAAGAAAAAAGCCAACCATGCCAAGATGGTGATTTCTTTATTTTCTTTCCAATATTTAAAGGCAGAAACGATTAAAAATAAGAAGAAAATTCCTGCAACAGCAGAAGATAGTCGGTTGATGTATTCTGTCCAAGTATGAAATTTATTAAAAGTTGCATACTCGTGTTTTGTGTATTTTTCCCAGTTATTTGTGGTAAAAGTTAGGTAGGTTTTTACATCTTTTTGAGCAACATAGAGTGTTTCGTCTTTAATGATGATTATTCCTTTTTTGTAATTTGTATTTGGTTGCCAAGTAATTTGTTCTTCGGATGTTGGCGGAATGTAGTATCCAAAACATTTTGGCCAATCTGGACACCCCATTCCAGAACCGGTCATTCTAACAACAGAACCAGCTAAGAAAATAACGTAGACGGAGACTAAAGAAAGTTTTACAAATAAAGGAAATCTTTTTTTCACGCTACTTATTTTTCAACTTCATTAAAACTGGCAACTTGTTTAGAACTTTTTACCGTGTACAAATCTCCACCTGCAATTCCGTTTATAAAACTATTTATATCTTCAACAGAAATAGTATTTGCATCGTATTCTACTAGCCCTAAACTATCTTTGAAGATTACTTTTGCAGAGGTAATTCCTGCTTTTTTAGACAATTTAGATTGTATGGTTTTTGCGCAACCAATTTCGCAAGTCATTCCAGAAATATCAATCGCTACTTTTTGTAACTTAGGTAATTTTGCAATCGTTATTTCAGGTGTTTTTTTGGTTTCTGTGTTGCAAGCTGCAAGAGTAAAAACAGCTATTAATACTACTGATATAATTCGTTGAAGTTTCATTATAAATTTAAGTTATTTGATAATGTTACAAATTTATCAATTAATTGTTTCATATCAGTAGAATTAAACGATTTTTGTGAAAGATAAAAGGTTGATAAATGGATTCTAAGAATCAAAAATGGATTTATTTAAGTATTTTGGCATTAGTTTGGGGAAGTTCTTTTATACTAATGAAAAAGGCTTTAATTGGGTTAACGCCAATTCAGTTAGGGGCTTTAAGAATTTTAATTGCTAGTGTTTTTTTATTGCTGATTGGTTTTAAAAGTATTAAAAAAATCCAAAGAAAACATTGGAAATATATTGTGTATACCGCCATTTTAGGAACCTTTATTCCTGTGTTTTTGTTTGCATATGCGGTTAACGGATTAGACAGTTCTATTGCTTCAATCTTAAACTCTTTAACACCTTTTAATACCTTTATTTTTGGTGCTTTGGCATTCGGATTTACGTTTAAGAAACAACAATTAATCGGAATTTTTATCGGATTGATTGGAACAATAATCCTTATTTTAAAAGGCGCAGATTTAAATCCAAATCAGAATTATTGGTTTTCTATTTTAATAATTATTGCTTCAATTGGGTATGCGTTTAATGTAAATATTGTAAAAAAATATTTACATGATATTAGCGCATTAAGTATTGTTTCAGGTAATTTTTTACTGTTGATTATTCCGTCGTTATTAGTTTTATTATCGACTGATTTCTTTGCGACTTTTGAAATGGATGAAACTAACATTAGCTCTTTAGGATACACAACTGTTTTGGCCATTGTAGGAACAGGATTGGCAAAGGTTTTATATAATAAAATGGTGCATTTAGCAACACCAATTTTTGCATCTTCGGTTACCTATTTAATCCCGATTGTTGCCGTTTTTTGGGGAATTTTAGATGGAGAAAAATTAAGTTTAATCCAGTTACTGGCAGCTTCAATTATTTTGTTTGGGGTGTATTTGGTTAATAAGAAGAAATAAAAAAATCCATAGCAGAAACTATGGATTTTTAAAACGTTGTTTTTTTATTTTATTTAAAATCAGCGTCAGAAATTCCTTCGTTAATTTTAATTTCAGCAACTACAAACTCTAACTTCATTGGTCCCATAGACATTGAAGTTTTATGCGGAAACTTAATTCCGTTTACTTCTTTGTAATCAGAAAATAATGTTGGTGTTTTTGTTTCTTTTCCGTTTACTTCATTGGTAACAACTTCTTTAAGTTTTAAACCCGTTTCTACATCATAAAACACTTCTGTTTTGCCAGAAATAATTACAAATACGTTTACTCCGTCTAGGTTTGCAATTCTATCTAGTTTTCCGTTTTTATAAGCTTCATCTTTAAAAAGAGTGTTTGTTTTTGCTTCAGCAATTTGCTCAGCATTTAAATCAACTCTTCTTCCTTGTTGTTCTGCGTACCCTTTTTTTCCGTCAAAAACTTGTTTGGAAAATGTCTGACCCATTCCAGAAACAATAGCAGAAACTTTATTTGGCGCTGCCATTTTTGTGGTTAAATTAATTGCCATTCCTTGCACAGTTGCATTAGAACTTGTTAGAATTGTTTTTACTGTTTTTGTTCTATCAAAACCACCAATAGCTGTAAAATATTTATCAACGACGTTTGCTGCAGTCATTCCTGCAGGAATGGGCATATCCATTTTTGGTTTTGTAGTAGGATTGGCATTTTTATCAAAATAACTAATTGGATAATTTAACTTTTCTAAGTTTTTTAAAACATCTACACCTTTACCTGTTACAACGATTCTTGCTTTATTTCCTTTAAAATATTTATAAGCAGCATTTTGCACATCTTCTACGGTTACGGCATTTAAGTTTTTTAAATAATTTGTATAAAAATCTTTATCTAAACCTAAGCGTTCAATATTTAAAGCATAATTAGCAATTGTAAAAGGACTTTCTAATGCTCTAACAAAACTACCAGTATAACTAGCTTTTGCAGTTTCTAATTCTTCTTCGGTTACGGGTTGAAATCTAATGGTATTTATTTCTCTCATCATTTCAACAACAGTGCTATCTGTAACCATATTTCTTACAGATGCAGAAGTTCTAAACCTTGAAACATATTTGCTTGTACCAATAGCAGAACCTGCACCATACGTATAGCCTTTATCTTCTCTAATGTTACTGTTTAAACGAGAGCTAGCACCACCACCAATAATATAATTTGCTAATAACACACTAAAATAATCTTTGTCTTTTAATGTTAGTTTTATGGTGTTTATTACTGATACTTCTGATTGTACAGCGTTAGGCATATCAATAAAATTGATTTGAGAATAGTCTACGTTTTTAACTTCTGGAAGTGTACTCACAGGAATTTCTCCTTTTTGCCAAACACTAAATAATTTTGTTACTTGTTTTTTTATGGATTTAAAATCAACATCACCAATAATGACTAAATATGCATTGTTTGGTTTGTAATAAGTAGCATATACCTCTTTTACATCTTGTAGCGTAATATTGTTTAAAGTTTCTTCGGTTGTAAATTCTCCAAAAGGATGATTTTTGCCATAACTTAAAGCAGTTTGAACTCTTCTTGCGATTCCTGCTACATTTTTTTCAGAATTCTTAATTCCAGTTAAATTTTGTTTTACTAATTTATCAAATTCTTCTTGCGAAAACACTGGATTAAAAGCAGCATCGGTCATTAATTCTAAAACTCTTGGAAAATATTTAGTTAAAGAACTTGCGCTACCACCGCCACTATTAAATGAAATATTTGCCCCTAAATAATCTACTTCTTTGTCAAATTCACTTTTTTCAATTGTAGTACTTCCTGTTCCTAAAAGTCCGCCCATTAAACCATCAACTCCTTTTTTATTTCCAAATAATTTAGGTGGATTGTCTATTAATAATGTTGCAGATATTCTAGGTAATTTATGATTTTCTACGACCATAACTTTTAAACCATTTTCAAGTATAAACGTACTTGGAGTTCCTAAGTTAATTGTTGGCGCTGGTCCTGGTTTTGGTTGTTTTGTTCTGTCTATTTGCGCTGTTGCTGTATGTGATAATAAGAAAACAGCTAGTATAGAAAATATATGTTTTTTCATGATAAGTTTTTTTCTGAGTTAGTTTTTCTTTTGAGATTCTGGTAAGTATTCTATAACAACTCGCTTGTTTTTGTCTAAGTATTTTTTAGCAACTCTTCTAACATCTTCTTTAGTAATTGAGTTAATAATACTTAATTCTTTATTGATGTAATTTGTGTCGCCAACTAACATATAATTTCTAGCTAGTGTGCTTGCAATTCCTTCTATGCTCGAATTTGCATTTACAAAACTATTTTCGAAAATATTTCTTACTTTTTGTAAATCTTCATCAGAAATTAACTCGGTTTGTAGTTTTAAAATTTCCTCATCCATACTTTTCTGAAGTGTATTTAAAGAAGTTTTTCCAACCGGAATAGCAAGAATGCTATAAACACTATAATCTTCTAGGGGTCTAGCAAATGAAGCTACTTGAAGCGCTTCTTTATTAGTATCCACCATTTTTTTATACAATCTAGAACTTTTACCAGCACTTAGAATTGTAGAAATTACGTCCAATACTTTTGCGTCTCTTTCGCTCATAGACGGAGTTTTATGAGCAAGAATTAAAGCGGGTAATTGAATGTTAGAATCGTATTCTTTAACATGTTTTTCAGTTGTTCTTCCTGCTTCAACAATCTTTTCTCTAACAGGTTTTGCTCTCTTAGGAATAGGCTCAAAATATGCTTTAATTAATTCTTTTGTTTCTGAAGTTTTAAAATCACCAGCAACAACTAAAACCGCATTATTTGGCATATACCATTTTTTGTAAAAATCTTTAAAATCTTCTAGTTTGGCTGCATCTAAATCTTTGATGTAGCCAATCATTGGTCTACCATAGTTGTGTTTATCAAAAATATGATTGTAAATATCTCCATAAATAAATTTACCATACGGAGCATTATCCATTCTTGTTCTCTTTTCTTCTTTTATGACTTCATTTTGAGTATCAACTCCTTTTTGATCAATTACTGGGTGTAATAATCTTTCAGATTCTAACCATAAACCAAGTTTTAAATTGTTTGAAGGAAAGGTTTCAAAATAGTAGGTTCTATCCCAATCTGTATTTGCATTATTTCTTCCTCCGTTTGCAGCAACAATTTTAAAAAACTCACCTTTTCCAATATTTTTTGTTCCTTCAAATAATAGATGCTCAAAGAAATGAGCCATTCCTGTTTTTCCGTTTTCTTCATCTTTTGCGCCAACATGATACATTACTCCAATTGTTACTACGGGTGCTGTGTTATCTTGATGTAAAATTACATGCAGTCCGTTTTTTAAGGTATATTCTTCAAATTCAACCTTTTGGGCTTTAATTGTTGTTGTAGTAAGCAATAACAAAGTTAAAGTTAAGACACTTTTTTTCATTGAGTTATTTTTAATAGATTTAACTGTTATTATAGTTTGACGCATAAAGACTAGCTGTGTTACATTAAAAGTAATTTAATTTTTTGTTTTAAAAGGCTTAAAATTAGGTTAAAAATCTATCTAAACACACCTTGTGATATTATAAATAAAAATGTATATTTGCACCCGCATTTTCACTAAGAAGGTGTTTCATTTAAGTATAAATACGCAAAACTAATAGTATGTACGCAATCGTAGAGATAGCAGGGCAGCAATTTAAAGTAGCAAAAGACCAAAAAGTTTACGTTCATCGTTTACAGGGAGAGGAAGGATCAAAAGTTTCTTTTGATAATGTTCTTTTAGTAGAAGATAAAGGAAATGTAACTATTGGCGCCCCAGCTATAGAAGGAGCCACAGTAACGGCAAAAATCTTAGGTCACTTAAAAGGTGATAAAGTAATCGTTTTCAAAAAGAAAAGAAGAAAAGGTTACAAAAAGAAAAATGGACATCGTCAGTATTTAAGCGAGATTCAAATTGAATCTATCGCTGCATCTGGTGCTAAAAAAACAGCTAAAAAAGAAGCTGCTCCTAAAAAGGAAGCTGCTCCTAAAAAAGCTGAGGTAAAAGAATCAGCAGCAACTGTTGATTATAGTTCAATGACAGTAGCAGAATTAAAAGCAGCAGCTAAAGAAGCAGGAATTAAAGGATATACTTCTTTAAAGAAAGCTGAATTAATTGAAGCTTTAACTAAATAAATAACCAATTTTAAAACCATACAATCATGGCACATAAAAAAGGAGTAGGTAGTTCGAAGAATGGTAGAGAATCAGAATCGAAACGTTTAGGAGTTAAAATTTTTGGAGGACAAGCTGCAATTGCAGGGAATATCATCATCCGTCAAAGAGGAACAACACATTATCCAGGAGAAAATGTATATATGGGAAAAGACCATACTTTACATGCTAAAGTGGATGGGGTTGTACAATTTCAAAAGAAAAGAGACAACAGATCTTATGTTTCTGTTGAACCATTCGAGGTTTAAGACTTCATAAATAAAATTATAAACTCCCAAACACATGTTTGGGAGTTTTTTTTGGTATAATATTTCTATATTTGGGATAAGGTTATAATATTTCTATGAAAAACATAAAATACCTTTTCTTTTTAGTTTCATTTATAAGCACAATATCTTTTGCACAAAGTCAAAGCGATCAATTAAAAGATATTAATAAAGTGGAAGAGTTTATTTTAGCTAAAAAATTAGACTCAGCATTATTTATTTTAAAAGATTTAGATCCATCTAAACGAGTGCAAAGATTAAAAAAAATAGCATTAAATGAAACGCTTTCATATGCAGATTATTTCACATTTGTAGCTCAAACTGGAAACAAACCAGGAAGAGATTATACATTGGTTTCTAATTTTATTAACGAAAATATCTCTGAACCAACGAGTAAAAACATCAATTTAGACTATGTAAAAATTAAATGGGTACAAGCAGGTAAGCTAAGAGACGAGAAAACAATTGCAGCAGCAAATATAGAAAACGAAAAGCTTAAAAAATATATAGAAAAATTCGATCCAAAAGAAAAAGATGTTCAGAAAGCTCTCATTTATTTAAATATTCATAGAATTGTTCTTTACACAATAGAAAGAGATTTGCCTAATGGGAAAAAACTAGCATTAGAGAACTTAAAGAAATCAAGAGAGTTACAAGACATAGCATTAATTATAGCGTCACTATATCACCTGAATGATTTTATTATTTTAGAAGGTAAACTACAAGAATATATTGATATCTGTGAAGAAGGTTTAGCACTAGAAAAAAAACTACCGAGCACAAGCGATTATTATTACGGAACGATAACCCATGCTTTAGACGCTTATATTTATAAAGGCGGTCATGGAAAAAGAGTAGAAGAACTGTTAAAAATTCTTTATAATGAAGACAATACAAGGCATTTGAGTTATTCTCTTTATTCAAAATACCTTGGTACTATTGACTTAAAATCACCTTTTGCGAAAAATATTTTCAAAAAATTTAACGCTTCAAATCTGGTTGATTATTGCCAGAAGATAACTTTAGAAGGAGAAAAAGTATTGAATCCAAATGATTTTTTTCATTTAGTAAATGAGAATTCTAGAACCTTAGAAAGACACAATTTTTTAAAGGAAGCAATTTTATATAATAAAAAATCTGTTGACCTGATTCGAAAAATTTATTCAAATGATTTAGCAAACTCTTTATCTGACGCAAAATCTAAATATGCCATTCAAGAAAAAGAATTAGAAGTTACACTAGAAAAAGAACGCTCTAAATTATATAGCATCATAGCATCATTGGCAGGTTTCTTTTTGGTGATTTCTATTTTTATTATAATCCGTATTGTAAAACAACGAAAAGAGTTGTCGCGCAGAAATAATAAAATTAAAAAACAACGAGACGATTTAGATAAAGCTTATAAAGAAAAAGAGTTGTTGGTTAGAGAAGTACATCATCGCGTAAAAAATAACTTTCAAATTGTATCGAGTTTACTAGAATTACAGAGTAAAGGAATTGAAGATGAAAAAGCGCTTGAATTGGCTAATGAAGGAAAAAACAGGGTAAAATCGATGGCTTTAATTCATCAAAAATTGTATCAAAATGAAAGCGGCTTGGTAGATTTTGATGAATACATAAAATTATTAGTTAAAGAGTTGGCATCTTTAAATACTTCTGGTAAAAAAGTAACAACAAAAATCGCTTCAGAAAACATGTTTTTTGATGTTGATACTGCAATTCCGTTAGGTTTAATTATTAATGAAATAATAACAAACTCCTATAAATATGCTTTTTCTAATGATAAAAAACACGAGTTAGTAATTTCTATTAGTAAAGAAGAGAACGAAGAATATACATTGATTGTTAAAGATAACGGTCCAGGTTTAGATGCTTCTTACGACATTAAAAAAGCAAAAAGTTTAGGACTGCGTTTGGTAACAAGGTTGGTGAAACAACTACAGGGAACTTTAATACAAACCAACGAAAATGGTGCAAAATTCGAAATTCACTTTAAAGACATTCACTCTAGACTTTTAACAGACTAAGTTTTTAAAATGCTAAAAAAGACATGAATAAAGTAAAAATTTTAGTGGTTGAAGACGAAGTAATTATTGCAGATCATATTTGTGATTCTCTTGAAGAGTTAGGATATGAGCCTTTAGAACCAGCGATAAGTTATACTGAAGCCATTGAAACTATTGAAGCAGAAAAACCAGATATTGCCATCCTAGATGTTCAATTAGCTGGAAAAAGAACAGGAATTGATTTGGCAAAAACCATTAAAGAAAAGTACGACTTTCCTTTTATTTTTTTAACATCTAATGCAGATGCGGCAACCGTTAATTTGGCTAAAGAAGTAATGCCGCCAGCATATTTAATAAAACCTTTTACAAAAGATGATCTTTTTTCATCCATCGAGATTGCTTTGCATAATTTTTCTAAAAAAATTGGAGAGGCAACAGAAAGTAATCTTATTTTTAAAGATTCGCTGTTTGTTAAAGAGAAAGGGTTTTTTACAAAAGTACTTTTTGATGATATTTTGTACATAGAAAGTTCTCATGTTTATGTTGAAGTTTTTCTTAAAAACCAGCAAAAATTATTGGTAAGAACTAGTTTAACTGAAATCTTAAGCAATTTAAGCCCTAACTTTATTCGTGTTCACAGAGGTTTTATTGTAAATATTAAGTACTTAAGCCAGATAAATACTAGTGTAGTAATTATTGGAAATAAAAACATTCCGATTGGTAAAAAATATAAAGAGGATGTCTTAAAGTTGATTAATACAATCTAAAACTAGTGTTTAGAACAATATTTAATTGTTTAAGAACATTTTGTTAGCAGTCAATTACTTAATCATATATTTTTAATGAAGAATTTAACAGTTTAAAAAGAATCGGGGGAATCTATTTTAAATTTGTTTAGAAAATTTTTAATGAAAAAGCTATCTAAATTTAGATAGCTTTTTCTATTTCTATCAATTACTATTATTTCTACTCCTTACTATTTTGTACATTTACCAGTATGAAATTCATCTATAATTTAATCATACAAACAGCAACCTTTTTTCTTGCTATTGTTGCCTTATTTAATAAGAAAATAAGCCTTTTTGTTGCAGGAAGAAAAGAGACATTTTACAAATTATCTTTTTTAAAAAATGCTGAAAAAGTGATTTGGATTCATGCTGCTTCTTTGGGGGAATTTGAACAAGGAAGACCCATTATAAAAAAAATAAAGAAACAATATCCATTGTATAAAATTGTACTGACTTTTTTTTCTCCTTCGGGATATGAAATTCGCAAAGATTACAAACATGCCGATGTTGTTTGTTATTTGCCAATGGATTCAAGAAAAAATGTTCGTAAATTTTTAGAAATTGTAAATCCGTCGATGGCAGTTTTTATAAAATATGAGTTTTGGCCAAATTATTTATTTGGATTAAAAGAAAGAAATATTCCAACCATTTTAGTTTCTGGAATCTTTAGAAAAAAGCAAATTTTCTTTAAATCATTTGGTGGTTTTATGAGAAAATCATTAAAAGCCTTCAATCACTTTTTTGTACAAGATGAAACGTCAAAAGATTTACTAAAAAGCATCAATATAGAAAATGTAACTATTAGCGGCGACACACGTTTTGATAGAGTCTATGAAATTTTACAACAAGACAATTCGTTAGATTTTATTACGGAGTTTAAAAACAATCAATATACAGTTGTTGCGGGAAGTACTTGGAAAGAAGATGAAGAATTATTGGTGAGTTATATCAATCAATCAGAAGGTGAAAAATTTATAATTGCTCCACATAACATCAATGCAAAAGAGATTGAATTGTTAAAAAAAGCCATCAACAAGAAAGTTGTTTTATATTCAGAGTACATAAAAAATGTCGGGTCGAGCGGAGTCGAGACAACTAAAAAACAAAACCTCTCGACGGAGCTAGTCTTGAGCGAAGACGAAAGGCTCGAGGAGACAAAATTAGTATTAAAAGAGTATCATGTTTTTATTGTGGATACCATCGGAATTTTAACCAAAATATATGCAGCTGCAGATGCTGCTTATGTTGGTGGCGGATTGGCAAAAAACGGCGTTCATAATGTGTTAGAACCCGCAACTTTTGGGACGCCAATTGTTATTGGACCAGAGTATAAAAAATACAAAGAAGTTGTAGATTTGATTGCTTTAAAAGGCTGTAAAGTAATTGCAAATCAAAACGAATTTTCAACTATTTTTACAAAATTAAAGTCAGGCAAAGACTACAGAGAGCAATTAGGAAAAATTAATCAGAACTTCATAAAAAACAATATTGGAGCAACAGATTCAATCCTAACATTTATCAACCAAAAAATAACTAATTAATGGAATTTATATCACAACCATGGGCTTGGTACGTTGCTGGTCCGATGATAGCAATTGTTTTGTTACTGATGAATTACTTCGGACGAGGTTTTGGAGTATCAACAAATTTAGAAACATTTTGTACCATTGGCGGAGCAGGAAAAAGGTCTAATTATTTTAAAAAAGATTGGAAAGAACAAAGTTGGAGCTTGGTTTTTGTGTTGGGAATTATTCTTGGTGGATACCTTTCTTCTCAGTTTTTAATGCCTTCAGAAAGTATTGCTTTAAATACTGAAACAGTTTCTGAATTAGCAGAATTAGGTTTTGCAAATGCCGGACAATCGTATTTGCCTGCAGAAATTTTTAACACAGAAAATATCTTTTCTTTAAAAGGATTTGCCATTTTAATTGGCGCAGGATTTCTCATTGGTTTCGGGTCGCGTTATGCTGGCGGATGTACTTCTGGACACGCAATTACAGGATTGAGTAGTTTACAATTGCCATCATTATTGGCGGTAATTGGCTTTTTTATTGGTGGTGTAATTATGACTTGGTTTTTAATTCCTTTGATTTTTTAGCTAGTACAAATGTCAGGTCGAGCGGAGTCGAGACCTAATTGAAAAAATAAATACAATGAAAAACATCAAATTTTTAGCAATAGGAACACTTTTCGGAATTATCTTAAGCAAATCAGAAGTGGTTTCTTGGTACAGAATTTACGAAATGTTTAAATTTCAATCATTCCATATGTTCGGAATTATCGGAAGCGCAGTGGTTATATCAATGGTTTTAATGCAATTGTTTGAAAAGGAAAAAATCAAGAATTTTAATGGTGAAAAGATTATCACGAAAGAAAAGAAAAAAGGATTGATAAGAACCTTAGTTGGCGGAACCATCTTTGGATTAGGTTGGGCATTAGCTGGCGCGTGTCCGGGCCCAATGTTTGTGTTAATTGGACACGGAATTACAAGTATTTTTATTGTACTTTTAGGTGCAACAATCGGCGCTTTTGTTTATGGATTATTAAGTGAAAAGTTGCCAAATTAATTGATACAATGAGCAAATTAATAGACAGTTTTGGACGACAAATAAATTACGTTCGGTTAGCAGTAACCGACCGATGTAACTTGCGTTGTCAATATTGTATGCCTGCTCACGGAATTGAAATTGTGCCAAGAAAAGAATTATTAACCTACAAAGAAATGTATCGTGTAATTCGTGTGCTTACAGAATTAGGCGTCAATAAAATTCGATTAACAGGTGGAGAACCCTTTGTTCGAAAAGATTTTATCGGATTTTTAGAAATGTTGTCGTTCAATGATTTGTTAGACGATATCAATATCACAACAAATGGCGCGTTGATTTCTAATCATATTGAAACCATTGAAAACCTTAAAAAAGTAAAAAACATCAACTTAAGTATTGATAGTTTACAGGCTGATAAATTCAACGAAATTACACGCAGAAATGTGTTTGATGAAGTGTATAAAACCATGGAAGCGTTAGAAAAAAGCAGCATGAATTTAAAATTAAATGTTGTTGTGCAATCTGGAATGAACACCAATGAAATTACAGATTTTGTTCGGTTGACAAAAGACAAAGATATTGCCGTTCGTTTTATAGAAGAAATGCCTTTTAACGGAAAAGGACAACGTGAAATGCAAGAAGCGTGGAATTACAACAAAATTTTAAACGAGATAAAATCGGAGTTTGATATTACAGAAATTCAGTCAGAGAAGTCATCAACATCACGTAATTTTTCGATAGAAAATCACAAAGGTTCTGTCGGAATTATTCCGGCTTTTACCAGAACTATTTGTGGCGATTGCAATCGAATTAGAATTACATCCACCGGAACATTTAAAAACTGTTTGTTTGATGATGGCGTTTTTAATTTAAGAGATTTTATTAGAAATGGAGCGAGTAATGACGATTTAAAAGAACTTTTTTTATCCTTGGTAAAAGAGAAACCAGAAAATGGTTTTATAGCAGAAGCAAACCGGACAAAAGGAAATGTTTCTGAAAGTATGAGTACCATTGGAGGATAGTTCAATGTAAAAATGAATTAATTGAATAATGTAACAATGTCACCTCGAGAGGAGTCGAGAGGACTTAATTAGGATGATTTCAGTAGAACAAGCCTTACAAACCGTTTTAAACTCAGCCCAAGATTTTGGTGTTGAGGAAATTCCGTTTATCAAATCGGTTGGTAGAATTTTAAAAGAAGATATAAAAGCCGATAGAGATTTTCCGCCATTTAATAGAGTTTCTATGGATGGAATTGCCATTGATTTTAAAGAGTTTAGTTCTCGACTCCGCTCGAACAGACATTTGCAGTTTACAATTGAAGGAATTCAAGCTGCTGGAAGTGAACAAATAACACTGCAAAACCCAGAAAATTGTATTGAAGTTATGACTGGCGCAGTATTGCCAAAAAATTGCAATACGGTTATTCGATATGAAGATGTTGTTATAAAAAATGGTATTGCAATAATTAATAAAGAAGGCATTAATCACGCTCAGAATGTTCATAAAAAAGGAAAAGACGGAAAAGCAGGAGATGTATTAATCAAACAAAATACCATCATTTCTGCGGCAGAAATTGGTGTTTTAGCTACGGTCGGAAAATCAATTGTAAAAGTTGCAAAACAACCCAAAGTAATGATCGTTTCTACTGGCGATGAACTAGTTGGTGTTGATGAAATTCCGTTAGCACATCAAATTAGAAGAAGCAATGTGTTTACCTTAGTTTCATTATTAGAAAAAGTACACATTCCATCAGAGACAGCACATCTTACGGATGATAAAGCAATATTGAAAGAGAAAATCAAATCGTTTTTAGAAAACTACGACGTATTACTTTTTAGCGGTGCAGTGAGTAAAGGGAAATTCGATTTTTTACCAGAAGTTTTTGAAGACTTGGGCGTTGAAAAATTATTTCATAAAGTTGCTCAAAGGCCAGGAAAACCATTCTGGTTTGGAAGCACAGCTTCTTTTAGTTTGAGTGAGCAGGATGAAGAAAACTATATATTACAATCAAATAAACGTACTGAGAATAAATGCCAAAAGAAGACAATTGTCTTCGGATTTCCCGGAAATCCAATTTCTACATTTGTCAATTGTTTGGCGTATTTTTATCCTTGGTATTACAAATCTGTTGGAGTTGATCAGCAAGAAGAAAATGCAATTTTAAATGAAGATGTAACTTTTAAACCCAATTTAACTTATTTTTTACAAGTAAAATTAACATATAGATTTGGACATTTAATTGCAACTCCAATTATAGGAAATGGTTCTGGAGATTTGGCAAGTTTGGTAAATGCAGATGCATTTATTCAGTTGCCAGCGAACCAAACTGAATTTAAAAAAGGAGAAGTTTTTAAGATAATTCGCTATCGCGAATTATAGTTTTTAATGCTTAGTTTTGAGTATTCTGATGTCAGTTCGAGTGAATTTTGAGGCACGAAAAATTTGTATCGAGAACTTTTCAATTATAAAAGGCATCATGAAAAAAAAGGCATTATGAAAATCTACTATGTTTACATTCTAAAATGTTCAGATAAAACATATTATACAGGATTTACTTCAGATCTAGAAAAGAGAATTATAGAACATCAAGAAGGGAAGCATCTAGAAAGTTATACGTATAAAAGAAGACCTCTGAAATTGGTTTTTTATGCTGAATTCACAAATGTAGGATTTGCAATTGATACAGAAAAACAGATAAAAAAGTGGTCAAAAGTTAAAAAGGAAGCATTAATCAATGATGAATATGAAAAACTCCCTAATTTAGCAAAGAAGAAGTTTAAATAGCTTCTCGATACAATTTTCTCATAAAATCGAAAATCACTCGAAGTGACAATACGCACTGTCAGTTCGAGTGTCATGCCAAAGATTGATGTTTCGAGAACACTTAAACTAAAAACTAAACATTTAAACTAAAAATTATTTAAATGGATTTTACACATTTAAATTCCAAAAACAACCCTAAAATGGTAAACGTTTCTGATAAGAAAATTACCAAAAGAACCGCAACTGCAAAAGCAACGATGTTTTTAGGAACAGTAATTATTTCTCATTTTACAAATGATGAATTGATGACCAAAAAAGGCCCCGTTTTTCAAACGGCAATTATTGCGGGAATTCAAGCTGTGAAAAAAACCTCAGAATTAATTCCGATGTGTCATCCGTTATTAATTAACGGAGTAGATATTGATATCGAAATTGTGGATGCAGAAAATATTGAAGTTTTTTGTAAAGTGACTATTGAAGGAAAAACTGGAGTTGAAATGGAAGCTTTAACTGGCGCAAATATTGCTTGTTTAACGATTTATGATATGTGTAAAAGCATTTCACAAAAAATGATAATTAAAGAGGTAAAACTTGTAGAAAAAACAGGCGGAAAATCAGATATAAAAGCTCAATAAATGGATGTCATTTTGAGCGGAATGAAATGAAGTAGAAAAATCTAATATGATAAAATTTCTAAGATCTCTCCATAAAGTCGAGATGACAAAGAGCCTTATAGAAAGTTCAGCATAAAATGAAAACACACACAAAACATACAAATTTAACACGAAGAGAAAACGGAAATTTCGCCCCAAATGAAATTGCTGTTTTAGGAACAACATGTGGTGTAATTGCAGATTTGGTAAATCAAGTTTCTAAAAAATTATCAAATTATAAATTGGCGTATTTTGATGCTTCACATGCAAAATCTCTCGACTCCGCTCGAGATGACAAAAATTTGTCAGAATTTGTGTTTCATCACGAAGGAAGTTTACAAATAACTACTTCTGGAAACATTAATAAATTTGAACAACGTTTGCAATTTGCACAATACGATTTTGTGTTTATCAATGGGAATCATTACGAAGGTTCAAAACAAATCGTGTTTTTAGATCCAGCAAAAGAAGCATCCATTAATAAACGAATTGATGAAATTTCTGACATTCAGTTTTTTGTGAAATTAACGAAAGATGTAGCCGTTTTCCAATCGTTAGAAGATAAGTTTTTGAATTGGGAAGAGATTCCACAATATGAAATTGATGATGTAAAAAATATCACAAATCATATTACGAAAATAGTTAAAAAAACAATTCCGAATGTAAAAGGCTTAGTATTGGTTGGCGGGAAAAGTACTCGAATGGGAACAGACAAATCTCAATTAAATTACTTTGGAAAACCACAAAAAGAAATCGCGAAAGAATTGCTAGAAAATCACAGATTAGAAACGTTTTTTTCTGTGCAAAATTCATCAGGAAATAAAGATGAAATTCATGATACATTTTTAAATTTAGGTCCGTTTGGAGGAATCTGTTCTGCGTTTCAAAAAGATCCAAATTCGGCTTGGTTAGTCTTGGCAACAGACCTACCTTTTGTAAATAATGAATTGATAAAATTATTATTAGAAAAAAGAAATCCAGTAAAAGTTGCCACCGCAATTAAAGGAAAAGGAAAGGAATTTGTAGAGCCATTAATTACCATTTACGAGCCAAAAGCATATCCAATTTTACTGCAATATTTAGCACAAGGGTATTCTTGCCCGCGTAAAATGTTAATCAATTCTGATGTTGAAATTGTTGAAGTTTCTGATGCTTTTATCAGAAATGTAAATACGCCAGAAGAGTTTGAAACAGCAAAAAAAGAGATAAATAATTAAGATGTCACCTCGAGCGGAGTCGAGAGGTTTTAAGTAGTTCTCGACTCAGCTCAAACTGACATAAAAAGATACTGAAACAAGTTCAGCATAAAATGAAACCTAAAAAAGAAGAACTTTTTAAACGTCAAATCACCTTATCAGAAATTGGTGAAGTTGGACAACAAAAACTACAAAACGCAAGTGTTTTGGTTGTTGGTTGTGGCGGTTTGGGAAGCCCGATTGCGGTACATTTGGCAACAAGCGGAATTGGAAAACTTCATTTGGTAGATTTTGACACCATTGATGTGAGTAATTTGCACAGACAAGTGTATTTTTCTTTGGATGATGTTGGGAAATCAAAAGCAGAAATAGCAGCAAATTTCATAGAAAAAAGAGCGCCATTTACAAACGTGAGTTTTTCTACTGAACCCATCACAAAATCGAATGTTTTTGAGTTGATTGAAAATGTTGATATTGTTGTTGACGGAACAGATTCTTTACCAACAAAATATTTGCTAAACGACGCTTGTGTCATCAAAAATAAACCATTGGTTTATGGTTCTTTGTATAAGTTTGATGGTTATGTTGCCAGTTTTAATGTAAAGCAAGAAGATGGAAAATATTCTGCGAATTTGAGAGATGCTTTTCCGAAGATGGCATCTGATATTCCGAATTGCGAAGAAGCAGGAACCTTAAATTCTATTGTAAGTTTAATCGCTGCGCAACAAGTAAATGAGGTTTTAAAATTAGTTACAGGAATTGGAAAACCACTAACAAATGAGTTGTTAATTTATAATTCTTTGCAAAATTCTCAACTGAAAATGAAGTTACAAAAGGCAGTTTCAAAATCAGCTATTGAAACTATTTTTAAAAAAGAAACGTATTTTGATGCCAGTTGCGAAATTCAAAACCCAGATTGGTTGATTTCTGCTCAAGATTTAAAAGAAATTATTTTGGACACTGAGCGTAGTCGAAGTGTAGAAATTATTTCTGTTTTAGAAAACCTACAAATACCATTCAAAGTTGATAAAACACTTTCAATTTCTAATTTTAATGTTGAAGAATTTCAAATAGATGTATCAAAAAAATATGTTTTGGTCTGCCAAAAAGGAATCACAAGTTATAGAGCAACAGCGCTTTTAAAAGAAAGATTCCCAAGTGTAACTATGTTAAGTTTAGCTGGCGGAGTTACAAACTATTAAGGATGCGCATTTACCCAAACTTCACCGTCAGAAAAATGTTCTTTTTTCCAAATAGGAACGGTTTCTTTTAACGTATCAATTGCAAACTGACAAGCATCAAAAGCGGCATTTCTATGTTTTGCAGAAGCAGTAATAATTACAGGAATATCTCCAATTTGCAACATGCCTTCTGCATGATGAATGGCCATTTTTACAATTGGAAATTTATCTAAAGCCAAATCTGCAATTTTTTGCATTTCTTTCATTGCCATTGGTTTGTATGTAGAGAAATCTAACTGTTTTACTTCTTTTCCCTTTGTGTCGTTTCTAACAGTTCCTACAAAGGCTGAAATTCCGCCACAAGAAGCATCCGTTACAAAATCGTAGCATTCTTGTAAGTCTAATTTATCAGAAGTAATTTTTATTGATGTTTTGCTCATATCTGTTACAAAAATAGGAAATCAAAATGTATCTTTGTGTTGCTAGTTATAGAAGTTTAAAAAATGAAAAAAATATTTAGAATTGTTAGTTTTTTAGAAGGTATTTCTTACTTATTGTTGCTTTTTATTGCAACTCCAATAAAATATTTTGGAGACGATGAAAGCTACGTAAAAATGCTTGGAATGCCACACGGAATTCTATTTATGGTATATGTTGTTTTGGCATTTATGCTAAAACCAGAAGAAAAATGGAACGGAAAAACTTTTGGAATTGTATTGGTAGCTTCTATTTTACCTTTCGGAACTTTTTATGTTGATAGAAAATATTTACAAGATTAACCTCCACTAACCGGCGGAATAATTGCTACAACATCATTTTCTTTTAACACAGTTTCGTTAGAAGCATAAGCTTCATTTACGGCAATTGCATAGGAATTGATATTTTCTAACTGCGGATATTTGGTTTTTATTTCTGTTTTAAAATCAGCAATTGTACAATTTTCTAACACTTCAAACTCTACCGAAGAAGTTTGGAGTAAATCTGTTGCAATTCCGAAAAGTAAGACTTGTATCTTCATGCTATGACATCCATAAATTTAATTCTGTTAAAAAAGTCCACTTTCCATTTTTCTTTTCCATAAAAATTAAGCTCCCAGAACCACATAAGCTACCACAATGATATGAATAATAAAAACAAGCATATTTTTCTTTATAACTTATTTTTGAAAGTTCTATAACAATGTTTGAATTGTATTTTTTTTGAATTTTATCCCAAGACCTATCAATGTTTTTACCTCTTTTATTAAAAAATGAGTAGAATTTTCTAGAAGAAATAATATTGATATTTGAAACTTGATTTACTTTTATTTTTTCTCTATTTATACTTGGATGATTATTGAAGTTATCAATTAAATTACTTAAAGCAATTTTTAATGATTTTTCAGTTGAAATTTTTTTAATAAAATTTTTATTATTGATTGAAGAAGTTTGAACTCTTAACATAGCAAAATCTTGAATGCTATCTTTAGTATATTCTTTTTCTATTGAAAAGTCTTGTTTATATTTTTCAACATACTTTTCTATTAAAATAATTGAATTTGTTTTATCAAAAAAGTTATTAATTTGCCTATTTATAGCAAAATTATATATTTCATAATTATCTTCTTGAGTTTGAGAGAAACTAAAGTTAGAAGAAATAAAAAACAATAAACAAAGAAAATATTTCATCAATCAAATTTAATCAAACAAACTCAAACTAAAAACAAATCCTTGTTGTTTTTGGTTGATGCCTCCTTTAGAGATTACATAATCTACTCGTAAAAAACGCCATTTTCCAAAACCAATATTATCTAAACCGATAGAAGCTTCCGTGTACGGTTTTCTATCGCCAGTAAACAATCCTTTGGCACCAGCAACAACATGAAAATTTAAAGCGTTTATCAGAGGAATTTTTCCTAATAAAAATCCTTTAAAATTATGTTCGCCATGAAATTCCGCAAATTTATTATTGGTGCTATACGCGTAATAATCTAACAAATTAAAATGATTTGTTGTTCCGCCACTTGGAGAAATAGCTAATTTATTTCCGTTAAAATGTGCATAATCCATAAAGGCAATATTTTTTTGCTCTAAAAACATTCCTGCTTTTATACGATATTTTGTATTTCCTAAATTACCTAAAGAAAAATTTTGACGAAGTTGCGTAAAGACATAATCAGAATTATGTTGATTATTGTCTGCGCCAAAAGTTTTTCTGTAACCTACATAAATGGACGGATAACTATTATTGTAAACCGTAAATTTTCTATCTGGATACGATAAATATTTTGTCCCAAAATTGATGGTTGTACCAAGATTTAATGTCCAAATTTTATGTGGTGTAAAAGATGAAGAAAAATTTGTAGGACTCTGTGGATCGTTTGATGCATATTCTCTATTTGCAATATTTTTAGCACTATAATTTGTTGTGTTTACCAAGGCTTTTCTATCAGCAAATTCAAGAGATCCGTTAAATCGAAATCCATTTGTGATTTCTCTTGAAAAAGAAACATTCGCAAATGTTTTTTCATAAATTTTCATGTAATTTCTTTCAAAATAAATTGAATTTATGGTGTTCCAAAAAGGTGAAATAGGGTTTGCGCCATTAAATTGTCTTGTTGTAATTCCCCCAGAAAAACGCAAAACAGGTCGACTTATATTGTTCCATTTATAACCAAAAGATGCTGTTGGTCTTAACTTTTTATCAGAAAAGCCGTAATTAAAATTTGTTCCAATATTTATCCATTTTCCGGATTCATTTAGTTCTTTAAAATAACGCATTTCTAGTGTAGAATTCCAGCCTTGAACTGTATTAAAGTTAAGATCAGTAATCGGAGAACTAATGTTAAAATTCCATTTTTCGTAACTGTTGTTGTAAGAATAACCAGATAAAGGGAGTGACCAAGAAAGCTTGTTGTTTTTTGTATCTACAGAATCTAAATATTTTTTAGAACTTCTTATTGTTTTTATACTGTCTTTAACCACATAATCGGTTACTTCTTCTTTGGTTAAAGGAACAGGTCTTAACAATTTCCAATACACAGAATCTTTTTTTGTTGCTTCTTTTTCAAAGGATAAAATTTCCTTCCCGAAGGTATTTTCATCAAAAGTTGGATTGAAATTATAGTTGCTGTACGCAGAAGAAAATCGTCCATTTATGTTAATTCCGAACAAACCAATTTTAAAATCAATAGTTTGAGAAATTACAACCCAAGCATTATTTTTTGCTGATTTATTAAATGTTTGTTTTAAACGCAACACATCTACCATTGGTAAATTTACTTGCACTCCAGTTACAGAAACTTCTGAACCATACAGCGCCCAATCATCTTCTACAACGTATAAAAAACCATTAAAAACCCGATCGTTTTTCCGCTTTGGTAAAATGGCAATTTTGCTAATTAATTGTCCATTTTTATCATAAAATGTTCCAACTAATTTATAATCGTAATAACCAAAAGCATAATTAGAAATTGGAGAAATAATTTCGTTTCCTAATTCAATAGTGTTTTTATACAGGTTAAAATTTACATCTTCGGCTCTGTTAAAACTTACGCCATTATCTCTTCCGCTAACTTTAGACGCAACAATATGTTCTTTAAAACTATTCGGTTTTTGATGCGAAATTTTAGAAACAGTTTCTGATAAATAAATAATTCCGCTTCTTGTAGAATCTAATCCGCCACCTAAATCGCCTAATTCTTGTCCTAAAATTTTCTTCGGTGCATTTTTAATTTTGTACAAACCTCTTGAATAAAAATCGGCAGTAAATTTTTGAATTTTACTTTCATTTTTCTTCTTGTTAGCAATTACATTTCTAATAATTTTATTGGCTGGATTTTCATTACTACTAATCTCAACTTCGTTTAACGTGATTTGCTCTTCAATCAATTTTGCGTTTAATTGAAAAGGAAAAGAAGTAATTTTAACAGCTTTTTTTACTGTTTTAAAACCTAAAAACTGAAATACAACGGTATAGTTTCCTGTTTTTTTAAGGGGTAATTCATATTCGCCATCATTATTAGAAGTTGTTCCAGTAATTGTTCCTTCTAAATAAATACTTACAAAAGATAACGGAGAATTATTGTTGTCAACAATTCTCCCTTTTATTTGAGAAAAAGCTGAAAACGAGACAAATAAAATAATAAATGTGAAAGTTTTTTTCATAGTTTTTTAAAGTTGAACTGTACAAACTTATCAGTTGTAAAATTAAATTGTACTTTTTATTTTGTTAAAGTAGATACAATTATTTCTTAAAAATAAGTTTTCTTTTTTAATAGACGCTTTGAGTTCCTTTTTTGTTACCACACCAAGCTCTTTTTTTAGTAAAAACACGTTTAAAAAAGAGTATATTTGTTGGTTCATAGAAACAACAACATCATGAGTGAATCTAGGAAAAGACACGAAGCTTTATTATATCATGCAAAACCTAAGCCAGGAAAAATTGAGGTAATTCCTACTAAAAAGTACGCTTCACAACACGATTTATCGTTAGCATATTCTCCAGGAGTTGCAGAACCGTGTTTAGAAATAGAAAAAGATCCAAATAACGCATATAAATATACAGCAAAAGGAAATCTAGTTGCTGTAATTACGAACGGAACCGCGGTTTTAGGACTTGGTGATATTGGTGCATTAGCGTCAAAACCAGTAATGGAAGGAAAAGCATTATTGTTTAAAATATTTGCTGATATTGACGTTTTTGATATTGAAGTTGATGCAACAGATGTAGATAAATTTGTAGAAACCGTAAAAGCAATTGCTCCTACTTTTGGAGGAATTAACTTAGAGGATATTAAAGCTCCAGAAGCTTTTGAAATAGAAAGAAGATTAAAAGAAGAGTTGGATATTCCTGTGATGCACGATGACCAACACGGAACCGCAATTATTTCTGCCGCAGCGTTAAAAAACGCTATTGAAATCACAGAAAAAAATATAGAAGAAGTTCAAATTGTTGTAAACGGAGCAGGAGCTGCGGCAATTTCTTGTACAAGATTGTATTTAGCATTAGGTGCTAAAAGAGAACACATTGTAATGTGCGACAGTAAAGGTGTTATCAGAAAAGATAGAACTGATTTAACATCGCAAAAAGCCGAGTTTGCCACTGATAAAAAGGATGTTTTTACTTTAGAAGAGGCAATGCATAATGCGGATGTTTTTATTGGATTGTCTAAAGGAAATGTGGTTTCTCCAGAGATGTTATTATCGATGGCTAAAAACCCAATTGTATTTGCAATGGCAAATCCAGTTCCAGAAATAGAGTACGATTTAGCGATCAGAACTAGAGAAGATATTATTATGGCAACAGGAAGATCTGATCATCCTAACCAAGTAAATAATGTACTTGGGTTTCCATTTATATTTAGAGGAGCTTTAGATGTTAGAGCAACAAAAATTAACGAGGAAATGAAAATGGCAGCCGTTCACGCCTTAGCAGATTTAGCCAAAAAAACCGTGCCAGAACAAGTGAATATTGTATACGATGAAATTAGCTTGTCTTTTGGTAAAGAATATATCATTCCAAAGCCTTTTGATCCACGTTTAATTTATGAAATTCCGCCAGCAATTGCAAAAGCCGCAATAGATTCTGGAGTGGCATTAGAACCCATTACAGATTGGGAAAAATACCAAGGAGAATTGATGGAGCGCTCTGGTACAGGAAGTAAAGAAATCAGATTGTTACACAACAGAGCAAAGAACAATCCTAAAAGTATTGTTTTTGCAGAAGCAGATCATTTAGATGTTTTAAAAGCTGCACAAAGAGTTTATGACGAGAAAATTGGAAACCCTATCTTATTAGGAAAAAAAGAAGTTATCTTAGAGTTAAAAGAAGAGATAGGTTTTAACGCTGATGTACCAATTATAGATCCAAAAACAGATGAAGAAAGCGAACGTAGAAATCGTTTTGGAGAAATTTATTGGAAAACTCGTCAACGAAAAGGAATAACATTATCTCAGGCTCAAAAAATGATGCGAGAGCGTAATTATTTTGCAGCAATGATGGTAAATGCAGGCGAAGCAGATTCGTTAATTACCGGATATTCTAGGTCGTATCCATCGGTGGTAAAACCAATGTTAGAATTGATAGAGAAAGACCATGGAATTACAAGAGTTGCTGCTGCAAATTTAATGTTGACCAAACAAGGACCAATGTTTTTAGCCGATACAACCATTAACATCAACCCAAATGCAAAAGATTTGGCAAAAATATCGCAATTAACGTATTCTTTAGCGAGAATGTTTGGTGTAAAACCCAATATAGCCATGTTGTCATTTTCTAACTTTGGATCATCAGAATCTGAAAGTGCTCTAAAAATTAGAGAAGCTGTTTCGTATATTCATAGACATTTCCCGCAAGTTGTAATTGACGGAGAATTACAAGCAGATTTTGCTTTAAATAGAGAAATGTTGGCTAAAGAATTTCCGTTTTCTAAATTAAATGGGAAAAAGGTAAATGTGCTTATTTTTCCTAATTTAGACGCTGCAAACATTACTTATAAATTAATGAAACAGGTTGATGAAGTTGAATCTATTGGTCCAATTATGATGGGATTAAAAAAACCTGTTCATATTTTACAATTGGGTGCTAGTGTAGATGAAATGGTTAATATGGCTGCAGTTGCTGTTGTTGATGCGCAACAAAAAGAAAAAAGAAATTCTGAAAAACACTAAATGATTACACAAATAAAAGGAAGATTAGTAGAGAAAAACCCAACGTATGTTGTGATAGATTGTGCTGGAGTTGGCTATTTACTACACATTTCTTTAAATACATTTTCTACTTTACCAGATAGCGAAGCAATTACATTATTTACGCATCTATCAGTTAAAGAAGATTCTCATACGTTGTTTGGTTTTATTGATAAAACGGAAAGAGAAATTTTTAGATTGTTAATCTCTGTTTCTGGAGTTGGACCAAGCATTGCTAGAACCATGTTATCTTCAATGTCATCTCAAGAAATACAACAAGCAATAGCATCAGAAAACATCCCTTTAATTCAGTCGGTAAAAGGCATTGGAGCAAAAACAGCACAACGTGTAATTATTGATTTAAAGGATAAAATTTTAAAAACGTTTGATTTAGACACAATTTCTGTTATTAAAAACAATACGAATAAAGATGAAGCGTTATCTGCATTAGAAGTATTAGGTTTTAACAGAAAACAATCAGATAAAGTATTAAATACAATTTTAAAAGAACAACCAGAAGCTACTGTAGAATTGTTGATTAAAGGTGCATTAAAAAGTTTATAATTACATTGAGTAGGACGTATTTTCATAGATTATTAATATGTGTAGTTGCTATATTAGCAACTACAACTGTTTTTTCTCAAACCGTAAAAACAAAGAATGATTCTATTAAAAAAGACACGATTCCAGCGCTTAAATACAAGTTTAAAGCACATCAAAAAGGAAGCATCTTTTTAAACCCACCAACAACCTATTCCGTTACTTTTGATAAAAAATTAAATAAATATATTGTTGTAGAATTTTTGGATGATTTTAAAGTTGGTAATCCAATTTTTATGTCTCCGGAAGAATATCAGAAATATCGCTTAAAAAAAGATATTAAAGAGTATTTCAAAGAAAAGAACGATGCCTTAAGTAAAAAGAAAGGAAATAAAGCTGCACAAAAAAACTTACTACCAACTTACTATGTAAATTCAACGTTTTTTGAATCTATTTTTGGAGGAAACACCGTTGAAGTTATTCCGAGCGGAAATTTAAATATAAAGTTAGGTGGAATTTACCAAAATGTTGATAATCCACAATTATCAGAAAATAATAGAAGTAGTTTTACGTTTGATTTTGATCAGCAAATAACAGCAAGTATTGTTGCAAATGTTGGAAAAAGATTAAAAGTTACTGCTGATTACGATACACAATCTACATTCGATTTTCAAAATTTAATTAAGCTAGAATATACGCCAACAGAAGATGATATTATCAGAAAAATTGAAGCTGGTAATGTTTCGATGCCGATAAAAAACACATTGATAAACGGAGCACAAAGTTTGTTTGGTTTAAAAACCGAATTGCAATTTGGTAAAACAATGGTAACCGCCGTTTTTTCTCAACAAAACTCTGAGAGTAAAGTTGTAACCGCCGAAGCAGGAGCATCCATTAACCCTTTTGAGTTAAGAGCAACAGATTACGACGATAATAGACACTTTTTTTTATCGCAATATTTTAGAGAAAATTACAAGAATTCTCTTCAAAACTACCCACTAATTAGTAGTCCAATTAATGTTACTAGAATAGAAGTTTGGATTACCAATAGAAACTCAAACACAGAAAACTTTAGAAGCATTGTTGCTTTAGCAGATATTGGTGAGCCAAACAAGCCAGATTATGTTGGTTCTGGTGTAAATCCAACTTCTCCATCACAAGTTCAAGGTAAAAACATACCATCGAATAAAGCAAATAATTTATCTAATTTATTAACTGAAACTAGTGGAATTAGAGATATAACAACGGTAGAAAGCACACTTTTAAATTATGGTTTAAGTCAAGGAACTGGGTATTCTATGTTGCAAAATGCTAGAAAGTTAGAAGAGAACGAATATACGTTGAATCCGCAACTAGGATTTATTTCTTTAAACAGAAAACTCTCTGACGGAGAAGTTTTAGCGGTTGCTTATGAATATACAGTTGTTGGTAGTTCAGAAACTTCTTTTAAAGTTGGAGAATTATCTAATGACGGGATTGTAGCCCCAAGTAATTTAGCAGTAAAATTATTACGCAGCGAAATAATCACCACAAAAAGAACAGTTGCAGGGAACGAAGAACAGTTTCCTACTTGGAAATTGATGATGAAAAATGTGTACCCTTTAGGTGTTTTTCCATTAACACAAGATGGTTTTAGATTCGAAATTTTATATAGAGATGATCAAACAGGAATTCCGTCTAACACCTTACAAAACGCTTCAACACCCGGAATAGCAAATAAAACATTATTAAATGTTTTAAATTTAGACAAGTTAGATCAGAGTTCATATGCAGTTGCAAACGGAGATGGGTTTTTTGATTATGTAGAAAATGTCACTGTAAATTCTAACAGAGGATTTATCATTTTTCCAGAAACAGAACCTTTTGGTTCAGACTTATCAAGTTCGTTAACAACACCATCAGATAAAAACGATTATGTGTTCAATGAATTATATATCAACACAAAATCTCAAGCAAAAAATAACCATCAGAATAAAGATAAATTTATTTTAAAAGGGTATGCAAAAACAGAAAACAGTAACGGAATTCCGTTAAACGCATTTAATGTTCCAAGAGGTTCTGTAAAAGTTACTGCTGGTGGTAGACAATTAGTAGAAGGAGTAGATTTTGTTGTAGATTATAATTTTGGTAGAGTTCAAATTATTGACCCAGGATTGCAATCTTCTGGAGTTCCAATAAACGTTTCAACAGAAAACAATTCGGTTTTTAACCAACAGCAAAAAACCTTTATGGGTTTAGAAGTTGAACATCGGTTTTCAGATGATTTTATACTTGGAGGAACACTGTTAAACGTCAATGAAAAACCAATCACTCAAAAAGTAAATTTTGGTAGCGACCCTATTAACAACACCATGTTTGGGTTGAATGTAGAATACACAACAGAAATGCCAATTTTTACAAAATGGGTAAATAAAATTCCGTTTGTAGATACAGATGTTCCATCAAATGTGTCTGTTAGAGCAGATTTGGCCTATTTACTTCCTGGAACTCCAAGTGGCGTTGATGTTAATGGAGCCGCAACAACGTATGTAGATGATTTTGAAGCATCACAAATTCCGATTGATTTATTATCGCCTTTAAATTGGTTTACAGCAAGTACACCACTTACTCAAAATTTAAATGGAGACGCCAACGATTTAAGTTATAACGATAAACGAGCAAAATTAGCGTGGTATTCAATCGATCAATTGTTTTATGGAAACGGTGCTAAACCTGCAAATATTGATAATATAGAATTGTCTAGAACAGAAGTTCGTCAAATTGGTTATTCAGAATTGTTTCCAAATACAGAATTAGATTTAACGCAAAACATTTTAGTAAGAACTTTAGATTTAGCGTATTTTCCATCAGAAAGAGGAACCTATAATTTTGATACCGGAGCAACTGTTAATGCAGATGGAACTTTTTCGAATCCGCAAGATCGTTGGGGCGGAATTATGCGACCATTAACCACCAATAATTTTGATCAAGCAAATGTAGAATATATTCAGTTTTGGATTAAAGATCCGTATCAAGATTATTCGATTACAAATACAGAAGGTTTGCCAACAGGAATTGATCCAAAAAATCCTGTAAATCAAGTCGGAGAATTGTATTTTAACTTAGGAAACATTTCTGAAGACATCTTAAAAGATAATAGAAAGATGTACGAAAACGGAATGCCAGCAGACGGAACGAACACAAACATTACGGCATCAACTTGGGGAAATGTGCCAACAAATCAATCTATTTTATACGCCTTTGATGTTGATGATGCGGCCAGAAAAAATCAAGATATTGGTTTAGATGGATTGAAAAACGAAGATGAATTGAGTTTCTATCAACCAAAAGTTTTTGACATTAGTAAGTTAAATAAGAATGATATTTCATCAGATAATTTTCAATATTTTAGAAGTACCAATTTTGATAACACAAACGCGTCTGTAATTACCAGATATAAAAATTTTAACAATACAGAAGGAAATTCGCCAACGGCAAATCAATCAACTGAATCATATCCAACTTCGTCTTCATCATACCCAGATGTAGAAGATATTAACAAAGATCAAACCATGAATACGGTTGAAAGTTACTTTGAATACAAAGTGTCTTTAAACAAAAATGATTTGGTAAAAGGAAGTAATAATATTGTTGATGAAAAAGAAACGTCGGTAACGTTGGCAGACGGAACTTCTAGAAAAACAAAATGGTATCAATTTAGAATTCCTGTTAGAAGCGGAACGCCAGTAAACGGAATTACAGATTTTAATAGCATTCGGTTTATTAGAATGTTTATGACCAAATTTAAAATGCCAGTTGTACTGCGTTTTGGTCAGTTAGAATTGGTAAGAGGAGATTATAGACGCTATACAAAAACATTAAATCCAGCTGTTAATCCTCCACAAGATTTAACAAATCAAGATTTAAATAATTTTGAAGTTGGTGTTGTAAATATTGAACAAAACGAAGGAAGATATGTATTGCCTCCAGGAATTATTAGAGAGCAATTACAGGGAAGTTCTACCATACAACAACAAAACGAGCAATCGGTTTCTTTAAAAGTAAAAGACCTAAAGCAAAACGAAACCAGGGCAATATATAAAAACGTAAGTGTAGATTTAAGAATGTATAAAAATTTAAAAATGTTTATACATGCAGAACCAATTGTTACAGGAAGTGTTGCTGATAATGATTTGGTTGCTATCATTAGATTAGGAACAGATTTAGATGATAACTTTTATCAAATAGAAGTGCCTTTAAAAGTTTCTGCAAGCGGAAGTTTAGAGCCAACAAATGTATGGCCAGAAGCAAATAATTTAGATGTACTTTTAGAAGAATTAGGAAGGATAAAACTTAAAAGAGATGGAGAAATTCCAAATTCTGGCGGAACATTATCTATCAACAAAATATACCCGTTTCCAACAAATTCGCCTGTGCATTCTGTCGTGTTAAGAGTAAAAGGAAATCCGACTTTAGGATCAATTAGAACCTTAATGCTAGGAGTAAAAAACACAAGACCAACACAAAAAAGTGCAGAAATTTGGTTTAATGAATTGCGCTCTTCTGGGTTTGACAACAAAGGTGGTTGGGCAGCAGTTGTAAATGCAGATGCAAATTTTGCTGATTTAGCAGATGTTTCTGTTACAGGAAGAATGCAAACCATTGGTTTTGGAAATGTAGAAGACAGAGTAAACCAAAGAAGTATAGAAGAAACAAAACAATACGATATTTCTACAAATATTAATTTAGGCAAAATGATGCCAAAAAACTGGGGCGTACAGTTGCCTATGAGTTATAGTGTTGGAGAAGAGTTTAGAGACCCAAAGTACGATCCGCAATATCAAGATGTAAAATTTGCTGAAGCAAAAGAGGTAAACCCAAATAGTGCTAATTCTCAAGATTATACGTTGCGAAAAAGCATTAGTTTTAATAATGTTAAGAAAAACCGAAACCCAGAATCTACACAAAAGCCAAAACCCTACGATATAGAAAATTTTTCGATTTCATACGCTTTTTCTGAAGAATACCATAAAGATTATAATATAGAAAAGTATTTAAATCAGAATTTAAGAGCTGGTGCAAGTTATAATTTTACATTTCAACCAAAGTTTATTGAACCTTTTAAAGATTCAGAATTTTTTAGTAAAAGTAAGTATTGGCAAATCATTAGAGATATCAATATCAATTTATTGCCAAAATCTATTGGATTAAATTCTAGAATTACAAGAAATTTTGTTCAACAAAAATCTAGAAACTTAATTGAAGGATTAAGTCCGCAACCAACATTAACGCAACGTAGATTTATGTTTGATTGGGATTATACTATCGGATTTGACATTACTAAATCGTTGAGTGTAAACTTTAATGCAAACAACAGTTATTTGTATGATAATTTTGGCAACGGAGAAGAGCTAGAAATTTTTGATCAGTTTTTTAATATGGGACGACCAGATCATTACAATCAAAAGTTAACAGCCAATTATAAATTACCAATTGATAAGCTTCCATATCTAGGTTTTGTAACTGCAGATTACAGTTATACAGCAAATTTTGATTGGAAAGCGGCATCAAAAAGTTATGTAGATAAAATTGGAAATTTATTACAAAACTCAAACACACATAACTTTAATACAACTTTTAGTTTTTCTAAATTATATGAAGATACAGGGTTTAAAAAATTATTTATTAGTGATGGAAAAGCTGCAACTAACAAAAACTCAAATCCATTTCAAGCACCACAATTACCCAATGTAAACCAAGTAAAGGTAAAAAAAGCAACGTTAAAAGATAAACTATTATTAGGTGTTTATGATTTTGTTACAGCGGTTAAAACAGTAAAAATTAGTAATGCATCCAACAACGGAACATTATTACCAGGTTATTTAGGAAGTTCTGGGTTTTTAGGAAGAGATCAGGTAAACGGAGGTTTTGCGCCAACATTAGGTTTTGTTTTTGGTAGTCAAATAGACATCAGGAATAAAGCCTTTGAAAAAGGTTGGTTAGTAGATAGAGCCGTTGGTTCTGAATATTATAGTAAAACATATAGTAGAACACATTACAATAAATTAGACTATACCATTTCATTAAAACCATTTAATGATTTAAATATAGAATTGACGGGTAATAAAATTGAAACAAATAATATTTCGCAACAATTAGATGTAGAAGGTGGCGTTTTAAATACATCAACACCAATTACAGAAACCGGAAACTTTAGTACAAGTTTTTCTATGTTATCTACAGTATTTTTAGATTCTGATGAATTATTTAATTCATTTTTAGCAAACAGAACCATTCTTTCTCAGAGACTATCTTCAGAAACTGGGTTGCCAAACACAGCAAACGCTGCTTTTAAAGAAGCAGGGCAACAAGTTTTACTGCCAGCGTTTATTGCTGCTTATTCGGGTGATGAAGCAAATTCGGTTGGATTAGGCTTGTTTAAAAATATTCCGATTCCCAATTGGACGTTGCGTTATAACGGATTAATGAAAATAGGTTGGTTTAAAGATAACTTTACTAGTTTTACAGTAACAAACGGATATAAATCGTCATACACAATTTCTAATTATACCAACAACTTGCAATACGATCAAGCAGATTTAACAAAAGTAAATGCAACTGGAAATTATCAACCAAAATTATTAATTTCGGCAGCAAGTTTAATTGATGAGTTTTCTCCGCTTATTAAAATTGACATGAAAATGAAAAACTCATTTTCATTCAAAGGCGAAATTAGAAAAGACAGAACTCTTACTTTGAATTTTGACAATAGTACATTAACAGATATAAAAGGAACAGAGTATATATTTGGTGTTGGATACAGATTAAAAAACATTGCATTTAATACTCGTTTTGCTGGTAAAAGACAAAAGTTAAAAGGAGATATTAATATGAGAGCAGATATCTCTTTAAGAGATAACTTAACAATGATTAGATCTGTAGATATAGAAAATAATCAAATAAGTGGTGGTCAAAAACTTTTATCTATTAAATTTGCAGCAGACTATAAATTAAGTAGAAACATAACAACATCATTTTATTACAATCACACCATGTCTAAATATGCAATCTCAACCACATTTCCAAGACTGTCTATTAATGCTGGTTTCAATTTAATTTATAACTTAGGCAATTAAAAATTAATCAATAATAATAAAACAATTATAATGAACATTCCATCAGAATTAAAGTACACAAAAGACCACGAATGGATTAAGGTAGAAGGAGATACAGCTACAATTGGTATCACAGATTTTGCACAAGGAGAACTTGGAGACATCGTATATGTAGATGTAGACACTATTGATGATACCGTAGAAAGAGATGAGGTCTTTGGATCTGTAGAAGCTGTAAAAACCGTATCAGATTTATTTATGCCATTAACCGGAGAAGTTACCGAATTTAATGAAAACCTAGAAGACGAACCAGAATTAGTAAACAAAGACCCTTATGGTAAAGGTTGGATGATTAAAGTAACAATAGCTGATGCTTCTCAATTAGATGATTTATTAGATGCGCAAGCTTATCAAGATCTTATTAAAGGATAAAATTATTTTTATTGCACTTATTGTTGCCATAACAATTGGTTTTTTAAGTTTGATAAAAACAGCTAGGTCACCAATTAATTTACCTAATTCAGATAAGATATATCATACGATTGCATATTTTACATTGGCGCTAACATGGTTGCTTAGTTTTCCTGAATCTAGGAGAAATAACCTTGTGAAATATGCAATCGCTTTAGGATGTGTTTTTTATGGCATAATTATTGAAGTTTTACAAACAACTCTTACAACTTATAGAACAGCAAGTTTACTTGATGTTGTTGCAAATTGTGTTGGGGTTTTTATAGCATTGTTAATTTTTAATTCAATTTATAAAAAAATTGATGCTATTTAACTTTAATACTTGCATAAGTCATAAGAATTTAATTAAATTAGCGAACTATTAAAAAAACATTAGGATGGAAATTAAGAAAAATCCAAAATCAAACTTAGAGAATTACTCAAAATTGTTTATTCAATTAGGTTTGGTTTTAGCACTTTTTGTTACATATGTAGCAATGGAAAACAAGACCTATGATAGAGCAATCGATGCATTTGGTGATGCAAACATGCAAGATTTAATGGAAGAAGACATTCCGATTACTGAACGTATAGAAGAAGTTAAACCTAAAGCTCCACCACCACCAGCTCCAGAAAAGATCGAAATCGTAGAAGACGAAAAAGAAGTTGAAGAGACTGTAATCGAAACTACAGAAACTGATGAAACTGAAGCTGTTGAAGTAGAAGAAATTGTAGAAGTAGAAGAAGTTGAGAGTATTGTAGAAGATGTTCCTTTTGCAGTAATTGAGGAAGTACCTGTTTTTCCTGGATGTACTGGAACCAGAAAAGAAAAAGGTGATTGTTTAAATGAGAAGATAAGAAAACATATAGCTAGAAGGTTTAATGGTGATTTAGCAGGTGAATTAGGTTTATCTCCAGGGAAAAAGAAAATCTGGGTTCAGTTTAGAATTGATCCAAAAGGAAACATTACAGAAATTAATGCTTTTAGAACACCACACCCAAGATTAGGGCAAGAAGCTGAGAGAGTTGTAAAAACACTTCCTAAAATGATTCCTGGTAGACAAAGAGGAGTTCCGGTAGGGATGAAATACACACTTCCAATTTCATTTAATGTTGAGTAACATCTAGTTGAAAATAAAGTTAAAAAAGAGCAACCAATTGGTTGCTCTTTTTTATTGGCATCTTTTTTGAATTCATCATCATAACTTAAAACTATAAACTTATGAAAAATGAAAAAAAGCATCCCAAAAAGCAATTAGAAAAGTACACCAACATTTTTATGCAATTATCACTTGTGTTGGTCTTGTTTGTTGTATATCAGTTAATCGAATTTAAAACAATAGAAAAAAAGGTTGGTATTGTTATGCCAGACTCAAATTTTGATTATGAACTATTATTAGAAGAAAATCCATCAAATTTTGTGAAAGAACAAAAAAGAAGTATAAAAAAAGCAACACCAAGAGTTTTAATTCTTGACGAAATAGATCCTAAAAAAGAAGAAGATGCTTTCATCGAAGATTTATTACCAGATTTAGAGCCTTTAGATAAAATAGATGCAAATATTGGAAAAGCTTTGAATGATTATGTACCAGAGGATCTAATAATAATTGATGATGTTCCATTTATTGTTATAGAAGATGCACCTGTTTTTAAAGGATGTGAAGGATTGTCTCAAGAAGAAAACAAAAAATGTTTTATTTCATCAATTCAAAAGTTTGTGTCTAAGAGATTTGATGTAGATTTAGCTCAAAACTTAAGTTTAAGATCAGGAACATATAAAATATTTGCACAATTTGTGATATCTAAAACAGGGAATATAAGTGAGATTAAAATTAAAGCACCACATCCAAAGTTAGAAAAAGAAGCATTTAGGGTCATTGAAAAGCTACCACAATTCACTCCCGGAATGCAACGTAAAGTTCCGGTTAATGTAAAATTTACATTACCAATTACTTTTAGAGTTCAGTAATAATTATAAGATAGAAATATAAAGAGTAATCAATTAGGTTGCTCTTTTTTAATGCGCTTAATATTTACTATTTTTGTTTGTATAAATCAACGGTAAATGAAGTTAGTCCAATACTTAGATTCTACTTATTTAAAAACTCCAGCACAAGCTAATATTTCTGAAAAAGAAACGAAAGAAATTATTATTAAGCTAGTTGAAGATGCCATTGCTTACAATTTTAAATTGGTAATGATAAGAGCCAATTATATTTCGTTGGCAAAAGAGATGATAAGCAAAGCTACATCAAATGTTATGGTTGGTACAGTAATTGGGTTTCATGAAGGATCATATGCTATTGAGGAAAAATTAAATGAAGCGCAAAAAGCCATCAATTTAGGTGTTGATGATTTAGATTTTGTTGTAAATTATGAAGCATTTAAAAAAGGAGAAACTTCTTTGATTAAAGAAGAAATATTAAAAGGGACAGCTTTAGGTCTAAAAAACAACAAAACTGTAAAGTGGATTATTGAAGTTGCCGCTTTAAATAATGAAGAAATTGCTGTTATTTCTAAGTTGATAAAAAAAGTTATACTTGATAATTTTGGTGAAGAGAATGCTAAATACGTATTTGTGAAATCATCAACAGGGTTTTATAAAACAGAAAACAATAAGCCAAACGGAGCAACATTTGAGAGCATTAAAATAATGTCAGAGAATGCAAAGCCATTAAAAATAAAAGCAGCAGGTGGTGTTAAAACAAAGAATGATGCTTTAAAAATGATTACTTTAGGGGTTGAAAGAATTGGAACTTCATCAGCTAGAGAAATAATTGATGCAACAAACATTAATTCAGATTATTAAAAATGAGTAAATATAAAGCACACGAAACAGCTGTAATTGATAAAGGTTGTGAAATTGGAGAGGGGACTAGTATTTGGCACTTTAGTCATATTATGCCAAATTGTAAAATCGGAAAAAATTGCAACATCGGTCAAAATGTTGTGATTTCTCCAGAAGTAGTTTTAGGGAACAATGTTAAAGTTCAAAATAATGTTTCTATTTATACGGGTGTTATTTGCGAAGACGATGTTTTTTTAGGTCCATCTATGGTTTTTACAAACGTTATCAACCCAAGAAGTGCTGTAAATAGAAAAAATCAGTATTTAAAAACCACTGTTAAAAAAGGCGCAAGTATTGGCGCCAATGCAACCATAGTTTGTGGAAATGATATTGGTAAATATTCTTTTATTGGAGCTGGTGCAGTTGTTGTAAAAGAAATTTTACCTTACGCTTTGGTGGTTGGAAACCCGTCTAAACAGATTGGTTGGATCAGTGAATTTGGACATCGATTAAGCTTTAATGAAGGTGGAGTTGCAGAGTGTTTAGAGAGTAAAGAAAAATATCAATTAAAAAATAATAGAGTTACTAAACTGTAAGAACAATAATGAAAAACTATCTTTTTTTATACTTCTTTTTAATTCCAATATTTTTATCTGCTCAAGCAGAACGCCATCCTGTGTTTAAAAATTGTGAAAACCAAAGCATCGATAAAATAGAATCATGCTTTTACAAAACAACAAAAGAGTTGTTTTTTAAAGAATTTAATTCTCCAGTTATTTTAGAAAATGAAAAGTTTAAAGGAACGGTAAATGTTGTCTTTGTAGTTACAAATACAGGTACTTTTAAAGTAATTTACATTAATTCGCTCTATGCAGAATTGCAAGAAGAGGTAAAAAGGGTTTTTAAAACCTTGCCCGTAATTTCTCCAGCAAAATACAATAACAATAATGTAGAAATGCGTTTCGCTTTACCATTAAACTTTCCATTACAAATTGATAATGATATTACGGAGGAAATAATTGAAGAAGTTGTTGAGGTAAAACCTAAAGAAGTAAAAAACATTCCACTTGATGAACGTAAAAAAGCACCATTTATAGAACATAAAAGTCAGTTAAACATTCCGTTTACCCATCAAAGATATATTAATTATGATTATGCTTTAAATAAAAACAGCAACGCTCACACTGCAGTTAAGCCTTATGTGTATAATAACGTTAATGCTGTTTATGATTTAGATGCAGAAAAAAGTCAGTTTTTAAAACCAGAAGAAACAACTTGGTTAAAAAGAAAACTTTGGAACGAACATTTATTAGAAGTTAGAGGCGATGGATATTGGTTCAACGTAGATTTTTTATTAGATGTGCAATTAGGGAAAGACAACTCTGATGTTTCTTATACTTTTAATAATTCTAGAAATTTAACAGTCAACGGAGGATTAGGAAACGATTTTTCCTTCTCAGCAACAATTTATGAGAGTCAAGGTAGATTTGCAGGCTACATAAATGATTTTATTTCAAACCCATCAAATACGTTTAAGCCAGCATTTTCTGAAGGATTAGTTCCAGGAAGAGGAAAAGCAAAAGGGTTTAAAGCGGATGCTTTCGATTATCCGGTAGCCGAAGGATATTTGGCATATACACCAAATAAATTTTTGCAATTTCAGTTTGGTAATGGAAAGAATTTTATTGGAGACGGATATAGATCTCTTTTACTTTCTGATGTTTCATCACCAATGCCATATTTAAAAATGAGTGTAAATTTTTGGAAATTAAATTACACAAATATTTGGCTTTGGGGAACAGATGTAAGGCATCCAGTAGTTGTAAACAATGAACATCCAAGAAAATATATTGCCATACATTATTTAAGTCTAAACCTTACAGATAAATTAAATATAGGGTTTTTTGAAACAGCTGTTTCTAAAGGAGATCAAGGTTTTGATATCGGTTTTATGAATCCATTAATGTTTTATAGAGCTGTAGAGTTTAGTAGAGGAGAAGATGCAGGAAACGCAATGTTAGGATTAACAGCAAAATACAAACTAAAAGAAAACCTCGTTTTATATTCTCAATTGGTTGTAGATGAATTTTCTTTCGGAAAAATTAGCGATTTAGGATATTGGGGAAACAAATTTGGATTTCAATTTGGAGCTAAATATTTTGATGCATTTAATGTAAAAGATTTGTATGTGCAAGCAGAATTAAACACTGTAAGACCATATACGTTTGCACATAAAGACCCCCTCTTAAATTATGGTAATTATAGCCAACCATTAAGTCATGCTTGGGGAGCCAATTTTTGGGAAGCAATTTTGATTGGAAATTATAAATTTGATAGATGGACAACAAGTGCTAAAGTAATTATAGGGCAGAAAGGTTTTGATGAATTTGCTTCTGTAAGTAATGGTGGAGATATTTATAAGTCGTACGATTTAAGAAAAGGAAATTATGACAATGAAGTTGGTCAAGGTAACAAAGCGGCTATATTTATTGCAGATTTTCAAGGAAGGTATTTATTAAACACATCAAATAATTTAAGTTTATTTGGCGGATTTACATTTAGAAATTTTTCTTTAGAGAGAAACCCCTCTAATACTCAAAGTGTTGCATTGTGGTTTTCAGTTGGAATAAAAGCAGATTTATTTAACTGGTATTTTGATTTTTAAAAAACAGTAAAATTTTTAAAAAAAATAGTAGAATTTATTAAAAACTTGTATATTTGTTATGTGGTGTAAAAACCACTTTCTTTTTCATAGCAATTTTCCCACTCTAACTTAGAGTGGGTTTTTTTATTTCTAAAAGTTGTGTAATTTTTTCATAAAAAAAAGCCTTAACAAATTAATGTTAAGACTTTCTTGTACTCAAGATGGGACTTGAACCCATACGGGCATTACTGCCCACTGGATTTTAAGTCCAGCGTGTCTACCAATTCCACCACTTGAGCATTGGTATTATATAAAAGAATAGAGCGAAAGACGGGATTTGAACCCGCGACCCTCACCTTGGCAAGGTGATGCTCTACCCCTGAGCTACTTTCGCGCAGTATATTTTAAAGAACTTGCATATCTTTCAATGCGGGTGCAAAGTTAAAACAAAAAAGCAATTACCAAAGTTTTTTTTGAAATATTTTAAATAGAAATCTAATTCATTTTTTATAGCAGAAAAAGCAAGAAATTAGCACAGAATAAAATATCTTTGCAAAAGGTTTGAAAACAAATAAATGAGCTCGATTTCTAGCATAGAAGATAAATCAATAATTAAAAAGTTTATAACAGATTTTAAGCAACTTACAAAAGTCGGTTTGTCTTTAAGTGTAGTCTTTTCTTCCATTGCTGGCTATTTATTAGCGGCCGAAATTGTTGATACTTTTATCATCATTCAATTAGCTATTGGTGGGTATTTTATGGTTGGTGCATCAAATGCATTTAATCAAGTGATAGAAAAAGATACAGATGCTTTAATGAAAAGAACGATGAATAGACCTTTGCCAACTGGCAGAATGACCGTTTCTACTGCATTGATAATAGCATTTTCTTTCACAGTTTTAGGAATTGCAATTTTATATAACATCAACGAAAAATCTGCATTGTTTGGAGCGATATCAATTTTTTTATACACGAGTGTTTATACTCCGTTAAAATCTGTAACTCCATTAACTGTTTTTGTAGGAGCAATTCCTGGAGCAATTCCTTTTATGTTAGGTTGGGTTGCAGCAACAAATCAATTTGGTATTGAAGCTGGGTTTTTATTTTTAATTCAGTTTTTTTGGCAATTTCCACACTTTTGGGCAATTGGTTGGTTACAATTTGAGGAATATCAAAAAGCAGGATTTAACATGCTGCCAATGAATAAAAAAGATAAAGGGGCAATAAAGCAAATTATCTTTTATACTTTTATCATGATTTTAGTTTCTGTAGCACCAGTATTAAAGGTAACAGGAGCATTTTATATTTATCCTGCAACTGCAATAGTTATAGCTTTAGCAGGTTGTTCGATGTTGTACTATGGAATACAATTACACAGAACAGAATCTAATACCGAAGCAAGAAAATTAATGTTATCAAGTGTAATTTATATTACACTAGTTCAAATAATATACGTAATAGATAAATTTTTACATTAAATACAATGAGTCAAGAAAGTTTAAAGGCAGAATTAAATGTAGCCAAAAAGAGTTCAGCAAAACCAATGTTGTGGATTTCTATGATTAGCATGACAATGTTTTTTGCCGGATTAACAAGTGCTTATGTAGTAAGTAGAAAAAGAGAAGATTGGGTGTCGTTTGATTTACCTATGTCTTTTTATATAAGTACAGCATTAATTATTTTTAGCAGCTTAACATTTATTATAGCACAGAGATTACTTAAAAAAGACAAAACAAAAGGAAGTTTTTTACTCCTTTTAGTTACTTTAGTTCTAGGTGTTGGATTTATTTATTATCAATACGAAGGGTTCATTGAATTAAGAAATGTTGGGTTGTTTTTTACCGGACCAAACAGTACAGTTTCAACTTCATTTATAATTGGTATTACTTTTATGCACGTTTTACATCTAGTGGCAGGGTTAATTGTGCTACTAGTAGTAATTTATAATCATTTTAAATCTAAGTATAATTCCGCAGAAATGCTTGGTTTTGAGCTTGGTGCAATTTTTTGGCACTTTGTAGGAGTACTTTGGATGTATCTATTTTTCTTTTTCTATTTTATTAGATGATGAAAATTATGTAATTTTGACAAACTATTTTAAAAAATAATTAATATAGCTATTTATGGGAGCAACTATTGCTGTAAATTCTGAAGACAAAACTGCCTGGAACGGTGGCGGGAAAAAACCTTTTGGAGCGAGTTACGGAAAAATGATGATGTGGTTTTTTATCGTATCAGATGCATTAACTTTTTCTGGGTTTTTAGCCGCATACGGTTTAACAAGATTTAAATTTATAGACTCTTGGCCAATTGCCGATGAAGTTTTTACACACTTTCCGTTTTTACATGGAGTACATGCACCGATGTACTATGTAGCTTTAATGACATTTATTTTAATCTTTTCTTCTGTAACAATGGTGTTAGCTGTTGATGCTGGTCATCAAATGAAAAAGAAGAAAGTAGCTTGGTACATGTTATTTACGATTATTGGAGGTTTAATATTCTTAGGATCACAAGCTTGGGAGTGGAAAAACTTTATCAAAGGTTCTTACGGAGCTGTACAAACTACAGATGGTAAAATTTTACAATTTGTTAAAGATGGTCATCAAATCGCTTTGTCAGATTTTGTAGTTGATGCACATGAAGAAAGAGTAGAACATACAAGAAAAAATGGAATATGGAATGTTTCAGAAGCAACTCTACCAAGTTATTCTGTTAATGAAGTTGTAAATTCTTACAAGAATAATCCAGATGTTTTAATTAGAACTGAGAAAATAGACCTATCAACAAAACAAAAAACAATACTTTCTAGAGAGGAAGGAGCTCGTTATTTGTTAAATGCAAAACAAGTTGTTGAAGGGGCAAACCTTCAAGTAAATGAATATGGAAATCCAATTTTTGCAGACTTCTTTTTCTTTATAACTGGTTTTCACGGGTTTCACGTATTCACCGGGGTTCTTATAAATATTATTATATTTTTTAATGTTATTATTGGTACTTACGAGCGCCGCGGACATTATGAAATGGTAGAAAAAGTAGGATTATATTGGCACTTTGTAGATTTAGTTTGGGTATTTGTATTTACATTCTTCTACTTAGTTTAATTATAAAAAAATTATAAAAATGGCACACGCGCACGAGTCAAATACAAAAAGAATATGGATGGTTTTTGGAATACTATCTGTAATAACAATAGTAGAAGTTATTTTTGGTATTATTAAACCAGCTAGTTTACATTTAACAAGCTTTTTAGGAACAAGCCCTTTAAATTGGATTTTCATCATTTTAACAATAGCGAAAGCTTATGGTATTACTTGGGCATTTATGCACATGGAGGGTGAAAAAAAATGGTTTAGAAGAGCTGTAGTTTGGACATCAGTATTTTTAATATGCTATCTTGTTACTTTGCTATTAATAGAAGGAGGATATATATTTGATGTATTGTCTCCTTTGACAAAATGGAATTACTAATTTGTATTAAAAAATAAAAAGGTGGTTTTAACCACCTTTTTTTTTGCCACATGATAAAAAATAGAAAAACAAAAGCTCTCGCTTTATCTGCATTATTTTTAGGGCCGTTAATCTTTTATATTTTCTTGTCTTTAGGAATTTATCACCATGCTAATTTACCAATTCTAACCAAAAATGTAGAAAATGTAAAAGGAGAAGTTTCATTTAAAGATCATTTTTCTGTAGTTAGTTTTTTAGGTACGGATATCGAAAAAAATAAAGGTGGACTCTTTAACTTAAACGAAGTTATTTATAAAAGATATCGTAAAAGTATGTTTTTTCAATCTGTATTAATTGCTCCAGAAGGAACAGAAATACAAGTAAACGCTTTAAAGAAAAAGTTAAGCTCTTATACAGATATTAACAACTGGAAGTTTGTTTTTATGAGTGCTGATGATATTAAAAAGGTGTTTAATAGTTTTGATTCTCCCTATACAATCAACCAAGATTTAAGTTCAGAATACGTTTTTATTGTTGATAGAGAATTGCGTTTACGTGGAAGAAAAGACGATGAGGATACAGACAATGGAAGATTATATGGGTACGATATGAATTCTGTAAATGATCTTAAAAATAAAATGAAAAAGGATATTGAAATTATATACTATCAATTAAAAAAATCGTTAGAAAAGGAGAAACGCTTTAAACGTAAAATATAAAGTAAAATGAAAAAAAAGTATTCTTATATCGGTATCTCATTTGTGATCTTACTCTTCGGAATTTATGTAGTACCAAAAGTAGTAAAGAAATTTCAAAAATCTGATTTGGTTACTTTTAATAAAGTTCCTGAATTCGAATTTATCAACCACAATGGAAATACAATTACCAATAAAAACTTTGAAGGAAAAGTATTTGTAGTTGAATTTTTCTTTACAACATGTCCGTCTATTTGCCCTATTATGAATCAAAAAATGATTGATGTACAAAATAAATTTTATGGAAATCCAAACTTCGGCATTGCTTCTTTTTCCATCACACCAAATATTGATACTCCAGAAGTTTTAAATCAATACAGAAAAGAACATAATATTACAAGTGCTAATTGGCAAATGTTAACAGGCAAAAGTCAAGAATATGTATATGATTTATCTAACAAAGGATTTAAATTATACGCTGGAAATGGCGATGGTGAACATGGTGGATTTGAACATTCTGGTTTGTTTGCATTAATTGATAAAGAAGGTAACATTCGCTCTAGAAGAGATCCTCACGGAAACCCAATAATGTATTATAGAGCTTTAGAAGAAAATGGTTTTGCCGATCAAATAGCAGAACTAAAAGAAGATATAAAGATTTTGTTAAATGAGTAAGAAAATATCTAATCAAGAAAAAAAGTACAATAGAATAATTGTTTTTTTATCAATAAGTATTCCTTTAGTTGTTGCTCTTTTATTTGGCGTAAACCTAAGAAAATTAGGCTTTGACGTAGCCCCTTTAACATTTTTGCCGCCAATTTATGCCACAATAAATGGAGTTACAGCCATTCTTCTTGTCGGTTCAGTTATCGCAATTAAAAAAGGAAACAGAAAGCTACACCAGCAATTAAACACAACTGCAATTATTTGTTCTGCATTGTTTTTGTTGATGTATGTTGCTTATCATATGACTTCTGAATCTACTAAATTTGGAGGAGAAGGAGTGATAAAGTATATGTATTATTTTATTTTGATTACACATATTTTGCTATCAATAGTAGTCATCCCTTTTGTGTTAATTACCTTTGTAAGAGCAAGATTGGGAAAATTTTCTGAACACAAAAAAGTTGCAAAAATCACCTTCCCTTTATGGTTGTATGTTGCAATAACGGGTGTTTTAGTTTACATAATGATTTCTCCTTATTATTTATAATTATGAAAAAAAGTATTGTTTTAGTTGTTGTTCTATTTTTTGCAATTGATGCAAATGCACAGTGTGCAATGTGTAAAGCTGTTGTAGAAAATGGTGATCAAGAAATGGCAGAAGGAATAAATACAGGCATTACTTATTTAATGGCTTTTCCATATCTTTTAGTTGCACTTTTAGGCTATGTTTTATACAGATATAAAAAAAGAATAAAAAATTAACTCTTCAATAAGGTAAAAAAACCTGTAACAAATTCTGTTTTCACTCGTCATATAAACACCATCAAATAAATTTATGTTTGATTATAATTAATAGTGTTCATTATCAAACACTTGCATTTAATTACGTTTTTTTAAATTGCAGTAAAACAGATACTTATAGACTTATTTGTTTTGGCTTGACTATTGAATTATACTATAAAGAGTAAATAGAAACTAACAAAATATCATTAATGAAAACAAAATTTTTAGTAGTTATAGCATTCATTGCTTTTTCCTTCTCAGGAATGTCGCAAAAAAAATGGGACTTAAAAGAAGCGGTAGAGTATGCATTAAAAAATAATATCAGTATTAAAAAAGGTGAGTTAACTATAGAAAAAGCAAACCAAAATATTATTGGGGCAAAAGGAAATTTTTTACCAAATTTAAACGCTTCTTCTGGGGCCAATTTAAATTTTGGTTCCACCATTGACCCTGTAAGTAATGGTAGAATTTCTTCTACTAGTTTTAGCTCTTCTTATCGTATAAACAGTGGTGTTACAGTTTTTAACGGCTTTAGGTTATTAAATACCTATAAAAGTAATCAATTGAATCTTTTAGGTAATCAATTAGATTTACAAAGGATTAAAGATGATATTTCTTTAAATGTTGTCAACTCTTATTTAAATATATTGTTTGCTAAAGAAAATTTAGCAGTAGCAAAAGTGCAAGCAGAAATAAGTAAAAAGCAAATTGAAGTAGCCAAAAACCAAGTAGATGCGGGTTCTAAACCTAAAGGCGAATTATTAAACGCTCAGTCTGCTTATGCAAATGATTTACAAACTGTTGTTTCTTTAGAAAACACGTTAGATATTGCATTATTAGGACTTGCTCAATTATTACAAGTGGATCCAAATAATTTTGATGTTGCAAAAATAGATGTTGGAGCTCCTTCTGCTTCTTTAATGTTTAAAAGCCCAGATGCTGTTTATAAAAAAGCAGTAGAAACTAGACCTGAAATACTGAGTGCAAAATTACAGGGTGAGTACGGAGACTTACAAATTGCAATTGCTAAAAGTGGATTTTTACCTAGTGTAACTGCTTCTGCAAGTGCAGGAACTAATTTTAGTCACAGGTTCACTATTTTTCAAGGGCAACAAAATGATTATTTTTTCAAACAATTAAATGATAACTTTGGATATGGTATAGGTTTATCAGTGAATATCCCTATTTTTAATCGATTTCAGAACAAAGTCAATCTTAACAGAGCAATAATTGATAAAGAAGACTCCAAATTAAATCTTGAAAATGCAAAGTTAAGCTTACAACAAACAATTCAACGAGCTTTTTTAGATGCTAAAGCAGCGTTAAAAAGTTATGAAGCAGCCAGGTTATCTTTAGATGCACAGCAAGAAGCATTTAAAAATGCACAACAGAGATATACTTTTGAAGCAATTACATCCTTTGAATTTGACCAAGTAAGAAATAGATTGGTAAACGCAGAGTCAACTTTGATTAGAGCAAAATATGATTATGTATTTAAATCAAAAGTGTTGAAATTTTATAATGGAGAATCTGTTTTAGATTAAAATGTAATTTAAAAACCATAAAAAATCCCTGAGAAAACTCTCAGGGATTTTTTGTGAAATAAGTTTTTGCTAAGACTCAAAATTATTCTCAACAATATTCCGAATCTTTTTATTTAAATAATCTATTGACCGGTAGCTTGTATGCTCTAAAATAATAACTACTAAGTCATCTTCTCGATACTGAGTAATTCCGGTACTAAATCCGTTCCATTTCCCATAATGATAAACAACCTTTTCATCATTTTTAGTATTTATTCTAAAACCGAAACCATAAGGAATTTCACGTCCATATTTATTCTTTCCTTTCGTGTACATAAGCTCCAAAGACTCTTTAGAAATTAGTTTTCCACTATTCAATCCGTTTACCCATTTTAATAAATCTTCGTTTGTGGCATAAATATTTTTATCACCAACTATTGCGTCATTAATTGTATTTGGTATTGTTCTGTGTCTCCAACCTCTATATAATCTATAACCAATTAATTGATTTGCTCTTAAAGTGTCGTTTTCAAAACTAAAAGCAAAAGAATTATTCATTTGTAGCGGTTTAAAAATAGTAGTTTCTAAGAAATTAGAATAACTCATTTTTGATATTTTCTCGATAAGCGATGCTAAAACAAAATAACCAGTATTTGAATAATCAAATCTTCTGCCAGGACTAAAAAATGTTGAAACATTAGTTGTTTCTAAAAACTCCATCATTTCATTATTATTTGGAGCTTTATCTTTTTCCCACAGATTTTCTGCAACCCAAAAGTATTTTGGTAAGCCAGATGTATGGTTTAGTAAATGTTGAATTGTAATATTCTTAAAAGGAAATTTCGGGAAGTATTTGGTAATTGTATCTGATAATTGTAATTGATTTCGTTCTTTTAAAATCATAATTGAAGCAGCTGTAAATTGTTTGCTTACAGAAGCTAATTGAAAAATGGATTCCTCATTTAGTTTGCTTTTCTTTCTAAAATCTGCATATCCAATTTGATTTTGATAAATTAACTTTCCTTCTTTAGCCACAAGAATAGAACCATGAAAATCGTGTCTTTTATTTATTCTTTTTAACAAAGAGTCTAATTTATGACTGACTTTTTCTGTTTCTTTTTTTGAAAATTTTTCTAAAACAATAGTTGGTTCTTTAACTATAATTGAATCTTTCACAACTTCTTTCACTGCAATTTTTGGGGCCGCCTTTACAGTTTTAGTGCTTAGCACAAAACTGCTTAAAAGAAGAATAAAGAGGCCAATAAAGTATTTTAACTTAATTTTCAAAAGTGAATCATATTGTGTTTCAATGCTAAAAGTAACAATGCTACACGTACTTTCAAAATTTTATTTCATTTTAAGGAATTATACTAATCTATATGTGTTTTTTTGAAGCTTAATGTATCTTTGCAAAAAACAATTCAATTGGCGTATATTTTAAATATTGAAACTTCAACAAAAAACTGTTCGGTAAGTATTTCTAAAGACGGAAAGCTTATTGCAGTTAAAGAATTAAACAATGGTAGTTATTCCCATGCTGAAGTTTTACATCCTTATATAAATGATGTAATTAGTGATGCTAATATCACTTCAGACAAACTAAGAGCTATTGCAGTTAGTAAAGGACCAGGTTCTTATACAGGATTGCGAATTGGTGTTTCTGCAGCAAAAGGACTATGTTTTGCACTGAATATTCCGTTAATTTCTGTAAACACGTTACAGTCGCTTGCAAAGTCTATTTCAGTTGATAATAGTCTTATTGCACCAATGTTAGATGCTAGAAGAATGGAAGTGTATTCTGCAATTTTTGATTCAGATTATAATCAAATCAGAGAAATTAAAGCAGAAATCATTAATGAAAACTCTTTTCTTCAATATTTAGAATCCTCTAAAGTTTATTTTTTGGGTGATGGAGCAGAAAAGTGTAAATCTTTAATAACGCATTCAAATGCCATATTTATTGATTCTAAGTTTCCGTCAGCAAAAGAAATGAGTGTATTGTCGTATGTCAAATACAAAAAAAACGACATCGAAGATGTCGCTTATTTTGAACCTTTTTATCTAAAAGATTTTATTGTTGTTCCTCAAAAAAAGAACTTATAATTATTTTAGTGAAGTATAAAAATTAAAGATTTTAATTAAATCTTCCTCTTTTTTGATACCTAATCTTTCTTTTTTAATGAAATTCTTAATCGCATTAGCTTTTGATTTAAATACTTTTAAAAATTTACTTTTCCTCGTTGGTAACTCAATAACAATATCTTGATCACTTAATTTTATAAAATAAGTGTCTTTTTTTCTTTCAAATTTTGCTGGTTTAGCAATTTCAAAATTGCTTTTAGGCTTAACTTTATCACTGAATTTTATAAATTGTTTGCTAAGTAAAAAAGCTTTGTCTTTTTTTGCTAATATTTTATAGAAACCAAATTTTAAGTTTTCATATTCAAATGCTCTGTAGGTTGTATTTTCATCGGTAAAAACAACGTCATATCTATGTTGCATTGTTGGTACAAAGAAAATTACTTCACCTTTGTTATCTACTTCGATATAATCTAGATTGGCATTATACCTGCCTTTCATTGCAACACCCTTAATTTTTATGTTTTGATATTCAGAATGTATAAAAGGAGAACCTTTAATACTTGGATCATTTTGACGATTATACCTAGCGTCAACATCATTTTTTAACGTAAAAACATCTTGTAAATTGTTTATCTGGTCTACTTGAGAAAAGGCACCTGTAGAAATAAAAAGTAATGTTATTAGAATAGATTTCATAATTTTTTTGTTTTAAAGTTAGTAGCAATTTTTATTAATTATCGTGTTTGATTATCATATAGTTTTAACAACTGAATAAAATCATTTTCTTTTTTAACATTCAATTTGTTCTTTTTAATTAAAGAAGAAATTGTTTTAGAATCGTTACCAAAAAACTTGATAACATCTTTTTTTCTCAGTCTAATTTCACTTAAAGCATCAGCTCCATTTATTCTTAAATAATAAGTGTCTTTTACTCTTTTTAACTCAGGGTTTTTATATTTTTCGTAAGGTGTTTTAGGCTTCTTTTCTTCAACATAAACGATCTTTTCTTTTACGACAAAATCATAATTTTTGCCTATACTTTTTATAACAAAAAAACCAGCTTTTAAGTCATCTTTGTATAAGTAGTTATAGATTTTATAAGTTTTGTTAGACTCTATAAAAAGTACCTGCACTTTACTTTCTAAAGAGGGAACAATATATTTTGTTTTCCCCATATGCTTTACTTCAAAATTATCTGTATACCCATTATATCTTGCAGGATATTGAATTGGGATATCATCAATTTTTACAGTTTCAAAATTTTTGTTGATAAATAAACTTCCTTTTATTTTTGCGTCAAATTTTTGTTTAATGGTTAAAAAAGAGTTTCCTCCTTCTAGTGCGAAAGCTGCTTCGTTTTGACCATTTACAAAAAGTCCTAATGATAAAAACAAAAGTGTTACTGAGTATTTTAAATGTTTCATTTTGTTATATTTACGTGTTATTTTTTTATGTGTACTTGATGTGGATAAGGAATATCAATATTGGCTTTATCTAAAGCTTCTTTAGTTTGTTCTAGAACCTCCGTGTAAACCTTCCAATAATCGCCAGATTTCACCCAAGATCGAACAGCAAAATTAATCGAACTATCACCTAATTCTGTTAATAAAATTACTGGAGCAGGATCTTTTAAAATTAATGGATGATTGTTTACAATAGATGCAAAAACATTTTTAGTTTCTTTTATATCTGCATCATATGTAACACCAAATTTTAAATCAACTCTACGTTTTTCTTCGGTGGAAAAATTAACAATATTGCTGTTTGATAAAGCTCCATTCGGAATAATAATTTCTTTATTATCTACAGTATTTAATTTAGTGGTAAATATTTCAATGCTTTTTACTGTACCGGATTCTCCTTGAGCCGAGATGAAATCTCCAATTTTAAAAGGTTTAAAAATCATTATTAAAGCACCACCTGCAAAATTAGCTAAAGAACCTTGTAATGCTAAACCTACAGCTAGCCCTGCAGCACCAATGATTGCAACAAAAGATGTAGTAGGCACGCCAAGTTTAGAAATTACTGTAATAATTAATAATGCTTTTAAAATCCAGCTTAATAAATCACTTAAAAATTTTTGTAACGTAAGTTCAATGTTACTTTTTGTCATGATCTTTTTTGATACTTTTACAAGTATGTTTATGAAAAATAAACCAATTAGTAAAATTAATAAAGCAGTTAGCACATCTGGCCCGTATTTTATTAAAAAAGCTTCAGCTATTTCTAAATATCTATCCATTTTAAATTAATTTAAGAGTATAATTGTTACTGCTAAAATAGCGGGAATTGATTGGATATAAAAGAGTCTTATCTTTTTTGTTGAGTATGCTCCATAAACACCAGCAATAATTACACAACTTAGAAAGAAAACACTCACATTTAAATCATTGGTTAGTAAAGACCAAAATAAACCAGCACTAAGAAAACCATTGTATAATCCTTGGTTTGCTGCCAATACTTTTGTTTCTTCCGCAAATTCTTTAGATTTTAATCCAAAAATTTTAATGCCTTTGGGCTTTGTCCATAAAAACATTTCTAAAACTAAAAAACAGAAATGTTCAAAAGCTACCAACGCAATAAGAAATGTAATTAATAGTGTCATCCTTTAAAGTTTCTTAGTTGATAAATTGCATCTTCTGTATTTTCTGTTGGTAAGTTACATGTTTTATTTTGACAAACATATACTAGTGTTTTGTCTTTTATAAACCTATTTTTTAACAAGTGTAGATTACTTTTAGTTAGACTGCCACAAATTAATTTATTAGGAATGTATTCTTTATGTATTTCTATTAATTTTTCTTTTGCTTTAGCACCATTGATTGCAATTTCAAAATAATTATCAGTGAAATTACTATATGCATCTAACCAATTTGAATATGCTGAACCAAAATTTTGCATTGTACTTGTCATATTATTCAACATCTGATTACTAGTTTTTAAATAGTATTCATTTTTAAAATAATGACTCAACTTGAATAAATTTTTAGCCATCATTGAATTTGATGAAGGCATAACATTGTCTTCAGTTTCGGTTTTTCTGGTAATTAATTCTAAATCTTTATTTGATGTAAAATAAAACATACTCGTTGATGTATTAAAGAAATAGTCAAAACAAGTATCAGTTAGGTTTTTAGAAAGCATCAGCCACTTTTCATCTAAAGTTACTTCGTATAACGAAATGAAAGCATCAATAACCGTTCCATAATCTTCAAGGTAACCATTTATGGTTGCTTGTTTATTTTTATAATTGCGATATAGAGTTCCGTCTTCTTTAAGCATTTTTAACTCTAAAAAGTGGGCATTTTTTAAAGCAATTTCTAAGAAATGAGCATCATTAAAAACGCGATATGCATCAACATATCCTTTTAACATAATGCCGTTCCAAGAAGTTAATATTTTATCGTCTAACCTTGGGTGCTTTCTTTTAGTTCTTTCTTTTAGTAAAATCGATTTCCATTTAATAATTGTATTTTTAAGTTCAATTATTAACAAATTGTGCTTTTTTGCAAAAGCTTCATCAGAACTATTTTTAATTAAATGATAGTTGTTGTGTTCCCAGAATCCGTAAGAATTTATATTATAATACTCAGAAAACAGATTGAAATCTTCTTTTAAGAGAATTTGTAATTCCTCTTTTTTCCAAACATAAAAAGCTCCTTCTTCCAATTTATTTTTAGCATTTAAACTATCGGCATCAATTGCTGTATAAAAACCACCAGAAACATCTAGCATTTCTCGTTCAATAAATTTTAATGTTTCATACACTGTTTCTTTATAGAGTTCATTCTTTGTAATTAAAAAAGCATCAGAAAATAAACTTACCAACTGCCCATTGTCATACAACATCTTTTCGAAATGCGGAATATGCCATTTTGTATCTACAGAATATCTGGAAAATCCACCGCCAACATGATCAAAAATTCCGCCTAAAGCAATTTTTGTAAGTGTAGTATTTACGTATTTTAGTAAAGATTTATCGTTATTTTGATAAGCATGTCTCAATAAAAAATGATAATTATTTGGCATCGGAAATTTTGGAGCTTTGTTAAATCCTCCCAATACTTCATCAAAATAAATGCTCCATTTTTTTACAGTTTCATTTAGGTATTCTTTGGTAAAAAATGGCTTCTCCGTGTTTAATGTTATCAATCCAGATTGTTGAACTCCTTTCGTTAATTTTTCGGCATATTCAATAACTTTTTTAGGATTTTTTTGATATAAATCACCAATTTGATGTAAGATATTCGACCATTCTTCTTTTTTAAAATACGTTCCGCCCCAAACAGGTCTTCCGTCTGGTAAAGCAACACAGTTTAATGGCCAACCGCCTGCGCCAGTCATCAATTGAACAGCATTCATATAAATTTGATCAATGTCTGGTCTTTCTTCTCGATCAACTTTTACATTGATGTAATGGTGATTCATAATCTCGGCAACTTCTTCGTTTTCAAAACTTTCATCTTCCATGACATGGCACCAATGACACGAAGAATATCCGATAGAAATTAGCAGTAATTTATTTTCTTTTCTTGCTTTTGCTAAGGTTTCTGAATTCCATGCAAACCAATTCACAGGATTGTGTGCGTGTTGTAATAAATACGGACTTGTTTCTGAAGCTAAATGGTTCTTAAATTTTTCCATTGGTGGTTTTGTGTCTAACCAAAGATAAAAAAAGCGATTTGATAAAAACCAAATCGCTAGAAATTATAATTATATTAAATGTAGCTTAAAAATCGATTTGAAAACGAAATTGGAAAATGGTTGCTTTTCCTTTGTTTTTTACATCTGCAAAAACGTTGTTCACCATAAATCGAGTTGATGGGTTTAAGTACCAGTTAAGTCCCAAGGTAACATCAGTTTGCTCTCCGCCATAAATATCACGATTGTTTAAATCAGAATTAGAATACCTTAAGGCTATTTCCCAAGCTCCAGATCCACTTTTACCATAATTATTTTTTGGACTTAATCGATCAAATCCAGCATAAGAGCTTTTAAATTTTTTGCTTTCTCCAGTTAAAAAATAACTTACTTCTCCGTAATAACTAGAAAAATGATAAGTATCAATTGGATTAGCAATTCCTGTATTTATTTTCGTCGTTAAATATTCAGCCTGAAAAGCAAAAGCTTTTTTTACATAAGCGGTTTCAAAATTAAACATACTTACATTTTTAACGCTACTTATTGGACCAGTAAAGATATATTTAATTCTACTTAAATGACTTTCTGGTCTTGATTCAATTTTATATTCTTTAGAATTAGGTTTTCTATTTGTATATGCAACCCCAGCATGTAACATTTCTTTTTGTTCTTTATCATTAATTAATAAACTTGTTACTCTACCTGTAATTGCATAACCATTATTTGCTGATTTATCATCAGAAGAATTGTCTTCGTTTAAAAAATAACCAGCTTGAACAGATAATTTATTGCCAAAATAATCATTAAAAAATACGATTCCGTTGTTTCTTGTTTGCATAAAATCATCGGCAAAAGAACGCTCCATAAAAGTCATGTATTTGCTGCTTGTTATTACATCTAACCTAAAAGGTTCTTTCACATGACCAATTCTAAGATTGCCAATTATTGGTAAATTTTTTAATCCAATATAGGCGTCTTTGATAGTTGATTTATTGCCTGCAAAATCTACAGAGAACTTATAATCTACATTCCCATATAAGGTTCCAGAAGTAAATATTCTAGCGCGTCTAAGTTCGGTTCCAGATATTGTTGTTAATGGATTAAAAGCAGCATCTAAACCTTCATCCTGAGAAAAGAATGCATGATCTATCATAATTCTTCCTCCAAATTTTAATTGAAATTGTTTGTCTGCACTTTCAACTTTAAACCCTTTGTCCCATTTAAAATCAAACGAATTTTGAGAAAAACCAATTTGACTGATTAACAATAGAATAAATGAAAAATAATTTTTAGATAACGTCATTTTAAATTTTTATTAAAGTGCAAATGTTATAAATTTTAAGATAAGTTAACATATACAATGTTATTTCATAACACTTTGATAACATTAAAATAACATTGCGTGAGGATGCTGTATCTAATTTTGCAGAATAATAATTTAAGTAAATAAAATGGAGAATCCATATATTTTAATGCTAATTGCATTGACCGCTTTAGCAATTATAGATTTAGTTGTTGGGGTAAGTAATGATGCAGTCAATTTTTTAAACTCTGCAATTGGTTCTAAAGCTATTTCAGTTAAGAAAATTTTGATTATTGCCAGTATTGGTGTTTTTGTTGGCTCAGTAACATCAAGCGGAATGATGGAGGTTGCTAGAAAAGGGATTTTTGTTCCGAGCGAATTCTATTTTAATGAAATCATGTACATTTTTATGGCCGTAATGATTACAGACATACTACTGTTAGATGTTTTTAACTCGCTAGGAATGCCAACTTCTACAACAGTTTCTATTGTTTTTGAATTATTAGGAGCAGCAGTTGCAATGGCGTTGATAAAAATTTATACAACAGATTCTGGGGAGACAGTTGCTAACTTAGGGAAGTATATCAATACAGAAACAGCTATGTTTATCATTTTTGGTATTTTACTTTCTGTGGTAGTTGCATTTTCTATTGGAGCAATTGTACAATTTATATCTAGGTTAATTTATTCTTTTCATATAGAAAGTAGACCTAGTTATGTAAATGCATTGTTTGGTGGATTTGCCATTACTGCAATAACCTATTTTATTGTGATAAAAGGGTTAAAAGGAACTCCTTTTTATAAAGATGTAAAGCACTTAATAGAAGGGAATCTTGCAATAATTTTGTTAATAGGATTTACTTTTTGGTCTATCGCATCTCAACTTTTAATAAAGCTATTTAAAGTAAACGTTTTAAAATTAATTATTGGTATTGGTACCTTCTCATTAGCGTTGGCTTTTGCTGGAAACGATTTGGTAAACTTTATTGGTGTACCAATTGCTGCTTGGAATTCTTATGAAGCATGGCAGGCATCTGGTGTTGCTGCTGATTCATTCTCAATGGGAGTGTTGGCTAAAAAAGTGCCATCTAATGTTTGGTTATTATTAATTGCAGGGGCAATAATGGTCGTAACTATCTGGACTTCTAAAAAAGCAAAAACGGTAATTGAAACTGGAATTAATTTATCTCGTCAAGGAGAAGGGCACGAGAAATTTCAGCCAAACCCAATGTCTAGAGTAGTAGTTAGAGCAGCAATGGGGTTAAATATTGGTATTGGTTATTTATTTCCAAAGAAAACATTAGCATTTGTAGATTCTAAATTTCAAAAACCAGTCATAGAATTATCAAAAAACAAATCTTACGAAATGCCAGCTTTTGATATGATTAGAGCTTCTGTAAACTTAATTGTTGCTGGAATTTTAATTTCAGTTGGTACTTCGTTAAAATTACCTCTATCAACAACATATGTAACCTTTATGGTTGCAATGGGAACGTCTCTTGCCGATAGAGCTTGGGGAAGAGAAAGTGCAGTGTATAGAGTTGCTGGAGTATTAAATGTAATTGGTGGCTGGTTTATGACAGCCTTAGTGGCATTCGTTGCCGCTGCTACTGTTGCGTATTTGATCAATTTAGGCGGAATTGTAATGGTTGGTGTTTTACTTTTACTAGTATTTGGGTTGATTGCAAGAAACTCTATCAAACACACAAAGAAAAATCAAGAAGTAAAGAAACAAATGTATATTGAAAGAGCAGAATTAATTACTATTAATGGTGTAATTGAAGAGAGTTCAGATCATATTGCAGAAGTTGCTTCTCGTGTAAATAAATTATACACCAATGTTGTAAATGATTTGGCAAATCACGATCTAAATAAATTACGTAAAACCGACAAACATGTTGGGAAGTTAAATGATGAAATTGATGATTTAAAAGATGGTGTTTTCTATTTTATAAAATCACTAGACGAAACATCTGTACAAGCAAGTAGGTTCTATATTTTAGTATTAGGATATTTACAAGATGTTGCACAATCTATTAGTTATATTTCTAGAGCAAGCTTTAAACACGTTAATAACAATCATAAAAATCTTAAAAAAGGACAGTTAAAAGATTTAAAAGAAATTGACAATCAATTAACAGAATTATTAGATAAGGTCAGTGATGTTTTTGAAAATAGAACTTTTGATCATTTAGACGGAATCTTAATCGAAAAACAAGCATTGTTAAATGATGTTTCTGAATCAATAGAAAAACAGGTGGCAAGAATTAGAACAGACGAAACTAGTCCTAAAAACACTACTTTGTATTTTAGCGTGTTATTAGAAACTAAAGATTTGGTTGGTGCTTTATTAAACTTATTGCAAACCTATCAAGAGTTTCATTTGTCTACAAAAGAAGTAGAAAATCTATAAAAAAGATAAAAAGTAATGTGAAAAAAACCGAGTAGTATCTACTCGGTTTTTTTATGTAATACAGATTGCTATTTTAATTTTCCATTGATAATAACACCATTCTTAACTCCATAAAAGTAAAACTCTTATCTACTTTTTCTTTGAGTTCTGTTAAGTTTTTAAACGTTGTTTCTTCAATTGCTTTTATAATTTTGTTATAGCGTTTTAGTGCAATTAATTCTAAAACATCAATTTCTCCAGATGGAATATAACTTGCCAAATGACTTTCTATAGTGTTGCTTTTTAAACTGCGCTCTTTGGCAATTTCTTTTATCGATAACCCGCTTTTAAACAGCTCAAATGAAATTTGTTTCGTTGGTTTTTTATCTTCTTTTTTCTGTTGATTTAAATGATTGATACCATTTTCTTGACAGTAAGAATTTATCAATTCTAGAATTTCTTCGCCATATTTTTGAACTCGGATTTTACCCATTCCTTTTATTTTAAGCAATTCTTTTTCTGTTCTAGGAAGTTCATCACATAGTAAGTATAACGTTTCTTGTGTAAAAATTTGAAAATGAGGAATGTTTTCTGCTTTGGCAATATCATCTCTCAATTCTCTCAATTTTAAGGCGATAATTGGGTCTCTTTTAGAAGCAACCTTCTTCTTTTTTGGTTTTTCTACATTTTGTAAAACTGCGTTTGCTCTAACTTGCAAATACGTTTTTGTAGTAAAACCTTCAGTCATTTTTTTAAGAGCAAAAACTTTTTCCGTGAGCACTTCTTGTAATGCATCAAACTGCTTGTCAAAATCTTTTTTCACCGCTTTGTTATCTGAAGAAAAAGAAATTTTTGACAAAGGCTGAACGATATTTTTGATTGTTTGTGTTAAAAAATAATCAACTGCTTTTGTAAATCGTTCCTGAATTAAAGAACTGTTTTCTGGTAAAATTGCTGCTTCTGAAACTGTTTTTAACTGAATTTTAAATCCGTTTGCAACTTTCATCAATGCTACAATTCCGTTGTCTTTTATAATTTGTAAATGCTCAATTACGTCGCCTTTTATACTCGTTCTGTTTTTATAAAAAATGTCAATTAATCTTGTTGTTGGATATAAAAATTGTTGATAATCAAACAATTCTGAAATTAAATTAAGTTGAAATTGTTTTTCAGATTCGATTAAAACACTTTCATCTGGATGATTTTCTTCCACACTTTTATTAAACGAACCCACTTTTGCATCATTAATAATGGCGTTGCTACTAATTTTTGTCTTCAAGACAATACCTTCTAACGAAGTACATCTACTTAACGCAACATAGGTTTGTCCGTGCGCAAAAGAAGCTTCGGCATCAATAATTGCTTTTTCGAAGGTTAAACCTTGACTTTTATGGATGGTAATTGCCCAAGCCAAACGCAACGGGATTTGAGAAAACGAACCTGTAATATCTTCTTTTATATCTTTGGTTTCATCATTAATAGAGTAGTTGATGTTTTCCCACGTTTCTTTTTCGGTCACAATTTCGTCGATTTCATTGGCACATTGCACAGTTACTGTTTCTTTAGAAATGTCTGTAATAATTCCAATTTTTCCGTTGTAATATCTTTTTTCTTGCGAAGAATCGTTTTTGATAAACATGACTTGCGCACCAACTTTTAGCGCTAGTTTTTCATCGTTCGGAAAAGAGTTTTCGTTGAATTTTCCAGAAATATCCGCTTTAAAAAAAGAAGTTTTGGTTTTTAATTTTTCAAGCTCTAAATTGTTGATGGCATTTGCTCTATTATTATGTGTTGTTAAGGTAATATAACCATCGTCTTTTTTAGGAGAAAAAGTTGGATTGTAACGTTCGTTTAATGTTTTTGCTGATGCTTCAGATAAATTATCATTTCTAATTTCATTTAGAATTTTGATGAAATCTTCGTTTTTTTGACGATAAATATGTTTCAATTCTATAGAAACCACATTGGCTTCTTGATAGGCCTTTGAGCTAAAAAAATAAACCGTTTTATAATGTTGTTGTAGCAAACTCCATTCGTTTGGTTTTACAACTGGCGCTAATTGTTGTAAATCTCCAATCATTAAAACTTGCGCACCGCCAAACACTTTATTTCGGTTTTTATAGCGTCGCATCACTTGGTCAATTCCGTCTAGTAAATCGGCTCTAACCATAGAAATTTCATCGATAATAATTAAATCTAACGATTTGATAATATCAATTTTTGTTCGAGAAAATTTACGTTGTTGGTTAGAAGTATTTGCAATTTGATTTGGTAAAATTGGACCAAAAGGCATTTGAAAAAACGAATGAATGGTAACACCTTTTGCGTTAATTGCAGCAACACCAGTTGGCGCAATCACCACCATTCTTTTTAAAGATTCGTTTTTAATTTTATGTAAAAAAGTAGTTTTTCCTGTTCCTGCTTTTCCGGTGATAAACAAATTTCGATCTGTCTTTTCTATAAAATCTAAAGCAAGTTCTAATTCATTATTTTTTGACATGGTAGCATTTTTGTTGCAAGATAAACAATCAAAAAATGAGTGTATAAAAATTAAAGAAATTTGTTTTTGATTTAGAGGTTTTGCTAGTGTGTTTGTTTTTTAGTTTTCATTTTCCTACCCAATAGTAGATAATCTAAAGAAAAATAACCTCCTCCGCTTATTAATAGACAGATGTAGGTAATTAAAAAAATAAAACTCTTTTCTTGAAAAATAAAACCTTTTCCGCCATTAACTACCCAAGTCGCAACGATCATTGTAATTATTAATGGAATACAGCTCCACCTTGTAAACAACCCAACTATTAAGAATGTAGAACAAAAAAATTCGGCAAACACAACAAGACTTAAACTTAAGGTGGTTCCGATACCTAATGGATCGGCAAATTCAGTATGAATAGTACTGAAATTTATAAGTCTTGGATATCCATGTAAATAAATCATAGAAAATGATATTCCAATCCTTACTATAAGTAAACTAAAACTGACACCTATTTCAGAGGTAGTAAAAATCGATTTGTTTAAAAATGATATTGAATTCATAACTTAATCATTAAATTTTTTTAGAATAATATTTCTTGTACCTCTTAAAATATTGTTTTCATCTTTTGTTAAGGTTATAATGTTAGAAAATCCACCATTTCTTTCAATTTTATCTTTATATTCATTTACCCTATAATCATCAGCAAACCATAGTCCAGTTAACCAATACTCAGGGTAATCAGGAGCTTCAATATTATAATGTATGTGTGCTGGTTCTCCGTCGTGAGTACGATAAGGAGCAGGGCGAATGGTCTCAAATTCATACCTACCATTTGAATTTGTTTTCATCCATCCTCTCAAGTATCCATGGTGTTTTCCATTTTCTTTTTCATTTCCTTTTTTTGGATAGACTCCTTTCGTGTTGGTGTGATAAACGTAAATAATGACATCTTTTACAGGCGTTTTACCATCAGGCAAATAAATGGTTCCAGAAATAATTAGTTTGTCTCCTTGTTCCTCTTTTGGTGGAATAATAGTTCTCCAAGAAACATCTTCCGGAGCTTCAAAAGCTCCACACCAATTACAATCTTTTTGATTCGTATTTTTTGAGGAAATACCTGTTTTTAAATTTGCATTATATTTTTTAGTTGATTGTGAACACACGTTAATTGTAATGAATAAAATAGCTATGGATAACGCTATAATGTTTTTTTTATGAGTCATTGTTTTAAATTTTAATGAACATCAAAAGTCCAAAAAATCTAATGTGTTGAAAAGGGAACTATCAGAAAATAGGCTAACAGGATTGGTTTTAAAGCTTAGTGGTTTAACAACTCATTCCAGTTCTGACGATAATGTCTGCTAAACCGAACAGTTTGACCATTTGTTAAAATACCATCATAATCACCATTTTTTCGTGATTTCAATTCGGTGATGTGATTTTTATTAAGAATTGCAGAGCGGTGGATTCTAAGAAAGATTTGAGGATCTAATAATTTTTCAAGTTTTTTCAAGCTTTCATCGTGTAGAAATTTTTTATCCTTTGAATATACCTTTGTATAAGGTCGGTCTGTTTTAATAAATAAAATTGAAGAAGTGTCTATTTTAATTCTTCGTGTCCCGTTTTTTAATATTATGGTTTTGTTGACTTTTTGAGTGTGCCTTTTCCTTTTAAAGTAATCAATAACAAAAGGACTACATAAATATGCGATAATTGTAATTTGTAACTGATTAGAAATCGCATTTTTAAATATGGTTAGAAACCGGTGTGGAATAGGAAATATAATATGACTTCCTATAATAAAAATGGAAGTAAAAAGAAATATATGCAATATGCTAAATACAAATGCAGTAATTGAAGCGTAAAGAATTTTGTTTACTAATGATTTGGGTTGAACCTTATGATAAATGGAATTGGCAATTTTTAGAAAAGGGATAAATAAGAGCCAATAAATATTATAAAGCATGGTGTCTGACCAATAAAAACTTGCGGGTTTCACTTTAGAGAAAATGTAATCTTGAAAAATAGCCAAACCATATAAGATAACACAAAACACAACTAATAATCTAAAACTTGGATTTAGAAGTTTACTTTTTGTATTATTTACTTTCATCATTTTTTAACCTTGAAAATTTTTGTTGCAAGTTAAACAATCAAAAAATGAGTTTGTAAAAAATGGATAAAATTGTTTGGACATAAAGATTTTGTTAAGCAACAAATAGGATTCCCGTTTTAATAAAATTTATCTAATATTATCAAATTATATAGAAAGGGTAAATAAAAAAGCCTCCCCAACGGAAGGCTTTTTATAGTTTAAGAATGTATGTTATTATTCTGTAGCCTTATCTACAACAATACGGTTTTCTCTGTTAGCTAACTCCCAAGCTGTATGGAAAACAAGACGAGATCTGTTTTCTAGCAAGTCATAGTTAATTTTGTCTGGAGTATCTGTATGTCTGTGATAGTCATCATGTGTTCCATTAAAATAGAAAATAATTGGAATGTTATTTTTTGCAAAGTTATAGTGGTCAGAACGGTAGTAAAAACGATTTGGGTCGTTTTCGTCGTTGTACGTATAATCTAACTCAATATTTGTAAACGTTTTGTTTACTTGTTCAGAAACTTCGTGTAATTCTGTACTTAATTTATCTGCACCAATTAAATAAATATAATTTCTGTCTCCTTCACGTTTTGGATCAATACGACCAACCATGTCAATATTTAAGTTAGCAACTGTATTTGCTAAAGGAACTAAAGGCTCGTAATCTGTGTAGTATCTAGATCCTAATAATCCTTTTTCTTCTCCAGTTACGTGTAAGAAAATAACAGAACGTTTAGGTGTGTGACCATTATCAACCGCTTTTTTAAATGCTTGAGCAATTTCTAACATAGAAACTGTTCCAGAACCATCATCATCTGCTCCATTAAAGATTTCTCCTTTTGCATTTACACCAACGTGATCTAAATGTGCAGAAATAATAATGTATTCTTCTGGTTTTTCAGAACCTTTAATCATTGCTACAACATTTTCTGATGGTTGAGAAACGGTAATACTTTTAAAATTCATTTCAAACTTGGTTGCAACTGAAACGGTTTTAGTCGATTTTGTAATGTTACTTACTAATGCTTTCCCCATTTTTTCGCTAATTAAGAAATAGTACATTTCTGCATCACCATCTTGCTTAGTTGGTAGTGACAATCTATTACTGCCTCCTTTTTCTTCACGTTCTTTATATAATTTTGAATAACGCGTAAACAATGCGTCATCCATAAAAAATAAAGCTTTTGCTCCGTTGTCTTTTGCTGCATTTCTTTTTGATGAAAGTGCTTGACGACCATTAGACCATTTTGAAGCTTTTTTATCACCAGTAATTACATTGTTACCAGCTTTATCTGTTGGTTCTCCACTTCTAACAACTACTATTTTCCCTTTTACATCAAGGTTGTTGTAGTCAGAATATTTTTCATCATCAATTCCGTAACCTGCATACACCACTTCAGAAGCATTTACAGTTCCTGTAGCTGCAGCTGTTTGCGAAATAAAATCGTCAAAATAACTAAATGATTTTCCGTTTACAGAGATGCTTACTTCTGGAGTTTTTACAATGTTTAATGGTACATTCTGAAAATAGTTTCCATCAATTAAAGAATTAATTCCTAAAGCTTCGTAGTGTTTTTTAATGTATTCAACAGCTTTTTTTTGTCCTGGAGACCCAGTATCACGTCCTTCAAATTCATCAGAAGCATAAACATATAAATGCTCTTTTAATTCTTCTTGGGTAATAGTGCTCCCATAAGCGACAACATCCTCATGTGTTGCTTCTTTTTTACAAGAAAATGCTATAAACATTACGCTTAATAGTAATAGTGTTTTTTTCATTTGATTCGGTTGTTATAGTTAAGTAGTGCGATATTACAAAAAAGAACGATTAAGAGGTTCTAAAAGAGTGTCTTTTAACAGTTTTTAACACAATTTTTGTAATTGTAGCTTGCAAAGTTGTATACATAGGTTATTATTAACAAGTTAGTAGTTGATAATAACTAAAAAATCCCGAGCAATATGCTCAGGATTATTTATTTCTAAAATTTCTAAGAATCTAGAAATCCAATTTACATTTCTAATGCTTTTTTAATATCATTATCCATCAATAATTCTACTGGATTTTCTAATGCTTCTTTTATTGCAACTAAGAATCCAACAGATTCACGCCCGTCAATAATTCTGTGATCATAAGATAATGCCACATACATTATTGGCTGAATTACCACTTGTCTATCAACAGCCATTGGTCTGTTTACAATATTGTGCATTCCTAAAATTCCACTTTGTGGAGGATTGATAATTGGTGTTGATAACATTGAGCCAAAAACTCCACCATTAGTAATGGTAAATGTTCCTCCTGTCATTTCATCAACAGTTATTTGTCCGTCTCTAGCTCTTAAAGCCAAACGTTTTACTTCAGATTCTACACCTCTAAAAGATAAATTTTCTGCATTTCTAATTACAGGAACCATTAATCCTTTAGGGCCAGAAACTGCAATAGAAATATCTTGAAAATCGTGTTTGATTTGAAAATCTCCATCAATCATAGAATTTACATCAGGATACATTTTTAATGCTCTCACAACTGCTAAGGTAAAGAAAGACATAAAGCCTAATCCAACACCGTGTTTTGCTTTAAAATCTTCTTTGTATTGAGAACGTAAGTCAAAGATTGGTTGCATGTTTACTTCATTAAATGTAGTTAACATTGCAGTTTCACTTTTTACAGCAACCAAACGTTCAGCAACTTTTCTACGCAACATAGACATTTTTTTGCGTTCTGTTCCTCTTGAACCGTTTGCGGGCTGAGTTCCCATAGAAGGCACTGCTTTTACAGCATCATCTTTCGTAATTCTACCAGCTTTTCCAGTTCCGCTTACAGAAGCTGCATCGATTCCTTTTTCAGCTAATACTTTTTTAGCTGCAGGAGAGGCTGTTCCGGTTGCATAGGTTGTTGTTTTTGGAGCTTCAGCTTTCTTTACTTCGACTTTTTCTGTAGTTTCTTCTTCGTTAGGTGTTGATTTCCCTTCGGGCTTTGCGGCGCTAGTATCTATTAAACAGACTACTTCGCCAACAGCAACGGCATCGCCTTCTTCTGCTTTTAGCGTAATAATTCCGCTTTCTTCAGCAGGTAATTCTAAGGTTGCTTTGTCAGAGTCTACTTCTGCAATTGGTTGGTCTTTTTCAACATAATCTCCATCTTCAACTAACCAAGTTGCAATTTCTACTTCTGTAATTGATTCTCCCGGAGAAGGAACTTTCATTTCTAAAATCATCAGTACTGAATTTTATTTTTATCTAAATTTCTTTATTTTTTAATCAAAAACTTTGTCTAAAACTTTTTGTTGTCTTTTTTTAAAACGTGCGCTAGAACCGGCGGCAGGAACTGCGTGATATTCTCTAGATGCAACTTCTAACCTTAACTTAGGAAAGCGTTCTAACATATAGCTCCAAGCTCCCATATTTTTTGGTTCTTCTTGTGCCCAAACAAAACGCTCTGCTGTTGGATATGCTGCTATCACATTTTCTAATTGTTCTTCATGCAATGGGAATAATTGTTCTATTCTTACCAACGCAATATCGTTTCTTTCTAATTTTTCGCGTTCTGCAAGTAAATCATAATAGAATTTACCCATACAAAATACAACTTTTTTAACTTTTTCTTTATCAACTAAATGATCGTCAATTACTTCTTGAAAAGTTCCGTTTGCTAAATCTTCGATAGGATTCACAGCTTTTGGATGGCGTAATAAACTTTTTGGTGTAAAAACAATTAAAGGTTTTCTGTAGTTGCGTTTCATTTGTCTGCGTAAAATATGATACATATTTGCAGGAGTTGTACAATTGGCTACAATCATATTATCTACAGCACATAATTGCAAATAACGTTCTATTCTGGCAGATGAATGCTCAGAACCTTGTCCTTCATATCCGTGAGGCAATAAGATTACAATTCCGTTTTGTAATTTCCATTTATCTTCTGATGCAGATATGTATTGGTCAAACATAATTTGCGCTCCATTAGAGAAATCACCAAATTGTGCTTCCCAAATTGTCAAACAATTTGGAAAGGCCATTGCGTACCCATAATCAAATCCTAAAACACCATATTCTGATAAATGAGAATTGTAAATGGTCATATTCCCTTTATTTTCAGGGTTTGTATTTAGTAAGTTGATTCTTTCCTCTGTAATTTCATCACGTAAAACTGCATGTCTGTGTGAAAAAGTTCCACGCTCTACATCTTGTCCAGAAATACGTACGTTATATCCTTCTTCTAATAATGAACCATAGGCTAGTGTTTCTGCCATTCCCCAATCTAATTCATTAGATTCGAAAACCATTTTTTCTCTTCCTTTTAAAATACGTTCTGCTTTTCTTACAAACTTCACATTTTCTGGAACTGTAGAAACAACTTTGGCTATGTTTTTTAATTTTTCTATGGCATATGTTGTGTTTTCTGGCAATAACATAGCTTCTTTTCCCTGTCGTAGAAAACCTTTCCATGTGGTTTTCATAAACTCTCTTACTTTAGAAGATGTGTCTTGTTTAGCTTTGTCAAACTCAACTTCTAACATTGATTTAAATTCATCTGTAATTTGAGTTAAATACTCTTTTGTAACAGTACCTTCATTAAGTAATTGATTGGCATAAATATCTTTTAGGTTTTTATGTTTTGCAATTGCTTTGTATAAGTTAGGTTGGGTAAAACGAGGTTCATCACCTTCGTTATGGCCATATTTTCGATATCCTAGAAGATCAATAAAAACATCTTTCTTAAACTTCATTCTATATTCAATAGCAATTTCCATTGCATGACAAACGGCTTCTACATCATCTGCATTTACATGTAATACTGGTGATAGTGTTACTTTAGCAATATCAGTACAATAGGTGCTTGATCTTGCGTCTAAATAGTTTGTTGTAAAACCCACTTGATTGTTTACTACAAGATGTACAGTTCCACCAGTTTTATAACCGTTTAACTGCGCCATTTGTACTATTTCATATACAATTCCTTGTCCGGCTATAGCTGCATCGCCATGAATAACGATCGGTAATATTTTAGAATTATTTCCTTTGTATTTTTTGTCAATCTTTGCGCGAACAATACCTTCAGTAACAGCACCAACTGTTTCTAAATGTGAAGGGTTTGGTACTAAATTCATTTTAATACTTTGCCCGTTTTTATATGTCTTGCTTAGAGTTAGTCCTAGATGATACTTGACATCGCCATCTAAATCTTTATCTTCAAAATCCTTGCCTTCAAACTCATTAAATAATTCTCTAACGGGTTTTTTAAAAATATTAACTAATGCATTTAAACGGCCACGATGTGCCATCCCAAGGACACATTCTTTAACACCGTAATTTTCTGCAGCAGTTCTTAGTAAAACACTTAATCCTGGAATTAATGCTTCTCCGCCTTCTAAAGAAAAACGCTTTTGACCAACATATTTAGTTTGTAAAAAATTTTCGAAACCAACAGCTTGATTTACTTTTTGTAGAATGTACTTTTTAGAATCTACATTGTAATTAGGTAAGTTACTGTTTTTATGTAATCGATCTTGCCACCATTTTAATTCTTCAGGATTTCTTAAATACATGTATTCAACACCAATAGAATTGCAATACACATTTTCTAAGTGTTCAATAATTTCGGTTAAAGTTCTAGGGCCAATTCCTAAAACATCACTTGCATTAAAAACTGTATTTAAATCGTTTTGAGATAATCCAAAGTTTTCAATAGCTAAAGATGGAGTGTATTTTCTTCGTTCTCTAACAGGGTTTGTTTTTGTAAATAAATGCCCGCGAGTTCTATAGCCGTTTATTAAGTCGATAACTAAAAATTCTTTTTTAACATCATCGGGAACTTCTGCGTAAAATTCATCATCATCTGTTAATGAGTAATTTTCATTTGCTAAATCATAACCTTGAAAAAAACTCCTCCAACTTGGTTCAACAGCATCTGGATTTATCAAATATTGATCATATAAATCTCCAATAAAACCTGTATGTGCTGCGTTTAAGAATGAAAATTTGTCCATATATTTATTTAATACTTTGGGTATAATAGTATAACTGACACAAAAATACAACTTTTGCTAAAAATGAGCTTTCTTTTTTTAATTTATTGAATGAATATTTCTTTGTTTTTTCTTCAAAAAAATTTGGCGGTTTTTTAAAAAGATTTATATTTGCACTCGCAAAACTTTTAGTCTTGCAAACTCCTCCTTAGCTCAGTTGGTTAGAGCATCTGACTGTTAATCAGAGGGTCCTAGGTTCGAGCCCTAGAGGAGGAGCAAAAAAGCCTTAACAATACGTTAAGGCTTTTTTATTTTTATGTGCTAAAAATCAAATGGTTATCTGTCGATCTATTTGTTGGTCTAACGAAATAAACGTCTCTGTTCGTGCAACACCTTTGATTTTTTGAATATCTTGATTTAATAAATGCATTAAATCTTCATTGTTTCTACAAAGTATTTTAATAAAAATAGCATAATTACCAGTGGTATAATGGCTTTCTACAATTTCGGGAATTTCTTCTAGTTTTTTAATTGCTGATGTGTACATACTAGCAGAATCTAAGAAAATACCTACAAAAGCTGTTGTAGTGTAACCCAACGCTTTTGGGTTTAAAATCATTTTTGAACCAACAATTAACTTAGACGCTTCAAGTTTTTTTAATCTTTGATGGATTGCGGCACCAGAAATACCAACTTCTTTAGCAATAGTTAAGATAGGTGTTCGAGCATCTTTAACTAGGTTTTTTATGATAATTTTGTCTATACCATCGATTTTTACTTTATTGATCATAGTTTAAGGATATGTTTAGTTGATTTTATTGTGGGTAAATATAAAAAAAATTAGGATATATAACTATATCCTAATTTTTTTATTTAATTATTAAACTATATCTGTATTTTATGGTTGCATTTCGAAATCTTCCATGAATTTTGTTGTGTAGTTTCCAGAAATATAGTCTGGATGTACCATTAGTTGTCTATGAAATGGAATGGTTGTTTTTACCCCTTCAATTACAAATTCATCAAGAGCTCTTTTCATTTTGTTAATTGCTTCTTCTCTTGTTTGAGCAGTTACAATTAATTTAGCAATCATTGAATCGTAATTTGGTGGAATAGAATATCCAGCATATACATGTGTATCTATTCGAACTCCATGTCCGCCTGGCGCATGAAAAGTTGTTATTTTTCCAGGAGCAGGTCTAAAGTTGTTGTAAGGATCTTCTGCATTAATTCTACATTCAATCGAGTGCATTTTTGGGAGGTAATTTTTTCCAGAAACGGGTACTCCAGCAGCAACTAAAATTTGTTCACGAATTAAATCGAAATCAATCACTTGTTCAGTAATTGGATGTTCCACTTGAATACGCGTATTCATTTCCATAAAATAGAAATTACGATGCTTATCAACTAAAAACTCAACGGTACCAGCACCTTCATATTTTATATATTCAGCTGCTTTTACAGCGGCGTCTCCCATCGCTAAACGCAATTCATCGGTCATAAAAGGAGAAGGAGTTTCTTCTGTTAATTTTTGATGACGACGCTGAACAGAGCAATCTCTTTCTGATAAATGACAAGCTTTACCAAAAGAATCACCTACAATCTGAATTTCGATATGTCTAGGTTCTTCAATTAGTTTTTCTAAGTACATTCCGTCGTTTCCAAAAGCAGCTTTTGCTTCTTGTCTAGCAGAATCCCAAGCTTCTTGTAAATCCTCTTCGTTCCATACAGCACGCATTCCTTTTCCTCCACCACCTGCGGTAGCTTTAAGCATAACTGGAATCCCAAATTCATGCGCTAATTTTTTACATTCTTCAAAATCTTCGATAATTCCTTCTGAGCCGGGAATACATGGTACGCCGGCAGCAATCATTGTTGCTTTTGCAGAGGCTTTATCTCCCATTTTATCTATCATATCACCAGTTGCGCCAATGAATTTAATTCCATGTTCTGCACATAAGTTCGAGAATTTAGCATTTTCTGCTAAAAAACCATATCCTGGATGAATTGCATCTGCATTTGTAATTTCTGCTGCTGCAATTATATTTGACATTTTTAAGTAAGATTCGTTACTTGGAGGAGGGCCTATACAAACAGCTTCGTCTGCAAACTTAACATGTAAACTTTCAGCGTCTGCAGTAGAGTAAACTGCTACAGTTTTAATCCCCATCTCTTTACAAGTTCTAATTACACGTAATGCAATCTCACCTCTATTTGCTATTAATACTTTTTTAAACATACCTTGTGTATTAGTGATGTTCAATTGAATTTGAATTGCAAAAACAACTTATTCAATCGATATTAAATTATGATGGATCTACTAAGAATAATGGTTGATCAAATTCTACAGGAGTAGAATCATCAACTAATACTTTAACGATTTTTCCTGAAATTTCAGATTCAATTTCGTTAAATAATTTCATGGCTTCAATAACACAAACTGTATCGCCCGAATTAATAGTGTCACCAACTTCAGCAAAATTAGGTTTATCTGGAGAAGGTTTTCTATAAAAAGTTCCAATAATTGGAGACTTAATTGTTACATAATTTGAATTTTCTTCAGTTGCTGCAGCTGGTTTTGGTGTTTCAGTAATTGTAGGTGTAGCAACTTGAGTTGGCATTTGTGCAACTGGGTTTGCTTGTACAATAGTTGTTTCTGTTTTTTCAGAGCCAGTTTTTATGGTGATTTTTATATCTTCCATTTCTAACTTTACTTCACTTGCACCAGACTTTGCTACAAATTTAATAAGATTTTGAATCTCTTTAATATCCATAATTCTTAAATTTTAGTTATTTGATTTTATGCGTTATATGCCCATTTTAAGTAGATAGCTCCCCATGTGAAACCACCACCAAATGCGGCAAAAATTATATTATCTCCTTTTTTTAATTGGTTTTCGTAGTCAGCTAATAGTAAAGGTAAGGTACCAGAAGTAGTATTTCCGTATTTGTGAATATTTACCATTACTTTATCGCTTTCTAATCCAACTCTATTTGCAGTAGCTTCAATAATTCTATTGTTTGCTTGATGCGGTGCTAACCATTGTATATCCTCTTTTACTAGGTTATTTCTAGTTAGCATTTTTTCTGCGACATCTGCCATGTTAGAAACTGCAAATTTAAAAACAGTTCTTCCTTCTTGATGTACAGAATGTTGCTTGTTTTTTAAAGTTTCTTCTGATGTTGGTAAAATAGAACCACCTGCATCTATTTTTAGAAACTCTCTACCGTTTCCGTCGCTTCTAAGATATTCGTCTTGTAAACCAAGTCCTTCATTATTTGGTTCAAATAAAACAGCACCTGCTCCATCGCCAAAAATAATACATGTTGCTCTATCTGTATAATCTATAATCGAAGACATTTTATCGGCTCCAATAAGTAAAATATTTTTATATCTGCCAGATTCTATGTAGCTAGCAGCAGTAGACATACCGTATAAAAAACTAGAACAGGCAGCTTGTAAGTCGTAAGAAAATGCATTTGTTGCGCCAATTTTTGTGGCTACAAAAGCTGCTGTTGATGCTACAGGTAAATCTGGTGTTGCCGTTGCTACAATAACCAAATCTATGTCTAAGGGATTTTTATTGGATTTTTTTAGTAGGTTTTCTGCGGCTTTAATTGCCATAAAAGAAGTTCCTTTGCCTTCCCCTTTTAGTATTCTACGCTCTTTAATACCAGTTCTTGATGTTATCCATTCATCGTTGGTATCTACCATTGTTTCTAACTCTTTATTGGTTAGAATGTAGTCAGGAACGTATTTTCCTACTGCTGAAATTGCTGCAGTTATTTTTGTCATATTTTTACCTTAATTATTAGAAGGAGGCTTTAAATGCAATATTCAAAGAAATGAAAATTATTTTACATTTTTGAGTAAAAAGCATCAAAAAGCATTTGAATTTGGTTAAAAAACAAAAAAAACTCTCAAAAAAGAGAGTTTTATGTACTTTATAGTAAGTCTATTATGCTTCTGCAGCAGCAGATTCTAATACAATTTGACCTCTGTAGTATAATTTACCTTCGTGCCAGTGCGCTCTGTGATATAAATGAGATTCACCAGTTGTTGGATCTACGGCAATTTGAGGAACGCTAGCTTTGTAATGAGTTCTTCTTTTGTCTCTTCTAGTTTTCGATATTTTTCTCTTTGGATGTGCCATTTTATGTCTTTTTTTCTGTTATTAAACTTTTTAATTTATCCCATCTTGGGTCTACATCTTCTGTAGTTTTTACTTCTTTTACTCTTAATTTTTCTAACTTCTTTAATGCTTCTGATTCCATTGAGCCATCTAAAACTTTTGGATGAACTCTTTTTGTTGGTACTGATAATACAATCATTTCATAGATGTATTGTGCAACATTTAATTGAAATTCTGAATACGGAAGAATTAATATTTCTTCATTATCATCATTATATTCTTCTCCGAATTTTACAATTAACTGTAATTCAGTTTCTATTTCTTGATCAAAAGGTTCTCCACTAACATCACAAGTAACATTAATTGTGCCTTCTGCTTTAAATGATAAATTTAACAATGTGTTTTTCTTATCAAGTGTTAATACTATATTTATAGTAGCATCAAAAAAATCATCAAAATTATAAGCGTCAAAGAACGTTTTTCCAATTTGATATTCAAACAGATGACTTTCTTCTTTTAATCCTACATACTGGATGTTAAATTGTTTCAAGTCTTTCATCTACAAAATCAATTTGAGCGTGCAAAGATATAAAAAATTGTTTTATTAAATAAAGAATCTTTAAAAAAGAAATTTATCTTATTTGTTTCACTTCAAGTACATTAACAGTTAAGTTATTGTATTCTTTTCTTTTTCTGTAAATTTCAATTGCTGTAAAAAGAGCTTCTTTAAATGAGGTGTGATTTGCTTCGTTTTTTCCAGCGATTTCAAAAGCTGTTCCGTGATCTGGCGACGTTCTTATTTTTGATAAACCCGCAGTATAATTTACTCCGTTGCCAAAAGACAGCGCTTTAAAAGGCGCTAAACCTTGGTCGTGATACATGGCTAAAACGCCATCAAACTGTTTGTATGTGTTAGATCCAAAGAACCCATCTGCAGCATAAGGCCCAAAAACCAATTTGCCAGATTCTTTTATTTCGTTAATAGTTGGTCTAATAATCTCATCATCCTCTTTGCCAATAACACCTTTATCTCCGCAATGTGGGTTTAATCCAAGAATTGCAATTTTGGGTTTGTTAATTCCGAAATCTTTTACCAAAGTAGCATGCATAATTGCTACTTTCTTTTTAATCAATTCGGGTGTAATGGTTTCAGAAATTTTAGCAATAGGAATGTGTCCCGTAACTAGACCTACTCTTAATTTATCAGAAATTAAAATCATTAAACTTTCACCTTCCAATTCGTTTTCTAAATATTCTGTATGACCAGGAAAATGAAAGCTATCTGATTGTATGTTTTCTTTATTGATAGGTGCAGTTAGTAAAACATCAATGGTGTTGTCTTTTAAATGGTTTACTGCCGTTTCTAAAGATTTAAACGCATATTCGCCAGAAATTTTAGTTGCATTTCCTATTTCGAATGCAACCTCTTCTTTCCAAATATTTAATAAATTAATTTTATTTTCAGTTACTTGTTTTATAGCCGTAATACTGTGTATTTGTGTTTCAGAATTTAATAATTTTTTGTGATATGAAATACTTTTAGTTGACCCAAAAATAACCGGAGTACAAAAATCTAGCATTCTTTTATCTTCAAAAGTTTTTAAAATGATTTCAATTCCAATTCCATTTAAATCTCCAATTGATATTCCAACAACTATTTTTTCTAATTTATCCATCATTTATGATTCAATATTATTAGTTTTGATTCGTGCAAAAATAACGAATTAAAATTTAGAATCTATGTTTACTGGAATTATTGAAAGCTTAGGAGAAGTGAAACAAATCGTTAAAGAAAAAGACAATTTACACATAACGGTTACGAGTAATTTTACGAATGAATTAAAAGTAGATCAGAGTGTTGCTCACAATGGTGTATGTTTAACGGTTGTTGCTATAGATAATGATGCATATACAGTAACAGCAATTAAAGAAACAATTGATAAAACAGCTATCGGTGATTTGGTTATTGGCGAAAAAGTAAATTTAGAAAGAGCTATGAAATTAGGTGATCGATTAGACGGTCATATTGTGCAAGGTCATGTAGATGAAACAGGAGTTTGTTCAGCTATTTTAGAACAAAACGGAAGTACAATCTTTACGTTTACGTATAGTTCTGGAAGCAACAATCTTACGATAGAAAAAGGATCGATTACAATAAATGGTGTTAGTTTAACTGTTGTAAACTCTAAAGCGAATGAGTTTAGTGTTGCAATCATTCCTTTTACAAAAGAACATACTACTTTTCATCTATTAAAAATAGGAGACAAGGTAAACTTAGAGTTTGATGTACTTGGAAAATATGTTGTGAAACTAAATGCTTTAAGAAACTAATTCTTCTTTAGTTTTGTAACCCCTAAAAGAATTCCAGAAATAATTAAAAATAAAATTCCTCCATCTATTGGCAATCCCGGTGGTGGTGGTGGTGGAACTGGTGGTGGAACCATTTGCGCATAAGTGAAAGTTGTACAAAATACAACAACAAATAACAATATTTTAGTTTTGTTTTTCACTTTATAAAATATAATTTGATTTTGTAAATAATGAGAAAAAATCAATACTTACGGACCAAATATAGGAATTAAATTTCAATAAAATAGTGGACCCACCAGGGCTCGAACCTGGGACCCTCTGATTATGAGTCAGATGCTCTAACCAACTGAGCTATGGGTCCTACTAAAGTTTGGCAAAACTACTATCTTTTTTGAATTACACCAAACTAAAAATATAATTTCTTTATACGTTACGTGTCATTAGTGCTTTTCCAAATTCTAACAACCCGTTTTTTGCTTTATCAGAAATGTTTATGTCATCTAAAACAGCAAAGGCTTTTTGGCTATAATCGTTTATTTGTGCTTTCATGTAAGTAGGAATCTGATATTTGTCAAACATTCTTTTCACTAATGTTATTTTCTCGTTATTATCTTCTAGCTTAGATTGATAAAACTTATTTAACTGGTTTCTATCTTCTGATGAAGCTAATTCTAGCGCTTTTAAATACAGAAAGGTTTTTTTGTTTTCAATAATGTCTCCACCAACTTGTTTTCCAAAAGTTTCAGGATTTCCGTAAGTATCTAAATAATCATCTTGTAACTGAAAAGCGATACCAAGATTTAATCCAAAAGCATATAAAATATCGGCATCTTTTTCGTTAGATTCACAAACAATTGCGCCCATTTTTAAAGCGGCACCAATTAAAACCGATGTTTTTAAAGAAATCATTTTGATGTATTCTTCGATAGAAACATCATTTCTAGTTTCAAAATCTACATCTAATTGTTGTCCGTCACAAACTTCAATGGCGGTTTTACTAAATAACTGTGCTAATTTTTGAAAAATGACTGGAGAATAATTTTCAAAATACTGGTAGGCTAATATCAGCATTGCATCGCCAGATAATATACCAGTATTGATATTCCATTTTTCGTGAACAGTTTCTTTTCCTCTTCGCAACGGGGCATCGTCCATAATATCATCATGCACTAAAGTGAAGTTATGAAACATTTCTACAGCATAAGCTGCTGGAAGCGCTTTTTTATACTCATCAGAAAACAAACTTGCCGCCATTAATGTTAAAACAGGACGAATTTTTTTACCACCTAAACTTAAAATATAACGGATGGGTTCATAGAGGTTTTTTGGTTCTTGAGTTAAGTTTTGAGCCTCTCTATAAGCTGAAAATTCTTGTTGAAATTTTGATAAATCCAAAGTAATTATTTTAAAGAGCAAATGTAGCAAAGATTTTGCTTTGTAAACTCTAAAGTTAAAGAATTGTAAAAACTTTGGAAACTTTTATTGTTTTTTAAGTTTCCGTTTGTATATTTGCATTCGATTATGAAAGATAAAATATTACATAAAGCAACTGAGATGTTTTTAAGCCTTGGGTTTAAAAGTGTTACGATGGATGATATCGCAAATGAACTAGGTGTTTCAAAAAAAACGATTTACAATCATTTTAGAAATAAAACAGATTTAATTAACGAGGTAACCAGCTCTGTTTTTGAAACAGTTTGTACAGGAATTGATATGATTTGTAGCAAAGAAAATAATCCAATAGATGAATTGTATGAAATAAAACGTTTTTCTATGAAGTATTTAAAAAATGAAAAAACATCTCCACAATATCAACTACAAAAATACTATCCAAAGATTTATGCAACATTAAAAAGTAAACAATTTGATGTAATGCAAGACTGTGTTATTAGAAATTTAAATAGAGGTGTAGCGTTAGGGTTTTACAGAAATACCATAGATATTGACTTTGTATCAAGAATTTATTTTCATGGTATGATTGGCTTAAAGGACGAAGAATTATTTCCCTTAAATCAATTCTCTATGAATAATATTATGAGTTTTTACTTAGAATATCACCTAAGAGGAATATGTTCAGAAAAAGGGATTGAAAAATTAAATAAAATTATAACAAACAAACAATCAGAATACAATGCAAAATAAATTAATACTATTTTTTAGTTTATGTTTTATAGCTTTAGGCTTCTCTCAAGAAAAAACAAAGGGTTTTTCTTTAAAAGAAGCTGTAGATTTTGCTATAAAAAATAACTACAATGCAAAAACGGCACAAAATAATGTGTTGGCAGCAAAAGAAAAACAATGGGAAACGACAACAATTGGGTTGCCAAAAATTAGCGCAAAAGTAGATTATCAAAATTGGTTAAAGCAACAAGTTTCTTTGTTGCCAGCTGAAATTACTGGAGGACCAGCAGGAACTTTTGTTCCGGTAACTTTTGGTACAAAGCAAAATGTAAATGCAGCCATTACCTTAAATCAATTAATTTTTGATGGTTCTTATATTGTTGGTTTGCAATCTGCAAAAACCTATTTAAACATCTCTAAACAAGCAAAAGAAAAAACAGCATTAAGTATTAGAGAAGCAGTAATTAATGCCTACGGAAATGTGTTGATAGCAGAAAAAAGCATAGAAATTCTAAAAAGAAATTTAATGACTTTAGAAAAAATGCTTTCTGATACAAAGAAAATCTATAAAAATGGATTGACAGAAGAAGAAGATGTTGAGCAATTGCAAATTACGTTAACGACAGTAAAAAGTCAATTAAATAATACAATTAGGTTAAGAAATCTTGGGTATAAAATGCTAAATATTTCTATGGGAAACTTCATAGACGAGGAGATTGTATTAACAGATAATTTAGATACTTTAATTTTAGAAAATATAGATTTAAGTGTATTAGCTAAAACGTTTAGTGTTACAAATCATATAGATTATAAAATTGCAGAAAACAACAAAGAAGGAAATAGACTGCTTGTGTTGTTAGAAAAATCGAAAGCATTGCCTTCTTTAAGAGCCTTTGTGAATTACGGATATACAGGAAATTCAGATACTTTCAGTTTTTTTAATAGCGATCAAAAATGGTACAATTCGTCTTTATTTGGGGTTAGTTTAGACATTCCAATTTTTAGCAGTTTTGAAAGAAGATCAAAAACAAGACAAGCTAAATTTGAATTCGACAATGCAGACATTCAACTAATAGAAATAAAAGAACAACTAAACTTACAAGCTGCTACTGCAAAAAGCGATTATAAGTTTAGTGTAGAGCAATATGAAGCAGCAAAACAAAATTTAGAATTGGCACAAAGAATAGAAAAAAAGCAACAAATAAAATTCTTTGAAGGTGTTTCTACAAGTTTTGATTTGTCTCAGGCTCAAAATCAATTATACACACAACAACAAAATTATGTACAATCAATGCTAAATGTAATTGCTAAAAAGGCAGCATTAGAAAACGCATTAAACATTCCATTAAATAAGTAATCAAACATTATGAAGAAAATATATTTAATCTTAGCAAGTACTATTGTTTTAGCATCGTGCGGTAGCAAAAAAGAACAAACAGTTGAAGCTGTTATTGCTAAAGGAAACTTAGAAGAAATTAGAAAAAAGAAAACCGAAATTGAAAGTAAACAGCAATTAATAGTGAATCAATTAGATTCATTAAATGTTGCTATTTCTAAACTAGATACTATTAAAAAATTACCTTTAGTAACAACGTTTATTACTAAAACTTCAGAATTTAATCACTATTTAGAATTGCAAGGAAATGTAAGTACCAAACAAAACATAATTGTGTACCCAGAAATGCCAGGAATTTTAGAATCTGTACTTGTTAAAGAAGGAGTATCGGTTAAAAAAGGAGACATTTTAGCAACAATAAATGACGGTGGTTTAAGCCAGCAATTAGCACAAGCAGAAACACAGTTGCAATTAGCAAAAACTACGTTTGATAGACAAGAGCGATTATGGAATCAAAAAATTGGTTCAGAAATGCAATATTTACAATCAAAAACTTCATACTTGTCACAAGTAAATATGGTAAATCAATTAAAAAATCAATTAGAAAAAACAACTATTGTTGCGCCTTTTGATGGTGTAATTGATGAAGTATTTAAAGAAAAAGGAAGTGTTGTTGCTCCAGGTCCTGGGTCAGAGGTTTTTAGAATTATCAACCTTTCTAACATGTATATCGAGGCAGAGGTACCAGAGAGTTATATCGCATTTATAACAAAAGGAAAATCAGTTGAGGTGTATTTTCCTGTTTTAGGAAAAACAATTCAAACTAAAGTTAGACAAGTGGGTAATTACATCAACCCAAATAATAGATCTTTTAAAGTAGAAATTGATGTTCCAAATATTGGAAACCACATCAAACCTAATTTAACAGCAAAGTTAAAGATTAACGATTATACGAATAAAGAGTCTTTTTTAATTCCGCAAAGTATCATTTCCGAAAATGCAAACGGAGATCAATATGTATATGTTGTAGAAAACAGCAATGCTAAAAATGAAGGTATTGCAAGACGTCGAATTATTAAAACAGGAAGAACACAAGGCGATATTATAGAAGTTGTTGAAGGGATTAAAAACAATGTGCAAATTATTAAAGAAGGCGCAAGAAGTGTTAAAGAAGGACAAACAGTTAAGGTAATTAAATACTAAGCAAATCGATGTCAGATAAAAATAAAAAAGTAAATAAAGAATTTGGTTTTTCGTCTTGGGCAATTTCCAATAAAACTACTATGTACGTAGTTATGTTGGTTATTTTTTACTTAGGAATTTCAGCATTTTTTGAAATGCCAAGAGAAAGTTTTCCAGAGATTAAAGAAACCAAAATATATATCAGCTCTGTATATCCAGGAAATACAGCAGAAGATATCGAAAAATTAATTACAGATCCGTTAGAAGACAAACTAAAAACGGTAAGTAACGTAATAAAAATCACCTCCACTTCTCAAGAAGATTTTTCTATGGTTATAGTAGAGTTTGATGAAAATATTACGGTAGAACTCGCAAAACAAAAGATAAAAGACGAAATAGACTCTGAAACTTCAGGAGAAGATTGGCCAACATTTAACGGTGCAAAAGTAGAACCAAATGTGTTTTCGCTTAGTATGAGTGAAGAAATGCCCATCTTAAATATTAATATCTCTGGAGATTATCCGGTTGGGAAATTAAAAGAATTTGGAGAATATTTACAAGATGAAATAGAAAATTTGCAAGAGATTAAGCAAGTAGATATTCGTGGAGTTCAAGAAAAAGAGGTAGAAATTGCTGTTGATATTTACAAAATGATGGCAGCAAAAGTTAGTTTTAACGACATTATAAATACCATTCAAGGAGGAAACGTAACCATGTCTGCCGGAAATTTAATTACAAGCGGACAGAGGCGTACTATTAGAATTTTAGGCGAAATTGAGAATCCAAAAGAGCTAGAAGATTTTGTGGTAAAATCAGAGAACAACAATCCTATTTATTTAAAAGATGTTGCAACCGTTTCTTTTAAAGAAAAAGATAGAACAACTTATGCAAGAGAGTTTGGAAATCAAGTAGTAATGTTAGACGTTAAAAAACGTGCAGGTACAAATATGGTTGCTGCTACAGAACAAATAAAAGTAATTGTAGCCAACACCATAAAAAATGTTTTTCCACAAGATCTAAAAGTTACTATTGCCAATGATCAATCGGCAACAACTATAGCTGCAGTAGATGATTTGGTTAACAATATTATTTTCGGAGTTATTTTAGTGGTAACCGTGTTAATGTTTTTCTTAGGATTTAAAAATGCAGTCTTTGTTGGATTTGCAATTCCGATGTCAATGTTTATGTCTTTAATGTTACTAAACTCATTCGGCTATACCTTAAACACCATGATTCTTTTCGGATTAATTATGGGGCTCGGAATGTTGGTAGACAACGGAATTGTAGTAGTAGAAAACGTATATCGTTTAATGGATGAAGAAGGAATGAGCAGAACCGAAGCCGCTAAAAAAGGAATTGGAGAAATTGCATTTCCTATTATCATTTCTACAGCAACAACAGTTGCAGCGTTTATTCCGCTAGGTTTATGGCCAGGAGTTATGGGAGAATTTATGAAACTCTTACCAATAACATTGTCTACAGTTTTAGGATCATCATTAATCGTAGCCATCTTTTTCAATTCCGTTTTAGTCTCAGACTTTATGAGTGTAGAAGATAAAGATATGCCGTTAAAACAAATTATTAAAACAACAAGTATTATAGCTGTAATTGGTATTTTAATATTGCTTTTTGGAGGTTCGTATAATGCCTTAGGAAGTTTAATGATCTTTACAGCAATCATGTTGTGGGTGTATAGATTGTTCTTAAGAAGATGGGCAAATAGTTTTCAAACAAAAGCATTACCACGTTTAGAAAATTGGTATGAAAAAAGACTCCGAAAAGCCTTAAGAGGTAAAGCGCCATATTGGTTAATCGGAGGAACGTTTTTATTATTAATTGTAGCATTTGTAGCATTTGGAGCTTCTTTAGGAATGCAAAGAACTAAAGTGGAGTTTTTCCCAGATAATAAGCCAAATCAAATTGTAGTTTATATCGAATATCCACAAGGGACAGATATTGAAAAAACAAACGTCATTACAAAAGAAATTGAAGCGAAGGTATTTGATGTTTTAAACGACAAGAAATATATGGATGGCGATTATAACTTTATGGTAGAAAGTGCTGTTTCTCAAGTTGGAGAAGGTGCTGGGAATCCGCAAACAGATGGTGGTTCAGCAGCAGAAATGCCACATAAAGGAAAAATTACCGCTTCGATGCGTCAGTTTAAATATAGAAGAGGAGAAGATAGTGAACTGTTAAGACAAAAAGTACAAAAAGCATTGGTTGGCATTTATCCAGGAGTTTTAATTTCTGTAGAAAAAGATGCAAACGGACCACCGGCTGGAGCACCAATTAATATTGAAATTGAAGGAAGTGATTATAATGAGTTAATTGTTACTGCTGAAAGAATGCGCGATTTTATCAACACAAAAAGTATTGCAGGAATTGACGAATTAAAAATTGATGTAAACAAAGACAAACCAGGAATGCAAGTACTTGTTGATAGAAAAAAAGCGGGTGAATTAGGAGTAAGCACATCGCAAGTTGGTCAACAAATACGTACTTCAATTTTTGGGTCAAAAGCTGGAGTTTACAAAGAAGGTGGCGATGATTTTGATATTTATGTGCGTTTTAATGAAGAAAACAGATACAATACAAGTGCTATCTTTAATCAGAAAATAACATTTAGAGATAATACTGGTAAAGTAAAAGAAATTCCGGTTTCTACTTTAGCAGAACACACGAATAACTCTGGTTTTAGCGCCATTAAACACAACGATACAAAACGTGTGGTTACGGTTTATTCTGCATTGTCTCCGGGTTATACAGATGCTGCGGCAATTGTGAGTCAGGTTCAAAAAGAGATGAAGAATTTTAAAGATTTACCAAACGGAATTAAGATAGATTATACAGGTCAAATTGAAGAGCAAAACAAACAAATGTCTTTCTTAATGGGCGCCTTAGTTACAGGTTTAGGATTGATTTTCTTTATCTTAATTTTCCAATTCAATTCTGTATCTAGACCAACCATTATTATGTTGGCAATCTTTTTAAGTTTGATCGGAGTTTTTGGAGGTTTGGTGATTACAGGAAACGCTTTTGTAATTATGATGACGATGATGGGGATTATATCACTCGCCGGAATTGTAGTTAATAATGGTGTTGTATTGTTAGATTATGCACAGTTATTAATCGATCGGAAAAAGATAGAATTAGGTTTAGATGAAAAGGCATTTTTAGAAGATAACGATTTGTTTGAGAGCATTGTAAGAGCTGGTAAGGCGCGTTTACGTCCGGTTTTACTAACAGCAATTACAACCATTTTAGGACTGGTGCCTTTGGCAATCGGATTTAACATTAACTTCTTTACATTATTTAGTGATTTTGATCCAAATATATACATGGGTGGAGACAACGTTGTATTTTGGGGACCTTTAGCTTGGACAGTTATTTACGGTCTTTTAATCGCAACATTTTTAACATTAATCGTAGTGCCAATATTATTTTACTTAGTCACAAAATTTAAAATGTGGTTGCGTTTAAAGATGGCATAATTGTTTCTTTTAATAGTTGAGAAAGGCTGAGGAAATTTCCTCAGCCTTTTTTTATTGAACTACTTTCTTTGTGATTATTTTTCCGTTTTCTAATAACACTTTTACAATATATATATTAGTAGATTTTATTCTTTTAAGGTTAATGTTTAACGCTTTACGATTAACTTTTTTGTTAAATAATTTTTGACCATAAAGGTTTAGTACCTTAACGTTTTTAATTTTTATTTTAGACTTAATATGTAGCGTGTTTCTTTTTAGATAGATGTTTGCAATTTTGTTTGAAGGATCAATTACTTCAATTTTTTTAGGGTTGATTAATAATTCAAACCTATCATTATAAGTTCCAGCTACATCAACATTAAAAGGATAAGGATCTTTTTTTAAGTTGTGTCTTTTATTTAATTCTTTGTCAAGTAAAACAATTTTCGATTTTTTTAATAAACCTTCAATTTTTTCGATTCCAATTTTAAATTCACCCGTTTTTGTTGAATTAAATCCTAATTGTATTTCTTCACTTTCTTTTAAAGAGGATTTTCCTTGGATGCCATAATGATTATCTTCTAAAATGGAGTAAAAGTTAATGCTTGCTCCACCATTTAAACGCAAACCATCATAAATTCGATCCACACCATCAGTAGCTTTTTTAAAGAAACCAATCAAAATTTGACTAAAACTATTTTCAGCAGTTAAGTTTAACCAAATTCTGTCTTTTTCTTTTTTTACTCCTTTGTAAAATAAAGTATTACTTCCAGAAACTCTCATAGAATTTGTAAACGTAGCTGTGCCCGTAGAAAGTGCTTGTGCAAAAAACCCTTGCCCTGAAGCAATATTTCCATCAGGAGCAGTACAACCTGTACAAGAACCAATTCCGCCACTTCCGTTCCAAAGAACATAATCATCTTGAGTATTGTTGCCAGCCGAATCTAAAGTATTGTGTGTCCAAAAATATAATGTCCCGCCAATGGTTGTATTATCAGCAATAAAAGCATCAGCATCTATTGCAGACGGATATGGATTTCCTAACAAGTTCCAATCGGTTTCTGGGTCAGCATCAGCAGTAAAACCTAACGTAACAGAAATATCTCCGTTGTTAAATGCTGAGCCTGTAAAGTTTGCTGTGTAGGTATTTGGATAGGTAATACCAGAATCTCCAGTAGTAATATAACCAAAACCAGGAGTCATAGAAGTTGATGAAGTACCAGCAACCCAAGCTTGACTTGATGCGGTAAAAGAATAATACCTTTGTGTGTTTGCAACTTCAGCTAAGGTTGATGAGGTTAATGGAGAAGACCAATAGGTATAATTTCCTTCTTCATCTTGTGATGTAGAAATTCTGTTCACAGAATAACCAGTTCCTGTATTTGGGCCATCTTTTGTTGTTTGTACTAGAGAACCATTATCTTCAATAACGATATTCCCACTAACAGAGATGCCATTTTCAATACTAACTATTCCGCCAGAATTAACGGTTAATGTTTTTAAACTATTAATTTGTAATTCACATGCACTAAAATCACCATCGTCAGAAGTGTTGTAATCTCCATCAATAATGGCTTTAAAATAATCTTCAGGATTTGGGTTAGACCAAGAAGTTGTCCATGTTGTTTCTGAGGTAAAAGTATTGCCAAAAGTTTGGTTTACTGAATTTGATCCACCCCAATTAGCATTGTTACAAATTGCACTTAAAATTGCAGCCTTAGTACCAACAAGTGTACTGCTATCATATTTTGCATTGTCTATTTCTGAAATTGCTATCGCATTTACACCATTTGTCAATCCTGTTGGTAAAGCAGAGTTACTTGCATTATTTGCAGTTGTTTGCCAAACTGCAGCCCCTTGATTATTAATGGCAAAAATAAATGTGGGAGATCCACTAGAACCTTGGTATGCTAAAATTTGATCTCCATTAGTCCCTAAAGCTATGTTTGTTAGAGTAAATGTGATGATAGTTCCACATGTAATATTTGAAGGAGCTGTCCAAACGTCTATTCCTTCGTTAGACCTAAAAGTATTATTGCTTCTCCACCCATTATCTGTAAAGTTAATTGTGGTACCTGCTTCCATACTTTTTAAAGCTAAAAATTTGATAACTTCTGGAGAACCATCAGCATTATATTGTAATATTGCAATATCACCAGCTGATAACGTTGTTTGGGAATTGACATTAAATGCTAGAAGTATTCCGGCGAATACTGTTACTAATTTTTTCATTTTCTAGATATTTTACGTGTAATATACTAAACATTAGATACATTTAAAAATAAGAAGTTACAATACATGAGTCAAAATAAATACTTTTCGATTGAAGAAATTAAAAGAAAATTAGAAAGGTACTGTGTATATCAAGATCGTTGTCATAAAGAAATTGAGATAAAATTAAGAGAATTTATATTAATTGAAGAGGCACGGAATCAAATAATTTTACATTTGATGGAGCATGATTTTTTAAATGAAGAACGCTTTTGTAAAAGTTTTGCAAGAGGAAAATTCAATATTAAAAGCTGGGGGAAACAAAGAATTATAAGAGAATTGAAACTTAGAGATATTTCTGAGTACAATATAAAAACAGCTCTTAAAGAAATAGATGAAGAAGCGTATTTAGCAACAATCCATAGAATTGCTATTAAACGAAACTCAATATTAAAAGAATCAGATTTTTATAAAAGGAAAAAGAAATTAACAGATTACCTTATAAGAAAAGGTTTTGAATTTGATCTTATTTTTTCAACTGTAAAGAATGTATTAGAAAAAAAATAGCCTCTTTTTAAGAGGCTATTCTTAATTTATTTAAGAATTAACTTTTTAGTACTTAAAGAGTCATCAACTTTAATTTTAGCAAAGTAAATTCCTTTACTGTATTTAGACATGTCTAATTCAAATCGTTTTATAGCAAGCGAACTATTTTTTTGCTGTAGAACTACTTTTCCTGTAATATCAAAAACGGAAATAGAAAAATCAGCGCCTTGTTTCCAATTGATATTAAATATACTATTTGATGGATTAGGAGAAATATCAAGTCCTTCAATTTCATTAAACTCTTCAACTGGTAAAACCCCTGTAATTACTAAATCATCAATTAGAGCTCCTTCTTCATTTGTTTGGTCATCAGCAAGATATTTAAACCTAAAGATTACATTAGATTCATTTTTAAATGCAGCCAAATCAAAACTATAGTCATGTAATGTTGCATTTGTGCCTCCAAGAGGATTTGAATCTTCTCCTTCCCCTGTCCATTGTTTTCCTGGTAAGCTAGATCTTCCAGTAGCATCTGAGGTAGTAGAACTATTATACCAATTGGCATCTGTTGATGAACCAAGAATAGACCAATTTTTTCCTTGGTCGGTGGTGTATTCTACATTCATATAATCCCAATCTTGCTCAATATCAAAAGCCATTTTAAAGCTTAATACTGGGTTTGTAACCAAGGTTAAATCATAACATTTTGTATACAAATAACCAATTGTTTTATCAGGATGATTTCCATTTAAACTAGTAACATAAGCTGCGTTTCCAGAACCAACAGTTGTTAAAAGTGATTTTATTGGCGTTCCTCTTTGCCACAAACCAAGTAATCCAGCGCCAGAACCACTAGCTTCAGTTACTAGATTATCGTTTGAAGATTCGAAAGTATTTACTGTTGTTGGCGTTGCGTTAGAACCATTTATAGAAAATGACACACTGTTAGCGTTGTTTGTAGTATATGTATCGTTATTGATAACAGTTTCTACGTTAAAAGTATGATTTCCTTCTGCTGCAGCAAATGCAGGAATATCTATTTGAGTAGTTTCATTTGAAGCTAAACTACCTGTCCAATTATAAACAGAATTTGCTCCTCCGTCAATATTGTAATTAACAGTAACAGCAGTAATGGTATTTGTACCTTTATTTTGAATTGTAATGGTTGGAGCAAGAGAACCACAACCTGTAGAATTATTTATTGGAGAATCAATAGAAACTAATTTTACTTCATTTTCGGGGAAAGAATTTGTAATGTCTGAAACCCAAACACCTCTTCCATAGGTAGCAATTACTAACTTAGCTTCTTTTTCATTAATCTCTATATCTCTAACTGCTGTATTTGGTAAATTATTGTCAAAAGTTACCCAATTGGTTAGTGTATCATCAATATAGTAAACGCCTAAAGTAGTTCCTAGATACACTCTATTGTCCTTATTACCAGCATGATGTCTTAATACAAGTTTGTTGTCATTAAAAGGTAAGTTTCCGTTAATATTTGTAAATGTTGGATTGGCATCATGTATGTTTGTGGTTTTATATACAGCTCCATTAGAAACCAACCATGCTACATTACTATCATTATGACTTATTTCTATTGAGTTTATCGTTGAAGTACTATATATTTTGGTAAACGTTACTCCAGCATCTATACTTTTAAATAAATTTCCTTCTCTAGAAACATAAATGTTTTTCTCATTATTTGGGTCAATTTCAATAGTGTATAAATCTCCACCAAAATCATGATTTGAAACTTTAGACCAAGTTCCATCAACTAATTTGTATAAGCTACTATAACCTGCATAAAGATTCCCTTTTCTATCAGCAACTAAAGGAGTTACCCATCTTCCGCCACTATCGTTTGTGCCAGTTTCAGCAGCAGGAGCACCAACAGAACTAGTTCTTGTTAACCCACCATCTTTACTTTCATACAAAGAAGCGCCGTATTGTATAAACCCAAAATAATTTTCTGGATCAAGTGGATTTATTGCACAATCCATTCCGTCTGCTCCATGATAAACACTCCATTGATTACTTTTTAAGGCATAACCCCCATTATCTTGAAGTCCTCCAACAACATTACCTGAGTTTTGATTTGCCACAGAAATTTTATAGAACTGCCCAATTGCTAGATTTTTTGTTAAGTCTGTAAAACTTGCGCCGTGGTTTGTTGAAACATAAACACCACCATCTGTACCTGCAAAAAACTTACCATCAATAAAATCTAAAAAATGAATATCTGCATGTGTATATGAAGGACTATTTGGTGAGCTCCAACTATTTATTGCTGTAAAATTATCTCCTCCGTCAGTAGATTTCCAAATATTTAAAACTCCAACATATACGGTGTTTTCATCTGTATCAGAAACCGTAATATCTAAATCGTACCAAGATTGTGATCCTCCAAAAATATCATCAGTTTCTGCTGTTTTAGTAAAACTAAAGCCACTTGTCGTAGATTTATAAATTCCGTTAAAACCATTCTTAGTTGAACTACCATTCCAACTAACAAAATAAACGAGATTAGGATTTGCAGGAGTTACAGCTAATGCTATTCTTCTTGAATTAGTAAATCCAGTTATTTGAACTGCAGTGAATGTATTTCCTGCATCAAAAGATCTATATATTGTGTTAGATGTTGCTGCATAAAAAATTGATGTAGCTCCTGAAGTACCTGGTTTTCTTTTTAGGTCTGTAATATTTTGATTTAATGTTCTTGTCCAATTTGCTCCACCATCGGTACTTTTATGAACACCAGTACTTGTTGCAACAAGTACTATTTCTGGATTTGCACTATCAATAAAAATATCATTCATGTTTCTTGGGTTTCCGTCCATTGCACCAGTACTATTCCAAGTTGTTCCTCCATCTGTTGATTTCATAACCCCAATGGCATCTGAATCATTGGCATCATCATCTCCTGTTGCGATGTAAATAATATTAGAGTTTGTTGGATGAATTGCAATTCCTGAAACGCCAATTTGAGGTAAAAAGTCGTTTAATGGTTGCCAATTAACACCAGCATCGGTAGATTTCCAAATACCACCAGCTGGAGCACCAACATAATAGGTATTTGAATTACTTGGATCAACAGCAACAACATTAACTCTTCCTTGACCTGCAGACCATGAAGCTGTATTTGTGTGAGAAAACGGACCTAAAGAAGTCCAATTACTTGTGTCGTTTGCATTGTTTTGTACAGAAGAATTCATCTTGTTTTTCTGTTGCCAAGCCTCTGTTTTTTGAGCTGTAGTTTTTAAAGTTCCGTCTGGATTTGTATAAAAACCATTTTGATATTCCCATCTTTTAAAAGGTTTGTATCCGCTTCCTTTTTTGTATCTATCAATGGTTGAAAAGTATTTTTCTGCAGCTATTGAAATATCATTTAATGTAATTTTTCCTTTCTTTTTAAAAACACCATCTTGCATCCAAGGGGCATTGTTTTGGTAAGTTTGAGCAAAAGTTAAAAAAGGAATAAGAAATAATGTGTAAAGTGTAATTTTTTTCATTACTACGGTAAAAATTAGGGTTTTTAATTGATGTTTTCTATATCTTGTTCTACTTCTAGTTGAGAATAGATGGTGTTTATTTTAGAATTTGTTGCAGAAAAGGCTGCGATAATTTTGTTGACTTGAGCATTTACCTCACCTGCTGTAATGGCAGGAATAAAAGTCATGTCTTTTAGTCGAAGTGCTTCGTTTTCTAACACATTAATTCGTGTTCTAAAAGATAAATTCAATAATTCTTTTGGTCTAATGCTATCTTTTAAATTTTTAATTATTTCAGCTAATTTTAATGCATTATTTAAAGCTTCATTTGCAGAAATAGATGAAAACTGTTTTAAGTTGTTTGTAGTTGATTGATATTCTTTCCAGTTTGCAACTTTGTTTTTTGAAATTCCTTCTAGATCTAAAATAGCATGGTGTTTCTGAACAATATTCATGTCAGATTTTTGAACCTTTGATTCTTGATCAGTACTAGTATTTTCTTTACAAGACAAGAAAATTAAAAAAAAGAGAATCAAATAGTTGCGCATTTTAAGAATTTCGGTAAAAATACATTTTTTTAGTATTGCTTTTTTGACTTTAACATTTAATTTTAAATCAATAAAAACATATTTTTTGTTCTTGCTTTTAAGAATACATAAATTATGTACTTTTGTGTTATATATTTTTGAATTATAACGAATGAGTGACACCATCTTAATTATTGGAGCTTGCGGACAAATAGGTTCTGAACTGACTCAAAAGCTTAGAGAAATCTACGGAAATGATCATGTGATAGCATCAGATATTAGAGAAGGAAAAGAAGATTTGATGAGCTCTGGACCCTTTGAAATTTTAGACGCAACAGATAAAGAAGGTATTTTAGAAGTTGTTCAAAAATATAAAGTTACTCAAGTGTATTTAATGGCAGCCATGCTTTCTGCAACGGCAGAAAAATATCCACAAAAAGCGTGGGAATTAAACATGAACTCTTTACTCGGAGTTTTAGAATTGGCAAAAGACAAACACATCAAACAAGTATATTGGCCAAGTTCTATTGCTTCTTTCGGACCAACATCACCAAAAATTAATACGCCACAACAAACCGTAATGGAGCCAACAACTGTTTACGGAATTAGTAAATTGGCTGGAGAACATTGGTGTAATTATTATCATAGTAGATACGGAGTTGATGTAAGAAGTCTTCGGTATCCAGGAATTATCAGTTGGAAAACAAAACCGGGCGGAGGAACCACAGATTATGCCGTTGATATTTATTTTAAAGCGATTGAAATTAAATCTTACGAATGTTTTTTAAGTAAAAACACACGTTTGCCAATGATGTATATGCAAGACGCCATTGATGCAACCATTCAAATTATGCAAGCTGATGTAGCAACAATTAAAACCAGAACGTCTTATAATTTAGCCGCAATTAGTTTTACGCCAGAAGAAATGGCAACTGAAATTAAAAAACATATTCCTGAGTTTGAAATTTCGTATAAAACTGATTTTAGACAACAAATTGCAGATAGTTGGCCACAAGTTATTGACGATGCAAAAGCGAGACAAGACTGGAACTGGACACATCATTTTGATTTGGAGTTGATGACTAAAGAAATGCTGAAAAACTTACAGTAAAATCTTGATAATTATCATGTTTTAAACACTTCTTCACTTGTACTTTTACATTCTAAAAACCAACTGTAAGTTCTTGTTTTTAGAACGTCTAAAAAGTAAAATTTAAAAAGATACATGAGCACGATAATTAAAGATAGTTTGGCAAAAAGCTTGTCGTACGAAGCCTATAGAAAAATGGTGAGCGATTTGTTAGAAGAAGGTAAATCTACTGGGCCAGAACAATCTGCAGATTTACTAAATTACAGTACTTTAAACGATGTAAGAATGAATCGTTTAGACAAAAAAACAACGCTTACTAATGCTACAATTGAAGCTTTAAAAAACACAAAAAACAAACAAACTTGGTTGTTAATTACAGAAGGTTGGTGTGGCGACGCAGCACAAATTGCTCCGGTAATTCATAAGATGAGTTTAGAAAGCGATAAGGTAGATTTAAAAGTTGTGTTGCGTGATGAAAATGAAGAGTTGATGAGCCAATTTTTAACAAACGGAGGAAAAGCAATTCCGAAATTAGTTGTCTTAAACGAAAACAATGAGGTGATTTCTTCTTGGGGACCAAGACCATCAATTGCAACAAAAATGGTAAATGATTACAAAGAAAAACATGGTGGTTTAGACGATAATTTTAAAAAAGAATTGCAAGTTTGGTACAACAAAAATAAAGGCGAAAATATACAGGAAGATATCGTTGCCTTTTTAGAAAAATAAAATTATAAAGAGTGATAGAAAAGTCCTTTTGCATTTTGTGAAAGGACTTTTTCTTTTGTGCTATCTTTGCAGTATCAAAACTAAAAAATGTTAGTAGAATATACATCGCTCCCAGAAACTGCCAAAGTTTGGATTTATCCATCAAACAGAAAATTTTACGATTCAGAAATTGACGGAATTCACGAAAAAATAAAAACTTTTTTAGAAAGCTGGAAAGCTGATGATGCAACGTTTCAGGTTTCTTACCAATTGTTATACAATCGGTTTATTGTATTGTTTGCAGATAGTTCTAATACTGCATTATCAAATACTGATATTGATACTTCTGTTCAGTTTATTTTACAAATCCAACAAGACTATGAAGTGGAATTGTTAGACCGAATGAATGTGTGTTTTAAGCAAGGCGAATTTGTGCAATACAAAGAGTTGAAAGATTTTAAAAAACTGCTTAAAAACAGAGCTGTTACTGGAAAATCTATTGTGTTTGATAATTTAGTAACCACCAAAGAAGAATTTGAAAATTATTGGGAAGTTCCCATTTCTGAAAGTTGGTATGGTCGTTTTTTAAAATAAATTTTTTAATACCTGCTTTTTTTGCTTTTATAAACGCACAAGATTTTACTTCATACTTTATGTTTAAATTTCAAAATATAAAGTATGAAATCACTCGTGATTCATGAATCCAGACTTGTACTACTTGTGCAATACTGTTTGCACCTCTATATTTGGTAAATCATTAAGAGTAAAAAAATAAAATTTAGCTTTAGAAAAACATTTAATATTATGAAAAAGAAACAAATTACTAATTATTTAAAAACTGGAATTTTTTTTGTAGGTGTCTCCTTGTTGTTCTGGGGTTGTGAGAAAAATGAAGTTAATAAAACCTTTGAACCCCAAAATATTATAGAAAAGATACAACAATCTTTTAGTAAGGAAGATTTTGTGAAATCTATTCCTTATGATTTTGAAGTAAATTGGGATTTAGTTGAAAAGGAATATTCTGAAGAATTGAAAACAGATTATTATGAGTTTCCAATTAAATACACTTCTGCTTTAACACCACATTTAAATGATTTAAAAAAAACAAAAGGAGATTATTTTAAGTCGTATAAAATTGTTGTTACTGTTAAAGAAGAAAATATTAATTTTTATGTATTGAGAGTTTATGAGAAAATATCAGAAGCAAGTCAAATAATTTCTGAAATTAATTTTAACTATTCATCTAGTTTTAATGGATTGATACATTTAGTTGATAAGAATGATGAAATTGTTTTTGCAAAGAAGATAGAAAAAGGAGCCGAGTTGATTAAAGATTACTTTGCAAAAGACTTAAAAGACTTAGACCCTATAAAATCAAGAGCGCCAGAAGGTTGTGTTACAGTTAGAACCGAACATTGGTATTACTATTATCAATGGTCTCAAGATGTTGAAGTTTTTTTATATAGTAAAAAGTTATTAGATATAACTTATGAACAAATATGTGCTTATGATTATTTGCCTGAATACGACGAAGGAATGACCAACCCTGATGGCGGAGGAGCGCCAAGCGGAGCTGGAACATATAAAACAGATTGTAGCCCTAATAATACAGGAAGTAAAAGCAAATATTTTTCTAGAGAATCTGAAAATTGCGCAATAGATGTTACAGAAGAAGTTGTAGAATGTGAAAAGGGTTTTGTTATGAATAGTGACGGAAATTGTGTTGAAAGTATTGTTGTAGATAGTCCTGATAATCCAATTAGTGATATAAATGAATATTTGAAATGTTTTGATTTAACAAAAGAAGCTTCAATTACTATTTATGCTTTAGAGCCAAATCCAGGTTCTGGTGATGCCAATAATGGGACAATGGTTGGTCATACATTTATTTCATTAGGACAAGGAAATGAAACGAGAACGTTTGGGTTCTATCCGGTATCAGACAATATATATCCTTTAGTAAATGTATCGAGCGATTCAGTTCTTGGTGATGATGGTGTTGTAAATCATAACTTTTCTGCAAGAGTAACTAAAACAATTACAAGTACTCAATTGATGGCAATAATTGACAAAGCAAAGAACTATAATAAGACATATAATCTTAACACTTATAATTGTACAGACTTTGCAATTGAGTTGGGTAATTTAGGAGGATTAAACCTGCCAGATTCATATGGCACTTGGCTTGGTGGTGGAGGAAGTAATCCTGGAGCTTTAGGGATGCATATTAGAGGGTTGAATCCAAGTAATAATAATGTAAATATAACTGGAGGATTAGCTCCAAAAACTAATAAAGGATGTTAAAAAAAATAAAAAAAGTAAGTGTAATTTTCATTTTACTTGTTTTGGGATGTAATAAACAAAATATGGATATAAAATTAATTAATAATTTTATAGATGAGGTTGTGTTATCTAAAAATGGAACTTATAAAGAATCATCAAGATTTATAGGTTTTGAAAAAAAAATAAGTAAAGAAAAAAAGGAGGTATTTAATTTATTCATTGGTGAAAATATTAAATTCTTAAGGAAAGAACTTATTAATAACAAATACATTGTTGTTTCAAATAATAACATTAAAAGTTTAGATATTAATTTTATTTATAAAATTCAAGATTCAGAAAAAGTATATCATTTAGTCTCAAATGACAAAGTTGTAACGACTTTTATAATTAAAAATGGTAAGATAATTTCTTTCTTCTATAATATTGTAAAGGGTAATAGTAAAAAGCGAACCCCGTTAATGTTAAATGAATAATAATATTTTATTAACTCCAAACAAACTAAAATTTGTTTGGAGTTTTTTTAAAACAAACTAATCCCAATTCCTAACGAAACACTGTCTAAATTATCATCTTTAAATTTATCAATTCGTTTGCGTTGAAAATCTATTGTGTTTGATAATTTAGTAACCACCAAAGAAGAATTTGAAAATTATTGGGAAGTTCCCATTTCTGAAAGTTGGTATGGTCGTTTTTTAAAATAAATTTTTTAATACCTGCTTTTTTTGCTTTTATAAACGTACAAGATTTTACTTCATACTTTATGTTTAAATTTCAAAATATAAAGTATGAAATCACTCGTGATTCATGAATCCAGACTTGTACTACTTGTGCAATACTGTTTGCACCTCTATATTTGGTAAATCATTAAGAGTAAAAAAATAAAATTTAGCTTAAGAAAAACATTTAATATTATGAAAAAGAAACAAATTACTAATTATTTAAAAACTGGAATTTTTTTTGTAGGTGTCTCCTTGTTGCTCTGGGGTTGTGAGAAAAATGAAGTTTTAGAACTAAATCAATTATCTGTACCTAGTATAGAACAATCTAAAAAAGCATTTTTATCTAACAAAAAATTATCTAAAAGTACAAATTCGTTTGTCTCAAAAATTGCATGGGATAAGTCTTCTGAAATTATTTTTAAAGAGGACATTAAAGTTTTAAATACTCCTCTAGATATTAAATCGAATAAAATTAAATCTTTTGTAACCTCTATAGAAAAAAATGGAAAGGTAGAAAACCAAATTGTTACATTATTGTTTGATGATGATGCAAACAATAATTATTTTAGTGGAAAACTATTAATTCATAATAGCGAAGGGGCTTATGTTAAAGGCTATAAATATGAAAAAGGAAAAAAAATGGGTATATACATTTTTAATGAACCTGCATACAAAAGTAAAGGCAACTGCACACCAGAGCCACTTACTTTAGAAGAATATATAATGTTATATCAAGCAGGTATGATTGATGGTTCAGAAACGGAGCTATTTGGATGTACTGTAGAATTAGCAGATGTTCAAGGTATGGATGACAACAGCGATGAAGGTGGTGGTGACGTTGATTGGCAAACACCAGATAACAATTTAGGAGACGGAAACCCAAGTGGTGGTGGAACTGGATTTAGTTGGTGGAATCCAACTTTTAATATATTTAATAATTTAACAGACCCATGTGCAAAAAATATTTTTACAGAACTGGAAAACGGATTGTATAAAGAAGATCCAATAAAACCAGAAGTAATTATTTCAAATACTGATAGTTTAAATTTTTCACAAGAGGTTTTGAAATTATTTAACGATAGTGATAAAACTCATTTAACAATCCAAAACAACAATGACATAGGCGATAGTAATGCGACCACCAAAGGTGCAATAATTACATTAAGTGATACTTATCTTTCTAGTGCATCAAAACTATCTATAGCCAGAACAATGATACATGAAACCATACACGCATACATAAATGCATTATATAATAATGTAGTAGAATTTAGTAGTTATTCGTTTAGTCAATTAATTGAGGAATACGCAAAAGATAATGGCTATACAATAGGAACAAATACATTTCATCATAATTTTATGGGTCAATATATAGATGCTATGGCATACTCTTTGTACGAATGGGATAAGTTATATGGTTCAGGTAAATTCAATTACAGTGCTACAAAACCAGATGATTTATTGGGTTGGGAATATTATAGAGCAATGGCTTTTGGGGGAATGTTTCAAACGGATACAAACGGAAACATAACAGCTGAAACAGATTCTTTCAAAGCGATTGAACCTGATAGCATTAAAAGAGAAGAGATAGCTAAAATAGTTTACAATGAATTAAAAAGTAATAACGATGCGAAAGGAACAAAATGTAGTGATTAAAGTATTTTTATTTTTATTAATAATTAATTCTTTTGACTCACTTTATTGTCAGACCAAAATAAATGGAAAATATTCGGAATTGGCTCCTTTACAAGAACATTATAGTTATTATAATTTTGGCTTGAACGGAACATTTGAATATCATTCTGGGGCTTCTTTAGGGGATGATAAATATGGGAAAGGTCATTATTACATTATTAAAGACTCATTATTTTTAAATTATGATTTAACAAAATTGAATAAGAACAGTTACCATAAATACAAATTTTATAAGAATTCAAAAGATTCAATTCAAATTAAAATATACATCTATAATTTTAAGAATAAACCTCTCTTTGGTATTGGAGCTGCTAACTTAAAAAGCAGAAAAGGAGCAAGTTCAAATAAAAAAGGGGTTGTCTTTTTAAAATTCAAAAAGAAAAAAGGACATATAAAAATAAATGTATCTGACATGTGTTGCGGAAATTATTCTTTTTACATTAATACGGAGTTTAATTATGAAACTGAAGTATTCATAAGGGAAAAGCTTAACAACCCAATAGCTTTAAAGGAAGATATTATAAAATATAAAATCATTACTCTTTCAAAAAATGAGATTAAATTAAAAACAATACGAAATAAGGTAATTATTCTTAAAAAGAGAAAAGATTAGTAATAAGGAGCTCAAACTAAAGTTTGGGCTTTTTTTTAAAACAAACTAATTCCAATTCCTAAAGAAACACTGTCTAAATTACCGTCTTTAAAATAATCAATTCGTTTGCGATGAAAATCTATTGTATTTGACAATTTAGTAACTACAAAAGAAGAATTTGAAAACTACTGGGAAGTACCTATTTCTGAAAGCTGGTATGGACGGTTTTTAAAATAAACTAAATTCCAATTTTCGACTTTAAAATTGTGGGTAATATGAAATAGTTAATTATGAATAGCAAAAAACAAAAAATATTTTTAATTATAAGCATTGCAATATATATAATTGCATTAACCCAAAAAAGTTATTGTTCTTCGTATGGGAATTGCGATAATTACGGAATATTAAGTTTGCTTTTTGGTTGGTTAGGTGTTTTTATGTTACACGTACCTGCTTTCCCTTGGTTAGCAAATCCCATTTTAATTATAGCTTGGAGTTTATTTAAGAAGAAACCAAACATTTCCTTTATATTAAGTGTTGTTGGATTTCTATTAATGTTGTCTTTTTTATTCGTTGATGAAATTATAAATAGTGAAGCAGGCACCAAATCGAAAGTAGTGTTTTATGGTTTAGGTTATTGGTTATGGGTGTTAAGCTCATTTATAATGGTAATTGGTAATTTACTTGTTTGGAAAAAGAAAATTTAAAATTAAAGTGAAAGCTCAAACTTACAGTTTGGGCTTTTTTTAAAATAAGCACTCAACTAAAATCGAATATTAAAAAATGAGCAAGATTGAGATAATAATACAAACGCATTAGAATTAACTAAAAAAGACATGAATGGAGCTACTAAACCACAAAAAGGACAAGATGCAGGTTGTTAAAAAATTATTATTATTTGTTTTAATAATAACATTAAATAGCTGTAATGCACAGAAAAATAATAATAACAAAAAGAATTATATAATCACTAAATATAAATCTAAAGATAAAAGTTCTTGTTATATAAATTTAGAAGCTTTTGAATTTGAAAATAAGAAGAACAGGTATTATTCTGTTTATCATATTAATAATTTAATTTTCAGTGATCACGATCTTAATGCATTAAACAAAAATGTTTTAAAAGGAGAATTTAAAATTAATGCAGGAGCTGTTGGTAAAGAATGGATTAGGGTCCCAAAATTTGTTTTACAAAAAGGAGATTCTATTAATATACGATTCTATCTTAAAGACTCTGATGAAATCTATGTTCAACCTATTATGCATAAAAACTAAAAGAAAAGTTATTCTAATTAAACAATAACTCTACAACCTCTAAATTTTAAATTTAGAGGTTGTTTTTTAAAACAAACTAATTCCAATTCCCAACGAAACACTATCTAAATTACCATCTTTAAAATTGGCAATTCGTTTGCGATGAAAATCTAAACGAAAGACAAAATTTGTTTTTGAGTAGCTATCATTTCCTTGAAAACCAATTCCGAAGCCGTGATATTTTCCTTTTTCGAAATTAGAAGAAGGTTTCCATAAATTTCCATAACTACCATTTACAAAGAACTTAAAATCTTCGTTGGCAATTAAATTGTACTGCACATTTAGATAAGACGGAATTGCTTGTATTCTAAAACGCATGTGAAAATCCAATCCAAAATTAATACTAGATTCTATCCGTTTGTTAAATCGATAACCAAACCCAGAACGGATAAATATTGCTGAAAAATCGAGTAAATATTCTCCATCATCAGGTTCAAACAATACATAGTTTTCATTTAAAGCAAATGTTAAATGTAAATTAGTGTTGAAAAATGGTCCTTTATCTTTGGTTTGAGAAGTGGCTAAAAATGTTGAGAATAATAGAATTAGCAGCAGTGTTTTTTTCATTGTAATTTTTTTGTTCCGTTTGCAGAGACAAAAACTATTCCATTTCTAAATGTTGGATAAAAGCATCAATAGAAACTGCTTTCTCAACGGAATAATCGCCAATTTTTGTTCTTCGCAACGCAGATAAATGTGCTCCAGAATCCAATGCGCTACCAAAATCAAAAGCCAAAGATCTAATGTACGTTCCTTTGCTACAAACAACTCTAAAATCGATTTTTGGTAAATCAATATTGGTAATTTCAAATTGGTTGATGGTAATTTCTCTGGTAGCAATTTCTGTAGTTTCACCTTTTCTAGCCAATTCGTACAAACGTTTTCCGTCTTTTTTGATAGCTGAAAAAATAGGTGGTCGTTGTTGAATTGTACCCATAAATTGTTCAGTTGTTTTATGAATCAATTCATCAGTAATATGTGCTGTAGAAAAAGTTTCGTTTACTTCGGTTTCTAAATCGTAACTCGGTGTTGTTGCGCCAACAGTAAAAGTTCCGGTGTATTCTTTAACTTGACCTTGATATTCGTTGATGTTTTTTGTTTGTTTTCCTGTACAAATAATTAACAAACCAGTTGCCAACGGATCCAAAGTTCCTGCATGACCAACTTTAATTTTTTTGATGTTGAAACGTTGTCTGATATGCCAACGAATTTTATTTACAGCCTGAAAAGAAGTCCATTCTAATGGTTTATCAATCAGTAAAACTTGTCCGTTTTTGTAATCTTCTCCAGTCATTTTTTTGTAATTCTGTGTCAGGTCGAGCGGAGTCGAGACCTCTTAAAAATCTCTCAACTCCGCTCGAGGAGACATTTTTTTAATTCATTAAAGAATAACCAATTGCAATAACACCAACAACGGCACAATAAATTGCAAAGTATGATAATTTACTTTTCTTCACTAAAGAAATCATCCAAGTGCAAGCAAATAAACCAGCAATAAATGCCGCTAAAAATCCGGCAGACATTGGTAAAATTTCTGCGCTTTCAAAATTGATTTCTCCGCTCATTAAATCTTTGGCAATTTTTCCAACAATTAACGGAACCACCATTAAAAATGAAAAACGAGCAGCTTTGTTTCTGTCGACTCCTAATAAAACAGAAGTAGAAATGGTTGCGCCAGATCTAGAAATTCCTGGCAACATCGCAATTGCTTGCGAAACTCCAATGATTATTGCATTTGTAAAAGATACTTTTTTGTCTGTTTTTTTTGCTTTATCAGCCAGTAATAATAGTAAAGCTGTTACAAGAAGCATACAACCAACTAATAAAATTTGTCCGCCAAAAAAAGCTTCTAATTCTTTTTCAAAAAGGATTCCAACAATAACTGCAGGAATCATAGATGCAATAATTTTTAAAGAGAATTCAGTTTCATCATTCCATTTAAATTGAAACAATCCTTTAAAAATTTCTGCAACTTCTTTTCTAAAAATAACAATGGTACTTAATGCAGTTGCAAAATGCAATACAACAGTAAACGTTAAACTTTCTTCGGGCACAGAAGTGTCGCCTAAAATGGCTTTTGCAATTTCTAAATGTCCGCTAGAAGAAACTGGTAAAAACTCGGTTAATCCTTGAATAATTCCAAGAACAATTGCTTCGATAAAATCCATCTTTATTTTTTAGGTTTTGCTAAAATTGCATAAATCTCGATTCCTAACCCAATAATTACCAAAGTTGGGGCTAATCGAATGCGTCTCCAATTGTAAATTTCTTCATTAAATACATTTGGGTCTTCGCTTCCGCCGCCAGCCATCAAGATAAATCCTAGGGCAATAAAAGCAGCACCAATTAGCATGATGATATAATTTCTTTTACTAAAAAGAAATTCTGGTTTTGTATTGTTTTCTTTCTTGCTCATATTAATAGTATAATTCGTCTGTTTGTAGATTTAAAAAACGTTGTGTTGCAAAAAAAGTACTTAGCCAAGTAATTAAAAATGCCACCACTAAAACGCCGCCAAATAAATAACTTAACAAAACATAATCGTTAAGTAATTGCAAAGCTGGTATGTATTTATTTGTGTAGTAAATAACGGTTCCTAAACCAATTAATGATATGGTAGAACCGATCAATCCTAATTTCATTCCTTGTAAAATAAAAGGTCTTCTAATAAAGCTTTTTGTTGCGCCAACCATTTGCATGGTTTTAATATTAAATCGTTTAGAGTATACTGATAAACGCAAAGCACTGTTGATTAATAAAATGGAAATCAAAGCAAAAAATGCGCTAATGATTAACAGCCAGAAACTCATTTTTTGAATGTTTTTTGTTAAAAACTGAATCAAAGGTTTGTCGTAAGAAACCTCTAAAACAAAGGCGTTTTTTTGAAACTTTTTTTCGATTTCTGCCATTTTTTCTGGTGTAACAAACTCAGCTTTAAGATATAAATCAATTCCGTTTTTTAAAGGATTTGTTCCCAGAAATTTTACAAAATCTTCTCCTAAATCTTTGCTGTGAAACTTGGCAGCTTCTTCTTTAGAAATGTACACAATTTGTTTGGTAAATTTTTCTTTTAACAAAGAAGCTCTTAAATCTTCGATGTTTTTTTTAGTAACATCGTCTTTTAAAAACAAGGTCATTGCCGTTTTTTCTTTTACGTGATTGGCAACACTTGTAGATTTTAATAAAATCAATCCTAAAACGCCAACCATAAATAACACCAACGAAATACTTACAATTACAGAAAAGTAAGAAGAGCGTAATCTTCGTTTTTGATATTTATCAAAAGATGTAGACATAAATGTTGTTGAATTCTAGCTCGCAATATAATAATTAGTAAACAGTTGACAGTAACAGTTGGCAGTATTTTAACTAATCAATTTCTTGACATAATTCTATTAAAACGCCGTTGGTAGTTTTTGGATGTAAAAATACAACCAATTTATTATCTGCGCCAAGTTTTGGTTCTTCATTTATAACGGTAAATCCTTCTGCTTTTAAACGTGTTATTTCTGCTTTAATATCTGAAACTGCAAATGCAATATGATGAATTCCTTCGCCTTTTTTATCGATAAATTTTGCAATTGGACTTTCTGGATTTGTTGCTTCTAATAACTCAATTTTATTAGGACCAACATCAAAAAAAGAAGTTTTTACACCTTCGCTTTTTACTTCTTCAACTTTATAATGTGGTTTTCCAAAAAGTGCAGCAAATAATTCATTTGATTTCTCTAAATTTTTTACGGCAATTCCAATATGTTCAATTTTGTCCATTAGATCGTTTTCTATCCATCAAAAATAAACATTCTTTTGGGAATTATGCGTAAATTTGCAGCATGGAACAAACAAATAGACAGAAAAAAATTGCTGGAGTAATTCAAAAAGACTTAGTTGATGTGCTTCAGAAAGCGGCACAAGACGGAATGAAAGGAACTATTATTTCGGTTTCTAAAGTTACTGTTACTACAGATTTGAGTATTGCAAAAGTGTATTTGAGTATTTTTCCATCAGAAAAAAGAGACGAATTGGTAACAGGAATTCAGTCTAATACTTCTATGATTAGACACGAATTGGCAAAACGCACAAAAAATCAGTTGCGTAGAATGCCAGAATTATCATTTTTTGGAGACGATTCTTTAGATTATATCGAAGAAATTGATAAATCTTTAAAAGGTGAAGATGTAAACCCGATTAAAAACCCAGAAGTATTACCAAGACGTCAAAAACGTTAATTTGTTTGCTTCACAACTTTTTTTGCAGTTAGTTTGTATTGATTTGATACAAAAATTGTGAATTTTCCTTTTTACATAGCCAAGAGATATGTATTCGCCAAAAGCGGAAACAATACCATTAATATTATTACCATTATTGCATCTTTCGGTGTAATTGTGGGTTCATTGGCGTTGTTTATTATTCTTTCAGGATTTTCTGGTTTTAAATCTTTTACCAATAATATGTTAGATTATTCTGATCCGGACATAAAAATTACGGCAACAAAAGGAAAATCGTTTGTAGTTTCAGATTCGATTACTTCGCTTTTAAATTCATCCGAAGAAATTAAAGCATTTGCAAATGTAGTTGAAGAACGTGCCTTTTTACAATACAAACAAAGAGATCAAATTGCGTATGTAAAAGGTGTGAGCGACAATTATATGTCGATTACAAAAATAGATTCTACTTTACATGTTGGTCAATGGTTAGATCCAGATTTTATAAATACAGCAGTTATTGGCTTTGGAATTTCTGATAAATTATCGTTAAGCATTTTAAATTTTGGCGAACCTCTACAAATTAAAGTTCCGAAAGCTGGCGAAGGATTAATTTTAAGCGCAGCTTCTGCATTTAATTCTGCCGATGTTCAAATATCTGGAGTCTATACCGGAATGGAAGAATTTGCAAATAAATATGTGTTTGTAAATTTAAGATTGGCGCAAAAACTATTGGGTTATGATAAAAATGAAGTGACTTCAATTGAATTGCGATTAAACGAAAATATTGATTCAGATGATTTTGCTTCCGACTTACAAAATGCTTTAGGAAATAATTTTACAGTAGCAACAAAAACTCAGTTTAACGCCATAACCTACAAAGTTTTAAACACAGAAAGATTGATTTCGTATTTAATTTTTACGTTGATAATTATCATTGCATTGTTCAATGTAATTGGCGCAATTATAATGATGATTATTGATAAAAAGCAAAACTTAAAAACGCTTTTTAACTTGGGCGTTACCATAAAAGAAATAAAGCGAATCTTTGTATTACAAGGCTTTTTACTAACACTTTTTGGATTGTTTATCGGATTGTTAATCGGAACAATTTTGATTTTATTACAAAAACAATTTGCCTTTTTTATGATTACACAATCGATTCCGTATCCAGTAGAATTCCAATTTATGAACTTATTTATTGTGGCAATTACCATTAGTATTTTAGGATTTATCGCTTCAAAAATTGCAAGTAGCAGAATTTCTGCTAACTTTATAGAAAAATAAAATTCATGAAAAAGAAAGTATTCCTCCTGCTTTTTTTGGCAGTTACAAGCCTTGTCTATTCTCAACACAACAATAATAATCTACACGAAACTTTTGATTCAGAAGCTTTTGAAATTAGGGTTCCTGATACATGGAAAGTAATTAATCCTTCTTACCCATATTTTTGGGTAAAAGAATTTAGGTACAAAGATTCTACGTTAAATAGTTATTTTAATGTTGGTCAATATAAAATAGTCAAATTAAAAAAGAAAAATCTTAAAAAAATAGTTAACACTAGAGTAAAGGAACTAAAGAGAGTTCCGTATAAAAAATTTAATTATTCGATAGAAAAGAAAAACCCCAATCATCTAATTTTAAAAACTTCTTGGCAAAACTGGAGAGATAAAAAATCATTAGTAAAACACACAACGGAGTTTTTAATAATAAGGAAAGAGTTATACGTTTTTAAATATTCTGACAGCACAAAAACGTCATTAAATTTTAAAACTGATGTAAGTAAAATGATTTCTTCTTTTAAAAAGAAGAAAGATTTTAAGAAAGATCCTTATATAAGAATTTTTAGTAAACCAAAATTTCAAGTAAAGTTTCTTAGTAATTGGGATGTCACAAAAATTAAAGGTAAGAATTGGTTAAATTCTTTAGTTTTTTATAAAAAAGCAAAGTATGGCGGAGCTGTATCTTATATAGAATCGCCAGTTTTTACAATAGAATCAGATTATTATATTATAAAAGAAGATTTATCCTTGATTCAATTAGAATTAATTATTCTCAAAATGGATAAATCGTTAAGAGGAAATGAAAATTTAAAAAGTAGAATAACTGAAAAATTTATAGAAATTACAGGTGTTTGGAAAGATTATAAAAGAAATAAAAGAAAAAAAACAATCAGATATTTTAAGCACAATAATTCAATTTTTAAAGTAGTTTATGATGCAAATCTTAGAGAGTATGATGATTGTTTAAAAGAAAAAAAGTTGTTTTTTGGAAGTTTAAAGTTTAATTAATCATTGTATGAGAAAAGTAATTTATAGCTTATTTCTTGCTTTATTTATTGGTTGTACAACAATCAAGAATGTTAAAAACTTTACGATTCCTCCCGTTCAGCAAGAAATGTTAGATAGTATTTCTTTAGAAAAAGAAATGAAAACATATACATTAGAGATTCCAAAAACGTGGTATTCCTACAAAGAAGTCCATGGTCATATAATGCATTCACCAAAAGTGATGCAAAAAAGGAATACCAATTTTTATGCAAATAATTTATACGTTACAGAACTTTCTCAAAAAGAAACGAAAGCAAAAAGTATTGAAGCACTTTTTGAGTATTATCATCAAAAAATGAAAGGATTTTATCCAACAATTGATTTTATTCCGCAGAAATTAAATCACAAAAAATATGGTAAATACTATCTAATTAAATATGGAAATTTTTTTGGAAATAAAAATCGGCCAACTACACAGATAGATCTTTTATTTCATTATAAAAATAGAAATTTTGAGTTGAGTTATATTTCTGAAAATAAATACTATGATGAGTTTATTAAAGGTGTAGAAAATATTGTGAAGTCTTTTAAAATAAAAGAACCTAACTAAAATCTGGAATTACTGTATCACCAAATTTTTCAAAAACTTCATCAAAAGCAGCAAAAACATCATTTGCATCATCAGAAGTAACCATTTTCATTCGGTATTCTTTAAAATGCGGAATTCCTTTAAAATAATTGGTGTAATGTCTTCTCGTTTCTAATACTCCCAACGTTTCACCTTTCCAATCAATAGCCATTTTTAAATGTCTGCGTGCAAGTTCTACACGTTCTGCAATAGTTGGTGAAGCCAAATGTTCGCCTGTTTTAAAGAAGTGTTTTACCTGATTAAAAAACCAAGGAGAACCGATTGAAGCTCTGCCAATCATTGCGCCATCTAAACCATAAACGTCACGCATTTCCATGGCTTTTTCTGGTGATGTAATATCGCCATTTCCAAAAACAGGAATGTGCATTCTTTGGTTGTTTTTTACTTCTGCAATTGGTTTCCAATTAGCATTTCCTTTATACATTTGCGCACGTGTTCTTCCATGTATAGAAATTGCTTTACAACCAACATCTTGCAAACGTTCGGCAACTTCTACAATTCTGATAGAATCTTCGTCCCAACCCAAACGTGTTTTTACTGTAATTGGTAAATTGGTGTGTTTTACCATCGCTTCGGTTAAAGAAACCATCAAGTCGATGTCTTTTAAAATTCCAGCTCCGGCTCCTTTAGAAACTACTTTTTTTACCGGACAACCAAAATTAATATCAATAATATCTGGATTTGATTTCTCAACAATTTCAACGGTTTTTAACATCGATTCTAAATTGGCTCCAAAAATTTGAATTCCAACCGGACGCTCTTTTTCGTAGATGTCTAATTTCATCACACTTTTTGCAGCATCACGAATCAATCCTTCAGAAGAAATAAATTCTGTGTACACAACATCTGCTCCGTTTTCTTTGCACAAAGCTCTAAATGGTGGATCACTAACATCTTCCATTGGTGCTAACAACAACGGAAAATCTGGCAATTCTATGTTTCCAATTTTAACCATGGCGCAAAAATACTTATTTTATCTCAAAAAAAATACCTGTTGGGTTTTAATCTAACAGGTATTTAAATGTTATTTTTTTAAGTTTAAAACTGAATGTCTGCTTTTACTTCTTTTCCATTTCTGTTTAAAACAACGGTCGTTTTATCTCCTTTCTTAAAGACTGATAAAGCCTTCATATAGCTCATCATGTCTGTAATCTTATTACCACCCAATTCAATTACGATATCTCCTTTTTTAATGCCGGCTGCAACAGCAGGCTTTCCTTCAGAAACCCCATCAACACGCATACCTTTTCCGTCGTACATATAATCTGGTATAACACCTAAACCAACTTTAAAACGAGGTGTTTCTTCACTTTCGTTTTTTGTTTTTCTAAAGGCTAATTTTCCGTTGTCATTTAAATCAGAAATTACATTAAATATATAATTAGAAATGATTGCCATTCCATCATAATTTAATGTTTCTGTGTCGTCGCTTGGTTTGTGGTAATCTTCGTGTTGACCGGTAAAGAAATGTAGCACCGGTATGTCTGCTAAATAAAAACTCGTGTGATCACTTGGTCCAACACCAGATTCTTTTTGAATCAATTTAAAATTGTTGTTATGCGATTTTAAAGTTTGTTTAAAAATTGGAGAAGTTCCAGTTCCGTAAACAGCCAAAGCGCTGTCTTTTAGCCTACCAACCATATCCATATTTATCATATAAGAAACAGCTTTGGTATCGATTGTTGGATTTTTTACAAAATAATTAGAACCTAATAAACCCATTTCTTCACCAGAAAAAGCAATAAATAAATAATTGTTGTTTGTGTTAGTGTTTTTTAATTTGCTTGCTAAGTTTAGCATTACAGCTACACCACTTGCATTATCATCTGCTCCGTTATGAATGGCTTTGATAGAATCTCTGTATAAAGATCCATCACCGCCATACCCTAAATGATCAAAATGCGCTCCGATAATTACCGTATTTTTTGCTTTGTTATCTATAAATGCAACAACGTTTTTACCAGTAATTGTTCCGTCTGCATTTTCGGTAAATTTTACTTCTTCGTGAGGGTTGGTTTTTGGTTTAAATGTAAACGATTGATAAAAACCATTTGTTCCTTTGGGTTTTAATCCTAAATTTTCAAATCTGTCTTTAATGTATTCAGCAGCTTTTAATTCTCCAGGAGTTCCAGTTTGCCTTCCTTCCAATTTATCATCGGCTAAAAAAGAGACATCTTGTTTAATTTTATGCTCTGGTTTATGTTCTTTATTACAGGAAATTAGCAGCGATAAAAAGATTAAAATTAGTAAGTTTTTCATTGTATATGTATTATTTTTGTCAAAAATAACTAATAATTATTAGTTGTAGAATTAAATTAGGATCTAATGAAATTAAGAAGTATTTATTTGGTGATTTTTGCACTGGTAATCGTTTCGTGCAAAACAGGTAAAAAAGATAAAACAGATGCAACATCTGGGGCAACAAAAAAATGGGATACTACATTAATATACCCAGAAGAAGTGCATTTTAAAACCATGCAACAAATTACATTTGGTGGAGATAATGCAGAAGCATATTGGAGTTTTGATGACAAACAAATTATTTTTCAATCGAATAATAAAAATTGGGGTGTAGAGTGTGATCAAATGTTTTTGATGAATGTAGGAGAAACGTTTCAAGATTCAATTCCGCCAATGATATCTACAGGTTTAGGAAGAACAACGTGTGCTTATTTTTTACCAGACAATAAAAGCTATGTCTATGGTTCTACACATTTAGGAGGAAAAGAATGTCCGCCAGCACCTTTACGAAGAGAAGGGAAATATGTGTGGCCAATTTATGATAGTTACGATATTTTTGTTTCTGACTTAGAAGGAAACATTACCAAACAATTAACTACAGAGCCAGGTTATGATGCTGAAGCAACCGTTTCGCCAAAAGGAGATAAAATTGTTTTTACTTCGATGAGAACTGGAGATTTAGAGTTGTTTACAATGAATATTGATGGTTCAGACGTAAAACAAATTACTTATGAATTAGGATATGACGGAGGCGCATTTTTCTCGCCAGACGGTACCAAATTAATTTTCCGTTCTTCGAGACCAAAAACCGAAGCAGAAATTAAAGAATACAAAGATTTATTAAAAGAAGGTTTGGTGCAGCCAACAGAAATGGAATTGTATATCTGTAATGCAGATGGTTCTGACTTACGTCAGTTAACAGATTTAGGAAACGCAAACTGGAGTCCATTTTTTCATCCTTCAGGAAAGAAAATTTTATTTTCTTCAAACTTTGAAGCAGAAAGAGGATTTCCTTTCAATTTATATATGATTGATATTGACGGGAAAAATTTAAAAAGAATCACACACGGAGAAACATTTGATGCATTTCCAGTATTTTCTAACGATGGTAAAAAGCTGATTTTTTCATCAAATAGAAATAATGGTGGTGGACATGACACCAATTTGTTTATTGCAGAATGGCAAGATTAGTTTAACAGACTTCTCGATAACAATTTTATGAAAAATCAAATTCACTCGAAGCGACACATCAGATTGTCTGTTCGAGTAAACTTTTCAAGATTGAAACTTCTAAACAACATAATTTTTCAATACCAAAAAGCCTATATTTGCAGACCATATTTAGAAACAAGATTTAACGAATGAAGAATATTAGAAACTTTTGCATCATCGCACATATTGATCACGGTAAAAGTACGTTGGCAGATAGATTGTTAGATTTTACAGGATCTGTAACGGCTCGCGAAAAGAAAGATCAATTATTAGATAACATGGATTTAGAGCGCGAACGTGGAATTACCATTAAATCGCACGCCATCCAAATGGATTATACACACAATGGAGAACAATATATTTTAAACTTAATTGACACTCCAGGTCACGTAGATTTTTCGTACGAAGTTTCTCGTTCTATTGCCGCTTGTGAAGGTGCGCTTTTAATTGTTGATGCTGCACAAAGCATACAAGCACAAACAATTTCTAATTTATATTTGGCATTAGACAACGATTTAGAGATTATACCGATATTAAATAAAGTGGATTTGCCAAGTGCAAATCCTGAAGAAGTTACCGATGATATCGTAGATTTATTAGGTTGTGATTCAGAAGAGGTAATTCATGCAAGTGGAAAAACAGGTTTTGGGGTTGATAATATTTTAGAAGCAATTATTGATAGAATTCCTGCTCCGAAAGGAGATCCAAATGCACCATTACAAGCCTTAATTTTTGATTCTGTTTACAATTCTTACAGAGGAATTGAAACCTATTTTAGAGTATTGAACGGAGAAATTAAAAAAGGGCAACGCATCAAATTTATGGCAACAAACAATGAATATGTTGCGGATGAAGTTGGGACATTAAAATTAAGTCAAGTTGTAAAACAATCTGTAAAAACGGGTGATGTTGGGTATTTAATAACAGGAATTAAAACGGCAAAAGAAGTAAAAGTAGGAGATACAATAACAGATGCAGCAAACCCAACGCAAGAAATTATTGATGGTTTTGAAGATGTAAAACCAATGGTTTTTGCAGGGATTTATCCTGTTGATACAGAAGATTATGAAGAGTTGCGTTATTCTATGGAAAAATTGCAACTAAATGATGCTTCGCTGGTTTTTGTACCAGAAAGTTCTGCTGCTTTAGGTTTTGGTTTTCGTTGTGGATTCTTAGGAATGTTACACATGGAAATTATTCAAGAACGTTTAGAGCGCGAGTTTAATATGACGGTTATTACAACGGTTCCCAACGTTTCGTATCATGCGTTTACAAGAAAGAACCCAAATGATGTCATCATTTTAAATAACCCAACAGATTTACCAGATCCATCGAGCTTAGATAGAGTTGAAGAGCCTTATATTAAAGCATCAATCATTACAAAATCAGATTTTGTTGGACAAGTAATGAGTTTGTGTATCGAAAAAAGAGGAGAAATTACCAATCAAACCTATTTAACAACACAAAGGGTTGAGTTGACTTTTGATATGCCATTGGCAGAAATTGTATTTGACTTTTATGATCGATTAAAAACGGTTTCAAAAGGGTATGCTTCGTTTGATTATTCTCCGATTGGAATGCGCCCTTCTAAATTAGTTCGTGTAGATATTTTATTAAACGGACAACCTGTTGATGCGCTTTCTGCATTATTACATGCTGATAATGCCTATTCAATTGGAAAGAAAATAGTTGAAAAATTAAAAGAATTAATTCCAAGACAACAGTTCGACATTCCTATTCAGGCTGCAATTGGAGCAAAAATTATTGCTAGAGAAACTACAAAAGCATTGCGTAAAGATGTAACTGCAAAATGTTATGGTGGAGATATTTCTAGAAAACGTAAATTGCTAGAAAAACAGAAAAAAGGAAAGAAAAGAATGCGTCAAGTGGGTAATGTAGAAATTCCGCAAGAAGCATTTATGGCGGTTTTAAAGTTGAATGATTAACCGTAATAATCAAGTTTTTATGAAAAATTACGATGTTATTATTGTTGGAGCGGGAACAGCAGGGTTAATGCTTGCAAGAGAATTAGGACGTCAAAAACACAAAACACTTCTTTTAGAAAGGAAGAGGAACTTACTTGAGTTTTCATTTAATACATTAGGGAGTTTTATAGATTTAGATAAATTTGAACTGCCACAAAGTGTTGTTGCTCAGAATATTGATACAGCTGTTGTGCATTCTAAAAATTTAACAAAACAAATCAAAGTTGAAGCTTATATTTTAGACAAAAAGAAAGTGCACCAAGAATTAATCGCATCTTTAGACCCTAATTTTGTTGAGATACAATTAGGAGTTCATGTTAAAAATATTTTAACAAATTCTGAAAACAATTTTACTTCTGTTACAGATAAAAATGACACTAAATTTGAAGCTAAAATATTTGTAGATGCTTCGGGTACAATGGGTGTTTTAAGTAAAAAAATTGGTATAATTCCTAAAACTACAGAGCTAGCCACAGGTGTTGAGTATAATGTTAAATATCTTGGATTGGATAATGAAGCACATTTAATGATCGGAAAAGATTATAAAGGAGGTTATGGTTGGATTTTTCCATTAAAAAATAAAAGAGCTATAGTTGGGTTTGGCACTTTTGATAAAACCATGGTAAAAGGGTTAAAAGATAATTTACATGCTATTTTACAATTGCCAAAGATTAAGGAGTTGGTTGTTAAAGATAATGATCAAGTTGAAGGAGGAAGCGTACCTATAACTCCTGTTTTAGATAAATTTGTAAAAAATAATCTTGTTTGTGTTGGCGACTGTGTTTCTCAAGTAAACCCAATTGTTGGAGAAGGTTATAAATTTATTTTTGAATCTGCAATTATGGCAAGTAAAGCGATCCATGAATCGTTATTAAAAGATGATTTAAAACTACTTTTAGACTATGAAACTGAATGGAGACAACGATTTTTGCCTAATTATAAGCGTTCAAAGGTGGCTCAACAAAGAATTTTTTCGTTCTCTAAAAATGATTTTTTAACAGATTTTGGAATGATATTATTAAAATTAAGAGCAAACCACAAAAATGTTCAAACGCTTTCTGGAGAGTATTAATTTTCTAACCATTTTCTAAAATCAGAAGTTGTAGAAGAACTTGTCATTACTTTTTCTTTGACATTGTAGATTGTAATTAACAGCCTGTTTTTAAAATAACTTTCTATATGTTCTATCGCATCAATACTTACAATTTCACTTCTGTTAATTTTAAAGAATTTTGCTGGATTTAACTGCTGAAGAATCAATCCTAAGGTTTGTGAAATAGCATGTCTTTTTCCGTCTTTATCTGTGGCAATACAGAAATCACCAGAAGCTTCTATCAAACAGATATCAGTAACGTTTAACAACTGGATTCCTGTTGCTTTTTTAATGACAAAACGTTTTTTATAAATAGTGTTTTCTTCCTTTAAAGCAGATTTTAAATTAGACAAGGTTTCAGTGTTTAAGGCGTTGTAATTTCCTTGTTTAAATAAAGATTGATATTTCTCAATTGCCTTATTAAACTCATCTTGAGAATAGGGTTTTAAGATGTATGCAATTCCGTTTGTGTTAAAAGCTTTGAACAAATATTCATCGTGAGCAGAACAGAAAATAATTGGACAATCAATTGAAACTGTATCAAATAAATCGAACGAAATTCCGTCTAACAATTGAATGTCAGACACGATGAAATCGTATTTATTTTTAGATAAAAATTCTTTTCCTTCTTTGTTGGTTCTTGCCCAATCGAAAGATATTTTTACATCAAAAAACAGATCAAAACAATTGATTAATTTTTGATATGCCGGAATTTCATCTTCGAGAATTAGTATTTTCATATTGTTTACTTTGACTGTCATTTCGACTTTATGGAGAAATCTTTTTATTTTTGATGAGATTTCTCAATTCCACTTCGCTTTATTCGAAATAACAATTAGCTACTTAATTCAATTATTGGTATAAATACTTCAAACTTTTTATCCATATCATGAATTTGAATTTGCTGATCTGATAGTAATTTATAACGCGCTTTTAAATTTTCTAAACCTGTGCCAAAAGATTCTTGATTTGTAACAATTTTAGATTTTGTGTTTGTAATAATTAACCAACCATCATTAATTGTAATTGTTGTTTTAATAGGTTTATTATCTTCAGATTTATTGTGCTTTACAACATTTTCTAGCAATGCTTGAATTGCTCCAGTTGGAATAAATTTATCAATAATATTGGTGTTTGTTTCGATGTTAAATTCGTAATCATTTCCAAAACGAGTTTTCATTAAGAAGATGTAATTTTCGGCAAACTGTAGTTCGCTTGAAAGCTCCATCACTTCGGCATCTTTTGTTTTAATCAAGTAGCGATAAATTAAAGACAATCTGTTAATATATTCTTTTGCTTTTTTAGCATCTGTATCTATTAAAGAATCTAAGGTGTTTAAATTATTGAACAAAAAATGTGGATCTATTTGCGAGCGTAATAACTTCAATTCGTTCTCCTTTTGTTGTTCTTTAATTTTTGAAATTTGAGATTGAGATTCGTAAAATTTCTTTGTAAGTAAAACACCTAACGCAAGTCCGATAGAATCTGAACCATTAAAAATAGAATATAATATCAAATTAAAAACTGAAGGAAAATTTTCTAAAGCTGCTCCGCTTGATAAAAAGCCAGCTACCCTTTCTAATATTCCTATGAAACAAACTGTAAGAAGTCCCCAAAAAGCAAAAAGCAAATAGTTTTTTTTCTTAATTAAGAATGCAGGAATGATAAAGTACATAAAAGCAATAACACCTAAAAAAGAGGTAATCATAAACACAGGAATGTCTATTAAGTATTCAATTAGATCCTCTTGGTCTTGATAGTAATCTAAAATGTTTATTGCAGCACTTATTATGTAAAAAACGGCAAGAATTATATAATCAGATTTGTTAAGTTTAGTGTTCATTAATAAGTGGTTTTTTATAGAAGATAACACTATAACCTATTGCGGTAGTTAAGTATACAACTATCAATCTAAACGGAATAAATCGACCGAAAAATAAAATGAATGTTGCTAAAATAATAAACAGAACACCCAGTTTATTTTGTTTAAAATAATTGAGTGCTAAAAGGAATAAACCAACATTTAAAAAATTTGGACCTGTTGTAATAAAGGGTTTCCATATACTAGGAATTTTAGATATTTGACCCGCAAATTCATTTCTAATTTCTTGTGTTGGCTGACTCCACCAAATAAAATCTAACACACACATTCCTATAATACACACAATACCAATAATTATAGTTGGAACACCAATATAAGTAAATATACTTTTTGGAAACTGTCCTAATTGTGGCATTAATAATGCAACTCCCATCAATAAAGACCAATGCGCAAAATCTATTGGTTTTAATGCGTACACAAAACCGTTTCCTTGTGCTAAAAGAATTTGACCGAAAGCTTCAAGCAATAAGCCAATTATAAATAGTGGTTTGTAGTTCATGTTAATTCAAAGTTACTTAATTATTGTTATTAATTCTTTCTTCTTCGTCTTTTGCAGAGTTTCTTCTAGACTTCTTTTTTCCGAATTTAGAACCAAAACTATAGGTTAACCTCAATTGTATATTTTGACGAGAACCATTACTTTCTACACTTGCAACTCCGTTTCCATAATCAATGGTTCCAACAAATCCACGATTTAATACTTTATTAATTCCTAGGTTTACTTTTAATTTATCGGCTAAGAATTTTTTACCGAAAGACATATCTACTTCTGCCAACCAATCAACTTCAATCTGTCCTTCTAAAGCACCAGTTCCGTAATTTCCACTTAATTCAAAATTAACATCCCAAGGCAATTTATAATTTGCTTGTACAAACCAGAACAAGTTCCATTTATTTAAATCTACATTAAAAGTTGATGATTGATAATCGGTGTTCATTACTATAAAACCAGTATAACCATCAACTCCTTTTATAAAGCTTAACGGTGCAAATAATCTAATATTCCAGTTAGAATTGTTTTCTACATTTACATCTCTTTGTCTTATTTGAGCGGTTGCATTGTCTTGTTGAATCAACTGAAAAATAACATCTTCAGTTTTACTATATCCAACAGAAAAGAAAGGTTGACCTTCATATGTTAAATTAAATTGATAATTGTTTGTAAAAGAGGGTTTTAAATTTGGATTTCCAACTCCAGAAGAATATGGATCTAAATAGGTTGCAAAAGAATTTAAACTGTTGTACGATGGTCTTTGAATTCTATAACTATACGATACACTTGCGCCTAAAACTTCAGAAATTTCTCTGCTAAAAGAAGCACTCGGAAAGATTTTATTAATTGGTCTTTTATTAGTTTCTATTGTTGGAACTCCATTTTTGATAAAATGCGATGTTCCGTTTGTATTGCTGTTTTCATAGCGCAATCCACCAGAAAATGACCATTTACCGAAAGTTGCATTTACTTTAGAATAGATGGCGAAAATAGATTCATCAATTAAAAATTGACTGCTATTATCAACGTCTGCATCAAATCCGTTTGTGTTATTTTCTGTAAAAGATTGCAAATCGTTGTCTGTGTTTACAGCTGCATATTTACTTCCGAAACTCAATTTTAAATTGTCAGAATAGGTTTTAGAATAATCTGCTTTGTAGGTTTTGATATTGTATTTTCCGTTTTGAACATATCTTTTATCTTGATATGTAATTGTACTTCCAGCAACATCAGATAAGGTATTCATGCTATTATTTTCATAATCGATATAATTAAAATCGATGACTAATTTTTCCGAATCTGTTTTGTATTCGTAATACGGATTGAAGTTAAAATTTTTACTAACTCGATCAAAAACATTTTCTGAAAACAACACATTTGAAGTATTTGCATCAGAAATAATGGTTTTACTTGAAACAATTCTGTCAGAAATTCTTTTGTTCCAACGACCGCCAATTCCGATTGAATGTTTATCACTTAAATAATAATCCACATTTCCGCTATAGGTTAAATTGTTTGGATTGTGTGGTTCCTTCGTTTCTTGATTATAGGTTTCGTTGCCAACAGTTCTAACTAAAAATAAATCGTCTCTCCAAGTAGGTTTTGAGTGGTTCACATTTGTTTGCCAATTTAATTTATTCTTATAACTGGCTAAAGTAAATCCTGTTCCATATTCAAAACCATTGTCTTTTCCAACCCAACCATTTACACTTCCGTGCGTTCCTAAACGCACATTTTTCTTTAAAATAATATTGATAATTGCACCAGAACCAGAAGCTTCATATTCTGCACCAGGTTGTTCAACGATTTCAATTTTAGAAATATTATCCGCAGGAAAATCGCGCAACAAGGTTTCTACATCCATATATTCTGTAGTTTTGCCGTTGATAAGAATTCGAACACCACTTTTGCCAGCAATCGAAATTCCGTTATTGGTAACTAAAACACCAGGAATTTTACGCATTATATCTTGTAAAGTGGTGTTTATCATTTCAGATTTTTCTAAGTCAACAGTTAGTTTTTCTGCAGTTTGTTTAATTACGGGGCGCCTGCTTGTGATAACCACTTCATTTAAAGTCTGACTTTCTTCTTTTAAAGTGATGTTGAAAATTTTGTCTTCATTTAATTGAAATTGATTGATTTTTTGAGTTTCAAAACCAAGCATCGAAATTTCAATTTTATAATTTCCTGCTGCTATGTTTTCAAATTTATAATTCCCATTGTCATCAGAAACAGTTCCTTTCGGATTTTTTTCTTCTCCTATTTTATATAAAACGATGTTTGCATAAGGTAAAGTTTGATTTTGAGCATCAACTATTTTTCCTTTGATGCTGTTTTGAGAAAACCCAAAATTGAATGCAAAGAGTAATATTAGTGTTGTTGTGATAAATTTCATAATTGTCTTTTTTTGATTGACACTTCAAAAGTGCAGTGCTTTTATTGTTTTAAAAATCAAAATCTGATGAAACGGTATAAATTACCGACGAACAGATATTGAGAATCTATGTAAGTAGAGACGCTAAGTAGTTGATAATGGTTTCCTCGAAGCAAAATCTTTATTTCTAATTCAATTATTAATGATAAATTTACCCGACAATAACAGACATCAAAAATGACAAAGCCAAAAATTTTACTAATATATACAGGAGGAACCATTGGAATGGTAAAAGATTACGAAACCAATGCATTAAAAGCATTTAATTTCGAACAACTTTTAGATAGAGTTCCAGAGTTAATTCAGTTAAATTGTACCATAGACACCTATTCATTTAAAGAACCCATTGATTCTTCTAATATGAATACCGAATATTATGTAACTATCGCAGAAGTAATAGAAAATAATTATTCTAAATTCGATGGATTTGTTGTTTTAACTGGTTCTGATACGATGGCATACACATCATCAGCAATTAGTTTTATGTTAGAGAACTTAGCAAAACCAATCATATTTACGGGTTCGCAATTACCAATTGGTCACTTAAGAACCGATGCAAAAGAAAATTTAATTACATCCATTGAAATAGCTTGTTCTAGAAAAGATGATAAACCCGTAATTTCTGAAGTGTGTTTGTATTTTGAATATAAATTATACAGAGCAAACAGAACCACAAAAATAAATGCAGAACAGTTTGAGGCGTTTGCTTCGTTAAACTATCCTCCTTTGGCGGAAAGTGGTGTGCATTTGCACTTTAATTACGATTTACTTTTAAAGCCAACCACAAAAGATGCTCACCTTATTGTGCGTAAAACATTGAATAATAATATAGTTGTATTAAAATTATTTCCAGGTTTGACAGAGGAAGTGGTAAAAAGCATTATCGAAATTAAAAATTTAAAAGGCATTGTGTTAGAGACTTATGGCTCTGGTAATGCCCCGACGTATCCGTGGTTTATCCAATTGTTAGAAAAAGCTGTAAAAAATGGCATACAAATTGTAAATGTTACACAGTGTGTAGGAGGAAGTGTTATTTTAGGACATTATGAAACCAGTGTAGAATTAAAGAGAATTAAGGTAATTGATGGAAAAGATATTACCACAGAATCTGCCATTGCAAAATTAATGTACTTATTAGGAGAAAAAATTTCGAATAAAGAGTTTAAGGAAGTATTTGAAAAACCATTAAGAGGAGAATTAGATTTTTAAAAAAAAATGATATTTCATGTAAATTTAATAGTGTAAAAGTTACTTCATTATTAAATTAACATACAATTGAGTTAAATTTTACTTTTTAAGTATAAAAATCTTCCATTTTTTTTTAGAGACTCAACAATTTTTTGTTAATTGGCACTCTCAAAACGATAAAATTTGAATTTGAATAATTTTTTTCTAAAATTTGAAAAGACATTTTTTGTTAATTTGAAATTAAAATCAATACCTTTAAACCCGTTAACTATTAAAATTAATTTATAACAAAGATGAAAAAAGTATCAAACATCCTAACAGTAGCAGGATTCATGTTTTTTGGAGCTATTCAATCAACTTTTGCTCAAGAAGCAGCTCAATCAGAAACTTTCCACCAAGAATTAAAGAAACGTTTTATTGAAGGAGATCCTCAATTTATGGGAATTGTATTAGTAGCCTTAATCTTAGGGTTAGCAATTGCCATCGAAAGAATTATTTATTTAAACATGGCAACAACAAATACTAAGAAATTAGTGGCTAGTGTTGATGAAGCATTAAGTTCTGGTGGTGTAGAAGCTGCAAAAGAAGTTTGTAGAAACTCAAAAGGTCCAGTTGCATCTATTTTCTATCAAGGATTAGACAGAATGGACGAAGGCGTTGAAGCTGCAGAGAAAGCTGTTGTTGGATATGGTGGAGTTCAAATGGGGTTATTAGAGAAAAATGTTTCTTGGTTGTCTTTATTTATTGCTTTAGCACCGATGTTAGGTTTCATGGGAACAGTAATTGGTATGATTGAGGCATTCGATAGAATTGCAGTCGCAAATGATATTTCTCCAGGAGTTGTAGCAGGTGGTATTAAAATAGCACTTTTAACAACTGTATTTGGATTAGTAGTAGCAATTATTTTACAGATTTTTTATAATTACATTGTTTCTAAAGTAGATAGTATTGTAAACAGCATGGAAGATGCGTCTATCTCTTTAATTGACTTATTAGTGAAATATAAAAAATAATTATAGTTATGAATCTATCAAAAATATTAAGTTTATTTGTTGCTCTAATTGCGGCGATAGGAGCTATTCTATTTATTAGAATCTTCTCAGCCGATGCCGATGCAATAGTAAACGACCCTGAGGTTCAGGGTAGCATTATAGACCCAATTATTACTTTTTCAACAATGTTATTTTATTTAGCTGTTGGAACTGCTGTAGTAATGTCTGCTTTAGCTTTAATTAAAAACCCAGAAAGTTTAAAAAAGACCTTACTTGGTCTAGTTGCTTTAGGAGTTATTTTAGTATTAGCATATTTTACTGGAGATAGTTTAGCTGTAACAGATCCACAAGGAAAAATACTTCCTGGAGGAGAAGCTGGTTCTTCTGTAAATAAATGGGTGAGTACTGGAATCTGGTATAGCATGTTCTTAGGAATTATTGCCGGAGCATTCTTTGTATACGATTTAGTAAAAGGATTAATAAAATCTTAAATTATGGCAAGAAGAGAAACCCCAGAAATTAATGCAGGTTCTATGGCGGATATCGCCTTCTTGTTATTAATCTTTTTCTTAGTAACTACTACTATGGATGTGGATTCAGGAATTTCAAAAAAATTATCTGAAAAACCACCTAAAGATTATGTACCTCCTGTTATTAAAGAGAAAAACATATTTGAAGTTAATATCAATAGAAATAATGAATTGCTTGTTGAAGGTGAAACTATGAAATTAGGAGAACTTAAAGAAGCTGCGATAAAGTTTATTGATAATGGAGGTGGTGAAGGAAAAGAAATTGACGGTGTCTCTACAGGTCCTTGTGATTACTGTAAAGGTGCAAGAAGTGCTACTTCTTCAGACCATCCAAATAAAGCTATTATTTCTGTTCAAAGTGACAGAGGTACAGAATATGGAATGTATATTAAAGTGCAAAACGAGTTGTTAAGAGCTTATACGGAGCTAAGAAATAGATTGGCTTTAGAAAAGTATAATGTTTCTTATGATCAACTAGAAGAAGACTTTAAAAAGGATTTAAAAAATGAAGATTTGAAGAAAAAAGTTGAGTTTGTAAAAACTAGCTATCCTCAAATTTTATCTGATGCAGAACCAACATCATAATCAATTAAAAAAATAATAAATATGTCTAAATTCGGAAAGAAGAAAAAAGAAATGCCAGCTGTAAACACGGCGTCTTTACCTGACATTGTTTTTATGTTATTGTTCTTTTTTATGGTTACCACAACGATGAGAGAAACAGATTTAAAAATTGAAAACCCAGTACTTCCAAATGCTACAGAAGTAAAAAAATTGGAGCATAAAAGTTTGGTTAGTACGATTTACGTTGGTAAAGCAAAAGATAAAAAACTAGGAGGTGGAGATAAAATACAATTGAATGATAAGATTGCAACTCCAGATGATGTAACTGCATTTATTTTAAACGAAAGATCTCAAAGATCTGAAGCGGAAGTACCATTTATGACTACTTCAATTAAAGCAGATATTAAATCTAGTGTTGGTACGATTACAGATATTAAACTAAAACTTAGAGACGTAGGTGCTTTAAAGTTGAGTTTATCTAGTCGTAAATCAGAAGCAATTCAAGAATAAGTTATTTCTATAGAATACTTTAAAAAAGGGCAATCATTTGATTGCCCTTTTTTTATACAAAAACTGTATATTTATACGTTCTAAGTTTGTCAATACTGGTATATGAAAAAGCTATTTTCAGTTTTATTTTTAATGTTGTCTTTATGTGTTTTTGCACAAAAGGATTCCTTGAACTTAGGAGATGCATATTTGGAAGACCAATTGTATGTTAGTCTTAGTTATAATCAATTATTTAATCAACCAAACAATGTAATTGGGAGCGGTTTTTCATACGGAATCAATACAGGTTACATCAAAGACATCTCATTGGTTAAGAGTGGTAGATTCGCTTTAGGAATCGGTTTTGGATATGCTTTCGATTCTTTTAATCATGGGTACAAAGTTACCAAACCAAATAATACTGTAATTATAGATGTCGATTCAAATATTACTACTAGAAGCGGACTTAAATTACACTCTTTAGAATTGCCTTTTGAAATAAGGTGGAGAACGTCAAATGCAAATAAGTACAAGTTTTGGAGAATTTATACGGGTTTTAAAATTAGTTATAACTTAAAAAACACCATTGAGTATACAACAAATAATGTTTTAACAGAATATAATACCATTGAACGTTTAAATAAAGTACAGTACGGATTAACTATAGCCGCTGGCTATTCTACGTTTAATTTTAGCTTGTATTATGGTTTAACTCCGCTATTAAAGTCATCTACTTTAGGAACTAATCCAATAGACACAAAAGTTTTAAAATTAGGGTTGATTTTCTATATCTTATAACAAACTATAGGCAATAAACTGTCCGGCTAAACCAATAAAAAAACCAAGATATATTTCTTTTTGATTGTGTGCCTTTAGATATAATCTTGAGCTTGCTAAAACTCCTATTAGTAGTATTATAATAATCGCTATTGGTAAAATAGAGATAGAATATACATTCCCTAAGAGAAGAAAAAATCCTAAAGCACTACTCAAAGACATAATATGCAAGCTAGATTTTATTTGAAATGAGAATAATAAATAAATAATAGCTAGAGAAACATTTGTCCCGTAAAATAGCATTCCTAACTCTTTAAAATCTGAAATTTGGATAAGATTTCTTCCTAAAATATAAAAAATAAGCAACATTAAAAAGAGCGGAATCTTCCGTTCATTTATGCTTTCTACTTGAAAACTTTTAATAAACCCAAGTGTTTTTAAGATGATTAATGAAATTAAGGGAACAATATAAGTTGAAAAAAACACAATACTAATCAATAAATATTGACGTTCTTTTCTGATTTCATTTGGTGTAATGCTAAGAAATAATAAAACTCCAATTGTTGGTATTACAATTGGATGTAAAATTACGGATATGAATTTGTGAAACTTCAAAAACTAAATTTCTTTTCGTAATCTAGCAACAGGAATGTCTAATTGCTCTCTATATTTGGCAATGGTTCTTCTGGCAATTGGGTATCCTTTTTCTTTTAAAACTAAAGAAAGTTTATCGTCTGTTAATGGTTTTCTTTTATCTTCTTCGCCAATAACATTTTGTAATATTTTCTTAATTTCTCTTGTCGATACATCTTCACCTTGATCATTCTTCATCGATTCTGAGAAGAATTCTTTAATCAATTTTGTTCCGTAAGGTGTAGAAACATATTTGCTATTTGCAACTCTAGAAACCGTAGAAATATCCATTTTAATTTGATCTGCAATATCTTTTAAAATCATAGGTTTTAACTTTCGCTCATCGCCCGTTAAAAAATAGTCGTATTGATAATGCATGATGCTGTTCATAGTAACCAACAAGGTTTGTTGTCGTTGTCTGATGGCATCAATAAACCATTTTGCAGCATCTAATTTTTGTTTGATAAACTGTACAGCATCTTTTTGAGACTTAGATTTCTCTTTAGACTCTTGATATCCTTTAAGCATATTATTATACTCTCTAGATACATGCAATTCTGGCGCATTTCTAGAATTTAGCGTCAGATCTAATTCACCGTCTATAATTTTGATAGAAAAATCTGGAATAATCTGTTCGGCAAATTTATTATTACCAGCATATGAGCTGCCAGGTTTTGGATTTAATTTACTAATTTCTTGAATAACCTCTTTAAGTTCTTCTTCAGAGATATCAAATTTCTCCATTAATTTTTTGTAATGTTTCTTTACAAAATGATCAAAAGAAGTTTCTAAAATGGAAATTGCTAAAGCTCTTATTTTTTGAACTGGTTTTGCTTTTAGCTGTATGATAAGACATTCTTTTAAATCTCTTGCGCCAACACCTATTGGGTCTAGTTTTTGAACCACATTAATCAATAATTCAAGAACTTTATCTTCACTTGTGTATACGTTTTGTGTAAAAGCCAAATCATCTACTAGGTCTAAAATGCCTCTTCTAATATATCCACTATCGTCTATACTACCTACTAAAAATTCTGCAATAGCTCTTTCTTCATCATTAAGGCGAAACGTGTTTAATTGGTTTTGTAATGATTGATGAAAAGAGGTTCCAGATGCATACGGCATATCTCTATCTTCATCATCAGCAGCGTAGTTGTTAGCTTGTGTTTTATAAGTAGGAATTTCATCGTCACTTAAATATTCATCAATATTGATGTCTTCTGTATCAATTTTTTCGTTCCCATCATCTTCGTATTCATTCTCTAAAGAATCTTCAAAATCTTCGGGTTCTTCTTTGCCTGTATCTAATGCCGGATTTTCTTCTATTTCTTGTTTTAAACGCTCTTCAAAAGCTTGTGTAGGCAACTGAATTAACTTCATCAGCTGTATTTGCTGTGGAGATAATTTTTGTAGTAGCTTAAAATTTAAACTTTGTTTGAGCATTTAATTTTTATAAAATAATATTAAAATTCTGCGTTTTGTGGCGTTCTAGGAAATGGAATTACATCTCTAATGTTCCCCATTCCGGTTGTAAACTGAACCAATCTTTCAAATCCTAGGCCAAATCCAGAATGCACAGCTGTTCCGTATTTACGAAGATCTAAATACCACCATAATTCTCTTTCATCAATATCTAAAGCAGCCATTTTTTCTTTCAACACATCTAAACGTTCTTCTCTTTGAGAACCACCAACAATTTCTCCAATTCCGGGAAACAAAACATCCATGGCTCTAACTGTTTTTCCGTCTTCGTTTAAACGCATGTAAAATGCTTTTATGGATGCAGGATAATCAAATAAAATAACCGGGCATTTAAAGTGTTTTTCTACTAAGAAACGTTCGTGCTCAGATTGCAAATCTGCGCCCCATTCGTTAATTGGATATTGAAATTTCTTCTTTTTGTTTGGTTTGCTATTTCGTAAAATATCAATTGCTTCTGTATAACTAACTCTTTTAAAATTATTTTCAGTGATAAAATGCAGTTTTTCTAGTAAAGACATTTCACTGCGTTCTGCTTGTGGTTTTGATTTTTCTTCTTGTGTTAATCGTTGGTCTAAGAACGCTAAATCATCTTTACAGGTTTCTAATACATCTGATAAAACCGATTTGATAAAATCTTCTGCCAAATCCATATTGCCATCTAAATCCATAAAAGCAACTTCTGGTTCTATCATCCAAAACTCTGCTAAATGACGCGTTGTATTTGAGTTTTCTGCTCTAAAAGTTGGACCAAAAGTATATACTTTACCCAATGCCATTGCAAAGGTTTCTGCTTCTAACTGACCAGAAACGGTTAGGTTGGTTTCTTTCCCAAAAAAATCTTGTTTGTAATCTATATTTCCGTCTTTGTCTGTCGGAGCTTTGTTAGGTTCAAAAGTAGAAACACCAAACATTTCTCCAGCTCCTTCTGCATCAGAACCAGTAATTATCGGAGTATTTACATAGTTAAATCCGTTTTCTTGAAAGTATTTATGTACAGCAAAAGAAAGTGCAGAACGAACTCTCATTACGGCGCTAAATGTATTAGTTCTTACGCGTAAATGTGCGTTTTCTCTTAAAAACTCTAAACTGTGTTTTTTAGGTTGAATTGGAAACTCATCAGGATTCGAATCTCCTAAAATATCCAAATCAGAAACCTGAATTTCTACGTTTTGTCCTTTTCCTTGACTTTGAACTAAAGTCCCTTTTACACTTACTGCTGCACCAGTTGTAATTCTTTTAATTGTAGCTTCATCTGTTTTTTCAAAATCTACTACACACTGTATATTATGAATGGTAGAACCATCATTTAAAGCAATAAAACGATTGCTTCTAAAAGTTCTAACCCAACCTTTTACGGTTACTTCTTGTAAAATTTTGTCTGCTTGTAATAATTCTAATACGCTACTTCTAATCATCTTCTTAAAATAAAAAATTAACAGGATTACTAAGGTAATAATGAAAAGCAAAGATACCTTTTTAGCGTAAAATTAACAACGAAACTGTTGTTAATAAAATTTGAATTTATTCTGCCTCTTCTTCCTGATTTTCCTTTGGAGGAAAAATTCTCATAGAAGGTTCTTTAAACACTTTCTTATTGGTAATTTTCTTTTCAAAAGAAAGTAATAAAGAGGGTAATAACAGAAGGTTAGAAACCATTGCAAATAATAAAGTTACAGAAACCAAACCGCCTAATGCAATGGTGCCTCCAAAGCTAGAAACTGTAAACACTAAAAAGCCAAAAAACAATACTATGGAAGTGTAAAACATACTCACACCAGTTTCTCTTAAAGCGCTGTACACAGATTTTTTAATTCGCCAATTGTTGGCTTGTAATTCTTGTCTGTATTTTGCTAAAAAGTGAATGGTATCATCTACAGAAATTCCAAATGCAATACTAAATACCAATATGGTTGATGGTTTTATCGGAATGCCAAAAAAGCCCATTAATCCAGCTGTAATTAGCAATGGTAGCATATTCGGAATCAAGGAAATTAAGATCATTTGATACGATCTAAACATCCAAGCCATAAATAATGCAATTAATAAAATGGCGAGTGATAAAGAAATAACTAAATTATTGATTAAATAATTGGTACCTTTTAAGAAAACCAATGCTTTTCCTGTAAGGTGAACATCAAATTTATCGGCAGGAAATTCTTTAGCAATCACAGCATTTAAACGATCTTGAATGATAGTCATTTTATCGGTGCCAATGTCTTTCATAAAAGTGGTGATTCTAGCATATCTACCGGTTGAATCAACAAAATTAGTTAACATGTTAGAGTTGCTGTTAGAATTTTTGGTATATGCAAAAATATAACTTTGTTCTTGCGATGTTGGTAATTGATAGTATTTTGGATTTCCTAAATAATAGGCTTGCTTAGAATATTTTACCAAATTTGTAACAGAAATGGGTTTAGATAACTCAGGAAATTGTTCAATAGCATCATTGATTTTTTCCATCTTTTTTAACGTAGAAAGTTTCATGACACCTTTTTCTTTTTGGGTGTCAATAAAAATCTCTAACGGCATTATTCCGCCAAATTCTTTTTCGAAAAACTTAATGTCTTTGTAAAACTGCCTTCCTTTTGGCATGTCTTCAATCAAACTTCCAGAAACTCTAATTTGATAAACTCCTATTATTCCTAAAATGATAATAATAACTGTTGTTATATAAATAGCAATTCTGTTATGGCGCACCATTTTTTCCATCCAATTAACAACATTATCAATCCATTGTTTTTCTAAATGATTTAGATGCTTTTTCTTTGGCAAAGGCATAAAACTATAGATAATCGGAATAATTAATAAGGCCAAAATAAAAATACCAACGATGTTTATAGAAGCGATAATTCCGAATTCTTTTAAGAGCTGACTCTTCGTAAAAACAAAAGTTGCAAACCCAGAAGCCGTTGTAATATTGGTCATTAAAGTGGCATTTCCTATTTTAGAAATAACACGTTGTAACGATTTTGCCTGGTTCCCATGTTTCTTAACTTCTTGTTGATATTTATTAATTAAGAAAATGGCATTTGGTACACCAATTACAATAATTAAAGGCGGAATTAAAGCTGTTAAAACCGTAATTTCATATCCGAATAAACCAATAAAGCCAAATGCCCAAGTGACACCAATCATCACAACTAAAAGTGTAATAAAAGTTGCACGATACGATCGGAAAAAGAAGAAGAAAATAATTGCTGTAATTAATAATGCGCCAACGACAAATAGCAAAATTTCGTCTTGTATATTTTGAGAATTTAAGGTCCTTATATAGGGCATACCAGAAACACGAACTTGTAGGTTGTGCTCTTTCTCAAACTTTTCTATTGTGGGAATTAATACATTAAAGATAAAGTCTTTACGAACGGGTGTGTTAACAATTTTTTTATCAATATAAATTGCTGTTTGAACTGTTCCGGTTTTTTTATTGTATAATAAATTGTCATAAAAAGGAAGGTTTTCGAACAATTGTTTTTTTATTGCCGAAACTTCTTTTTGGGTAGTAGGAGTTTTATTTAATAGTGGTTCTAAAACAAATTTTCTGTTTTTTCTATCTGCTTTTAATTGTTGAACATCCGCAATTGAAACAGAAAATTCTACTTCTTCAGTAGCATCAATTTCTTTGGTAAGATTGTTCCAAGCATTAAATTTTTCTGGAGTAAATAATGTAGAGTCTTTAACAGCAAGGATGATTAAATTTCCTTCTTCGCCAAAAATTTCTAAAAACTGATTGTATTCTATATTGGCTTCATGATTTTCTGGAAGTAAGTTTGCTTCTGTATATGAAAATTTCATATACTTTGTTTGTGAGGCCAAAAAAGCAGTAAAAGCTGCAACTAATACTAAAACAAGATATCTATTTCTTAAAATTAATCCGGCAACTTTGGTCCAAAAATTCATGCTGTAAAATTTATGCAAATGTAGGAAATGTTTAAGAACCTATCGCATAAAAAAAGGAGCGTTCTAGAACGCTCCTTTTTTATTTTATACATATTTCTTTATTAAACAGTCATGATCTCTTTTTCTTTAACGTCAAGAATTGCATCAATTTCTTTTACATATTTATCTGTTAAAGTTTGTACTTCTGCTTCAGATACTTTCTTTAAATCATCAGAAATATCTAATTTTTTAATTTCATTATTTGCGTCTTTACGAGCATTTCTAACTCCAATTTTAGCATGCTCACCTTCAGCCTTTGCTTGTTTAGATAAATTAATTCTTCTTTCTTCAGTTAAAGGCGGAACGTTTATCATGATAAGGTCACCATTATTCATCGGATTAAAACCTAAGTTTGCAATTTGAATGGCTTTTTCAATTTCTTGTAACATGTTTTTCTCCCAAGGCTGAATGCTAATGGTTCTTGCGTCTGGCGTGTTTACGTTTGCAACCTGACTTAACGGAGTTTGAGAGCCGTAATAATCTACCATTACGTTTGTTAACATTGCAGGTGTTGCTTTACCAGCTCTAATGGCTCTTAACTCTTTTATCAAATGCTCAATAGCATTTTGCATTTGTTCTTTTGCGCTGTCTAAAATAAATTCAACTTCTTCGTTCATCACTTAAAATTTTATAAAATATAGCTAATTAATTATTAACAATTGTACCTATTTTTACTCCAGAAACTAACTTTAATAAGTTTCCTTTTGTATTCATATCAAAAACAATAATAGGTAATTTATTTTCTTCACTTAAAGTAAAAGCGGTCATGTCCATTACTTTTAAACCTTTTTCAATGACTTCTTTAAAAGTGATGTTTTCGAACTTTATTGCATCTTGATTTTTCTCAGGATCTGATGTATAGATGCCATCAACACGTGTTCCTTTTAAAATGGCATCAGCATTAATCTCGATAGCTCTTAAAACTGCAGCAGTATCTGTTGTAAAATATGGGTTCCCTGTTCCGGCTCCAAAAATAACAACTCTTCCTTTTTCTAAATGACGAACTGCTCGTCTCTTAATAAAAGGCTCTGCAACCTGTTCCATTTTTATAGCAGTTAGCAATCTTGTTTTAACACCAGCAGATTCTATGGCGCTTTGTAATGCTAATCCGTTTATACAAGTAGCTAACATTCCCATATAATCTCCCTGTACGCGATCCATTCCGTTACTGGCTCCTGCAACACCTCTAAAAATGTTTCCACCACCAATAACAATTGCAACTTCAATACCTTTTTCTACGACTTGTTTTATTTCTTTTGCATATTCAGAGAGACGTTGCGGGTCAATTCCATATTGTCTATCTCCCATTAATGCTTCTCCGCTTAATTTTAAAAGAATTCTTTTGTATTGCATGTGTTGCTTTTATATTTAAAAGGTTTCCACTTTCGTGGGAACAAAGGTTTGGCAAATATAAGAATTTCCTAGAAAGCTTTTTGTATTGATGATTGTGATTTTGTAAATAAAAAAAACCATCCTAAAGAGGATGGTTTTTGATATAATTCTTGAGAATTTAAGATTACCCTAAAGTAACTCTTTTAAATCCGCTTATAGCAACATCTCCATACGATTTAACGTATTCTGCAACATTTTTCTTCTCGTCTTTAATAAAAACTTGATCTAATAAACATTGTTCTTGATCTAATGTTGTGTTGTCAGAAATAAATCTTTCCATTTTACCTGGTAAAATTCTATCCCAAATTTGTTCTGGTTTTCCTTCAGCTTTTAATTCAGCTTTTGCAGCTTCTTCAGCTTTAGCTAAAACTTCTTCAGTTAATTGAGCCATAGAAATATATTGAGGAACATTTTTCAATGTTTTTCCTAATCTACCTAACTCAATATTATCTTTTTCGATAACTGCAATTCTTGCTTCAGTTTCTGCAGCAATAAATGCAGGATCAAAATCTTTATAAGATAAAGTTGTAGCTCCCATAGATGCAATTTGCATTGCAACATCTTTTGTTAAAACATCTGCATTGTCAACAACACTAGTTAAACCTACGATTGCAGCAATTTTACCAATGTGAGTATAAGAACCAACATAAGCAGCTTCAATTCTTTCAAAAGCTGTGATGTCTAATTTTTCACCAATAACTCCTGTTTGTTCAACTAATTTTTCTGCAACCGTCATTCCTTCAAAATCAGCTGCTAAGAATTCTTCTTTGCTTTTGTAATTTAAAGCGATGTCTGCAAATTGACCAGCTAAAGCCACAAAAGAATCATTTTTACCTACAAAGTCAGTTTCACAAGCTAAAACGATAGCAACACCAGTAGTGTTGTCTGCGTTAATTCTTGTTACTGCAACTCCTTCTGTAGATTCTCTATCAGCTCTTTTTGCAGCAATCTTCTGACCTTTTTTACGTAAAATATCAATTGCTTTGTCAAAGTTTCCTTCTGCTTCTACTAATGCCTTTTTACAGTCCATCATTCCAGCTCCAGTTGCTTCTCTTAAATTTTTAACATCAGCAGCACTAATCTTTACTGTTTCCATGTTATGTATGTTTTTTGATTATAATTATTTTGTTTCTTCAGTAGAAGTTTCAGTTTTTTCAGCCTTAGGCGCTTTCTTTTCAGAAGCTTCTTCTTTAACTTCTTTTGTCTTTTCTTTTCCTGCTTTTCTTTCAGCTAAACCATTGGCAATAGCATCAGTAATATAACTCAATACTTTTTCAATAGATTTAGAAGCGTCATCGTTTGAAGGAATCACAAAATCAATTGGTCTTGGGTCAGAATTAGTATCAACCATTGCAAAAATTGGAATGTTTAAGTTTTTCGCTTCTGCAATTGCAATGTGCTCTTTCTTAACATCAACTACAAAAATTGCACCAGGTAAACGAGTCATATCAGTAATAGAACCTAAATTCTTTTCTAATTTTTCTCTTTGACGGTTGATTTGTAATTTTTCTCTTTTTGACAATGCATCAAAAGATCCATCTAACTTCATTCTATCAATAGTAGCCATTTTTTTAACAGCTTTTCTAATTGTAATAAAGTTTGTTAACATTCCACCAGGCCATCTTTCTGTGATGTAAGGCATGTTAATGTCTTTTGCTTTTTCAGCAACGATGTCTTTTGCTTGCTTTTTAGTTGCAACGAATAAAATTTTTCTACCTGAATTAGCGATTTTCTCTAATGCAGCAGCAGTTTCTTCTATTTTTGCAGCAGTTTTATACAAGTCAATGATGTGTACACCATTGCGTTCTGTATAAATGTAAGGAGCCATGTTTGGATCCCATTTTCTAGTTAAGTGACCAAAATGCACTCCACTATCTAGTAATTCTTTAATGTTTACTTTTGCCATTGTTTACTTTCTTTTAATTGTAGCAATAAGTAAGTAGCCTTATAAAAAGAGTCTTACCTATTTAGATGCTAAACTGTTTATTTAAATTATAAATGAACAATTCACTGCCACGTTTGAATAGAAATATCGAAATAAATTCGAGTATGCTATTAACGTTTCGAGAATTGAAATTTCTTTCTTGCTTTTTTCTGACCAAATTTCTTTCTTTCTACCATTCTTGGATCTCTTGTTAATAATCCATGAGGTTTTAAAATCGCTTTGTCTTCTTCGTTTATAGAAACTAATGCTCTAGTAATTGCTAAACGAATGGCTTCAGCTTGACCAGTTACACCACCACCAAAAACATTTACTTTAATGTCATAAGACGTTAAGTTATCTGTTAATTGTAGCGGTTGTTGAACTTTATATTGTAAAGTTGAAGTTGTAAAGTAATTTGTAAACTCTCTTTTGTTGATAGTAATATTACCTTTCCCTTTTGTAAGATAAATACGAGCAACAGCTGTTTTTCTTCTACCTATTTTGTGTACAGTTTCCATTATCTAAGATCGTTAAGGTTAATAGCTTTTGGCTCTTGAGCAGTTTGTTGGTGCTCAGCCCCAGCATATACATATAAATTTCTAAAAAGTGCCGCTCCTAATTTATTTTTAGGTAACATTCCTTTTACTGCTTTTTCGATTAATCTTGTAGGATCTTTCTCAAACATTTCTGTTGCAGTTAGCGATCTTTGTCCACCAGGATAACCTGTGTGACGGATGTACGATTTATCAGCCCATTTGTTTCCAGAAAGGGTGATTTTTTCTGCGTTAATTACTACAACGTTATCACCACAATCTACGTGAGGTGTAAAGTTGGTTTTGTATTTACCTCTAATTAGCATTGCTATTTTAGAAGCAAGACGACCCAATGTTTGCCCGTCCGCATCAACAACCAACCACTCTTTTTTAGCAGTTTCTTTGTTTGCTGATACTGTTTTGTAACTTAATGTGTTCATTACACTTTAGTTTTTGTCAATTAATAAATAAATTTTTTCCCTTAAAAAAGGTCTGCAAAGGTACAACTAAATATGAAATAGACAAACACTGTTTGCGTTTATTTTATATGCTGGATATTAAGTGGATACATAGAAGTTTTAACAAATAATTAAGATAGTAAAAACCTACTTTCGTTTTGTCAATGTAACAATTCCATTTTTTCGAAGTCTTTTTAAAAGTAAAAGAACTTTTTCGATTAAAAATCAATTATTAAGGATGATAAAAAAACTCTCAATTTTTCTTGCATTTTTTGTTGTGCAAATAACCTATAGTCAAGAAGATACAAACAAAAAAGTACCAAAAAGAATTTACACTACAAAAAAAACAAACAAAGCACCAATTATCGATGGTAATATTACTGATGAAACTTGGAACGCTGTTCCTTGGAATGCTAATTTTACACAATTATCACCTGTAGAAGGGAATCCACCAACACAAAAAACAAAATTTAAAATTATTTATGACGACAAGAATTTATATTTAGCTGTTCGTTGTTTTGATTCTGAGCCAGATAAAATTGTAAAACGCTTGTCTCGTAGAGATGGAAATGACGGAGATTGGATTGAAATAAATTTAGATAGTTATCACGATTTAAGAACGGCTTTTGCATTTACAGTAACTGCTGCAGGAGTGAAAGGAGAAGAATTTGCTTCTTTAAACGGTAAAAGTTGGGATAAAAGTTGGAACCCAATATGGTTTGTAAAAACCAAAATTGACGAAGAAGGTTGGACGGCAGAATTTAAAATTCCGCTTTCTCAAATTCGATTTACAGATGCTGTAGAACAAGTTTGGGGAATGCAAATTCAACGAATGGATTTTAGATTAAATGAACGTACGCTTTGGCAAAGAATGCCTAGAACTGTTTCTGGTTGGATTAGTAATATGGGAGAATTACACGGAATTAAAAATATCAAACCACAAAAACAATTAGAAATTCAACCTTATGCAGTTGGACAAACAGAAACGTTTGAAAAAGAAATCGGAAATCCGTTTGCAACAGGAAAAAGAAGCAGCACCAATTTTGGATTAGATGGTAAAATTGGAATTACAAATAATTTAACGTTAGATTTTACGGTAAATCCAGATTTTGGCCAAGTTGAAGCAGATCCATCTGCAATTTCGTTAGATGGTTTTCAAATTTTTCAAGAAGAACAACGTCCGTTTTTTGTAGAAAATAAAAACATTTTTGATTATCAAGTTACCAAAGCAGAAGCTGGCGGTCCTTTTACAAGAGACAATGTTTTTTATTCTCGTAGAATTGGTAGAAGTCCGCAAGGAGGAACAACAGCAGGAACTGGAGAATTTGTGCAAAGACCTGGAAATACTACAATTTTAGGAGCCGCAAAATTCTCTGGAAAAACAAAATCAGGTTTATCCATCGGAATTTTAGAAGCAGTTACTCAAGAAGAATTTGCAGAAATAGACATTAACGGAACGCGAAGACAAGAAGTTATTGAGCCTTTAACAAACTACTTTTTAACAAGATTGCAAAAAGAATACAACAATAGTAATACGCTTATTGGCGGAATTTTTACGGCATCAAATAGAAATTTAACAGACACACATATTACCGATATTCATAATGCTGCTTATACTGGCGGAGTTGATTTTAAACATCAATGGAATGAAAGAACTTGGTACGCCTCAGGAAACTTAGTTATGAGTAAAGTTTTAGGAAGTAAACAAGCAATTTACAATACGCAAACAAGTCTTAGACACAATTTTCAAAGAGTTGATGCAACGCATGTAAATGTTGATCCAAACAGAACTTCTTTAACAGGAACTGGAGGAAATTTTAAAGTAGGAAAAGGTGGCGGAGGAAAATTCCTTTTTGAAAGTGGAGTAACTTGGCGTTCACCAGAATTAGAAATGAACGATATGGGTTTTCAACGAAATGCGGATGACATCACGCATTATAATTGGATGGCGTATAAATCATTAAAACCATTTTCTGTTTTTAGATCTTTACAAGTAAATTACAATCATTATGCTTCTTGGAATTTTGAAGGAAAACATACGTATTTAGGTTTTAATAATAATGCACATGCAACATTTAATAACAATTGGGGAACTGGTTACGGAATGCACTATGCTGTTGTAGACTTTACAGACTCTGCTTTGCGTGGCGGACCCATGTTGCGTTTGCCAAAATCATTTGAAACAAATTGGTATTTACAAAGTGATGAAAGAAAAAAACTTCAATTTAGAATAAGCTTAAATCAAACCAAAGGTGAAAGCAATTCGTTTACAAGAAAAAACGCATCGATAAACTTGAAGTATGTACCAATAAACTCGTTCAATATTTCTGTATCTGCAGGTGTTAATTCAAACAATCAAGAATTGCAATATGTAACTTCTAACACTTTTGGAAACGGAAATAATAGCATTGCAAGATATATCAATGCAAGTTTAGACCAAGATACTTTTAATTTGTCGCTAAGATTAAATTATACAATTACTCCAGAATTAACCATTCAATATTATGGTTCTCCGTTTATTTCTAGAGGAAGATATAGTAACTTTAAATACATTACCAATTCGTTGGCGAGCAATTTTACAGATAGATTTCAACAATACAATAGCAATCAAATTATGTACGATTCTAATTCTGACAGCTATTTGGTGGATGAAAATACAGATGCAACTACAGATTATACTATTGGAAACCCAGATTTTTCTTTTATCCAATTTCAATCTAATTTAGTTGCCCGTTGGGAATATATTCCGGGTTCTGAAATCTTTTTAGTTTGGTCTCAAGGATTGACGAGAAACGGAAATCCGATGGATAATTTATTGCCCAGTTTAAACGATAATATTTTTGGACAAACAGCACACAATATCTTTTTGATAAAAGCAACGTATCGATTTATGTTGTAGTTGATTATAAATAGATACCAGAAAGCCGAGTTTTTAAAACTCGGCTTTTTTATGAAACGCCATTTTCTCTTTTGTTGTTGGGTGTGTAAATTCTAGAAAAGCAGCATGTAAATGCAATCGATTTGCTTTTTTACCATACAAATCATCGCCAATTATTGGTGTATTTAATCCCAAAGAATGCGATGTGTGAACTCTTAATTGATGTGTTCTACCAGTTATTGGAAATAAATGAATTCTTGTTTTGTTGTCTTTTCGTTCGATAACTTCCCATTTAGTTTCTGCTTTTTTTCCGTATTCAAAACAAACCAATTGTCTTGGTCTGTCATCTAAATCTACTCGCAAAGGCAAACTAATTGTTCCAGAATCTTCTTTAAGATTCCCATCCAATAAAGCCACATATTTTTTGGAAACTGTTTTATTGATAAACTGACTTTGTAAGTCTTTGTGTGCCTTTTTGTTTTTTGCCAAAACTACTAATCCAGAAGTAGACATGTCTAATCGATGTACAATTATTGGCCCTGAAATTGTTGGACATAGTTGTTTGATTCTCGTATAAACAGAATCTTGAATGTGAATTCCAGGAACCGATAAAAACTCAGCAGGTTTGTAAACAACGATTACATCTTCATCTTCAAAAATGATTTCGAGTTCTTTTCCAATTGCAGGATTTTGCAGCATCGGATTTGTGTCCATTTCAATTTCGGATAACATGTGTGCTAAAATTGGTTTGCACTTTCCTTGACACGCTGGATAAAAATATTGGTGTTTTCTGACTTCTGTATTTGGCGATTTTCCCCACCAAAACTCAGCCATTGCAATGGGTTTTAAATTGTGTAGAAATGCATGTTGTAATAATTTTGGGGCAGCACATTCTCCAGAACCCGCAGGCGGATTTTGTTCTGTTGTTTTCGCAAAAAGTTCTGATAAATTTTTAGATTCTTTTGCCGAATTTAAAAACTGATATTGTTCAAATAAATACTGTTGTAAAGCAGCAGATTTTAGTTTTCGCTCTTCTTTTAAAGCATCAATTTGAGTAGTAAAAACAGCAAGTTTTTCTTTGATAGCATTTAAAGTATGTTCCCAAAAACGAGTTACATTGTTAAAAAAATATTTAGCTTCTAAACTTTCTGTACTCAACAATTCTTCATAAGCGGCATAGGCTTCGAGTTGCAATTCTGATTGTGCTTTTATTCTTTTGATATCGCGCTCTTTTTTAGCAGCTTTTAAAGCTTCTTTTTTCTCTCGAATATCAATCGCCGCTTTTTTCTTTTCTGATTTTAATTGAGAAATCAACTCTATATATTCTGTATTGTTTTCTAGGTTCTCAAGTTTAGAATTGATGTCATTTAAAACAGCTTCTTCCTGTAAGAAATAAGAATCTTTGGTCAACATATCAAAAACGGGCGGAACAAACTTTTTATGAATATTTGTATTGGCTAATTTCCCAGAAACCGCAGTAATATAACCAATTTGGTTTTGTTGGTTTTCAACAACCAAAACACCAAACATTTTTCCAATAGCCAATCCTTTTTTAGAAGGATCTAAACCAAAATTATGCTCAAAATCAGTTTGAGTTTCTATATAGTTTTGTACTTCTTTTGCTGCTATTTCACATAACAAATGCGGTTCATAATAAAACGGAAATGTAAACTTTTTGGGAAGTTCAATTTCGTTTATAGATCTAGAAAAGGTTTGAAAATATGTAGACACAAAAGCTTGAATAAAATTGTATGCAAATATACTTTATAAAATTCAGGTTTTTAAAGTTGGTTTTTTTAATGAAACGTAAAAGAATTAAACAGCACATAATTTTCTTTAGAAGGTAAATGTTCTCCCATAAACGATAAATTTTCTAGACTGTTATGAACAGTAAACTTGTGTTTTGTTTTTATTTTGGTTTGTAATGTTTTTACCAAAACATCATTAATATACCATTTTACAAAATATCTATTCTTTTTTTCTGTCAATTCAAGTTTAAAAGTATGCCATTGTTCGGTAATTACTTTAAAAGTACCAGAAGAATTAGGGCTGTATTGCGATGTGCAATGTACAAGTGCTTCATTAGGTTTTGCGTTTACTTCTTTTCGATCTTCCTTGTTTCCTGATCCTATTTCAAAATCTATTTCGTAAGATGTTTTTCCTGAATGATAAATAAAAGCACCAATACTGCATTGGTCGTTTAAGTCAAATTGTGGTACATATATATTCCATTGATAAGTGCCAAGTCCAAAATCTTTTCGTACAGTTTTTACTTTTACTCGGTCTTTTCGGTGAGCACGAGTTGTAATTTTTAAACGATTGTTTTCTAAGGAATACGATTTTGGATGCCCAAAAGAGTTGTCTTTCCAATTTGAATTAAATGTTTCTTGATTATCAAAATTCGCTACAAAAGGAACGTTTTTTACAGGAACATTTTTTAGAAATAAATAATTGGTACAACTGTTCATAACAATAATTAGTAATATCAGAAATGCTTTAGAATTGGTGTTCATTTAAAATGGGCAACTAAGTTGAACTTTAAAGATAACATTATTTTATATGAAAAAAAACAACTGTTGTTTTATCTGTTTTGTGTTTGATTAGTTGCAAGGATTTTTATAAGTAGGCGAGAACTAGTCATTAATTATATACGGTGTTAGCTGCTGCCTTTTATTCATTTTTCAACTGGGTTAGGTCGGTCAACTTCTCTCCATCATATTTCCACAAATTTCCTTTTCTGCCACCAAACCACAAATTTCCATCTTTATCTTCTATGATTGTTCTTATTGAAATTCCTGATAATTTGTCTAAAGATTTGAAACTCCCATTTTCAAAATAGCAAAGAGCTTCTCTGTCGCTACCTAACCAAACTTTTCCGTCTGAACTTTGGAATATAACGGCAATATTATTACTGCACAAACCATTACTTTCATTAAAGTTTCTAAAGTTTTTTCCGTCAAACTTATCCAATCCACCATTTCGATTTCCATTTGTTCCTATCCAAACATTCCCTTCTTGGTCTTGATAGACATAACGAACCATATTATCACTTAATCCACTTCCTGTTTTGAACTCTTGGAATGTATCTCCATCGTATTTCGTTAATCCGCCATTACTCATTGAAGCAAACCAAATGTTTCCAGCTTTGTCCTGTATTATGCTTTGTATAACGTTGTGATGAAGGCTATCTTCATATTTCCTGCCTTTCTCAGCCAATATGTTTTGAAATGTTTTTCCGTCATATTTGTAAGCTCCACCACCTGAAGTCCCAATCCAATATATTCCATCTTTATCTTGAATTATTGAATTTGCCTGATTTGGGTTTACTGTTGGGTAAACCCTTTTGTACCATTCACTACTTGTGTCAATGTAAGGAATTGTAATCTGGGTAAAAGTTTTACCATTGTATTTGAACAAGCCCTTATTTGTTGCCAACCAAATAATTCCTTTGTCATCTTCAATGATGCTCCAAATTTGGTTAGTGCAAAGTCCATCATCTTCATTAAAATTTGAGAATTTTTCACCATCAAATTTATAAAGACCTTCGGTTGATGTCCCAAACCATAGGTCTCCATTTTTGTCTAATAAACTGCTTGTAACAATGTCAGCACTCGTATAAACTTTAGGCTCTTTTAATTCAACTGTTTTTGGTTTCTGTCCGTTACAAGAAAAAAATAGAAGCAAAGTTATTATTGAAATCAGAAAGTTCATTATTCTTTTTTTGTTGTGTTAGGTTGCAGCGAATGTCTAGTTATATACTAACAAATATAGGTGTTTAACAGTATATGTTCCGGAATAATAAAAGGTTTTTGTTTTTTTATAAATAGACGTTAAGCATTGATTTTCTTTAAAATAGAACCTTTTTTTTACCAACTCGCAGTCGGTGAAAACAATAAATCAGTTGGATTGTCAATATCATATAAATATTGAAAACCTCTAGATTCTTTCTGGCAAAAAGGTTCTAAAAGCTGCACCATGTTTACAAAACTTTCCATGGTTAAAACACAGAAAAAGGTCTCATTGTCTTTGGTAAGTATTCCTTCGTCAGAATTAAATAAACCAAAAAGTAAATTGCAATTGCGAGGCTGAATAAAATCAACTTCAGATAAATCTAATCGCTGCTTTTTAGCAATAATAATGTCTTTAATTAAATCTCTAAATTGAATTGCTTCAGCTTTGTCAAAGTTGTACAACCGAACTACGTTTTCGCCATGATTGTTTACATTTTCTATGTAATCTAATTCCATTTACAATTTTATTAATGTGCTTCCAACCAATTTTGCCCAATTCCCATTTCTACATCTAACGGTACCGCCATTTTAAAAGCATTTTCCATTTCTTCTTTGATAATTGGTTTGATAATTTCTAACTCGTCTTTATGTGCATCAAAAACCAATTCATCATGTACTTGCAATAACATTTTAGACTTAAAGTTTTCTTTTTCAAAACGTCTAAAAATATGAATCATTGCGAGTTTAATAATATCCGCAGCCGAACCTTGAATTGGCGCATTTACCGCATTTCGTTCAGCAGCATTTCTAACAACTGCATTTCTAGAATTGATGTCTTTTAAATAACGACGTCTTTTTAAAACCGTTTCTACATACCCATTATCTCTAGCAAAATCTACCAAAGAAGACATGTAACTTCTTAACTTTGGATAAGTTTCGTAATACGTATCAATTAACTCTTTGGCTTCGCTTCTAGATAAATCTGTTTGATTGCTCAACCCAAAAGCAGAAACGCCGTAAATAATTCCGAAGTTCACCGTTTTTGCATTGCTTCTTTGTTCGCGAGTTACTTCGTTTAACGGAACATTAAATACTTTTGCAGCGGTTGAAGCGTGAATATCTTCACCGTTTTTAAATGCTTCAATCATGGTTTCTTCTTCACTCAAAGAAGCGATAATTCGCAATTCAATTTGAGAATAATCTGCCGCCAATAAAACATGATTTTCATCACGCGGAATAAACGCTTTCCGAACTTCTCGTCCGCGTGCTGTTCTAATCGGAATGTTCTGTAAATTCGGATTGTTAGAACTTAAACGACCAGTTGCAGCAACTGCTTGTGCATACACGGTGTGAATTCTTCCTGTTTTTGGATTGACTTCATTTGGCAACGCATCAACATAGGTGCTTTGTAATTTTTTATACTGACGAAATTCTAAAATATCTCTAATAATTTGATGTTCTTTTGCCAAATAACTTAAAATATCTTCTGAAGTTGCATATTGTCCTGTTTTGGTCTTTTTAGGTTTGTCAACCAATTTTAGTTTTTCAAACAACACAATTCCCAATTGCTTTGGCGATGCTAAATTAAATTCTTCTCCAGCTTGTTCGTATACGCTTTTTTCTAAGCGATCAATGTCTTTTGCCAACTCAACCGACAATCCTTTTAAAAATTCAGAATTGATATTAATTCCTTCAATTTCCATTGCAGAAAGCACAGAAACTAACGGAGTTTCAATTTCGTTAAACAATTTGGTCACATTTCCGCTTTCTAATTCTTTGGTAAAATGTTCTTTTAATTGCAAAGTGATATCTGCATCTTCCACCGCATATTCTGTTTGTTCTGCAATAGGAATAACACGCATAGAAAGTTGGTTTTTTCCTTTTTTACCAATCAGTTCTGTAATTGAAACGGGTTGATAATTCAAATAGGTTTCTGCCAACATATCCATATTATGTCGCATATCTGGATTGATTAAATAATGTGCAATCATCGTATCGAACAATTTCCCTTTTACAGGCATTTCATAATTCGATAATACTTTGATATCATATTTTAAATTATGTCCAATTTTTTCAATTCCTTCGGATTCAAAAAACGGACGAAATTCTTCTAAAATCGTTTTCGTTTCTTCTTGATTTTCTGGAAACGAAACATAATATCCTTTTCCGATTTCGTATGAAAATGCAATTCCGATTAACTCAACTTCTAAGGCTTTTAAACCAGTGGTTTCGGTATCAAAACAAACCGATGTTTGTTGTAGTAGTTTTTTCAACAACATTTTTCGAGACAAAGGCGAATCGATATGTTGGTAAAAATGATTGGTTGTTTTTATGGTTTTAAATCCCGATGCAACTTCTTCTTCAGAAACGTTTCCAGTTCCTGGAGCAGCAAACAAATCAAATTGTCCGTCTTTATTGTTGTTTACAGGTTTTTTGTGTTTTTGTTCGCTGAGCGTAGTCGAAGCGACCACTTTTGTTTCAGTAGTTTTTGTGGAATTTTCTTCTTCTTTAACGGCGAATGTTCTGGTAAAGTTGACCAATAAATTTCTGAATTCTAATTCGTTAAAAAGTTCGGTAACTTTTTCAATATCTGGTTGATCAAGTTCAAAATCCTTTGCGTTAAACGTCACAGGAACATCCAACATAATTGTGGCTAATTTTTTAGAAAGCAATCCTAGTTCTTTTGCGCCTTCCACTTTCTCCTTCATTTTTCCTTTTAGCTCATGTGTATTTGCTAACAAGTTTTCCATAGAACCATAAGCGGTTAAAAACTTTTTTGCAGTTTTTTCTCCAACGCCAGGCAAACCAGGAATGTTATCAGAAGAATCTCCCATCATTCCTAAAAAATCAATGACTTGTAACGGATCTGTAACTCCAAATTTTTCTTGCACTTCCGGAACCCCCCAAACATCATAACCACCCCCAAAACGAGGTTTGTACATAAAAATATTTTCTGAAACTAACTGAGCAAAATCTTTATCTGGCGTTACCATAAATGTTTGATAACCTTCTTTTTCTGCTTGTTTAGAAAGTGTTCCAATCACATCATCGGCTTCAAAACCTTCTTTTACCATAATTGGAATGTGCATGGCTTTTAAGATTTCTTGAATATATGGAACTGCAATTTTTATGGCTTCTGGAGTTGCGTCTCTATTTGCTTTATAAGCTTCAAATAGTTCAACTCTATCAACACTTCCGCCTTTGTCAAAACAAACCGCCAGTTTATCTGGTCGTTCGCGTTTTATAACATCTAATAATGAATTCATAAAACCCATAATTGCAGAAGTATCTAAACCTTTGCTATTGATTCTTGGGTTTTTGATAAACGCATAATATCCACGGAAAATTAATGCATAAGCATCAACTAAAAAAACTCTTTTTTGTTCTGACATTGTAAAAATATTGAAGTTATAAATCTACAAAAACTTATGCGTTTTTAAGTTTAGATTGCATTAGAAATTTATAAAGACAGCACTATTACTTTTGTTGTTAGTGAAGGATGACCAAATGATCCTTTACAGGAGGTTAAAATTTGTTTATTAATAGTTGAAATTATTAATATTGATTGTGTTTTTGATAGCAAATCTTTTTTGAGAGTGTTGAAAAATCCTTGATAATCAGTAGATTTAATCAAAAATGTTATATTTGTAAACTAACAAATAGGTAACTAGTATGTTTTTCCTCCTAAAAACTTATAGATTATGACAAAATTTGGTGAGTTAATTAATGTAAAAAAGCCCGTTTTAATAGACTTTTATTTTGATTGGAACGACGAGGAAAATAACCTTGATACATTAAAAGATGTTGCAGCTGCTCTTGGCGATAAAGCTAAAGTGATTAAGATTGATATAAAAAAGAACGAAATTCTTGCTGACACTTTGCGTGTTAAAGGAAATCCAACTTTTATGATTTATAAAAATGGCGAAATGAAATGGCGTCAAACGGGTGAACAAGATGCAAACACTCTAATTGGTTTGGTACAACAATATGTTTAAGCAATAGCTTTAAAAACAAATCCTTTTTCAGTATAATATTTCAATACTTTTGGTAAAACGTATGTTAGTTTTTCTGACGCTTTTACGCTGTCATGAAAAACAATAATGCTTCCGTTTGTAGTGTTTTTTAATACGTTTTCTAAGCATTTCTTTTTGGAGATAGAAGTGTCAAAATCTGCACTCAACACATCCCACAGAATAATCTTAAAACCTAAGCTTCGTAATTTTTTTGTTTGACTTCTTTTTATTTTACCATAAGGAGGGCGAAATAAATTAAGGTTCAAAGGTTCAAAGTTAGAAACTTTCAAAGTTTTTTCAACTTCTAAAACATTTTCTAAGTAGTTGTTTTTTTTATGCTTCCAACCATTTAGATGATTTTGAGTGTGGTTGCCAATAGTATGTTTTTCGGATATAATTTTTTTGAAAACTTCAGGATGCTTTTTTATATTTTTTCCAATACAAAAAAAAGTAGCTTTTGCATTGTGTTTTTTTAATTCAGATAAAACAAATTCGGTTATTATAGGAGTTGGACCATCATCAAAAGTGAGGTAAATTTCTTTTTTATCCGAAGAAAAACGCCACGTATAATTCTTGAAAATCTGTTGAATTATACGGGGCGTTTTTGTAAGATACAATTTCATAAGTTGGCTTCTTATTCTTCCATCAAATGGTCAAATAAATTCATAGAATCCATAAAGTCTTGTTGTAGTTTTTTAGCATAAACAGTGTCTCTATCACTTGTTATCACTTGTTCTAAAACACCTCTTTTGTACATCAACAGCACATTTTGTAATTCTTCAATAATCACATTACTGTATTTAAGATCATAAGTGCTATACCAAAGTAGTTTCTGTTGTAGTATTTTAATCAAAGTGTCAACTGTTTTCCTAGCTTTTTCTGGTTTTCCAATTTGATAATAAATCTCTGGATAGCCTAAAGCAATACTATAATGATCAAACTCTTCAATTGGCATTTTTTCTAGAGATAAATCTAGAATTTCTTCTGCTTTTTCAAAGTTGTTTTCATCTGCAAAAGTTTCTGCCAAACGCAGCATATTATTACGCAATGAGATGGCATTTTTACGTGTTTGTTCGTCAATATAAATTTTACCGCTATTGATATTTCTCCATTCTAATTTCTGAATATTGTTGTACATTTTTTCAGAATCGATGCGTCCCATATCAAACATGGTTCGCTCTCTAATTTTATTTCCAGCAGCATCAACTTCAATCATTGGTGTTTTAATAGGAACCAATTTAAAAGCCATTCCGTCTAACTGTAAATAATCTTTTAACCAAATATATTCTCCGTCTTCATTTGCGCCACCTGTAAAGTAAATAGGTTGTTTCCAATCAAAATTTGCTAAGATGTCTAACATTAAAATTCGGTTTTTAGACAAGCCTCTTTCATCAATAGTAATGTCGATAAAATCAACCATTTTATCTGCATCTTTTGCAGCTACAATTCCACTTTTTAACGCATTTTCTTTGTTAACGGGAATTCTAATTCTGTTTGTTGGATATGTTTTTAATCTGTCTTCTTCATTGATATAATACGTAACATCATTATCGCTTGCTATCCATCTCATAAAATCTTTTATTCCGATAACTGAATCTTTAAACTGTGGATGTGGTAAATGATAGGCAACATCTAAAGAGCCAGTTTTGTACTTGTCGTGTGTTAATTGCGAAGGAATTGGTGGCGCTTCATAGGTTGCTCTTTTCATTTGATCTATGTACCAATCGGTTGCAAATAAGCTGGTGTTTACTAGTTTTACATCTCTTCGAATTCCTTCAACTTCTTGCATGTACCAAAGCGGAAACGTATCATTATCGCCAATGGTAAACATAATTGCATATGGGTCTGTAGATTCTAAATACGCTTGTGCATTTAAACGCGTTGTAAAGCGATTGGATCTGTCGTGATCGTCCCAGTTTTCGGATGCCATTAAAGTAGGAACTGCCAATAATGAAATTACAGAAACGGCAATTGCAATGGTTTTTTTGTTTCCTAAATGTTTTAAATATTGATACAAGGCAAAAACCCCAAAACCAATCCAAATGGCAAAAATGTAAAAGGAGCCAACAATGGCATAATCTCGTTCTCTAACTTCAAATGATTTTGGATTTGTATAGAAAATTACTGCAAATCCTGTAAAAACAAAGAATAAAAATAAGGAATAGAAATTTTTCTTATCAAATTTTACTTGATACAACAATCCTATAATTCCTAAAATTAAAGGTAAAAAGTAGTATTTATTTCTTCCTTTATTATCTTTTACGTCGTCTGGTAAATTTTGCTGAGAACCCAATCTTGCTTCATCAATAAAATCAATTCCGCTAATCCAATTTCCATTAAAAATATCTAATTGCCCTTGTTTATCATTTTGTCGTCCGGCAAAATTCCACATAAAATAGCGTCCATACATATAGCCAAATTGAAAACTCAGCATAAAATGAATGTTCTCAGAAAAAGTTGGTCGTCTTTTAGAATTTGCTGGAATGCCAACAATTGCTTTGTAATTGGCTTCTCGATCTGGATCTACCATTCTTGGAATAAACCCTTTGTGTCTTGAAGAATAATTAGGGTCTGTGTTTTTGTATTTATTTACAATAACATATTTTTTATTCTTTAAATCTTTTTCATATTTTGGTTTTCCATCTACATACGGGTTGTTTTTATCTAAATCGTCTGTATTGTATTTGATAGAATAATAGGTGTCGTAAAAAACATTGGCATCGCCATATTGTTCTCTATTATAATACGCTAATAATTCTCTTGCACTAGACGGATTGTTCTCGTTAATTGTAGTGTTTGCGTTAGCTCTAATTGGCAACATTAACCAAGATGAGAATCCCATCATAATAAACAGTATTGATAAGATTAGCGTGTTTAAGTTTACTTTGTTCTTTTTACGTGTGTATTTTATACCGTAATAAAACACAGCAATTAAAATGATTGCGGCAATAATACTTCCAGAATTAAAGGGTAATCCGATGGTGTTTACAAAGAATATTTCTGTTGAACTGAAAAATTGTAATGTGTACGGAAATAAAAACTTAAAGACAAACGCTAAAATAACAACAGAGATTACTGTTGCAACTGCAGTAGTTTTTATAGTTATAGTATGATATGTTTTAAAGAAATACAACATTACAATTGCAGGGATCACCAATAATGATAAGATGTGAACACCAAACGATAATCCAACCACAAAACTAATAAGTAGTAACCATCTATTTCCTCTTGGTAAATGCATTTCATTTTCCCACTTTAAACCAAGCCAAAATAAAATTGCCATTAAGAATGACGACATTGCATATACTTCTCCTTCAACAGCACTAAACCAAAAACTATCTGAAAAAGTATAAGCTAAAGCTCCAACAACTCCAGATCCAAGAATAGCAATCACACTAGATAATGATGAGTCACCTTCATCTTTTGTCATTTTTTTAGCCAAATTGGTAATGGTCCAAAACATAAATAAGATGGTAAATGCACTCGCCAAGGCAGACATAAAATTGACCATTTTTGCAATTCCGTCTAATTCACTCGTAAACATAGCAAAAAAAGCTCCCAGCATCTGAAACAATGGCGCTCCTGGTGGATGACCAACTTCTAATTTTACAGCTGTAGAGATATATTCTCCACAATCCCAAGCACTCACTGTTGGTTCTAATGTTAGTGTGTAAGTTATTAGGGCAATGGCAAATACAAACCATCCGGCAATTGTATTCCATTTTTCGTAAGTAGATTGTGTCATCATTAAATTTAAATATGTGTGGCGAATTTACTAAATTATAAGTAAATTTAGGTTGTTAAAACGTGGCAACTAGCAATTTACTGTGATAAAAAACTGTTAAAAATAAAAAAACTAAAAAAACATTTGCAATATTAAAAGTTTGAATTAAATTTGCACCCGCAATTGGCCTATGGTGTAATTGGCAACACACCGGTTTTTGGTACCGACATTCAAGGTTCGAGTCCTTGTAGGCCAACAAAAAACCTCACTATTTATAGTGAGGTTTTTGCTTTTTATGCTTTTTTGTAACCTAGATAAAGAAAGTAAACACTGGTTTTAAAGATTTTTTAGAAAGACTTTTACTGATGCTTCTGTTAAAAAGTCTAAAGATACCACTGCTTTCATGAGTGGAAAGTGCTATTAAATCGGCATTTATTTCTTTAGAAAAGTTTAAGATCCCGTTTTCTATAGAATCATCATCATATACATTGATAGAATGTTCTAAGTTTTGGTATGAACTTAAAAAAGTCTCCATTTTTTGTTTTGATTTTTTAGTGCTTTTAAAGCGATTCATTGTATTAACATTTAATAGATGAATTTTGCTTTTAAACTTTTTAGAAAAATCTAATAAAACCTCAAAAGATTTTCTGTCTTCTTCATTAAAATTAGATGTGAAAACCAATTCTTTTACATTAAATTCTTTAGGGTCGTTCTTGACCACTAAAACAGGTGTGTTAGCGTTTCTAACAGTTCTTTTAATATTTGAGCCAATTAATAATTCATCAAAAATGCTTATTTCTTTTGATCCCATTAGAATAAGGTCGGCATTTATTTTTGAGTTAAATTTTAAAATGCCTTCAGAAGGTTTGTCAAAGCGAATTGCATACTTGACTTTAGTGTCAGAACTAAAAAAATCTTTTTTAATTTTAATAATTTTCTCTTGTGTCTTTTGAATGTAAAACATGCTTTGAGGTATGCCAAAATTACTCCCAGAACCCATGTCTACATGGCCTTTAGGAAGTTCTAGTAAATGTAAGAGGTGTACTTCTATTTCTGTTTCATTTGCAATTTTTGAAGCTAATTTCATCGCATACTCAGACTGTACAGAAAAATCTATAGGAACTAGAATTTTTTTCATAGTTGAAAAATTTTAAAAAAAAAGTTACAGGAGGTTCACAAATGTACAAAAAAAATATTTAACTCTAAGCTATTTGGGTATTTATGAATAAGTTAGTATATTTGCAGCAAAAATAACGTAAAAGAAGAATGAAGGGGGCTATAAGCCCCTCTTTTTATACCAAAAATGAATAAAAAAAAGATTCAAGATTTATTAGAGGAAGCGTTGGAAGAAAACCAATCTTTGTATTTGATTGAATTGTTTTTTTTACCAGGGAACAAAATTCAGATTGTGATTGATGGTGATCAAGGCGTTTCTTTAAGTGAATGTATAAGAATTAATAGAAGTATTGAGGGGAACTTAGATAGAGAAGTAGACGATTTTGCGTTAGAAGTTACTTCTCCTGATATTGCAGAGCCTTTAAAGGTTAAAAGGCAATACATTAAAAACCTTAACAGAATTATAACTGTTAAAATGATTGATAAAAAGGTAGAAGGAACTTTAACAGAAGTAAATAAAGATAATATCATAATATCTTGGAAAGCAAGAGAGCCAAAACCAATAGGTAAAGGGAAAGTTACTGTTGAAAAAACAGAAACAATAGCTTATTCGGATATAGTTGAAGCAAAAGTGAAGATAATTTTTTAATAAAAGAGTTGAATGGAAAATATAGATTTAATTGATTCATTTTCAGAATTTAAAGACAATAAGAGCATAGACAGAGTAACATTGATGTCTATTTTAGAAGAAGTTTTTAGAGCTGCATTGAAGCGTAAATTTGGATCAGATGATAATTTTGATATTATTATTAATCCAGATAAAGGAGATTTAGAAATTTGGAGAAATAGGGTTGTTGTTGCAGATGGAATGTCAGAAGACGATAATGAGGAGATTGAATTAGCGGAGGCAAGAAAAATTGAGCCTGATTTTGAAATTGGCGAAGATGTATCTGAAGAAGTAAAATTAATTGATTTAGGAAGAAGAGCTATCTTAGCTTTGCGTCAGAATTTAATTTCTAAGATTCAAGAACACGATAGTACAAACATCTTTAAGCAGTTTAAAGATTTAGAAGGAGAAATTTATAGTGCAGAAGTGCATCATATTCGTCATAATGCAGTAATTTTACTAGATGATGAAGGTAATGAATTGGTATTGCCTAAAAGCGAACAAATTCGTTCAGACTTTTTTAGAAAAGGAGATTCAGTTAGAGGTGTTATTAAGACGGTAGAATTAAGAGGAACAAAACCAGCAATTATTTTATCAAGAACTTCACCAAACTTCTTAGTAAAGCTATTTGAACAAGAAATTCCAGAAGTTTTCGACGGTTTGATTACTATTGAAGGTGTTGCAAGAATTCCTGGAGAAAAAGCAAAAGTAGCTGTAGATTCTTATGATGATAGAATTGACCCAGTTGGAGCGTGTGTTGGAATGAAAGGATCTCGTATTCATGGAATTGTACGTGAATTAGGAAATGAAAATATTGACGTAATCAATTATACAAAAAACGAACAATTATACATTGCCAGAGCATTAAGTCCAGCAAAAATTGTTTCAATGGAAATTAAACCCGCAGAAGAAGTAATAGATGGTAAAAAAGGACGTGTAAATGTGTTTTTAAAACCAGAAGAAGTTTCTAAAGCAATTGGTAAAGGTGGTGTAAATATTAGATTAGCAAGCCAATTAACAGGATATGAAATTGATGTACAACGAGAAGGAATAGAGGATGAAGATGTTGAATTAACAGAATTTGGTGATGAAATCGAAGGATGGGTAATTGACGAATTGAAAAAAATAGGATTAGACACTGCAAGAAGCGTCTTGGAAAAAGACGTAGCAGAATTGTTGAAAAGAACAGATTTAGAAGAGGAAACAATTCTAGAGGTTCAACAAATATTAAAAGACGAATTTGAAGATTAATATGTATGTGTTAATCTTAAAATCATAAATTATTCTGAGAATATAACTATACATTGTATAAAGTGTATTTTCTTTAAAAGCAAAATAGTAAAAATATATGGCTGAAGGCAAAACAATGAGGCTTAATAAAGTTTTAAGAGAATTAAATATTTCTCTAGATAGAGCGGTAGAACATTTATCAAAAAATGGACACGAAATAGATGCGCGTCCTACTACTAAAATATCTGGGGATGTATATCAAGTTCTACTTGATGGTTTTCAAACAGATAAAACTAAAAAGGCAGCTTCTAAAGAAGTTGGAGAAGAAAAAAGAAAGGAAAAAGAAGCCATTAGATTAGAGCTAGAAGCTAAACTAGAGAAAAAGCGTTTAGAAGAAGAAGCTAAAAAAGAAATTTTAAAAGCAAAAGCTGAAAAGGTAGAGGTTAAGACAGTCGGTAAGATTGATATCAATCAGCCTGTTGCTAAAAAACAACCTAAGGTAGAAGTAGAAAAACCTGTCGAAAAACAAGTTGAAAAGCAAGCGGTAAAAGAAGAAAAGCCTGTTGAGAAGAAAGTTAAGAAAGAGGAGAAGCCAAAAGCTGTAGCCAAAGTAAAGGCTGAAGAAAAGCTAAAAGTAGCAGAGAACGTAAAAGTTAAAGAAACTAAAAAGGTTGTAAAAGCAGAGGTTACTCCCGAGGTGGTAGAGGAAATTACTGCAGAAAATGCAGAAAAACTTACCACACAATATAAAAAATTAGACGGTCCAAGAATTACAGGTCAAAAAATTGATTTAAAGCAATTCGAAAAGCCTAAAAAGAAGAAGCCAGAAACTAAGCCAGCTTCTAAAAATGCTGCTGCTGACAAAAAGAAAAGAAAAAGAATTGTTAAGCCAGCAAATAATGCTAGAAACAACCCTGGAAGAGCTACTGGTGGAAACAGCAGAGGCGGATTTAAAGGAAGAGGACCAGCAAGACCAGCTGTAAAAAAAGAAGAACCAACAGAGGCAGAGGTTCAAAAGCAAGTGCGTGAAACCTTAGAGAGACTTCAAGGAAAATCTAGCAAAGGAAAAGGAGCAAAATACCGTAGAGATAAAAGAGATCAACACAGACAACAATCAGAAGTAGATCAAGAATTAGCTGCTGCAGAAAATAAAATTTTAAAGGCAACAGAATTTGTTACCGTAAGTGAAGTTGCAACCATGATGGATGTTCCTGTTACTGATATCATTTCGGCATGTATGTCTTTAGGAATGATGGTAACGATGAATCAGCGTTTAGATGCTGAAACATTAGTAATTGTTGCTGAAGAGTTTAATTACAAAGTAGAATTTGTTGGTGCAGAAGTAGAAGAAGCTGTAGTTGAAATAGAAGATAAACCAGAGGATTTAGAAACTCGTGCGCCAATTATTACGGTTATGGGTCACGTAGATCACGGTAAAACATCTTTATTAGATTATATTAGAAAAGCAAATGTTATTGAAGGAGAGTCAGGAGGAATTACACAACATATTGGTGCATATTCTGTAAAGGTTGGAGATCAAAAAATTGCATTTTTAGATACTCCTGGTCACGAAGCCTTTACGGCAATGCGTGCTCGTGGAGCTCAAGTTACAGATTTAGTAATTATTGTAGTTGCAGCTGATGATGATGTGATGCCGCAAACTAAAGAGGCAATTTCTCATGCGCAAGCAGCGGGAGTTCCAATCATATTTGCAATCAATAAAATTGATAAACCAAATGCCAATCCAGATAATGTAAAAACACAATTATCTGCGATGAATTTATTAATAGAAGAATGGGGAGGAAATATTCAATCACAAGATATTTCTGCTAAAACCGGAGAAGGAATTCCAGAATTATTAGAAAAAGTATTGCTTGAAGCTGAGGTCTTAGAATTAAAAGCAAATCCGAATAAATTAGCCACCGGAGCAGTTGTTGAAGCTTTATTAGATAAAGGAAGAGGTTATGTTACTACAATTTTAGTACAAGCCGGAACTTTAAAAATCGGAGATTACATGCTAGCTGGTAAAAACAGCGGTAAGGTAAAAGCAATGTTCGATGATAAAGGAACCAACTTAACAGAAGCTGGGCCATCAACTCCAGTATCCATATTAGGTTTAGATGGCGCTCCACAAGCTGGAGATAAATTCAATGTATTTGAAGATGAAAGAGAAGCAAAACAAATTGCATCTAAACGATCTCAATTACAAAGAGAACAATCTGTGAGAACTCAGAAAACATTAACACTTGATGAAATCGGAAGAAGAATTGCGTTAGGAGACTTTAAAGAATTAAACATCATTTTAAAAGGAGATGTAGATGGTTCTGTAGAAGCATTAACGGATTCATTTCAGAAATTATCTACAGATGAGATTCAAGTAAATATTATTCATAAAGGAGTTGGAGCAATTACAGAATCTGACGTATTATTAGCATCAGCATCTGATGCAATTGTAATCGGGTTTAACGTTCGTCCACAAGTAAATGCAAGAGTTATTGCAGATAAAGAAGAGGTAGATATTAGAAACTACTCAATTATTTATGATGCTATTAATGATCTTAAAGATGCGATGGAAGGAATGCTTTCTCCAGATATGAAAGAAGAAATTACTGGAAATGTTGAAATTAGAGAGGTGTATAAAATCTCTAAAGTTGGTAACATTGCGGGTTGTATGGTGATGTCTGGTAAAATACTAAGAAACTCAATGATTAGGGTTATTAGAGAAGGTATCGTGGTTCATTCTGGAACTTTAGAGGCATTGAAACGATTTAAAGATGATGTAAAAGAAGTTGCTAAAGGATATGATTGTGGTATTCAGATAAAAGGCTACAATGATATTAAAGTTGGCGACATTATTGAAGCTTACCATGAAGTAGCGGTTAAGAAAAAATTGAAATAAAAATCAATTATAAGCATAAAAAAAAGGAGCGAATTTTCGCTCCTTTTTTTTTGATATTTTTATCTAGGGACAATAATTGCCGAAGGAAATTTCATTTTAATTTTATTCAAAACTTTATCAGCCTCTAGCCTTGTTTTATAATCTCCAATTTGAACCTTCCATTCAGGAGATTCAAATAAAATATATGTTTTAATTGTTGGGTGTTCTAATCTAAATTTACTTTGGGTAGTTTTTATAACGGTTTCTGGTCCGCTATCTAGTTGGATTCTAAAGCCATAGCCATTTTTTTTATTGTATTCAATTTTCTTTTTAATAAGTGATTTTACTTCGTTACTTGTTGTTGTTTGTCCATTTATGTTTGTTATCCCAAGAATAATTGTAAATAAAAAACACACAAAAACTGATTTCATATTCATCATTTTAAAACTTTTTTACAAAAGTAACAACTTGTTTCATACAAGTTTAGTATTCAACTTTATTTAGAATGGATATAAATTATGAATTAACATTATATTAGCATTTCAAAATTTGGAGATAAATGCTACTTTTGTGGAGCTGTTCAAAGATCTATTTTATTTAGGTTTTGAATTTAATATAAGCACCAAACTAGATAGAAAATTTATATTTTATAATATGAAAAGTGTGGAAAATCACAGTCAATTAAGCAGATTACTATTAAAAAGTTTCACTTTCCTTTTATTTTTTTTAATGACATTTTCTTTGCAAGCTCAAGACGGAGTTGATGCAGAGAGGCAATCAGAAGGGAGAAAGTTGTTTAAATCATTATGTTCTTCATGTCATAAGCTTGATAAAAAGTTCGTAGGACCAGCTTTAGGAGGGATTGAAGAGAGAAGAGAGGCAGATTGGTTAAAGTCTTGGATTAAAGATAACAATGCTTTAAGAGCATCTGGAGATGCAGATGCAATAGCAATTTTTGATGAGTACAATGGTTCTCCAATGACACCTTTTCCTCAGTTAAGTGATAAAAATATTGAAGATATTATTTATTATACAACGGTAGGTGATCCTAAGAAAGCTGGAGCTACAGCTGTGGGAACTGTTGTTGCTGCTGAAAAGGAGGCTTCACCTTGGTTGACTAGAATTTTAATAGCAATTATTGTAGTTGGAATTTTAATTATTTCTAGCTTGTTAAAAGTGATTAGTGAATTAAAAGGGGCACCAAAAACTCCAGGTTTAGCAGGAAACATTCAAGATTTATGGATAGGATTTAAAAGAAATACATTTTTACATGTATTGCTTACAATTTTCTTAGCCTTAACTACAGCATATGTTTTGTTTGGTACCTTATTTCAAATAGGAGTTGACGAAGGATATCAACCAATTCAGCCAATTGCATTTTCACATACAATACACGCCGGAGATAATAAGATAGATTGCCAATACTGTCATTCTTCAGCAAAACATAGTAAAACATCTGGAATTCCATCAGTAAATGTTTGTATGAATTGTCATAAAAACATTTCAGAAGTAGCAGAAGATACTAAAATTGAATCTATGGGCTTCGGAAAAGCTGAGTTAGATGCTGAAATACAAAAATTATATAAAGCAGCTGGATGGGATGCAGATAACTTGTCTTATACTGGAGAAACACAGCCTATTAAATGGGTAAGAGTGCATAATCTGCCAGATTTTGCATATTTCAATCACTCTCAACACGTAACCGTTGGGAATCAAAAATGTCAAACATGTCATGGTCCTGTTGAGACTATGGATGAAGTATATCAGTTCTCTCCGTTAACGATGGGTTGGTGTATAGATTGTCATAAAGAGACTAAAGTAGATTTAAAAGGAAATGCATATTATACTAAAATCCACGAACAGTTATCTAAAAAGTATGGTGTTGAGTCTGTTACAGTTGCTCAATTAGGGGGAAAAGAATGTGGTAAGTGTCATTATTAATAATTAGAAAGTAAAAAACAAATATATACATGGCTTCAAACAAAAAATACTGGCAAAGTGTTGAGGAACTTAAAGAAGGTTCTATTGTTGAAACGCTAAGTAAAAATGAATTTGTAGAAGAAATTCCAACGGATGAATTTTTAGGAGATAAGGAAACATTAGAAGCGTCATCTACATCTAGAAGAGATTTCTTGAAATATGTAGGATTTTCAACTGCAGCAGCTTCTTTAGCTGCCTGTGAAGGACCTGTTAGAAAATCGATCCCTTATGTAGTAAAACCAGATGATATTACAGTGGGTGTTGCAGATTGGTATGCAACAACAATTGCAGATGGTTACGACTTCGCAAATATTTTAGTAAAAACTAGAGAAGGACGCCCTATTTTAGTGATGCCAAACAAAGAGGCAAACGGAACAACAAATGCACGTGTTCAAGCTTCAGTACTGTCTTTATATGATGGTCAATTACGATTAAAAGAACCACAAAACAAAGAGTCTTTTTTAACGTGGGATGATGCAGACAGTCAAATAGCTAAAAAATTATATGATTTAAAAACAGCAAATGAAACTGTTGTTCTTTTGACTGGATCATTAGCTAGCCCTTCTACAGAAAAAATTATTTCAGAATTTACAACTGCATTTCCAAATGTAAAACATGTTGTGTATGATGCAATTTCAGAATCTGGAGCTTTAGATGCATTTGAGGCATTTTACGGAACACGCTCATTGCCTACTTATCATTTTGATATTGCAAAAGTTATTGTTTCTGTTGGAGCAGATTTCTTAGGAGATTGGCAAGGTGGTTACGATAAAAGTTATACAGCAGGTAGAAAACCAGCCGAAGGGAACATGTCTCGTCATATTCAGTTTGAGTCTAACATGACATTAACTGGAGCAAATGCAGACAAAAGAGTTATTTTAAAACCTTCTGAACAAGTTTTTGCTTTAATCAATTTATACAACGAAGTAACTAGTTCTAATTTGACTTCGAAAGCAACACCTGTTGATGCTGAAATAAAAAAGGCGGCAAATCAGCTAAAGAAAGCTGGGGCTAACGGAGTTGTAGTTACTGGTTTAAATGATAAAAATGCTCAAATAATTGCAATGGCAATTAATATTGCATTGCAAAGTAAAGTGATGGATGCTGCTACAACTAATAATATCAGACAAGGAAACGATGCTGATGTTGCTCAGTTAGTTGCAGATATGAAATCTGGTAAAGTAAAAGGATTAATTACTCATAATGTAAATCCTGTTTACTCTTTAGCCAATGGGAATGAATTTGCTGAACAAATTGGAAAATTAAAATTATCGGTTGCATTATCAGAGCAATTTGATGAAACGGCAAGTGTAACTGAATTTGCATTACCAATGTCTCATTTCTTAGAGTCTTGGGGAGATGTTAGTTTAACAGCAGGAGTATATAGTTTAATTCAACCAACCATTCAACCATTATTTAATTCTCGTCAATTACAAGATGTAGTATTAAAATGGTCTGGAAACGCAACTTCTTATTATGATTATTTAAAAGCTTTTTGGGCTTCAAATATATTAGACGGACAATCTTGGAATCAAGCATTGCATAATGGAACATTTAAAAAAGCTGGTTCAAAATCAGTTTCTGCAAAATTTGTGGACACTGCGGCAGCTGCTTCTAGCTTAAATAAAGTAACAAAATCTTCTAGTATGGAATTAAACTTGTTTACATCAATCGCTTTAGGTGATGGAAAACAAGCAAACAACCCATGGTTACAAGAATTGCCAGATCCATTAACAAGAGCAGCTTGGGACAACTACATTACCATGTCTATGCCAGATGCTAGAGAATTAGGTTTTTCTAACCCTGTGCAAGATAATGGAGCAATTAACGGACAGTATGCAAACATTACTGTTAATGGAGTAACGATTTCAAATATTCCAGTGATGATTCAACCAGGACAAGCAAAAGGTTCTATTGGATTAGCCTTAGGATATGGAAGAACTCAAAATTTAAAAGATGCAATGGTAGTTGGAGTAAATGCATTTCCTTTTTACTTCAATTCAAATCATATACAGACAGATGTTTCTATAGAAAAAGCTAGTGGAACACATAAGTTTGCTTGTACACAAGTACAAAAAACAATTGCAGGAAGACATGACATTTTAAAACAAGCTACTTTAGCGCAAGTAAATGATCATTCTTTAGATCCAAAACATACTTGGAACAAACCCGCTACAGCATCATTAAATCATAAAGAAATAGAAGCAAATTCTGTTGATCTTTGGGACAAACATGATAGAAGTGTAGGGCATCATTTTAATTTATCAATCGACCTTACATCTTGTACAGGTTGTGGAGCTTGTGTGGTTGCATGTCACGCAGAAAACAATGTTCCAGTTGTTGGTAAAAACGAAGTAAGAATTGGTAGAGATATGCACTGGTTGCGTATTGATAGATATTATTCTTCTGAAGTAAGAGAAACAGGTTCTAAAGAAGGAAAAATAACAATAGAAGAGTTTTCTAAAAAGTACCCAAACATTGCAACTAAAGATTTAGAAAGACAATATGCAGAGAAAGTTCTTGAATTAAGTGGGGGAGATTTATTCTCAAGCATAGAAACAGAAGCAGAAAATCCAACAGTTGCTTTTCAACCAATGATGTGTCAACATTGTAACCAAGCACCGTGTGAAACTGTTTGTCCTGTTGCGGCAACTTCTCACGGACGTCAAGGTCAAAATCAAATGGCATATAACCGTTGTGTTGGTACAAGATATTGTGCAAATAACTGCCCATATAGAGTACGTCGTTTTAACTGGTTTAATTACAGTAACAACAACGAATTTGATTTTAACATGAATGATGAATATGGTAAAATGGTGTTAAACCCAGATGTAGTAGTTCGTTCTAGAGGAGTTATGGAAAAATGTTCTATGTGTATTCAAATGACACAAGCAACGATTTTAAAAGCAAAAAAAGAAGGTAGAAAAATTAATAAAGATGAATTTTCTACAGCATGTTCATCAGCTTGTACAACAGGGGCAATGGTCTTTGGAGATATAAACAATCCTGAAGATACTGTAGCACAATTAAAAGAAGACAAAAGAGCTTTCCATGTGTTAGATTATATTGGTACAAAACCAAATGTGGTTTATCAGGTGAAGGTTAATAATACAAACGAAGCGTAATTAAAAATTAAGATATAGAAGATGTCTCATTACGAAGCACCCATTAGGGAACCATTAATATTAGGTAACAAAAGTTACCACGATATTACTGAAGATATTGCAAGACCTATTGAAGGAAAGGCAAATAAAAATTGGTATATAGCATTTTATATTTCTTTAGCAGCAATGTTATGGGGATTTGGATGTATTTTTTATACTGTAGGAACCGGAATTGGAGTTTGGGGATTGAACAAGAACATTGGATGGGCTTGGGATATTACAAACTTTGTATGGTGGGTTGGTATTGGTCATGCCGGTACATTAATCTCAGCTGTACTACTATTATTCCGTCAAAAATGGAGAATGGCTATAAACCGTTCTGCAGAAGCAATGACAATTTTTGCTGTTTTCCAAGCAGGATTATTTCCAATTATTCACATGGGAAGACCTTGGAACGGGTATTGGGTATTACCAACTCCTAACCAATTTGGATCATTATGGGTAAACTTTAATTCCCCATTACTTTGGGATGTATTTGCAATATCTACGTATTTATCTGTATCATTAGTTTTCTGGTGGACAGGTTTATTGCCAGATTTTGCAATGATTAGAGATAGAGCAGTAAAACCTTTTCAAAAGAAAATTTACGCTTTATTATCATTCGGATGGTCTGGAAGAGCAAAAGATTGGCAACGTTTTGAGGAAGTGTCTCTAGTACTTGCAGGTTTGGCAACTCCTTTAGTACTTTCTGTACACACTATTGTATCGATGGACTTTGCAACATCAATCAATCCAGGATGGCACTCAACAATTTTCCCACCGTATTTCGTAGCTGGAGCAATCTTTTCAGGGTTTGCAATGGTACAAACCTTATTGGGAATAATGCGTAAAGTAACAAATTTAGAGAACTACATTACTCGTTTGCATGTGGAGTATATGAATATTGTAATTATCTTAACAGGAGGAATTGTAGCTGTAGCTTATGCTACAGAATTCTTTATTGCTTGGTACACAGGTTCTCCATATGAAAACTATACTTATTTGTCTGTTGGAGCTGCAACTGGACCATATGCTTGGGCGTTTTGGTCATTGATTATCTTTAACATATTAATTCCACAATTGTTATGGATTAAAAAGGTAAGAAGAAGCTTTATTTGGTCTTTCATTATATCTATTGCAATTAATATTGGAATGTGGTTTGAGCGTTTTGATATCATCGCAATTGTATTAAGTAAAGGACATTTACCATCAACTTGGTGGCGTTTTGAACCAACATTTGTTGATGTCGGTATCTTTATTGGAACTATAGGATTCTTCTTTGTGTTGTTCTTATTATACGCTAGAACTTTCCCTGTAATTGCACAAGCAGAGGTAAAAACAATCTTGAAATCTTCAGGAGAGAATTATAAAAAATTAAGAGACGGAAATCATGAGTAATAAAGTTATACACGCATTTTATAATGATGATGAAGTTGTTCTTGACGCCGTTAAGAAAGTAAAAACAGCAAATCATCATATCGAAGAAGTATTTTGTCCTTTTCCTGTTCACGGACTAGACAAAGCAATGGGCTTAGCACCAACACGTTTAGCAATTACTGCATTTATGTATGGAATTACAGGTTTGGGTATTGCTATTTGGATGACAAACTACATGATGATCCAAGATTGGCCTCAAGATATTGGAGGAAAGCCAAATTTTTCTTGGTGGTTAAACATGCCAGCATTTGTGCCAATTATGTTTGAATTAACAGTTTTTTTTGCAGCCCACTTAATGGTGATTACTTTTTATATGAGAAGTAGAATTTGGCCATTTAAAGTAGCAGAAAACCCTGATCCAAGGACTACAGATGATCATTTTTTAATGGAAATTCCTGTTCACAATAATGAAGAAGAATTAACAACATTATTAAAAGAGACTGGAGCTGTAGAAATAAACGTAGTAGAAAAGCACTAATTAAAGAGACGATGAAGAATTTTACAAAAATAATTTTCGCTTTAGTAGCATTAGTATCTGTGGTATCTTGTGGAGATAAACGCACTAGAAGTGTACAATACATGCCAGATATGTATGTAGCAGTTCCTTATGAGCCAAATGGAGCAAACGGGTTAAATGACAACATTAATGGTTCTAATTTAAAACCGGTTGATGGAACAATCGCAAGAGGACAAGTTCCTTATGATTATCCTAATACTACTGAAGGATATGATACTGCTTTAAATGAATTAAAATCTCCATTAGATGTTAATGAAGAAATCATGGCAAATGGAAAAAAAATGTATGCTATTTACTGTGCTACCTGTCATGGTACAAAAGGAGATGGAAACGGTGTTTTAGCACAGAGAGAAAAATTTAACGGTGTGCCAAATTACAAAGATAGAGCAATTACTGAAGGAAGTATTTATCATGTAATTATGTATGGTAGAAACTTAATGGGGTCTCACGCATCTCAATTAACAGTAAAAGAACGTTGGCAAGTTGTTCACTATGTAGAAAAACTAAGAAACGATTTATTAAACTAAGTCTTTAAAAGATAGAATTAAAAGATATGTATCAATTCTCAGGTAAATTAAAAACATTCTCAATTGCTTTAATGATTATTGGAGCTTTGGGTGTTGGATATAGCTTTTTAACTGCACCAAAAACGGTTGAAGAGGCTAAAGAAATTATAGCAAGTCAACATGATAGCCATGGAGTAACTACAGCAACACATGCTCCAGTAGCAGATTCTCACGACAATAATACTACAGCTTCTGAACACGCAGATGATGAGCATGCAGAACATGTATTACATGCATTACAAAACAAACCTTGGGCTGCAAGTTATGTAGCATTGTTTTTCTTTTTAGGAATAACATTACTTGTATTGGCATTTTATGCAATCCAAAGAGTCGCACAAGCAGGTTGGTCTATTGTTCTTTTTAGAGTAATGGAAGCCATTACTGCTAATATAGTTCCAGCAAGTATTTTAATGTTTGTACTAGTTATGACTTCAGCTGGACATTTAAATCATTTATTTGTATGGATGGCTGATGGAACCTTTGACCCTTCAAGTCTAAATTACGATGCTATCGTTGATGGTAAAAAATGGTGGTTAAATATTCCAGGTTGGACTATTAGAAGTGTTGTTTACTTGTTAGGATGGAATGCATACCGTTTTTTATCTAGAAAATGGTCTATTGCAGAAGATACTGCAAATGATGGAAATAAAATATATAAGAAAAACTACCACGCATCTGTTGTATTTTTAGTATTCTTTATGATTACTGAATCTATGATGTCTTGGGATTGGATAATGGGATTAGATCCACACTGGTTTTCTACATTATTTGGATGGTATGTTTTAGCAACTCTATTAGTAAGTGCTTTAACAGTTATTGCATTTGTAACAATTTATTTACGCTCTAAAGGTCATTTGCCTTTTGTAAATGATAGTCATTTACACGATTTAGCTAAATACATGTTTGGTTTTAGTGTGTTTTGGACCTATCTATGGTTTGCTCAGTTTATGCTAATTTGGTATGCTGATATGTCAGAAGAAACAGTGTATTTCATTGCAAGATTTAATGAATATAAATTACCGTTTTTATCAATGGTAGTTATGAACTTTGTATTCCCTGTATTGTTGTTAATCAATAGTGATTTTAAAAGTAAATCTTGGTTTGTTGTTATTGGTGGATTGGTAATCTTAGCTGGGCATTATTTAGATGTGTTTATAATGATTATGCCAGCAACAGTTGGAGATCAATGGTTTATTGGTATCCCAGAATTAAGTGCTTTAGCATTTTTTATTGGACTATTTATATTTGTTACTTTTAGCTCATTTGCAAAAGCGGCACCTTTACCAAAAGGAAATCCATTTTTACATGAAAGTGAACATTTCCATTATTACAATATTGAACACGAAGGAGAAGAAAATCATCATTAATAATTAAATAATTAAGACAAAATAATATGCTAGCTTTATTTTATATTTTTATAGCTGTTGCAATAGGTGTAAGCTTTTGGCAAATCACTAGAATTTTAAATTTTAGATCAGTAATTGCTACAGACAAAGATAATGACACACAAGGGAAATTATTTCTTTGGTTTACAGCTTTCTTATACGCAATGATGATTTATTGCTTAATCTTTATGAATGTATTGATGTTGCCAGAATCTGCTTCTATCGAAGGAGAACACGATGATAACTTATTCAATATCACTTTTATTTTAATTGGAATCGTTCAATTTATAATGCAATTTTTATTATTCTATTTTGCTTATAAATACAGAGGAAAAGAAGGTAAGAAAGCATTATTTTATGCAGATAGTCATAAATTAGAAGCAATCTGGACAATTACACCAGCAGTGGTTTTAGTTGTTTTAATTGGTTACGGATTATGGCAATGGAATAATATTATGGATTTATCAGATGCTGAAGATCCATTAATTATAGAAGTGTATGCAAAACAGTTTCAATGGGAAGCGCGTTATGCAGGTGAAGATAATGCACTGGGTAGAGGAAATGTAAATTACATTAAAGGGGTTAACACAATGGGTGTTGATATGACAGACCTAAATGCACAAGACGATAAAAAAGTTACCGAATTACACTTACCAAAAGGCCGTAAAGTAATTTTTAAATTCCGTTCTCAAGATGTATTACACTCTGCATACATGCCTCACTTTAGAGCGCAGATGAACTGTGTTCCAGGAATGGTTACTGAGTTTGGATTTACGCCAAAGTTTACTACAGAAGAAATGAGAGAACAATCTGAAGTTGTTGCTAAAACGGCAGATATTAATAAAATTAGAAAAGCAAAAGGTGAAGATCCATACGAGTTTGATTTCATATTGTTATGTAATAAAATTTGTGGAGCATCACACTTTAATATGCAAATGAAAATAGTTGTTGAAGAAGAAGAAGCTTTTAATAAGTGGATTGCACAACAACCAACTTTAGCAGAAGTTATTAAATAAGATATTTTAAAGTAGATAATAAAAAATAAGATATGTCAGAGCATCATCATAAAGAAACATTTGTAACTAAATATATTTTTAGTCAAGATCACAAAATGATTTCTAAGCAGTTTTTAATAACTGGTATTTTTATGGGAGTTATTGGAGTGTTTATGTCAATGTTATTTCGTTTGCAAATTGCATGGCCAGAAAAATCATTTACAATTATTGAAGCTTTCTTAGGAAGTAATCAAACAGATGGAGTAATGGACCCAGATATGTATCTAGCTTTAGTTACAATTCATGGTACAATAATGGTTTTCTTTGTATTAACAGCTGGTTTAAGTGGTACATTCTCTAATTTATTAATTCCATTACAAATTGGAGCTAGAGATATGGCATCAGGTTTTTTAAACATGATTTCTTATTGGTTGTTCTTTATTTCTAGTGTTATTATGGTTGTTTCTTTATTTGTTGAAGCTGGACCAGCTTCTGCAGGTTGGACAATTTATCCTCCTTTAAGTGCATTGCCACAAGCAATTCCAGGTTCTGGATTAGGAATGACATTATGGTTAACATCGATGGCTATATTTATTGCATCTTCTTTAATTGGATCTTTAAACTATATCGTAACCATATTTAACCTGAGAACTAAAGGAATGAAAATGACAAGATTGCCATTAACAATGTGGGCATTCTTTGTAACTGCTATTATTGGAGTCGTTTCTTTCCCAGTATTATTATCTGCTGCACTTTTATTAATTATGGATAGAAGTTTTGGAACTTCATTTTTTTTGTCAGATATTTTTATCAGTGGAGAAGTTTTACATTATCAAGGAGGTTCGCCAGTTTTATTTGAACACTTATTCTGGTTCTTAGGACACCCAGAAGTATATATTGTTATTTTACCAGCAATGGGTATAGTATCTGAGGTTATTGCAATTAATTCACGAAAACCAATCTTTGGTTATCGAGCAATGATTGGATCAATTTTAGCCATTGCATTTTTATCAACAATTGTTTGGGGTCACCACATGTTTATTTCAGGAATGAATCCTTTCTTAGGATCGGTATTTACTTTTACAACGCTATTAATTGCAATTCCATCAGCTGTAAAAGCCTTTAACTGGATTACCACTTTATGGAAAGGTAATCTCCAATTAAATCCCGCCATGTTATTTTCTATCGGATTAGTTTCTACATTCGTTACTGGAGGTTTAACAGGATTGGTTTTAGGAGATTCTGCATTAGATATTAATGTTCACGATACGTATTTTGTTGTTGCTCACTTTCACTTAGTAATGGGTGTGTCTGCAATCTTCGGAATGTTTGCTGGTGTGTATCACTGGTTCCCAAAAATGTATGGTAAAATGATGAATAAAGTATTAGGTTATTGGCACTTTTGGATCACAATTATTGCTGCGTACGGAGTATTCTTCCCAATGCACTTTATTGGATTAGCAGGTTTACCAAGAAGATATTATACCAATACAAGTTTTCCAATGTTTGACGACGTTGCGGATGTAAATGTTGTAATTACATTATTTGCAATCTTAGGAGGTTTAGCACAAATAATTTTCTTAGCAAACTTCTTTATCTCTATTTATAGAGGAAAAAAAGCAACACAAAACCCTTGGAAAGCAAACACATTAGAATGGACTACACCGGTAGAAGCTATTCACGGAAACTGGCCAGGTAAAATTCCAGAAGTACACCGTTGGCCATACGATTACAGTAAGGTTGATGAAAATGGAGAATATACACATGGAGAAGACTTTGTGTTACAAACTGTACCATTAAAAGACGGAGAAGATCCTTCTTAAGAATTATAAAAATTAAAAAGCCTTTCCAAATTGGAAAGGCTTTTTTGTATATTAGAGTTTTCATAAAAGGGATAGATTTCGTGTAACATTTATTGCTTAATGAAAATTTAAATTCAGTTATCTTTGTACGTATGAATGAAAACTTAAATCCTGAAAACACAAATCTTTCAAATGAAGAACTGGATGTAGAAAAAAAATTACGTCCATTATCATTCGACGATTTTACAGGGCAAGATCAAGCAATTGAGAATCTTAAAATATTTGTAGAAGCTGCAAATCAAAGAGATGAAGCTTTAGATCATACCTTATTTCACGGACCACCAGGTTTAGGGAAAACAACCTTAGCGCACATTTTAGCAAATGAATTAAATGTAGGAATTAAAGTTACTTCTGGCCCTGTTTTAGACAAACCAGGAGATTTAGCAGGTTTGCTAACCAATCTTGATGAGAGAGATGTCTTATTTATTGATGAAATTCATCGTTTAAGTCCGATTGTAGAAGAGTATTTGTATTCTGCGATGGAAGATTATAAAATTGATATTATGATTGAATCTGGTCCAAATGCCAGAACCGTTCAAATCAATTTAGAGCCTTTTACATTAATTGGTGCAACAACACGTTCTGGTTTGTTAACATCTCCAATGCGAGCTCGTTTCGGAATTAGTAGCCGTTTAAATTATTATAAAAAAGAATTATTAACAACGATCGTTCAGCGTAGTGCAGAAATATTGAAAGTTCCTATTTCTATGGAAGCTGCAATAGAAATTGCTGGTAGAAGTAGGGGAACACCAAGAATAGCCAATGCGCTGTTACGAAGAGTTAGAGATTTTGCACAAATCAAAGGAGACGGTAAAATTACTATTGAAATAGCACAATATGCGTTAAAAGCATTGCGTGTAGATGCTTTTGGTTTGGATGAAATGGATACAAAAATACTAACAACCTTAATCGATAAATTTAAAGGTGGACCAGTAGGAATTTCTACATTGGCAACTGCAGTTGGAGAAAATGCAGAAACAATTGAAGAAGTATACGAGCCATTTTTAATTCAAGAAGGATTTATCATGAGAACACCAAGAGGAAGAGAAGTAACAGAAGCGGCCTACAATCATCTTGGAAAACAAAAAGGTATCAATCAAGGAGAGTTGTTTTAAATGAAAATTAAAAAAATAATACCCATATTAGAATGGTTACCAAACTATACAACCTCTAGGTTCAAAGGAGATTTTATAGCTGGAATTACTGTGGGAATTATTTTAATCCCACAAGGAATTGCGTATGCTTTAATTGCAGGTTTGCCACCAATTTATGGTTTGTATGCAGCGTTAGTTCCACAAGCAATGTATGCTATTTTTGGATCTTCTAGACAAGTAGCAATTGGTCCAGTTGCAATGGACTCATTAATCGTTGCAGCAGGAGTTTCAACATTGGCTTTAGTAGGTTCTGATAGTTATATTGCAATAGCAATTTTATTGGCTTTGGTTGTTGGAGCAATTCAGTTTTTGATGGGCGTTTTTCGCTTAGGATTTATTGTTAATTTCTTATCGAAACCAGTTATCACAGGTTTTACATCTGCAGCAGCACTAATTATTGGCTTTAATCAATTTAGAAATTTATTTGGAGTCGATTTTGTTAGAAGCAATCAAATACAACATGTAATAAAAGATGTTTGGAATAATATCTCATCTTTTAATATGCATACTACAATTCTAGGATTTGTTGCCATCATCATTATTTTATCACTTCGAAAAATAAATAAAAAAATTCCGAATGCACTAATTGTTGTCATCTTCGGAATACTAGCAATAAAATATTTTGGAAAGAGTTTGTCTGATGTTGATATCATTAGAGAAGTGCCTTCAGGATTACCGTCATTTAGCATTCCAGAAATAGATTTTCAACAGATTAAAGAATTACTACCAATTGCTTTAACCTTGGTGTTAGTTGGTTTTTTAGAAACCATTTCTATCGGAAAATCATTAGAAGCAAAACAAGACGAATATAGAATACGTCCAAATCAAGAGTTAATTGCTTTAGGCTTAGGAAACATGGCTGGCTCATTATTTAAAGCATATCCAACAGCATCCAGTTTTTCACGTTCGGCAATTAATCAAGAATCGGGAGGAACAACCGGAATGTCTGCTTTAATTTCAGTAGCGATGGTTGTCATCACCTTATTGTTTTTAACCCCAATTTTTTATTTTTTACCTAAAACAGTTTTAGCCGCAATTATTATTGTAGCGGTTTTTGGTTTGGTAAAAGTAAAAGATGCTATTTATTTATTGAAAACCAATAAATTAGATTTCTCTTTATTGCTAACAACCTTTTTGGCAACACTCTTTTTAGGAATTGAATACGGAATTTTTGTTGGAGTAGGAATGTCAATAATCATCTTAATTTTTAGAACTTCTAAACCTTATATTGCAGTTTTAGGAGCAGTTCCAGATTCAGATTTTTATAAAAATAGCGAACGATTTAAAAATGTAATTATAGAAGAAGATGTTTTAGTAATTCGTTTTGATGCACAATTATTCTTTGCAAATGCAAGTTATTTTAGAGATAATTTAGACGATTTGGCAGAGAAAAAAGGCGAGGCATTAAAATTGATTGTCATCGATGCAGAAAGTATCAATAGAATTGACAGTACTGGAGTAGAAATGTTAATAGAACGTATTCAGTTTTACAAGAAAAAAGGAATTACCGTTTATTTTGCTGGTGTAAAAGGACCAGTTAGAGACACGTTGTTTAGAGCAGGAATCTTAAATAGTATAGACATCAATCACTTTTTTATGAACATTTTTACAGCAGTAAAGTTTTATAAAACAGGCGATAGAGAACATCAAATAAAATATGCTGAATATATTCATCATACCTATAAATAAAGAGGAAAGTAAATTATGAGAGTTGAACAAATTTATACAGGTTGTTTAGCGCAAGGTGCGTATTATGTAGAAAGTAACGGAGAAGTTGCAATTATAGATCCATTAAGAGAAGTTTCTCCATATATGGAAAGAGCAAAAAAAGACAATGCAAAAATTAAATATATTTTTGAAACACATTTTCATGCAGACTTTGTAAGCGGACATGTGACGCTTGCAAAGAATACAGGCGCAAAAATTGTTTTTGGTCCAAATGCAGAAACGAATTACGAAGCATATATTGCAAAAGATAATGAAGAATTTAAAATTGGTGATATCACCATTATTGCACTTCATACTCCAGGGCACACTATGGAAAGTACTTCGTATTTATTAAGAGATAAAAACGGAAAAGATTATGCGTTGTTTAGTGGAGATACCTTATTTCTAGGGGATGTTGGAAGACCAGATTTAGCACAAAAAACAGGTGTTTTAACAGAAGAAGATTTAGCTGGATTTTTGTTTGATAGCCTACGTACTAAAATTATGCCTTTAGCTGATGAGGTTATTGTGTATCCAGCGCATGGAGCAGGTTCTGCTTGTGGTAAAAACTTAAGTAAAGAAACTGTTGGTACCATTGGCAATCAAAAAGAAACCAATTATGCCCTAAGAGCTGATATGACCAAAGAAGAATTCGTCAAAGAAGTTACGGATGGATTATTGCCTCCGCCAGCGTATTTTCCTTTAAACGTACAATTAAACAAAGAAGGTTATCAACATATTGATGAAATTATTACCAAAGGAACCACGGCACTTTCTGTTGAAGATTTTGAAAGAATAGCCAACGAAACGGATGCGTTAATTTTAGATGTGCGTCATCAATCAGAATTTATAAAAGGATTTATTCCGCGTTCAATTTTTATAGGAATTGATGGTGGTTTTGCTCCTTGGGTTGGCGCTTTAATTAAAGATATAGAACAACCTATTTTAATTGTTGCTCCTAAAGGGCGAGAAGAAGAAGTAATTATTAGACTCTCTCGTGTTGGTTTTGACAATACATTAGGATATTTAGACGGAAGTTTCTCCGCCTGGAAAAATGCTGGAAAAGAAGTGGACACCTTAACATCTGTTTCAGCCGAAACTTTAGAAAATGAAATAAACGAAAATAATGTTCCTGTTTTTGATGTTCGTAAACCTGGAGAATATACAAACGAGCATATTTTAGATGTTCCAAGTACACCATTAGATTACTTAAATAGTCATATTAACGAATTCCCAACAGACAGAAACTTTTATGTACATTGTGCTGGTGGTTATCGTTCTGTAATTGCTTCATCTATTTTAAAAGCAAGAGGAGTCCATAATGTTATTGATGTCGCAGGCGGATATAAAGCAATTAAAAAAACCGGAATTATAAGAACAGAAACTGTTTGTCCAACAACATTAAAATAAAAAAAATGAAAAAAATTATCGTAGTTTGTTTGTTTCTAGGATTCCTTTCTTGTAAAAGTCAAGAAAAAAAAGAAGCAATAGTTGTAGATGTAAATGTTGAAGAATTTCAACAACTTATTTCCCAAAAAGGAGTACAATTAATTGATGTTAGAACTCCAGCAGAGTTTAAAGAAGGATATATAAAAAATGCAATACTGATTGATTATATGGCGGCAGATTTTAAAGAAAAAGCCTTCGAAGGATTAGATAAATCGAAACCAGTTTTATTGTATTGTGCTTCTGGAGGTAGAAGTGCGAAATCTGCAAAAATCTATAAAGAAGCAGGATTTACAAAAGTGTATAATCTTTTAGGAGGTTTTAGAGCTTGGTCTGCTAAAGGTTTAAACATAGAAAAATAATGGAAACAAAAATTTATATAGAAAATTTAAAATGTGGTGGCTGTGCCGCTACAATTAAAAAAGGAATTTTAACTGTTGATGGAGTTACAGACCTCAACGTAAATGTAGACGAATCTTTTGTAGAAGTTACCACAAAAAGCGATGTAATTTCTGCAGTAAAAGAGAAGTTAGCTAAAATGGGATATCCAGAAATTGGCGACGTAAATACTTTTTTACACAAAGCAAAATCGTATGTAAGTTGCGCAACAGGAAAAATGAGCTCAGAAGCGTAAACAAAAATTTAAATTTAAAAAACCCGATGTGTTACTGAAATAAATTCAGCATAAACACATCGGGTTTTTTGTTTCTTTTTAAATAAGAATTCTCCCTAAAATTTTAATGTAACTCCAACTAAAAAGTTACGTGTTGCTTGCGGATAATATCCTGCGCCATCTAATGTTGTGGTTTGGTTTGGTGTAGACCAAGTATCATCATAGGTATAATAATAACCTCTATCTACATATTCTTTATTAAAGATATTGTTTATCAATCCTGAAAAAACAACTTCACTAAAAATGCTTTTTGGTTTTAAAACATAAGTAAAATTAACATCCGAAGTAAAGTAACTTTCTAAAACATCATTTGAAGAGACTTTGCTATTTAAATTACTCATATATTGTTTGCCAACATATTTAGATAAAAACGAAAATTGTAAATTCTCTAAAGGAGAAAACACCAATGCATTTCCTGCAACAACGGATGGCGAAAACGAAATATCTGTATTTCCTAAATCTTCTAAATTTCCGTGAATTGATGAAACAAAATTAGTGTTTTTGTTATTGCTAAAAGCAATATTTGGTCTAATCCTAAATTGATTTGAGATTTTAATAGTTGCATCAATTTCCAACCCTAAACGGTAACTTTTTCCGCTTGTTGCTCTAACCGGAGCACCAACGCCATCAATAGCACCAGTTAACACCAATTGATTTTTATACAACATATAGTATACATTGGTATTTAACGTAACCGACTCGTTTTTTAAACGCCAACCTAACTCGTAATCGTTTAAATTTTCTGGAGTTGTAATTCCGTTTTCAAAATCATTTCTATTTGGTTCTTTATTGGCAACAGCAAAAGAAAAATACAAATGCTGATTGTCATTTAATTGATAGGTCGCACCAAATTTTGGGTTGAAAAAACTAAAATTTTCATCAACAGCTATCGGATTTCTATCCGAAGTTAAACCCTTGGTTTTAAAAGCCACATTTCTGTATTGTAAATCTGTATAAAAGCTCATTTTATCACCAACTTTAAATGTAGCTTTAGAGAAGATGCTAAAGTCATTTTTTGTAGAATAGCTATCGTAATAATGATCTCTTATATTTGCAGTTGGAGCAAATTCTTTTGCCCAAATTACTTCTCCGAAATGTTTGTTAGAATAGTTGCTGTAAGAAAATCCTGAGATAATTTCTACTTCTTCTTCTTTATAAGTAGCGTTAAAATTTGCTACATAAAATTTATTGTCTAACCAACGACGAACAATAACATCTGTTTTTCCGTTGTTTGTTGCAACCACTAAATTTGCATAATCTGCAGGATCTTTATCGGCTTTGTATTGTTCAAAATACCCTTGTCCTTTTGTGTAGTTCAACCCAATATTTGTTGACCAATTTTCGGTGATTTTTTCATTCCAATGCAATTGATAATGATCTTGTTGATAATCGTCAATTTCGTTTTCGTAGGTGTACGGATTTTGTCTTCTATCGGCTGCTAATTGCGTAGCATCAATACCTGCCCAAGCTTGATAGGTTTTTTCTTTACCACCAAAAGTAATTGCTTTAATCAAGGTATTATCATCTACATAAGATGCTTGCAAAAAGTAGGATTTTAAATCTGTAAAAGCCCTATCAATATAACCATCAGAATAAATTTTTGACAAACGCCCCGCAATTTCAACATGCTTATTTATTTTTCCGGTGCTAAATTTCACGGTATGCTTTTTGGTGTTGTAAGATCCAAATGAATTGGAAATTTCTGCAAAAGATTTTTCGGAAATCACATCTGTTAAAATATTTAAACTCGCACCAAATGCTGCTGTTCCGTTTGTTGATGTTCCAACGCCACGTTGTAGTTGTAAACTTTGTGTAGAAGAAGCAAAATCTCCTAGATTTACCCAAAAAGTTCCTTGACTTTCGGCATCATTATACGGAATTCCGTTGATGGTCACATTAACACGTTCTGCATTTGAACCACGCACATTAATGTACGTATAACCAACACCAGCACCAGCATCCGAAGAAGTTACAACAGAAGGTAAATAGTTTAGTAAAATAGGAATGTCTTGCCCTAAATTACGTTTTGCGATTTCTTTTTTTGACAAGTTAGAATGCGTAACGGGCGAGTTTGCTTTTACACGAACCGCAGAAACCAACACTTCATCTAACACATTCTCTTCTGGTTGTAAATCAAAATTTACAATCACATTTTGATTTGTAATTGTTACCGTTTTAGAGATTGATTTGTAACCAATAAATCGGACTTCAACTTCATGTGTTCCAGTAGAAACTTTTAGTTGGTACTTTCCATCAAAATCAGAGGAAGTTCCTTTGTTAGCATTTTTGATAAAAACAGAAGCGCCAACTAAAGGATCTTTGTTTTCATCAATAATTTTTCCAAAAATTGTAAAACTCTGGGAGTTTACAAGCGTGCTTGTAAACAAGAACAAAAAAATGGTAATTTTTTTCATTTTAAAAAATTTTAAAACGAATAAAAAGAGGTAATTATTCTTGTGATTAATAGTGAATAATTAATTGTTGAACTTACTAAACTTTTAGTTTGTAATGTCACCTCGAGCGGAGTCGAGAGGTTTTGTAGTTCTCGACTCCGCTCGAACGGACAACTAATCCATTTAGTTTAGTTCGAATTTTCCTAAACAGCATTACCTGTTCTAGGTTCAATGGGTATGATCTCAGCCTTTTTGTAAGTTGAAAGTTAAAAAGTTAAAAGGTTGAAAGTTTGAAAAACTACTTACTGATAACTGTTCACTGATAACTGTAAAAGCACCCCTTTATGAGAACGCTGCAAATATAATTATGAATTATGAATTATGAATTATGAATTGCGATTTTATTTACTCTAATCCTGGTTTTTTACGCAACGCTTTTTTTACAGAAATTTTCTTTTTATTTTCTGCTTTTCTTCTAACAGAAGCCTTGCTTGGTTTTGTAGGTTTTCGCTTTTTTGGAATGATTAATCCTTGTGTAATAATGGCTAAAAAACGTTGAATTGCCATCTCTTTATTTTTATGTTGACTTCTACTTTCATCACAAGTTAGGATTAGGATGTTTTCTTTTGTAAGTCGTGTTGCTAAGTTTTTAAGTAGTAAACTTTTTTCTTCTTCAGAAAATTGGGCTGAGTTTTCTAGGTCAAAAAACAATTCAATTTTAGAAGACACTTTGTTTACATGTTGTCCGCCAGCACCAGAACTTCTAGTTGCTTTAAAATGGAGTTCTTTTATTAGCTCTATAGAATTCAAAATGTTTTTTTAAAAAGTTCCTACTATATGTAATCCTGTAAATTCTGATGAGTATTGAGGAACAATATTAAATGATATGCTTTTCTCCTTTTGTATTTGTCCATTAATATTTCTTCTTTTCCAACTACTTAAAACAATAGACTTTCCTATTAACGTTCCAACAATTCCACCAACTACCAAATCACTTACCCAATGATTATGTTTTTTCATTTCTGAAAGATAAATTACAGACATAAACCCATAGGGTATCCAATAATTATCATATTCCATTTGAAAAACTTTAGCAATAGCAAAATATGCGGTAGTATGTAAAGAAGGGAATGCAGAAGCCTCTGCACTAGAAAAAAGATACTCCTTTCTTTTATTAAAGAAATCCCAATTATCATTTGTCCAAGGTGCTGTTGCAGGTGAAGATAAAGGTCTATGTGGTCTATTTCTTCCAAAAACCGTTTTTAAACCTAATTGTGTAATTATAGTTGAGTATTGTATAGCTTTTAAAGCATTAATAGAAGCATATTGACCTCTTTCACTATTTGAAAAAAAAGAAAATACATAATTTCCAATAATAGGATAAGACATATAAGCATTGTCTCCAACTAACCATTGATGACTTGAAGACGAGTTCACAAAAGAAATATTTGGTAAATCGTAATTTAGATATGGCTCTAAATTATTGTGTAAAAAATTAGTAGTTATTTTATCAACAGCAATTAATCCAACAATTCCACCAATATAATATCCAGTTTTTTTCCAATCATTAGAGATTTCTTTTCCCATGAATTTAAAGTCATCCGGTATTGACAAAACACTATTTTTAATCACATTTCCAGAGGTTTTAAATATAGTATTGCTTTGAGAGTATAAGTTACACGTTATAAAAAGGAAAAGAATAAGTTTAAAATGTTTTTTCATAGCGATAATTAAATAAAGAAGTTAAATATAGTTTTTTTTAGTGAATCAAGTTTTTCATTCTAAAGAAGAGGAAAAAGAACTTAAATTTTTTCTACTTTTAATAAGTTCATCAATAGCTTTTACAGCATTCTGTAAACGAGTTTCTTTATTGCCTTCTAACATAATATATGGTCGATTGTGTTTTTTTAATGCGTTTTCAAAAGCATCAAACATTTCTCTTCGTAAACCTGGTCTGTCTCGTAAATCGTCTTCTTCCCAAGGCGTATCTATAAAGGTTAATAGATATAAATCGTAGGTATTATTTTTTGCTGCTTTGTCTAAAATTGGATCTACAAATCCGCCATAATATTCTTCAGAATACACTTTGGTTTCTAATAAATCGGTGTCGCAAATTAAAACACGATCGGCTTTTTTAACCAACTTGTTTTCCAATTTCATTTGCCCGATTGCAATCGGAACCAAATCATCAGCTTCACAAGTTTTACGTTCGTTATTCCACTTTTTTTGCAAATATTCTCTTGCGTATTCTGGTGCCCAAACGGTGTGATAATAACGTGCTAATTGTTTAGAAAGAGTTGTTTTCCCTGTAGATTCTGGTCCAAATAAAACAACTTTTATAATGTTTGCTGGTTGCTGTTTAAGCTTTTCTTCCATGCTGTATATCCTTGTATTGCTAAGATTAAAAAGATGGTATATTGAATTCCAGTAAAACCGTATCCTTTAACAAAATATAAAGGAATTGAAACGATGTTACCTGCAATCCAAAAAATCCAATGTTCAATTTTTTTATTTGCCATTAACCACATTGCGGCAAAAAAGATTCCTGTTGTAAATGTGTCTAAATAAGGTGTTCCTTCTCTAAAATTAGTCAAATTTCCTGACATAAGTTTCTCAGAAGCATAATTTATACTTTCTGTAAAACCAAGATTATTTGGCATTACATTATAATATCTATATACAATAATTACAAATATTGAAGTAAATGCAAAAATACCAAAAGCTTTTAGTTTGTCGGATGTATTGGTTCTAGAAATTGGAATATGATTTTTTTTATCATCTGTAAACTGTCTCCACATATACCAACCATAAACGCTCATAATTGTATAATATACATTGATGATGAGATCGCCATATAAATTCCATTGAGACAACAGATACACATAGATAGCTGTGCTAATTATTCCTGTAGGAAAGACTAAAATGTTTTCTTTTTTAGCATAAAATACACTGATTACACCAAAGAATGCAGCAGTAAATTCTAATAGAATATTAAGTGTAGTTGCAGTTTTGTAGGGTTCTAAGAAAAAGTCAATAATTTGATCCATAATGAAGATGTAAAAATACTTATTGTTTTTTCAAATCATTAAAAAAAGAAACATCATTTTCAAAAGCTGTTCCGATGACAACCAAATCTGCACCAGCATTCAAAGCAGTTTCTAATTGGGTTTTTGTTTTTATTCCGCCTCCAATAAGTAAAGGAATGTTTAGTTGGGACTTACATTTCTTAATAATAGTTGCGTTCACAGGCACTGTGGCACCACTACCAGCTTCTAGATACATCAATTTTTTTCCAGAAAATTCTCCAGCTAAAGAAGTGTTTATAATTAAATCAATGTTATTTTGAGAAATGGGTGTTGTATTGCTTATTTTTTGAACAGCAGTTTCTTTTCCTCCATTAATTAAAAGATAACCAGTCGGAATAATTTCTAAATCAGATTTTTGTAAAATCGGCGCAGCTTGTATCTGTTGTTCAATTAAATATTCAGGATTTCTACCAGAAAGTAAACTTAAAAATAAGATTCCGTCTGCCTTATTTGTAATCTGATCTACATCACCAGGAAATAAAATAACAGGAAGTTTTGTTGCTTTTTTTATTGCAATTACAAGGTTTTTTGTTTGATTATTTCTATCGGTACTTCCGCCAACAAAGATATGTGTAGCAATAGATTGATGTACTTTTTTAAAAAAGGACGGAACGTTTTCAAGTTTCATTTTTTCAGGGTCAATTAAAACCGCGAGTAGTTTTTTGCCTTCTTTTTTTGCTGATACAATGTTTTGGTAAATGTTCATATTAGATTTCAAAAATACGTCTTTACGAGGAAGAATGACAAAGTAATCTGTTTTTAAAATAAGAGATTGCTTTGTAAACTCGCAAAGACTTAGCTCTGACACTTTGAGCCTTTGTCTCTTTGTAACTCCTAGAAAGCATAGACACAGGTAAAATTTTCAAACTCTAAAAAGCGAACTTGATAGGTGTTTGTTTCTCCGTTATAATCAATTTGTCCACTTGTCGCTTCATCTTCAAACTTAAAATCTTCGATGTATATATGTTCTAAAAAGCGAAGTTTTTTCTTCCCAAAAATTTTATACAAACTTTCTTTTGCGCCCCAAACAATGGTTAATTTACTAATCAACGCAGTATGATTTGCAATGGTTTTATATTCTTGAAAAGGTGTAAATTTATGTGCGATGTTTAAAATTTTATCGCGTTGCATTTCAATATCAATTCCAACAGGAACATCAGAAATTATAATTCCAGAAAACGTAAATGAATGTGTAATAGAAATAAATCTTCCGTTTTTTAGATGCGGTTTTCCATATTCATCATAAACTAAGTCAGCATCAACCAAACCAACTTCTTTTAATAAATGACGAATGCTTAAAAATCCTCTTTGATGCAATTCAGATTTCATGCTATCAACTCTCGTTTGATTTGCTGATGTTAAAGAAATTCCGTCAGATAAATCTGCATAACTTTCTTCTATCTTCCAAATCAATACTTTAGTAGCATTATTAACAATTATCGTTTTGTAAAGAGGCATAAATTTTAAAAGTTATTATGTAACTTTGCAGTTCTAAATTTTGATATAAAACAAATATACTAATATGAGTACAAAAACAGCTTACGTACCAAACAAAGTTAAGGATATTTCTTTAGCGGCTTGGGGAAGAAAAGAAATTAAATTAGCAGAAGCAGAAATGCCAGGATTAATGTCGTTAAGAGAAGAATACAAAAACTCTCAACCTTTAAAAGGAGCAAGAATTGCAGGATGTTTACACATGACAATTCAAACTGCTGTTTTAATTGAAACTTTACAGGCTTTAGGAGCAGAAGTAACGTGGAGTTCTTGTAATATTTTTTCTACACAAGATCAGGCTGCTGCTGCAGTTGCTGCTGCAGGAACTGCTGTGTACGCATGGAAAGATATGACAGAAGAAGAATTTGACTGGTGTATAGAACAAACATTGTTTTTTGGTGAAGATAGAAAGCCATTAAATATGATTTTAGATGATGGTGGAGATTTAACCAACATGGTTTTAGATAAATATCCAGAATTAGCTGCAGGAATCAATGGTTTGTCAGAAGAAACTACAACTGGTGTTCATAGATTGTACGAAAGAGTAAAAAACGGAACACTGCCAATGCCAGCAATTAACGTAAACGATTCGGTTACAAAATCTAAATTTGATAATAAATACGGATGTAAAGAATCTGCAGTGGATGCCATTAGAAGAGCAACCGATATTATGTTAGCAGGAAAACGTGTAACCGTTTGTGGTTATGGTGATGTTGGAAAAGGAACAGCTGCGTCTTTTAAAGGAGCAGGTTCTATTGTAACGGTTACAGAAATTGATCCTATTTGTGCTTTACAAGCTGCAATGGACGGATTTGAAGTAAAGAAATTAGAAACTGTTGTTGCAAATTCTGATATCATTATTACAACAACAGGAAACAAAGATATTATTCAAGGACGTCATTTCGAAGCAATGAAAGACAAAGTAATTGTGTGTAACATTGGTCATTTTGATAATGAAATTGACATGGCTTGGTTAAATAAAAATCACGGAAATACAAAAGATACCATCAAACCACAAGTTGATAAATACAATATCAACGGAAAAGATATTATCATTTTAGCAGAAGGACGTTTGGTAAACTTAGGTTGTGCAACCGGTCATCCAAGTTTTGTAATGTCTAATTCATTTACAAACCAAACCTTGGCCCAAATTGAATTGTGGACAAATAAAGACGCTTACGAAAACCAAGTGTATATGTTACCAAAACACTTAGATGAAAAAGTAGCAAAATTACACTTGGCAAAAATTGGTGTTGAGCTAACTGAGTTAAGAGAAGATCAAGCAAGTTACATTGGTGTAACTGTAGATGGTCCTTATAAGCCAGAACATTATAGATACTAAAATATCTGTCATTGCGAGGAAGTAATGACGTGGCAATCTCATTTTTGATTGTAAAATAGTTAAAAACCCTTACACTTATTTGTGAGGGTTTTTTCGTTTTCTGTCATTCCGAAATGAGAGAAGAATAAACGATGGAGGAATCTCACAATAATAAAGAGAATTTCTTTTTGGGCGTTTTAACAGGCTATCCACTATATCTTTTTATGCTGAATTTATTTCAGCACCTTTTCCTTAACAAAAGGAATTGAATTCATCATTACAGATACTGAATCGAGTTCAGCATAAAAAGGATGCCGTTTCTATCCTTAACGCATGGGGTATATAATTTTTAAAAAGTAGTGTCACATCGAGTGAATTTGATTTTTCATCAAATTTGTATCGAGATGTTTCTCAATGATTACTTTTCAGTACCTTTCAAAAAATAAACTTAGAATGAAAACAGTACACACTAAAATTTTAGAAAATAGATTAGCACTTTTAGAAAGTTATATTCCAAAGTACGAAGACACAAATACGAAAGTTTCAAAAGCGAGTGTTGCTTGGCATTTAGACCATAGTTTAAAAGTAATCAATACTGTGGTAAAAAGTATGGAAAAATCAGATCCAACGTTGTATGAAAATAATTTTAAGTTTATAGGAAAAGTATTTTTAAGGCTTGGTTTTTTTCCAAGAGGAAAAGCCAAAGCCCCAAAATATGTTAAACCGCCAGAAGTTATTTTAAAATCAGATATTAGTATACAGTTAGCAGAAGCGAAACAACACATAAAAGCAATTCAAGATTTGGATGAAAATGCCTATTTTAAACATCCTTTGTTTGGAAACACAAATAAGTTTAGAGTAGTTCGTTTTTTAGATACACATACAAATCATCATTTAAAGATTGTAAAAAGTATGTTGAAGTAGGTTTTTTACTTACTGATTTTACAATAGTTCTATTACCTTCTCATTTTTTGTATATTTATAACATCAATAAAATCAACGAATTATGAAACGTATCTTTCTTTTGCTATTTTTAATTACATTTTCAGTTTCGCAAGCGCAAACCAATACCGTAGTTTTTGAATTGACTAACAATATAAAAACGTACAATTCGCAAAACTGTTTAACCAACAAAACAGATTATAGCAAAGTCTTTTTAGATTTTGTAAAAGGAGACGAATCTGACATTAAAACGTTTAAACTAATCATCTCTTTAAACAACGAAATTAGATACACGTTTAATAGTTACAGTGAGTTAAGAAATACAGATCCGTTAAGTTGGTTAGAAGGAAATAAAGCGTTTCAACAATTTAAAGCCATCAATTTTGCAATAGAAGTTGTATTGCCAAATAATAAAAGAGAAACTCAAAATTTTAGTGTTTGTCTTAGAGAAATAACAACCACAACTGTAGTAACTAGATCGCTTACCAATACAGCGGGCACTAAAGATTATATCGAAATACCTGTTTCGTTTGCAACCGATAGAAATGACACAAAAGACAGTGATTTAAACGAACGATTTGGCGGTAAAAGAGCAGAAATTCAATATGGTAGAACCATCGTTAGTATTCCGTATACACACAAATTAGGCGAAATAGAAAGGCCCTCGTATTGGAGATTAGAATTTTCTGAGGATCCAAAAAAACACATCATGATGCAGTCTTTGCAAAAGCAAGATAAAGACGCTTTTTTCAATCAAATGAAAACAAGAATTGCCAAAAACGGAAAGAGCACTTTTTTGTTTGTACACGGTTATAATGTGTCGTTTGCTGATGCAGCAATGCGTACTGCACAAATTACGTTTGATTTACGTTTTAGTGGAGAACCTGTTTTTTACAGTTGGCCTTCACAAGGTACAACAACTGGTTATACTGTTGATGAAGCAAATATTGAGTGGGCAAGATTAAATATGAAAAACTTCTTAAAAGACTATTTAACCCGAACAGAAGCTGATGATATTTATTTGGTTGCGCACAGTATGGGAAATCGTGGGTTGACAAAAGCATTGATTGAATTGATGAATGAGAATCCGGAGTTAAAAGATAAAATTACAGAAGTTATTTTGGCAGCTCCAGATATTGATGCAGATGTTTTTAGAAGAGATATTGCGCCGCAAATGGTAAAGAAAATAGCAAAACCTATTACCTTATATGTTTCCTCAGACGATTTAGCGTTGATTGCTTCAAGAAAAGTACATGGAAGTAAACGTGCTGGTGATGCAGGAAAAGGAGTTGTAATTGTAAAAGGTGTAGAAACTATTGATGCTTCTGGAGTGGACACGAGTTTTTTAAGTCATTCTTATTTTGCAACTACAAAATCAATAATGGAAGATATTTTAGATTTAATGAAATCAGGAAAACGTGCGCCTTTTAGAGAAACTTTAGAAAGAGTAAGTAGAGAAAATGTGATTTACTGGAAAGTAAAACAAGGAAAAAATTAACCCAACCAACCATCTCTATCTAAACTTCTATATTGTATGGCTTCTGCAATATGAGTTGGAGTAATGTTATCAGAATTGTCTAAATCTGCAATCGTTCTCGCAACTTTTAAGATACGATCGTACGCTCTAGCTGATAAATTTAATTTTTCCATCGCTGTTTTTAATAAAGACATGCTTTCATCAGAAAGGTTGCAATATTTTCTGATTTGTTTTACATTCATTTGTGCATTGTAATGCAAGTTTTCAAAAGGTGTAAAACGCTCAGACTGGATTTCTCTTGCCGCCGTTACACGTTTTCTTATTTCAATAGAAGATTCTCCTTTGCGTTCTTCTGTCAATTTTTCAAACGGAACGGGAGTTACTTCTATATGAATATCAATTCGGTCTAATAAAGGTCCAGAAATTTTACTTAAATACCGTTGCATTTCTTGTGGAGAAGAGGTCATTGGCGAATTTGGATCGTTAAAATATCCAGACGGACTCGGATTCATACTCGCCACCAACATAAAACTACTCGGATAGGTAACTGTAAATTTTGCTCTAGAAATAGTAACTTCTCTATCTTCTAACGGTTGACGCATGACTTCTAAAACAGTACGTTTAAATTCAGGTAATTCGTCTAAAAACAAAACGCCGTTATGAGACAAAGAAATTTCTCCAGGTTGCGGATATTGTCCACCACCAACCAAAGCAACATCAGAAATGGTGTGGTGTGGACTTCTAAACGGACGTTGGTATAACAATCCGTTGTTCTTCGTTTTACCAACTACAGAATGAATTTTGGTGGTTTCCAACGCTTCGTGCAACGTCATTGGTGGTAAAATAGAAGGCAATCGTTTTGCTAACATGGTTTTTCCAGATCCTGGCGGACCAATAAGAATAATATTATGCCCGCCAGCAGCGGCAATTTCCATACAACGTTTTATAGATTCTTGTCCTTTTACATCCGAAAAATCAAACTCTGGGAAATCGATATTTTTATAAAATTCGGCTCTTGTATCTACAATTGTTGGTGCTATTTTTTCATCACCATTAAAATGATTGATAACCTCCATAATGTTTTCCACTCCTAAAACTTCTAAATCATCTACAATAGCTGCTTCTTTGGCATTTGCATTTGGTAAAATAAAATATTTAAAACCTTCTTCTCTGGCTTTTATGGCAATTGGCAAAGCACCTTTTATAGGTTGTAAACTTCCGTCTAAAGACAATTCGCCCATAATAACATACTCGTCAATATTTGGTGATTTTATTTGTTCGGAAGCGGCTAAAACTCCAACAGCTAAGGTTAAATCATACGCAGCGCCTTCTTTTCTAATATCGGCGGGTGCCATGTTGATAATGATTTTCTTTCCAGGAAGCTTGTAATTATTGTTTTTCAGTGCAGCAGAAATCCTAAAAGAGCTTTCTCTAACAGCATTATCTGGCAATCCAACCAAATGATACCCAATTCCTTTATCAATATTTACTTCAACGGTAATGGTGGTAGCTTCTATGCCAAAGACGGCACTACCATAAACTTTAACTAGCATTTTTTTTCTTTTTTTAAAAATAAGAAAAAATTATGAACTTTTTAGGATATTAAAATCTTGTTAAATAATGTTAAATAGAAGTTGATATATATTTAAGCTCCATACATTTACGCATTGAAAACTTGAAAGTATTTACGTTGGTAAATGTTAAAGAAATATTAAAATAAAAAATTGCAATTAAACCTTTACAGAAAACAAAGGTCTTAGCAGAAGCTATTCTGATAAATAGAAACCAAACAAATCAATAAATAAATAATGATTAAATCAATTACAACAAAACTAGTAGTATTCGCTTTATTATTAGTTTCATCGAATGCAATTGCACAGAGTATTTCTGGTAAAATTATAGATGAAGAAAAAAATCCTTTAGAATTTGCTTCTGTAGCAGTTCTTAACGCAGCTGATTCTACTTTAATTAGTTATGCAAGCACAGACATTAAAGGAAACTTTAAAGTTGTAGAAATATCTAACGGGAAAAGAATTTTTCAAATTAACTTATTGGGATATCAAGTATATCAAAAGAAAATTGATTTTACAGGGAAGTCTTTAGATTTTGGGACTATCATATTAAAAGAATTAGACAATACTTTAGATGAAGTTGTGGTTTCTGCTGTTATTCCAATTACAATTAAAAAAGATACAATGGCTTTTAATGCAAAAGCATTTAAAGTTAGGGTTGATGATACCGTAGAAGATTTACTAAAAAAGTTACCTGGTGTAGAGGTTGATGCAGACGGAAAAGTAAAAGCACAAGGAGAAGATGTTTCTAAAGTGTATGTAGATGGAAAAGAGTTTTTTAGTGGAGATCCTTCTGTTGCTTTAAAAAACTTATCTGCAGATGCAATTAAGAAAATTGAGTTGATCGATGAAAAAAGTGATAAATCTAGAGTTACAGGAGTGGACGATACAAACCGTTCTAAAGTAATAAATCTTACTTTAAAAGATGATAGAAAAGTAAATGCTTTTGGTAAGTTTCAAGGAGGTTATGGTTCAGATGAACGTTATTTAACGAGTTTAAACTACAACCGTTTTTCTCCAAAAATGCAAGTTTCTATTATTGCAAGAGCAAATAATGTAAACAGTTCTGGTTCTGATATTTCTGAAATTATGTCTTTTGGTGGTGGTGGCCGAGGAGGTTTTAGAGTTAGTAGAGGTGGAAGCGGAGGAAGTTCTTCTGGTTTTATTACTACAGGTATTGCAGGTTTTAATTTAGGATATGAGTTAAAAAGTAAACAAAACTTAAATGCCGATTATTTTTACAATTCTGTAAACTCAGAATCAGGAAATGTATTCTCTAAAAGAACAGAATTTGTTGGGTCAGATAAATTATATTCTGAAAGTAGTTCTAATAGTAATAGTGAAACCAAATCTAATAAAGCAAACTTTAGCTATATAGATAGATCTAGTGATTTAAGAACAATAACCCTTAGAGGTAGATTAAACTCTAGTAGCACAAACGGAAGTAGTACAAGTACACTTGATGCTTTTGAGGCAAATGATCCCAATACAAAAAAATTAGAAAATACAGGTACTTCTAATAGCGATAATAAAAGTAACAGCGCTAGTGTAAATTTAGATTATATCAAAAGATTTAACAAAACAAGCAAACGTAGTTTTGAGGTAGAATTTGATTTTTCTTCTGATAAGAGCGATAATAATAGCGGAAACACAAATACAAAAGATTATACGGATGCGTCAAAAACGGATGAAGTTTCTTTGAGTACTCAGAAAAGCAATAATAGAGGAAGAAATATTAATTTTGAGTTGCAATATACAGAGCCTTTAAACGACAATCATTTTATTGAAATTGGTGGTGGAATCAAAGTGAATAATGAAGATGAATACACAGATCAAACTCAAACATTAAACGGTTCTAATAACGCGAGTTCTACTTTTACAGCAGATTTATTTGAAGAAAAAAGAACTACGTATGGTAGTTTAGATTATAAATATAATAATGAAAAAACGTCCATAACTATTGGATCAGAGTTCCAAGAACAAACACAAAATTTTGGTTTGACAAACGTTTCTAATTTCGAAAAAAAATACTCAAGTTTTAATCCATCTTTTAGATTTAGATATCGTCCAAAAAGAGGAAGTTGGGTGATGCTTAGATATAGTAAATCTTTAAATCTACCTAGCTTAAGTAAAGTTTCTCCAGTTGAAAACAATTTCAATCCTTTATTTATCAGAAAAGGAAATCAAAATTTAACTCCAGAAGATCAGCACTCATTATTTGCAATGTATGGTAATTATAATTTTGCAACAGGATTTAGTTTCTTTGCACATGTAAGTTATAATAGTACAAGCAACGCAATTGTAAACAAAGAAGATACAGATATTGCAACAAGAGTTAAAACAAGTAGTTATGTAAACTTAGGAGACAGAGATAACTTTAGTGCAGACGTAAATTTTGGAAATCGACTAAAGCAATTAGGAATCCGTTATAATTTAGGAGTAAATGTATCAACAAGTAATTACCAATCTGTAATTAATACCATAAACAATAAAACCAATACTAATAACACAAGTTTTAGAGTAACGTTAGAGAATAATAAGAAAGACTTTTTAGATTTAGCTGTTGGAGCAAACATCAGTAAAAACAATACTACGTTTTCTGGAACAACATCTAATAGAGAATATATTCAACAATCATATTACATAAAATCTGATTGGAATATTACAAAAGCATTCAACTTTAACACACAATATAAATACGATATTTATACAGATAGTAATTTTGGAACAGATCAAACCGTGCCAATTTGGAATGCTTCAGTTTCGTACAACTTCTTAAAGTCTAAAGCGATGAATATTAAGTTAACTGCATTAGATTTATTAAACAAAAGCGTTGGATTCTCTAGAAGTAGTTCTGATAACTATTTTGAAGAAACAACTAAAGATGTGTTAGGAACTTATTATATGGTTAGTTTAACGTATACATTAGGAACTCAACAAAGTAGCTCAAGAGGAAGAGGAAGAAGAATGATGAGGCATTAAGCTATATAAAATTTCACAAAAAAAAGCAGTTACTTTTGTAACTGCTTTTTTTTTATGCTTACTTAGTAATTAATATTTTGCTGGCTTTCCGTTAGAAGCACTTGCTTTTATAAAGTTTCTTATATCATCATTTGCAGCTTTTAAATCAGGTTTTCGTAAGTACATCATGTGTCCGCTTCTATATCCTTTAAAGCTCATTCTGTCTTTTAATTTCCCGCTAGGATCAACTTGCCACATCGTGTATTTTGTATTAAAATAGGTTGTTGCTCCATCGTAATATCCTGCTTGAAATAACACGTTTAAATACGGATTTGTAGCCATTGCTTTACGCAATTCCTCACGAGTATTATTATTTCTAAAATCCCAAGGATGAACAGGTCCAAACATATTGTATTTTACATCTGTGTTAAAATTTAAATGTTCTTTAATGTACAAATTGATTGCCGGGGTAAAAGAATGCAACCAAGAAGTTAATTCTGAGTTGTAATCTGGAGAATCTCCTGCTTCTTTTTTGTCGATTCCCATGTATCTAGAATCTAACCTTCCGATGGTTTTGCCGTTTTTGTTTCTTAATAACTCTTTCCAAAAGAAACTATTTGGAATTTCTAAATTGTGCTGTAAAATTACTTTTTTAGAAAGTCCGGTGAAATAAGCCATTTTTTCTGCAACCTGATTTTTTTCAGCTGCACTTATAAATCCGCCTTTAGCAATTGCAGGCATTAAAGTGTTGATTGCAAAGTCTTCGGATTCTGGTAAAATGGCTAATAAATCTTTGTTTTGTAAAGCTGGAGATAACATTTTGTGATACCAAGCGGCAGCAGTGAAATATGGAAAATCAATTGAAGAAGCAACAGCATTATCAGAATTTTTTGCTCCATAATCTGCAGGAGAAACTAAAATAACTCCGTTTAAATACATCCATTCGTTACTTTGTAAAGCATCTGCTAAACCAGAAACTCTAGTGCCTCCGTAACTTTCTCCAATAATATATTTTGGTGATGACCAACGATTATTTCTAGAAACAAAAGTGGTAATCCATTCTGCTAAATATCTAACATCAGCATTTACGCCAAAAAAATCTGCTTTATTAACTTTTTTTCCTTCACGTTCTACAATTCTTGAATAACCAGTATTTACAGGATTTACAAAAACAATATCTGCAACATCTAAAACAGAATGCGGATTGCTTTTGTATCCGTAAGGTTGTATGGGATAACCTTCGTCATCAATTTTTAAAACATTTGGCCCCGTATATGCTAAATGCATCCAAACGGATGCAGAACCTGGACCACCATTAAACGAAATTAGCAAAGGTCTATTTGCTGTATTTACATTGTTGGTTCGTTTATAATACGTGTAAAATAAAGTTGCTTTTGCACTTCCTTCGTTGTCCCATACAGGTTGAGTTCCCGTATAAGCAGTGTAATTAATTTTTTTTCCATTAATTGTTGTTGTATGATTTGTTACAACGGTTGTGTCTGTAGGAATTGTTCTTTTTTGTGCATAAGAAGTTATTGTTAAACACAAAAAAATTAAAATAGATGTGAGTTTTGTTTTCATTATTTGGTTACTTTTTTATAAAAGTAACCAAATATTCTGAATTCAATTTTTATCTAAATTATTTTTTAGAAGATTTTGTGAATTTCTCTAAGCCTTCTTTTAACCAATTGTAATAGGTGTCTCTATCTGTATATTGTTGTGCAGCATGTAAAATTTCTAAATCTGGACTCATTAAAACATAATAAGGTTGCGAAGCAGATTTAAAATTAATGGCTTGAAATGTTGCCCACTTATCACCAATAGTTTGAATTTTTTTAAGGTTTCCGTTTTTCTTTATAAAGTTAAATTGTGCATCTTCTGGCAATTCTTTTCTATCATCAACATATAAAGAAATCAGTACATAGTCTTCGTTTATAGTGGTGAAAATGTCGTTTTCTACCCAAACATTTTCTTCCATTTTTCTACAGTTTACACATGCCCAACCTGTAAAATCTAATAAGATAGGTTTGTTGTTTTTTGTTGCAAATTGTAATCCTTCATCAAAATCTTTAAAACAATTTAATCCCAATGGACAATCGGTATCTGTTTCGTAAATGCTGTAAAATTGTGGAGGTGGAAAACCACTTAATAAACGTAAATCCCAAGTAGGGTTTTTCATTGTTCCCGGAATTAAATATACCACAAATGCAATTACTAAAACTCCAAACGAAACTCTAGAAAAGCTTAATTTTTTAATTTTAGAATCGTGCGGAAATTTAATTTTAGCAAAAATATACAACGCCAATCCAACAAAAATTACAATCCAAATTCCGATAAATAGTTCACGTTTTAAAAGTCCCCAATGTTCTACCAAATCAGCATTTGATAAGAATTTAAAAGCAAAAGCCAATTCTAAAAACCCTAAAACAACTTTTGTGGTATTTAGCCATCCGCCAGATTTTGGTAATGAATTTAACCAGCCAGGGAATAATGCAAACAAAGCAAAAGGCAAAGCCAACGCTAACCCAAAACCACTCATTCCGGCAGTTAATTGCATGGCGCCACCATCCGATGTTAATGAGCCTGCTAATAATGAACCTAAAATGGGCCCGGTACAAGAAAAGGAGACAATTGCTAGAGTTAATGCCATAAAAAAGATTCCGATAATTCCTCCAATTCCAGATGCAGAATCTAATTTATTACCCCATGATGCAGGTAAAGTTATTTCGTAATATCCAAAAAATGAAAATGCAAAAAACACTAAAATGGCAAAAAAGAAAATATTTAACCAAACATTTGTTGAGATATTATTTAAGATTTCTGGATCCAAACTGTCTAGAAAATGAAACGGAATACTTAATAAAATGTATATGATTACAATGAATAATCCGTATAAAATGGCATTAGTTATTCCTTTCTTTTTGTTTTGTGATTGCTTTGTGAAAAACGAAACTGTTAATGGTATCATTGGAAACACACACGGTGTTAAAAGCGCTAATAATCCGCCCGCAAAACCTAATAAAAAGATATTTAGTAAGCTTGAGTTTCCGTCAGAACTTGATTCGTTTTCATTTTTTAAAATCTCTGTATTTTTTAAATCTAATCGTAATTTATCGCTTAATAACTTACTTTTTTCATCTAAAACTACTTTCTCCTTTACAGATGCTTTTCCTTTAAAAGTAAACGTAAAATCTTCATCTATTTGAATACAAACACCATTAATTTCTTTACAAACTTGTCCAGTTAAATTTAAGTTTACTTCATTAATAGTTGTGTCGTTTAAAAGAATGCGCTGTTTTAAAACAGCAGAATTATCAAAGTAAGATTCGTAGACTTCAAAAACATCGCTAAACTTTTTTATCGTGTCGCTTTCTACAGCTTTACCAACCAATTTAAAATTAGCGGTTTCATCGCCTTTTTTTATAATTATGGGTAAAGACCCGCCATCTTCTGTAAACTGAGAATACAAATGCCAACCAGGAATAATGTTGGCGGTCATAATTAAATCATACTCGGTTTCACTAATTTTTTCAAACGTAGAAGACCAAGTAACTGGAGTTTCTGTTTGTGCATTTACTACGCTAGAAAAACTAAAAAGTAGGGCGAATAATAGAAGTAATTTTTTCATAAATAATCCTCTGTTCAAATAAGTGGATAAAAATACGAAATCAATTTTGAATAACTAAAGTCTAGAAATTTATTAATCGGATATTCGTTAAAATTAACAAAGTTTTATACGTTTAGCAACCTGTTATTTTTAAAACAGTTGCTGTGTTTTTATCGGCTAAAAAACGATTGTCTTGTCGGTAGCCAACTATCCAAAGTACAGTTTCATTTGTGCACAACAACCATGTATTTTCTTTTTCTAGAAGAGAGAATTTTTCATCTTTAAAGTATTTAGAAACTTTCTTTTTTCCTTGCATTCCTTTCGGATAAAAATAGTCGCCATGTTGCCATTTTCTAAGAACTAACGGATAGGTTACTTTTTCTAAATCAACAAAAATTTCATTCGTGTTTTCTGAGGAAATCTCTGTCGTTTTTTTAAATGTTAAGTGTAACGGGATTGTGATTTCTAAAGTGTTTTCTGTAATTTTATATTCTAAATTTTTATTGTTTTCTTTAATTTCTGATAACAATAAAAAATCTCTATCTTTTAATAAGCGATGTGTTTTAGAAAGCACTTCTTTTCCCGATTGCGCGCTTAATAAGTGCGTAACATCGTTCCATTCTGTAAAACCAAATTCTTTTAATAATTGATATACATATGCTTTTGGGTTATTGGTTTTTTGAAGTTGAGAAATATCAATTTTTAAGGTACCGTTTTCTAAAACTTCAACTACTTTTTTTTTAAATTCAGAAATGGATGTGTCAATAATTTGTTGACTTTCTTGCAAGTATTCTGATGTTTTCTGAAAATTTTCTAATAAAGTTGGATTGATTTCTTTTAAAATCGGAACAATTTGATGTCGTATTTTATTCCGTAGATATTTCGAAGACGCATTGCTTTTATCTTCTCGCCAATTCATATTTTTTTCTTTTGCATATGTTTCAATATCATCACGAGAAAAAATTAAAAATGGACGCACAATATGATTGTTCACTTCCGGAATTCCAGTGAAGCCTTCCAAACCTGTTCCGCGCGTTAAATTGATAAGAAAAGTTTCTAAATTATCATCTGCATGATGTGCCGTTAAAACAAAATCAAAAAGATGTTGATTGGTTAATTCTTGAAACCAATCATAGCGTAAATTTCTTGCAGCAACTTGTGTTGAAAGCTGATTTTCTTTTGCATATTTTTCCGTTTCAAAACGGATTGAAAAAGTTGTTATGTCTAACTTTTTACCAAGTTCGTTTACAAATTCTTCATCTTTATCACTCTCAGTTCCACGTAAATTAAAATTGCAATGCGCTAAAGAAATATCAAAATTTAACTGATGTAAAAGATGTGTTAACACAACACTATCAACCCCGCCAGAAATAGCAATTAATAGTTTTTTCTCTTTTAAAAAAGAGAATTTATGAGCGATATGTTGTTCTAATTTTTCTAACACTTTATGTTGAAATTATTTTATTCTTTTAGTTTGTTTATTGCTTGATAAAAAACTTGCTGCACTTTTGGTCTCACATTTAAATTGTAAATATTTCTGTGTGTTCTGCTAGGATACACTCGGTTTGATAAAAAGATAAAAACCAAATCGTGTTTTGGGTCTGCCCAAACAAAAGTTCCTGTAAATCCAGCATGACCAAAACTTTCTGCACTTACTTCTGGAGCTGGATATGCTTCACTTATCGACAACGTGTCGTTGCCAATTAACGGTTTGTCAAAACCCAAACCACGACGATTGCCGTTTTCAGGAAATTGAATTTTTGTAAACTCTTTTAAGGTGCTTTTAGAAATGTATTGTTTGTAATTATAATATCCGTAATTAGCATACATTTGCATCATTTTTGCCAAATCTAAGGCGCTTCCAAACAAACCTGCGTTACCAGAAACTCCGCCCATTAAAGCTGCATTTTCATCATGAACCCAGCCATTCGTTAATTCGTGTCTAAACAAAGAATCTACTTCTGTTGGAATAATTTTATTAGTAAAATTCTTCGTTTTTGGTATGAATCCTAAAGTCGTTGCTTCAAGTGGTTTGTAAAAATTTTCTTGTAGATAATCGGTATAATTTACATTGGTAATATCAGAAATTATTTTAGGATACAGTAAAAATGTCAACCCAGAATATCTGTATTTTTTAACGTCAGAAACTTTAGATCTGTTGATTTGTCGATACATTTTATTTTTAAAACGATCTTTAACAAAAATGTTATCATAGGCCTGACTTGTAAACTTATTTTTAGCATTTGTCTTTACAAAACGAGATTTTAAAGACTTATCTTTCTTTAGTATTTCACTTAAAAAAACGATGTACGGATTTAATCCAGCTTGATGCGCTAATATTTCTCTAACAGTTAAATTCTTTTTGTCGCTTCTTCCTTGCCAAGGTTTCCAATACTTGCTAAAAGGAGCATCCAAATCTATTTTCCCTTCGTCATATAATTTCATAATTGCTGGCAGCGGACCTAAAATTTTTGTTACAGAAGCAATGTCATATAAATCATCTAAATGCACCTGTTGAATGCTATCGTAGGTTTGAAATCCGTAAGCTTTATGAAAAATAATTGTATGATTTTTAGCAACTAAAATTTGTGCTCCAGGAAATGCTTGTTGTTGAATTGCATCTGTAATAATTGAATCTATTTTTTGATGCATAAAGAGAGAATCCATGTGTACTTCAGACGGATTTCCATAAGTTAGTTTCTGGGCATTGATTGAAAAACTCATTACAAAGAAACTCAAAAAAAGAATTTTTTTCGTCAACATTATTGTTGTGCTTTTTTGTTTTTTGACATCCAAACTTGAATCATTTTTTTTAAAGAAACCTCTGGTTTTGGTAAAGGAATGGTTTTTCCAAACTGTTTACTTCGGTTAAATTTAGAATAATTTATTTTTAATTGTTTCCAATCTTCTGGATACAATGCAATAAATGTATTAAAAACATCCTGAACTTGATAAGTTCCTTCAAAAGAAGCAATTGCTTTCTTAAATTTTTCGTCTTGGTCGATAATCATTTGAATCAGATTTGGTTAGCGCATATTTCATCGCTTTGGCTTTTAATAAACACTCTTCGTATTCTTTTTCTGGAGTAGATTTTGCTGTAATTGCGCCTCCAACAGAAAAGGAAATGTATTTATTTTCTTCGTTGTATAAAATGCTTCTAATGACAACGTTAAAATCGAAATCGCCATTCGGAGTAAAATATCCAACGGCTCCAGAATACAATCCGCGTTTGGTTTCTTCTTGTTCCTCTATAATTTTCATTGCAGAAACTTTTGGCGCTCCAGTCATGCTTCCCATCGGAAAAGTTTCTCTAATAATATCTACAGGGTGCGTGGTGTTTTCTACTTCAGAAACTACAGTAGAAATTAATTGATGCACTTGTTTAAAAGAATACACTTTACACAATTCTTCCACTTTTACAGAACCTTTGATGGCAGTCTTAGATAAGTCGTTTCGCACCAAATCTACAATCATAATATTTTCTGATCGTTCTTTTTCATCTCTCGTTAAATCAAAAGCAATTTGGGCGTCATCCACTTTGCTAATCAATCTTTTTGCAGTTCCTTTTATGGGTTGAGAAATTACTTTTTTTCCTTCTTTTTTGATATATCTTTCTGGCGATGCCGATAATAAATACTGATGTTCGCATTTTAAAAAAGTAGCAAATGGCGGTTCAGAAATTTCATTTAAATGATGATATACTTCCAATGGATTAATCGTCGCGTTTTCTGCATAAAACTCTTGACAAAAATTTGCTTCGTAAATATCTCCTCTATTAATGTGATTTAAAATTGCAGTAATTTTTTGATGATATTCATCTTTCTGAATTCTTAGTTTTACTTTTATTTCTTTGGATGGTTTGTCAGGTTGAGCGGAGTCGAAACCTAAAGAAATTTTGTTTATTTCTTCAAAATCCGATTCAATTTCATCATCAATCATTTTTAAATAAGAAAATTCAATCGTGTTCCCTTTGATAAAAAGAATGCGTTGCGGTTGAAAGAAATACAAATCAGAAAAATCCAATCCGTCGAAATTCTTAGAAGATAAATTTTCAACATCGTTTTTTAAATCATAACTCAAATAGCCAAACAAATAATCGTTTGTAATAGATTGATACTCTTTTAGTTTGTCAAAAGCATTGGTGTAATCTGTTTTGATAGAGGTAAACTCATCAACCGCTAAAACAGCGTCAAAGGAAGAATATTTTTGGTTGTATTTGTTAGAATCTAACCAAGATATTGCTTCGTATTGTTGCGCCCAAATCAAAATTTTTGATTTAAACTCATCAATAGATTCTACCGAAAAACTTTTTTGTACTCTTTGCATGCAATTACAAAAATACAAATCTTAATGGTGTAGCTTCATTTTTATCTTGCAATTATTTTCTAAAAATGTAGTACTTTACAGCCTTCAAAAATTATACAATGGTTTCACTAAGTACATTTGATTACGTTTTAATTATTTCCTTTTTTGCAATTACACTTTTTATCGGAATATATGTTTCAAAAAAATCTGGGAAAAACTCTTCAGAGTATTTTTTATCAGGAAGAAATATGCCTTGGTGGTTATTAGGTTTATCAATGGTTGCAACCACATTTTCTACAGATACGCCAAATTTAGTAACAGATATTGTTCGTAACAACGGAGTTTCAGGAAATTGGGTTTGGTGGGCGTTTTTAATTACGGGTTTATTAACTGTTTTTGTGTATGCAAAACTGTGGAGAAAATCTGCTGTAAATACAGATATTGAATATTACGAATTGCGTTATGGTGGAAAACCAGCAAGATTTTTAAGAAAATTTAGAGCGGTCTATTTAGGAGTTGTTTTTAATATTTTGGCAATGTCTGCTGTTACTTTAGCAGCAATAAAAATTGGGCAAATTATGTTGGGTTTAGAACCTTGGGAAACCGTAATTTATGCCGGAGTTATTACAGTTGTATTTAGTGCTGTTGGTGGATTTAAAGGTGTTGTTTACACAGATTTTTTATTGTTTTTTGTTGCCATGGCAGGAGCCATCGGTGCGGCATATTATTTGGTAAATATTCCAGAAATTGGTGGTTTAGAAGCTCTGTTGACAAATGAAAATGTTGCTAATAAATTGTCACTTTTACCAGATTTTAATGATAAATCGGCTTTAATTACGTTATTAATTATTCCCTTAGCTGTGCAATGGTGGAGCGCTTGGTATCCAGGAGCAGAACCGGGTGGTGGTGGTTATATCGCACAAAGAATGTTAGCGGCAAAAGATGAAAATCATGCAATTGGTGCAACCTTCTTTTTTAATATTATGCATTACGCATTACGTCCTTGGCCATGGATTATTGTAGCGTTGGCTTCTTTGGTTTTATATCCAGATTTGGCAAGTATTCAAGAAGCTTTTCCGAATGTAACCCCAGATAAATTAGGACACGATTTAGCCTATTCTGCAATGCTAACAAAGTTGCCAAGTGGTTTGTTAGGATTGGTGTTGGCTTCTTTAGTTGCTGCGTATATGAGTACTATTTCTACACATTTAAATTGGGGTTCATCTTATATTGTAAATGATTTTTACAAACAGCAAATAAACCCTGATGCTTCAGAAAAAAAATTAGTTGCCGTTGGAAGACTATCAACAGTTGTATTAATGATTTGCAGCGCTTTGTTAGCGTTGGTTTTACAAAACGCATTACAATTGTTTGATGTAATTTTAATGTTTGGTGCTGGAACAGGATTGATTTTTATTTTACGTTGGTTTTGGTGGAGAATTAATGCGTGGAGTGAAATTGCGGCCATGTTTTCATCAGGAATAATTTCTATCATTATCAATTTTACTTCGGTAGGAGTTTTGTTATTTGGGACTAAAGAAGCTGCTGGTGTTTTGCCAGATTGGTCAAGATTTCCAATGATTGTATTTATAACAACTATTATTTGGTTGCTTGTTACATTCTTAACTCAGCCAGAAAGTAAAGATGTATTGCGTAATTTTTATCAAAAAATACAACCTGGCGGACCAGGATGGTCAAAAGTAATTGATGAGGCAAAGTCAGAGAATATTGATATTGTAAATGATAAAGAAGGTTGGAGTGTTCCGTCTGGAATCTTAGCCATGTTATTAGGTTGTGTGTTTATTTACAGCTGTTTGTTTGCAACAGGATATTGGATTTATGGAGAAACTACTTTGGCTATCAGCATTACAATTACTGCAATTATAAGTGGATATTTATTAAAAAGAGTTTGGATAAAGATTAGAGCAAAAATACTTTAATAATCAAAACCCTTATTTAGAAATCGGGATTTGAATACTGATTCCGGTTTGTGCATCGGGTGCGTTATTTACCAATAAATCTTCTTTTAAATATAAAGTAATTTTATAGTTTGGTCTTCCGTGCGTATACAAAAATGTCCAAGCAGATAAACCTTCATACAACGTTGTAAATCCATGATGCCAACCTGCTTTTATTTCTTGCCATTTTCCCTTTAAGTGATAATAACTTGCTTCATCATGTTTGTTATATCTCGTTTGAATTTGATAATGAATTCCGAATGAATGATAGTTCTTTTTTCGTGTAAATTTTGTGAATTCTATTTCACTTTCTACACTTCCTAAAAATTGATTATTTCCTAAATCAACAACATCTTTAAAGTTGATCAGATTCTTTCTCAGCAAACTTCCGCCTAAAGCAATATTGAATTCGTTTTTGTTTTGTAGTTGAATTTTATGAATCAGATTTGCAGAAAACCCAACATCTAAAGACGAGTTAAATTTGGAAGTGTTGATTCCTAAATGTGTTCCAAAATTGACAAATAAATTTCTTTTCTTATTGATTAAAAACTTAGGGTAATAATGATGGTTAAATTCAATCCCGCCTAAAAAAAACTCGTTGTTTTCAAGTTCTAAAACATTTCCATATCGATCAGTATATTTAAAATGTACTTGATTTAATCCGTAATATCTTCGTCCATAAGGATCTTCTCCTCCAGCAATATTACTGTGAAACCATTCGATACTTTCATCACTTGTAATTAAAGAAAAAGGGTCGTTCCCTTTGGTAATTAGATAGGAGCGAAGTGTAATTCCGAGTTCATGTTCTTTGGCAATCGGGAATGCAATTTGCAACCGAAAACCTCTTATAACAGCGTCGATAATAATGTTAGAATATTCTGCCGGAGTTGTTGCCTGATCGATAAAAGCAAACTGTCTGTTAAACCAAATTTTTTTGCTAAAATCTTCTCTTATAATTGGATCTTTTGGGAGATACATTTCTACAAAAGGATGAAATGTATTTCCGCTTTCTGAGCTAAACGTAAAAGTGGTTTTTGTAGGAGTTTTTAATTTAAAATTTTGATTAATTCTTGCGCTAAAAATCCCAAAATGATGTGTTGTTAATAAACTCGGATTTTCGATTCCGTTTTTAAAATATAAACTGTCTTTTTCTTGAGAAAAAGAAAGAATTGAAAAAAGAAAAAACACAAGAAAGCACCATTTTTGCATTCGATAAAAATACGCTAAAGTTTTAAAAAGAAAAAAGCAACTCTTTTTGGTTACTGAGCGTAGCCGAAGAAGAGTTGCTTTTTCGAATATTTATATAAAATTTATTTTTTATGCATTTAATGGTTTTCCGTCCCAAGCAGTTTTTGCAGCTTCTTTAATGGCTTCAGAATAGGTTGGATGACCATGACAAATTCTAGCTAAATCTTCAGCAGAAGCTCTAAATTCCATGGCAACTGCAGCCTCCATAATTAAATCTGCAGCACGTGCTCCAACTATATGAACTCCTAAAATTTCATCTGTAGTTTTATCAGCCAACACTTTTACAAATCCATCTAAATCTCCACTTGCTCTAGATCTTCCTAAAGTTCTCATAGAAAATTTTCCTGCTTTATAAGCTACACCAGCAGTTTTTAATTCGTCTTCTGTTTTACCAACAGCAGCAACTTCTGGCCAAGTATACACAACACCAGGAATTAAATTATAATCGATATGTGGTTTTTGTCCAGCTAAAAATTCAGCAACAACAACACCTTCTTCTTCTGCTTTATGTGCTAACATTGCACCTTGAACAACGTCACCAATTGCATAAATGTTAGAAATATTTGTTTGTAAATGCTCATTTACTTCAACTTGATTTCTATTGTTTAATTGTACACCAGCATTTTCTAAGCCTAATCCTTCAGTATACGGTTTACGTCCAACAGCTACTAAACAATAATCACCTTTAAACTCAATTTCTCTATCTTTTTTATCAGTAGCTTTTACAAGTATTTCATCACCATTTCTCTCAACAGAAGTAACACCGTGACTTACTGCGAATTTCATTCCTTGTTTCTTTAGTACTTTTTGTAGTTCTTTAGAAACATCAGCATCCATAGTTGGAGTGATTTTCGGAGCATATTCTACAACGGTAACATCCGCACCTAAACGCTTATAAACCGAACCTAATTCAAGTCCGATTACTCCACCACCAATAACAATTAAATGTTTTGGAATTTCTTTTAACTTTAAGGCTTCAGTAGAAGTAATAATACGTTCTTTATCTATAGTGATAAAAGGCAACGTTGATGGTTTTGAACCCGTTGCAATAATGATATTTGTTCCTTCAATCGTTTCCTCAGAACCATCATTTTTTGTAACTTTTACATGTGTTGCATCAACAAAAGAACCCAATCCTTCAAAAACAGCTACATTGTTTTTGTCCATTAAATATTTGATTCCTCCAGTAGTTGTTTCTACAATGTTTGCTTTGCGTTCAACCATTTTAGAAAAATCTACTTTTGGAGCTTCAACAGAAATTCCATGAGCATCTAAATGATTAACTGCATCGTAATAATGATGCGAAGAATCTAACAATGCTTTTGAAGGAATACATCCAACATTTGTACATGTTCCACCTAAGCTTGAGTATTTTTCAATAATTGCTACTTTTTTGCCTAATTGAGAAGCTCTGATTGCAGCTATATATCCTCCAGGACCAGAACCAATAACGATGATGTCGTATTTCATTTTTAATATAATTTTGGAATACAAAAGTAAACATTATTGTTTAAAAACGATAGTATTCAGAAGAATTACTATCTTTAAATCTTTAAAATCTACACAAATGAAAATAGTAAAAAAAATAGGCTGGTTGCTGCTATTCGTTTTTATAGTTGCTCAGTTTTTTGGGCCCGAAAAAAATGAAGGAGATTTCACTTCTTTAGCAACTTTTATAGAAGAAACAAGTCCGCCAGAAGAAGTACTTAAAATCATGAAATCATCTTGCTTTGATTGTCATTCAAATACTACGAATTATCCTTGGTATAGTTCTATTACACCTGTTAATTATTGGATGGATGATCATATAAAAGTTGGAAAAAAGAAACTAAATTTCTCTAAATGGAGCGAGTATTCTTTAAAACGAAAAGAACATAAATTTGAAGAATTACACGAAGAAGTAGAAAAGAAAAACATGCCATTAGATTCTTATACATGGACACATTCTGAAGCAAATTTAACCGATGCACAAATTAATACAATTGTAGATTGGGCAAAAGGAGTTCAGTCTAATTATGCAGTACAACTAAAAGCAAAATAATTGACCAATCAATCTGTTTTAATCATTGGGGCTGTTTGGGTTGAGCCAAATTCTTCGGCTGCTGGGAGTAGAATGCTGCAATTAATTGAGTTGTTTTTAGAACAAAATTATGCAATTACATTTGCAACAACTACTCAACAAACAAACAATGCTTTTGATTTAAAATCAATGAATGTTGATGCCATTTCTATTGAATTAAATTCGATTTCTTTTGATGATTTTGTAAAAGAACTAAATCCTACGATTGTAGTTTTTGATCGCTTTATGATGGAAGAACAATTTGGATGGCGCGTTGCAGAAAATTGTCCAAGTGCAATCCGAATTTTAGATACAGAAGACTTACATTGTTTGCGAAAAGTTAGAGAGGAGTCCATAAAAAAACAAGAGAATTTTACAATTGAAAAATTAGTAACTTCTGATATTGCTAAAAGAGAAATTGCAGCAATTTTACGTTGTGATGTATCTTTAATCATTTCTACTTTTGAAATGAATTTACTAAAGTCTGTTTTTAAAGTTGATGAAAGTATATTGTATTTCCTGCCTTTTTTACTGGATAAAATAGATCAACATCAAACTAAAAAATGGAAAAGTTTTTCTAAAAGAAACCATTTTGTGTTTATGGGTAATTTCTTTCATAAACCAAATGTTGATGCAGTGATTACTTTAAAAAAATACATTTGGGGCGCAATTAGAAAAGCAATTCCAAAAGCAGAAGTTCATATTTATGGAGCTTATATTACTGAGCAAATTCAACAGTTACATAATCAAAAAGAAGGTTTTATTGTTAAAGGTTATGCAGAAAATGCAAAAGAAGTAGTGCAAAATGCAAAAGTAGTTTTAGCTCCGTTACGTTTCGGCGCAGGAATAAAAGGAAAACTCACCGAAGCAATGCTGTGTGGAACACCGAGTGTTACAACTACAATTGGAGCAGAAGGAATGCATGATAATTTTCCTTGGAATGGTTTTGTAGAAGATGATTTTTCCCTTTTATCTAAAAAAGCGATTGCACTTTATTCTGATAAAAATTTATGGAATCAATCTCAGAAAAAAGGAATTCTAATCATCAATAAAATATACGATAAAGAAAAAATAGGAACACAATTTATAAACCGATTAGCGTCACTTCAAAAAGAAATTATACAACACAGAATTCAGAATTTTATGGGAAGTTTAGTACAACATCAAACATTACAAAGCACAAAATACATGAGTAAATGGATCGCAGCTAAAAACAAATTACAGTGTTAGTTTTATTCCAATAAAACCACTTCCTATAAATTTTGTTTTAGAATTATATAATGCTTTTAAATCGGGTCTTTGTCCAACCTGATATACATAACTCACAGCAATTCTGTTGTTAATTCTGTAGGCAATTTCTCCATTGACATTGAAACTTAATCCATCATAGTATCCGCCTCTTTTTAGTTTTCCGTAGTCTGCTGAAGCACCAATATCGAAGTTTCGAAAGAGGTTGTGTATGTTGTAACCAACTCCAGCTCCATATCTTTGATAGTTTCCTCCAATTAGGTCAGCGTATTCAATTACTGGATATACAAATAAAGTGCTTGATGAATATTCTTTTACAGGGAATTCTGCTTTTAATAAAAGGTTAACAGTAATTGGATTATTTCCTTTATTGTCTCCAATAAGAAGGAGTTTGGCATCGTGGTGAACCGTTAAGTTTACTGAAGATTGGCTGTTGCCAAAGGTATAGCTGAATATGGCTATACATAATAGTAAATTTTTCATTATAAGTGATTTCAGATTGTTAATAACACTCCAAATTTACAGGTAGCTTATAGGTTAAGGTCGCAAAATTCGTTCACAGCATAGGATTGTTTCGGCGAAAGGGAATAATTATGCTTTAAAGCAGGTTAAATTAGTTTTATAAATAAATTGCTTCAAAAAAATAGTGTACAACACAGAACTCAAAACTTTATGGGCAATTTAGTACAACATCAAACATTACAAAGCACAAAATACATGAGTAAATGGATCGAAGAAAAGCATAGAAAATAGTTTACAAAGCAAGTTTCACCCCAAGAAAAACACTTCCTTTTATGTTGGTTGTACTTCCAAACCTAGAAGTTAAATCTCTCCTGTCAATTGCCTGGTATAAAAGGGACAGTCGCATTTTTTGAGAAATTGGATATGTGGTTTCAAAATTGATACTTAAACCCATAAAAGAAGATTCTTCATCTATCTTTTTTGAAGGTGGTGGTTTATTTTTAGCTAAAAAACTATTCTTACCTCTTAAAATTATTCCGTGATCAATATAAAGTCCAAATATAAATTTTTCTGAAAAAGAAAACTTTGTTTGATAGCCAATTCCTAATAAAAAACGCTGAAAAGCAGCACTATTTAAATCAGCATATTCAGCGCCAAAATACAATTTGAAACTGCTTTTTTTTAACTTAAAAGCTTCAACTTCAAATCTAATTAATAAATCGGGTGTAAAGGCAGAATTACCACGCTCATCACCAATAAAAAGTAATCTTACATCTTGATGCACAGAAATACTCATCATAGATTCTTGTCCTTTGCTTGAAAGAAAAGAAAATAAACAAAAAAAGAGCAATAATACTTTCACTTCAATAGTTTATTAACATTCAGCTTAATGTTAGGGGGCTAAAACTGGAAAGATATTTGAATTACAAGATAGGGTTTTATTTTTAAAATTAAAGATTAGTTTATTGTTGGGATAAAATCTAAAGGCAACATATTTGCAAAAGACTCAAAAGCCCAATATCCTTCTACAAATATTGCGCTTGGATTAACAAGTACACCTGTGTGGTCAATAATAGATTTTCCATCAACAAGTGTTATGTTTGAAGTTTGAACTCCAGATGGTTTTTTTCTTTTCCCAAACTTTCCTATTAAATAATTTTCTTCTTCTTTTTCGTTTTTATAAATAATAGAAAGATGATTTTCGAAATCAAGAAATGGAGTTTGTTTTTCGAAAGAAATCATATCGTTATAATCAACATTTCTTTTATATAAAAAATCTTGATATTTTGGTAAAGAGCTTTTCTGTGCAATAACTAAAGCACTATCTAAAGGGCTTATGGGGTTTGAAATATTTTTTGAATACTTAACGATTTCTTTATTTAAATAAATCAATTCTCTTGCAGATTTAATTTCTTCGTCTGTAGGTCTTTCTGGGTTTAGTTCTCTTTTAAATTGGTTTATTACAAACCCATCTTGAGTAAGGTTTTTATTTAGCAAGCTCCTTAAGAAGTGCATTTGAGAACCGTAATAAGCCTCAAGTCTATTTCGTTTCCATTTCTTTTTTATTTTCTTTTTTAAATTGGTATATCTAGCGTAACCACTAAAAAATAAACGATTCTTTTTAACAGAAAAGTTAACTAAATCATAAGTAATTAAATACCCTAAACCTTCATGTTTAATTTTAAGCGGTTCTTTGGCTTCAGCAATTAATTCGTCAGTTTTTATATTGTATTCAAAATGCAGTGTTTTTGGATTTAAAATAATAGCTTTTTCAGCTAATTTAGTTTTTCCTAAAAACAAATTTTTAAATCGAGATAAATTATACTTCCAGTCTTCATCGTACTTTGTTTTTTTAAGTACAACTTCATTTAAAATATTAGTTTCTGGCTTTAATACGAAACGTAAAAAATCAACCTCTAAATTGGTGTTTATCTTAATTTTAGATGTTGTGTACCCTATAAAAGAAACTATTAAGTCGAAATTGCCCTTGTTTACCTGTAATATAAACTCCCCGTTGCTATCTGTGGTAGTTCCAATGGTTGTGTTGTTTAAATAGACCGATGCTCCTTCTAAGTTTTCATTTGTATCTGTGGTAACTTTACCCTTAATATATGTTTGAGAAAAAGCGGCGAGGGAAATACACAATAAAAGAAAAGTAAAAAGTCCTTTTTTCATAGAAAATAATTTCGATAAAAATAAGGACTTCAACGCAATGTTTTAAGAAGTAAAAGTTAATTATTAATTAAACCTGCTCTTTTTAACAGCGCATCTGGTTTTGGTTCGTGTCCGCGAAAGCGTTTGTACAATTCCATTGGTTTTTCTGTTCCGCCTTTTGATAAGACATTTTCTTTAAATTTTGTAGCAACTTCTTTGTTGAAAATTCCTTTTTCTAAGAAATATTCAAATGCATCAGCATCTAACACTTCAGCCCATTTGTACGAATAATATCCTGCAGAATATCCTCCTTGAAAAATATGAGAGAAAGCAGTGCTCATACAATTTTCTGCCACATCTGGATATAATTTTGTTTCTGAAAAAGCGTCATTTTCAAATTCTTTTACACTCTTTATTTTTGATGGATTTTCACTGTGCCAACTCATGTCTAACAAACCAAAACTCAATTGACGAAGTGTTTGCATTCCTTCATGAAAACTGGCCGATTCTTTGATTTTTGCAACATATTCCATCGGAATGATTTCTCCAGTTTCATAATGTTTAGCGAATAACTCTAAAGCTTCTTTTTCGTAGCACCAATTCTCCAACACTTGACTAGGTAATTCAACAAAATCCCAAGAAACTGAAGTTCCAGACAAACTATTATACGTTGTATTTGCTAGCATTCCGTGTAGTGCATGCCCAAACTCGTGAAACAATGTTGTAACTTCATTAAAAGTTAATAATGAAGGTTTGGTTTCAGTAGGTTTGGTGAAATTGCATACGATGGAAACGTGTGGCCTTTCGTTAATTCCGTTTTTAATTTGTTGCGGTTTGTAAGAAGTCATCCAAGCGCCATTTCGCTTTCCTTTTCTTGGATGAAAATCTGCATAAAAGACAGCAATAAAGTTCCCATTTGTATCTGTTACATTGTATGTTTTAACATCTTGGTGATATTTGTCAATGTTAAAAACCTCTTCAAATTGTAAATCATATAAACGATTTGCAATTTCAAAAACACCATCAATAACATTTTCTAATTTGAAATAGGGTTTTAAGATTTCTTGATCTAAATTAAAACGCTCTTTCTTTAGTTTTTCTGCATAATAAGAACCGTCCCATTTTTGTAATTGATCAATTCCGTCAAGCTTTTTTGCATAGGCTTCTAGTTCCTCAAATTCTTTTTGAGCGGCTGGTTTAGCTTTGGCTAATAAATCGTTCGAAAAAGTAATTACTTTTTCTGGAGTTTCTGCCATACGTTCTTCTAACACAAAATGTGCATGTGTTTTATAACCTAATAAATTTGCGCGTTGATGACGCAATTTCACGATGTTTAAAACAATCTCTTCATTATTATATTTGTTATCTTGAAACGCTTTTTTACCAGCAGCGATTGCTAGTTTTTTTCGTAATTCACGATCGTCTGCATAGGTCATAAAAGGAATATAACTCGGATAATCTAAGGTAAAAATCCAACCTTCTTTTTCGTTTTCTTTTGCTAATTGATGTGCTGCTTCTTTTACACTTTCTGGCAACCCAGCAACATCATCTTCTTTCGTTAAATGCATTTCAAAAGCATTGGTTTCTGCCAATACATTTTCTCCAAATTGTAAAGATAATTTTGATAATTCAGCATCAATTTTACGCAATTCAGATTTTTTTTCTTCGGATAAATTTGCGCCATTTCTAGCAAAACTTTTGTACTGTTTTTCTAACAACATGTGTTGTTCGGCAGTTAAATCTAAATTTTCTTTTTGATCAAAAACCGATTTTACGCGTTCAAATAATTCCTTGTTTAATTTGATGTCATTAGAGAAATCACTCAGCCAAGGAGAAATTTCTTGTGCAATTTTCTGAACTTCATCATTGGTTTCAGCAGAATTTAAATTGAAGAAAATACTGGTAATTCTTCCAAGTTTTTCGCCTGTAAAATCTAATGCAACGGTGGTGTTTTCAAAAGTTGGCGCTTCTGGATTTGAAACGATTACATCAATTTCTTTTTTAGTTTCTTCAATGGCAGTTTTAATTGCAGGTTTGTAGTCTTTTGTAGAAATTTTAGAAAAAGGTGCTGTATTAAAATGGTGTAAAAGTGGATTCATTAGATAATTTATTGGTAATTAATGTCATCTCGAGCGGAGTAGAGAGGTTTTTAAGGTCTCGACTCCGCTCGACCAGACAAAAGAAGTGTTTTATTTTCTTACTCTATCAGAAGCTTGTTCAACTTTTAGCTTTAATTCTTCTTTGTAAGCAATAATTTTATCGAGTACATTTTTGTCTGAAGCTCCGATAATTTGTGCCGCTAAAATTCCGGCATTTTTTGCACCGTCTAAAGCAACAGTGGCAACTGGTACACCGCCAGGCATTTGTAAAATGGATAAAATAGAATCCCAACCATCAATAGAATTTCTGCTTTTTACAGGAACTCCGATTACAGGTAACGGACTCATAGAAGCCACCATTCCTGGTAAATGAGCTGCTCCACCAGCACCAGCAATAATTACTTTTATTCCGCGTAAGTGAGCGTTTTTTGAATAGTCAACTAATTTTTCTGGAGTTCTGTGTGCAGAAACAATATCCACTTCAATTTGAATGTCAAAACTTTCTAAGATATCGATTGCTTCTTGCATGATTGGAAGATCTGAATCGCTTCCCATTATAATTCCTACCATAAATTTATCAATTATCAATTATCAATTATCAGTTATCAGTTGTCGATGAGATCTGATTACTATTTACTGTTAATTGTTTTTACTAATTACTCTAATTGTTTCTTTCACTTTTTGAGCCGTTTTTCTTGCCTTGTCAATATCTGTATCAACAATTGTAACATGTCCCATTTTTCTGAAAGGTTTTGTTTTTTTCTTTCCATAAATATGCGGAGTAACACCATCAATTTGTAATACTTTTTCAATATTTTCATACACAACATCGCCAGAAAAACCTTCTTCACCAACCAAATTTACCATAATTCCGGCAACTTTGCTATCGGTATTTCCTAAAGGAAGATTTAAAACGGTTCTTAAATGCTGTTCAAACTGATTTGTATAACTAGCTTCAATCGAATAATGCCCAGAATTGTGTGTTCTTGGCGCCACTTCATTGACTAAAATTTCATCGTTTTCTGTTTGAAATAATTCTACAGCTAACAAACCAACGTGTTTAAAAGATGCTGCAACTTTTAAAGCGATTTCTCTTGTTTTTGTTGCAACAGAAGCATCAATTCTTGCAGGACAAATTACATATTCAACCTGATTTGCTTCTGGATGAAACTCCATTTCTACAACAGGATATGTTTTTACTTCTCCGTTTGCATTTCTAGCAACAATTACCGCTAATTCGTTTTTAAACGGAATCAATTTTTCGATGATACAATCTGTATCTGCTAAATTCTGAATATCATTTTCGGTACGAACCACCTTTACGCCTGTTCCATCGTATCCAAATTGTGCAGATTTCCACACAAAAGGAATTTGAAACTTGTTATTTTCAAAAGCAGTAATTAATTCGCTTTTTGTCGCAAAGCGTTGATGAGGTGAAGTCGGAATGTTATTTTTAACAAAAAAATCTTTCTGTTTTCCTTTGTGTTGAATAATTTCAATCACAGAAGGTTGCGGATAAATTTTCAATCCTTCTTTTTCTAATTGATATAAAGCATCAATATTAACATGCTCAATTTCTATGGTAAGTACATCAACCAATTTTCCGAAGTTGTAAACCGCATCAAAATCTAATAAATTTCCAATGTGAAATTCGTTGCAGATTTGTGTGCAAGGAGCTTCGGGTGAAGCATCTAAAATTACGGTGTAAATATCGTATTTCTGAGTTTCGGCAAGTAACATTCTTCCTAATTGGCCGCCGCCTAAAACGCCTAATTTAAAATCGGAAGAAAAGTAGTTTTTCACTTTAGTAAGTTTGTTGTGTTTGTTCTTGCAAAAATAACAATCTATTTGATTTAGAACTATTAAAAGTTCGTGATTCGTAAAATAGTTCCGTTTAAATTGGTTACTAAGTATTCTCTTGCAGAATAGGTAATTCCGCTTGTTCTTGGAGCTCCGTTAATAATTTGAAACTCGCTGTCATCACAAGGACATTTCATTATCAAACTATTTTCAACAACCATTTGAGAACACGCACTAAGTTGAATATGTGGCGCTGCGCGCTCAAAAGCTTTAAAACTTGTGTTATTTAAACGGTAAATTATAATACCTTTTAATCCGCCTCTTCCATAAGCCCAATTTCCAGGGACATTCAAATCTACAAATTCTGGTAAATTTAAATCTATAGTTTCATTAACTTGAACATAAGGTAGTATGTCGTTGTTTTGAAAATCAGAAGAACAATTGCTAAAAATTAGAATTGTTATAAAAGCAAAAATGACTTTTTTCATCGATAAATGTTGTGTTAGATTTAAACGATGGCAAGTTACAAATATTTTGTACATTTGTAATTGAATCTCATTCTGATAAAACGGCAATGAGATTTTGTATTTTAAAACTATACGATTATGAGTGAAGTATCATATTATACGCCAGAAGGACTTAAAAAGCTAAAAGAAGAGTTAGAGCATTTAGAACATGTAGAGCGCCCTAGAGTTACGCAAGAAATAGCTGATGCTCGTGATAAAGGGGATTTAAGTGAAAATGCAGAGTATCATGCAGCAAAAGAAGAACAATCTCATTTAGAATTTAAAATTGCAAAATTAAAGAATGTGGTTTCTAATGCTAGAATTATTGATGAATCTCAGTTAGATACATCAAAAATATTGATCCATTCTGTAGTGAAATTAAAAAACACTGCCAACAAAATGGAATTTACCTATACGTTGGTGGCAGATTCAGAATCGGATGTTAAAAACGGAAAATTATCTGTAAACTCTCCAATCGGTAAAGGATTGTTAGGGAAAAAAGTTGGTGAAATAGCTGAAATTCAAGTTCCAAACGGAATTATGAAGTTTGAAATTATAGATATTTCAAGATAATACTTATCAAAATCCTTGTCTATTGAGAGAAGGATTTTTTTTTACTTCAAAAATAATAAAAGATAAATTTGTCCTTTATATAAAAATAGCTATCTTTGTAGCGAAAAAAACGAATATATGTTTTCAAAATCTTGCGAATATGGTTTAAGAGCAGTGTTATTTATAGCACAAAGCTCTCTTTCTGGTACTAAAGTTAGTTTGGTAGAAATTGCGCAAGAAATTGATTCTCCATCAGCTTTTACAGCAAAAATTTTACAGCAATTGTCAAAAGCAAACATTATAGAATCTACCAAAGGTCCAACAGGCGGGTTTATAATGTCGCAAGAAAATTTAAAAAATCAAACATTGGCAGATGTGGTAACAGTCTTAGATGGCGATAAAGTTTATAACGGTTGTGGTTTGGGATTAAAACAATGTGACGATCAGTTTCCTTGTCCTGTTCACGATCAATTTTTAAAAGTAAGAACAGAACTAAAAGCAATGTTAGAAAACACCAATTTATATGATTTAGCAATTAAAATTGATGGAGGATTAACTTGGCTGAAAAGAGCTTAAAAAAAAATTAAATTAATAAAGGATAAAAATGTCTTAAAATAATGAATTATGAAATTACAAGCAGACACACTAGTAAGCGATATTGTAGCAGAGAATTACAATGCCGCAGCCGTTTTTAGCAAATATAAAATAGATTTTTGCTGTAACGGTAACAGAAGCTTAGCAACTGTAACAGAAAAGAAAGGGATCAGTTTAGAGGAGGTTTTAGAAGATTTAGAAAATCAAATGAAAACCAAAGAAGATCAATCTAATTTATATCAAAATTGGGGAATCGACTTTTTATCAGATTATGTTGTAGAAACACATCATACATATGTAGAAAAAAGTATTCCTCCAATTAAACAATATGTAGATAAAATTAGTAAAGTTCATGGCGAAAGACATCCAGAGTTATTAGAATTAAGAGAATTGTTTTTCGGTGCTGCAGATGCCCTAACTACGCACATGAAAAAAGAAGAATTAATTTTATTTCCGTTTTTCAAGAAATTAGCAAAATTAAAGAAAGAAGGTGGGGTTTATGAAAAACCAAATTTCGAAACTGTAGAAAACCCTATTGCAATGATGCATCACGAGCACGATGTAGAAGGTGAGCGTTTTAGAAGAATTGCAGAATTGACAGATAATTATACGCCGCCATCGGATGCATGTACAACGTATAGAGTTGCATTTTCTATGTTAAAAGAATTTGAGGAAGATTTACATAAACACATCCATTTAGAAAATAACATCTTGTTTAAAAGAGGAATTAAATTAGAACAAGAATTATCGATGTGAAAAGATATCCCCTAAATAGTTGAGAAAGCAGTAACAATCCCCTATGTATGTTATTGCTTTTTTTTATATTTAATGCTCAATAAATTGATGAAGTATGAGCAGCATTTTTACAAAGATTATCAACCAAGAAATTCCATCGTATAAAATAGCAGAAGACGCACATTTTTATGCTTTTTTAGACATCAATCCAAATGCAAAAGGACATACATTAGTCATTCCAAAAAAGGAAGTTGACAAATTGTTTGATTTAGATTCAGAAACGTATTTAGGTTTAATGAAGTTTGCGCATAAAGTTGCCAAAGCCTTAGAAAAAACAATTGCTTGTAATAGAATTGGAATGTCTGTTGTTGGATTGGAAGTTCCACACGCACACGTGCATTTAATTCCGATAAACCGAGTTGCTGATATCAATTTTACGAGTAAAAAATTAAAAATGCAACATGAAGATTTTATGAAATTAGCGGAAGAAATTTCTAAAAATTTTTAAGCTTTCAGAAGGGAAATCTGAATACTGGTTCCTTTATTAATTTCAGATTTTTTTACAAATATTTTTCCGTTGTGATATTCTTCTACAATACGTTTAGAAAGCGATAAACCCAAACCCCAACCACGCTTTTTTGTTGTGAAACCAGGTTTAAATATTTGTTTAAATTGTGATTTAGGAATCCCTTTTCCAGTATCAGTAATTATAATTTCTATTGTTTTGCTTTTCTCATAAATTGTTAGTAAAATACTTCCTTTTCCTTTCATCGCGTCAATGGCATTTCTCACCAAATTTTCGATTACCCAACCGAATAATTCTGCATTGATGTTTGAAAATAATTTGTTTTTATCAGCGTTAAACTCGAACGATAGTTGTTTAGAACTCCTGCTTTTTAAATAGTCAAAAGATTTTTTTGTAATCGAAATAATTTCATTTTTTTTCAATTCTGGTGCAGAACCAATTTTAGAAAATCTGTTGGCAATTATGTTTAATCGATGTACATCATTTTCTATTTCATCAACATATTTTTCGCTAATATTTTCTGCTTTTAAAATGGCAATCCAACCTAATAAAGAAGATAGCGGAGTTCCGATTTGATGCGCAGTTTCTTTTGCCATTCCTGTCCAAAGTTTATTTTGTTCGGCAATTTTGTTAGAAGAAAACAACATATAAATCACTGTTAAAAATAAGAGTAAAATTAAAATTAAAGCAATCGGATAATAGGTGAGTTTGTCTAATAAATCAGAATCTCGATAATAGACATATTCGGTTACATTTAAATACTTAATTTCTATTGGCGCATTTTGTTTTTTCATTTTTGCCAATTGATTTTCTAAATATGTAGGATTATCTGTTTTAGAAGGATCTAAATTTTGCCAATCTTTAATGGTTCCGTCTTCATTTACTTGAATTAAAGGAATATTGGTAATGTTTTCAAAAATCTTTGTTTCTAAATTAATATTTGCATTTAAATCTGGATTGGTTGCTAACTCCTTAATTGCAGTTGCAAAAATTTCCATTTTTGCGCGTTCATCTTGTTTAAATTTTTGGAAGAAAATATAGGTGTTCCAAAGAATTAGGGAAACAATAACAAATAAGACAAAAATGACTATTCGTTTGGTTAGCACAGTATTTTTAAAAAAGCTCATCTATTACAAATATAATCTATATTATAACATAACACATTTTATAAAATGATAGTATATTTACAATTCAAAATAAATTAAAAAATGATTTCTATAGACCCAAAAGAAATAGCAACAGGCAAATTACACGGTTATTTATTAGGCGCAATTGCACCAAGGCCAATAGCTTTTGCAAGTACAATTGATGCAGATGGAAATCCAAATTTATCGCCATTTAGCTTCTTTAATGTGTTTAGTGCAAATCCGCCAATTTTAATTTTTTCTCCGGCACGTAGAGTTCGAGGAAATACTACAAAACACACCTTAGAAAACGCATTAGAAACCAAAGAAGTTGTTATAAATGTGGTCAATTATGATATTGTTCAGCAAATGTCTTTAAGCAGTACAGAATATGCAAAAGGCGTAAATGAATTTGAAAAAGCAGGCTTTACCATGTTAAAATCTGATGTTGTAAAACCATTTCGAGTTGCAGAATCTCCAGTACAATTTGAATGCAAAGTAACTGAAATTATCCACTTAGGAAAAGAAGGCGGCGCAGGAAATTTAATTATTTGTGAAGTTGTGAAATTACACATTAACGAAGCTGTATTAGATGAAAACGGAGCCATTGATCAACATAAAATTGATTTGGTTGCAAGAGCTGGTGGAAGTTATTATTCGAGGGCAAAAGAAGGTTTTTTTGAAATTCCGAAACCAATTTCTACCTTGGGAATTGGAGTAGATGCAATTCCGAAAGAAATTAGAGAAAGTAATATTTTAACAGGAAATAATTTTGGTGTTTTAGGAAACGTAGAGCAAATGCCAACTCAAGAAAATGTTGATAACTTTGCAAAAGTCAATCCACAATTTATTGGGCTAGAAACCACAAAAAAACATACATTTGCCAAAGCCTTTTTAGAAAAAAACGATGTAGAAAGTGCATGGAAAGTACTTTTAATAAAATAGAATAAGATATGGAAGTAATTGGAAAAATTAAATTAATTAACGAAACACAAACTTTTGGAACTAGCGGATTTAGAAAACGTGAAGTGGTTGTAACAACAGATGAGCAATATCCTCAAATGATTATGGTTGAGTTTGTACAAGATAAATGTGATTTATTAAACAGCTATAAAGTAGGACAAGATGTAAAAATCTCTATCAATTTACGAGGTAGAGAATGGATAAACCCAGAAGGAGTAGCTAAGTATTTTAACTCAATTCAAGGATGGAGAATCGAAGCAATGCAAGCTGCAGCGCCACAAGATTTACCTCCAGTAGATCAATTTCAACCAGCTGATACTACAACTTCTGCTGAACCAGACGATTTACCTTTCTAGGAAAACCGTAATAATTTTTAAAAAGCAACTTTATGCTGAATTCATTTCAGTATTTGGTTGCTTTTTTATTTTTAATACTTTTGAATAATGATTTGGCTAACAGATAAAATTGAATTTCCAAAACCAGAAACGACTTCTGAAGAAGGCGTGATTGCTTTGGGCGGAGATTTATCTGAAGAACGTTTAAAGTTGGCGTATCAAAACGGAATTTTTCCTTGGTATTCTGAAGGCGAACCAATTGTTTGGTATTGTCCGCTAAAAAGAATGGTGTTATATCCAGAAGAATTAAAAGTTTCTAAATCGATGCGAAAAATTATCAAAAAAGGAAATTTTACAATTACAGAAAATACCGCTTTTAACGAAGTTATTTTTAATTGTAAACACATTCTTAGAAGTGATGATTTTGGTACTTGGATAACCGATGAAATGGAGCAAGCGTACATTAATTTACATAAAAAAGGAATTGCAAAATCTGTAGAGGTTTGGTTTTACGATACAGCAACAAAAAAACAAATTTTGGTTGGCGGTTTGTACGGAATTGATTTAGGAAATGGAATTTTTTGTGGAGAAAGCATGTTTAGTTTGATGAGTAATGCATCAAAACTGGCGTTTATTCATTTAATACAAAACCATAATTACAAGCTAATAGATTGTCAAATGTATACAGATCATTTAGCAAGTTTTGGCGCAAGAGAAATTTCTAGGGAGGAGTTTTTGGAAATGCTTTAAATTTTAATTTTTTAAAGGCAATTTTTCAGCAGGTCTAAATTCTGTAATTCCTTTTTCTTTGATTGTTTTTTCAATTTCTTTAATGGTTGTAGGAACAAAAGCACTCATATTTTCTACACCAGTTGCAGTAATAACCGCAACATCTTCAATTCGTACATACAAGCGTTCTTCTGGAATCCAAATCATTGGATCAATTGTAAAAACCATGCCTTCTTTTAATTTAACATTTCCACGAACTCTTCCTACATCATGAACTCCCATTCCAACTGGATGTTGAAAATGCCCTCTAAATGTTACACCATTTTGTACTGCTTTTAAATGATTTGGATTTGCAAATTTCTTTCCCTTTAAATAGTTTTTCATGTCTGCTGAAGCTTTGTCTAAAACGTAATTAGCAGTTACACCCGGTTTTATGTATTTAAATAAAGCATCTTTATACGCAATGATGTATTCGTATAAGGCAGTTTGCGCTTTGTCAAATTTTCCGTTTACAGGCCAAATTCTAGTAACATCACTTGTGTAGTATTTGTAGTCAGGCGCGTAATCCATCAAGACCAAATCACCATTTTTTAAGACGTCCGTTTTATGAAAATAATGCCCCATGAAAGCATTAGTTCCTCCACCAATGATTGCGGGATATGCATCTCCTTGGGCGCCGTGTTGATAAAAAACATATTTTGCTGCTGCTGCTAATTGGTATTCATACACTCCAGCTTTGGTAGATTTCATTGCTTCAATAATTGCCAAGCCAGCAATTTGGGTTGCTTTTCTAATAATGTCAATTTCTTTTTTGCTCTTTATCAAACGCATGTCATCTAAAGTTGGAGACAAATCTTTGATTACAAACTGAGGAAAGCGTTCATTTAACAATCGTTTAAAATGCGCTTCTCTTGATGCTTGTCCGTCCCAAGGATCTGATGCAGCTCTTGCTTGTCCGTGAACCAATTCATCTCTACTATCTGTTCCAGTTTCTGCTGGACTTAAAGGCGTATATAAAATTGGAACTCCATCTTTTATCAATCCAGATCCTGCTAAATCAGACGATAAAAACTCAATTGCTTTAACTTGATTTACTCCTGTAAGTTTGATAATTAGTTCTGCATCTTCTGCAGATAATATTTTTCCTTGACTGCGTTCTCTTCCCATATCTCTATGAGGTAAATACAAGGTTGTGGTTTTTCTTTTTCCGCTGAATAATAAATACGCATGACCCGTTTCAATTCCGGTTAAATAATAAAAAGTATTTGTTTGTCTAAAGGCTTCAAATCCATCGACACTTCTTGCACCTTGAATTAATGCAATTCCGTTTGGACCAATTGCATCGAGAATCTTGGCTCTACGTTCTTGAAAATCTTGAATTGAAAAATCTGTTTGGTAATAGTGTTTTTCTTGGGCTTGAATACTTATTGGCAGTAAGAAAGAAAATAAAAAAAATGCTTTAAAGATGTAGTTTGTTTTCATACTTATTAATTAGGTTAGCGTTTTTCTGCTGTTGTATTATAAGAAGCAATTTAAGGTATTTTTAATGTTTATTCCTCTTTTTATTTTTTTGAGCAAATTTTATCAATTTTCCAAGATTTTTATCTTTCTTTTTTTTGTCTTGTGTCGTAGATTCGAAGAATTGTTTTTCGCGTTCCATTTTTAAATAATTGTCATAACTATCTTCATCAATTTCTCCATCTTCAATGGCACCTAAAATTGCACAACCATTTTCGTGAATATGTGTACAATTGGAAAATCGACATTGTGTTGCCAATTTAAAAATAGTTTTAAAAGTGTTTTCTAATCCACCAGAATTCTCAGTAATTCCGACTTCTCGCATTCCAGGATTGTCAATAATAATCCCTCCATTTTCTAAAACGATCAACTCTCTATGTGTTGTTACATGTTTTCCTCTGTCAATACTTTCGCTAATTGCTCCAGTTTTCATCAGTTCTTCTCCAGAAATAGAATTGATTAATGTTGATTTTCCAACACCAGATGAACCCAATAAACAATAGGTTTTTCCTTTTTCGATTTTCGATTTTATGTTGTCAATTCCAATATTGGTCTCGTTACTAATCGGAATGATTTCTGTATTTTTTACTCGGTTAGAAACCTCTTTTAAGATCGCTTCTAATTCCGTTTCAGAAATCAAATCAATCTTGGTTAAAATAATTATTGGAGTAACATTGGAAGCGTTACAAATGGTTAAGTAACGTTCTAACCTGTTGATGTTAAAATCTCTGCTTATTGCTTGTACAATAAAGCCAACGTCAATATTTGTTGCAATAAGTTGTTTTTCTCCGTGTTTGCCAACAGCTTGTCTTTCTATTTGAGAATTTCTTTTATAAACATGATGAATTAGTGCCTTATTGGTATCGTATTCAGATATGGCAACCCAATCACCAACAGCAGGGAAATCACTTCTTTCGGTTGCAGTAAAACGTAAATTACCAATCAACTCAGCTTCAAAATCTCCAGTTTCATTTTTTACAACATAACGTTCTTTATGTTCTGTAATGACTCGAGCAATCTTAAAATTTGACAAGTTATTTTTAATTCGATAATGTTCTAATTCGGTTGTGTATCCTAAATCTTCTAACTTCATTTTTGCATTCTTAAAACTTTCTGATTGGTTTCTTCCATCACATATTCTTTGATCACTTTAAAACCATATTTTTCATAAAAAGGTTTTCCGATTTTGTTTTTTTCAAAAACGTCTACTTCTAAAGTATCATGAAACTGACTGATGTGTTTTACTAGCGCGGTTCCAACCCCTTTTGATTGCTGATTTGGATCAACAAATAATCCTCCAATTTCATTATTTTGCATCGCAATAAAACCAATAATGGTTCCAGATTCTATATACACCCAAGTATCAGAATTTGGTAAATACATCTCTTTCATCGCTTTTTTTACCATTTGATGAAATTCATCTACTAAAAAAGGATGTGCAATTAAGGCTGCAGCTTCCCAAATTTCTAGTAACCTTAGAATCTCAGTTTCTTTATATTTTCTAATCATTTTTATACTTTTTTATCAATTGATTTTTTATCTTTTCTAAAGGATATTCTTCAAAAGAAGAAAGATAGTTTAAAGCGATTCCATCTATTTCTGCTATAAAAACATAACTTAAAAGCGTGCTTTTATTGGGGTCAGTTTCATCAAAAATAGACTGCACGGTGTTGAATAATTGAGCTGCCCTTTCTTTAATTTGATTTTCTAATATTTGCCTCGTTGATGGCTGAAACATGATGTTTAAATTCAATAGATAAAACAGTTTGTTATTTTCAAGTTGAAAGAAAACAAGATTGATAATGTCAATTAGTTTGCCTTGTTTCGCTTCTGAAGTGGTACTGCTTAAATTGATCATCTCTAAAGTAGATTGTTCATAAATGGCAATTAATATTTCTTCTTTAGATTTAAAATGATGATACACCAACCCTTTCGAAACATTAGCATTTTCACAAATAGCGGCAACAGAAGTTTTTTCAAACCCTTGATGTGCAAAGAGATTTGTTGCAGTTTCTAATATAAGTTCTTTTTTAGTTTTCATTTTTAATAATACAAACCGACCATTCGGTCTGTAAAAATAATCTTTTTTTTTAAATTAGAAACTATATCTTTGAATACTTAAAGATAAAACCACAATTGATGGGAATAAAAACGACACAAAAGCAAGTTGATGATTGGATTCAAAACCATGGAGTTCGTTATTTTAACGAATTAACAAACATGGCGCAATTGACAGAAGAGGTTGGAGAAGTAGCACGAATTATTGCGCGACGTTACGGGGAACAAAGCGAAAAAGAAAGCGATAAATCAAAAGATTTAGGAGAAGAACTGGCAGATGTTTTGTTTGTTACCTTGTGTTTGGCAAATCAAACAGGAGTTGACTTACAAGCTGCTTTTGAGAAAAAATTAGATATTAAAACAAAGCGTGATCACGATAGGCATCACAATAATAAAAAACTACAATAATGACGATATTAGAAAAAATGAAATCACCAGGCTTCTGGACAAACGTATTTAAAATAGCGTTGCCTTTTTTTATATTAGTAACGGTAATTTCATTATTTATGAACAGTTGGCGAGAAATTTTTGCAGGCGATTTTGCAAAAGTAAACGAAGCAAATTTTACCGATGGAAAATGGCAACGGTTTTTCGCTTTAAAAATAATAATTAGTTATTTTTACGCGTTGTATGTTGCACTTAAAAAGACGAAATAAACAAAAGAGGCTTTTAAGCCTCTTTTGTTTTCATTTTATATCTTTTATTTATCTATCTGAATCAAATCAATTTGACTGTCTTTTACTTTTTGATTCAATTGTTTTACTTGGTTGTCAAACAAGACATACAGCTTCGATAATTCTTTATCAATTTCTTTAGTGATTTCATTTTTAAAAGCAATTGCTTGATCAGTTGGTTTGTAAGTTCCCATTCTTGTGAGCGAATTTAAATGCGCTAATTTATTATTTAATCGTATCGGAAAGTTCAATGGATCTTGACCGCTTTTACTTTTTGTTTGATATAATGTAGTTTCAATTTTTGTAATTTTTTTTGTCAACTCATCAGCAAAAGACAATAACTCTTTGTGTTTTTGTTTCTCTTTAATTGAGCTTTTTAACGTTTTAATCTGCGCTTTTACGTTACCAACATTTATCAAAGCTTTATGAATCTCTGAAATTTTAGTATTGATGTCATTGATGAAATCGAATTGTAATTTCATATCCGCCAAAGAATTTTCGGAAACAGGATTCTTTAAAATAGTAAATGGTTTTTCTAAAGTAGTTTTATTTGCAGTTAAACCAACTATGTAATTCCCTGGTAATGCCATTGGACCGTTTAAAGAAGCCCACCATAAAATCATTCCTTTTACTTTTGTTGCATCAGGATACATCATGTTCCAATAAAAAACATTGCTACCTTTTTTAACGGATAGCTTTTTCTCGTTTTCTTTTGCATTTGGATGCGAACTGAATTTCTGAATCACTTTTTTAGAAGCATCATAAAAGGATAATGAAATGGTATCTTTTTTAGAAAATTCATTCACATTAAAATACACCGCAACTCCACCAGGGTGATTTGTTCCTTCGGTTTTTGAAGTTCTACCATTTCCGCCACTTAATTGATAACTAGCTTTTGGCGTAAATAAGGTTACTTTTTCTTTCGTTAAATTTGTTGTTAATTGATGAATTGGTGTTAAATCATCAATCATCCAAAAAGATCTACCTTGAGTTGCAGCAATTAAATTATCGTCTTTAATCGCCAAGTCTGTTATCGGAACAATTGGTAAATTCAATTGAAATTTTTCCCAATTAGCACCATCGTTAAACGAAATATACATTCCTCTTTCTGTTCCTGCGTACAATAAGCCTTTACGTTTTGGATCAGCTCTTAAAGTTCTTGTGAAATCTTCACTTTCAATACCGTTTACAATTAATTTCCATGATTTTCCGTAGTTTTCTGTTTTGTAGATATATGGTTTGTAATCGCCAGATTTGTATTTTGTCCCTACAATATAAACACTCCCTTTTTCAAACGGATTTACTTCAATAGAATTTATCATCATCCACTCTGGCATCTTTTTAGGCGTTACATTTTTCCAATTTTTTCCGCCATCTCTAGTTACATGAACCAATCCATCATCAGAACCTGTCCAAATTAGATTTTTTTCTGTTGGAGATTCTGCAACAGCAAAAATAGTTCCGTAATATTCTACTCCAGTATTGTCTTTGGTAATTGGCCCACCAGAAGGGCCTAAAGTTTTAGGATCGTTTCTTGTTAAATCTGGACTGATTAATTCCCAAGATTGCCCTTCGTTATAGGTTACATGTAAATGATTTGATGCAGCATATAATTTGTTCTTTTGATTTGGAGAAAATAGCACAGGAAAATTCCATTGAAAACGATATTTAAAATCTTCAGCTCCGTGCCCCATCGGATCATCTGGCCAAACATTAATTGCTCTAGCTTCACCAGTTTTATGATTTTTTCGAGTTAAAAAACCGCCATAACTTCCACCATATACAATATCATTATTATTTGGATCAATTGCTATGTGAGCACTTTCTCCACCTGCAGTCGATTCCCAATCTCTATCCGTAATAAACCTCCCTCCGGTTCTATGCGAAATCCGTACGGTCGAATTGTCTTGTTGTGCACCATAAATTCGATACGGAAAATGATTATCGGTTACAACTCTATAAAATTGTGCTGTAGGTTGATTGTTCATGGTTGACCAATTGATTCCTGCATCAAAAGAAATTTGAGCACCACCATCATCGCCAATTATCATTCGTTGATTGTCTTCTGGAGCAATCCATAAATCATGATGATCTCCATGTGGAGCATTAAATGTTTTATACGATTTCCCTCCATCAGTAGATTTATGATAGTTAACATTTAAAACATAAATACTATTTTCATCTTTTGTGTCTGCATATAAACGGGTATAATACCAAGCTCTTTGTCTTAATTTACGTTCGTTATTTATTAATTTCCAAGTTTTTCCTGCGTCTTCAGATTTATAAACCCCACCGTCTTTGTTTTCTACTAATAACCAAACAAAATCAGAATTTACTGGAGAAACGGTAACACCGCTAATTCCCCATATCCCTTTTGGTAAACCTTTGTTTTCTGAAATGTTATTCCAAGTTTCTCCACCATCTGTACTCTTCCATAATGCAGAACCATCGCCACCACTAGATAAACTATAAGGTGTTCTTCTAACATTCCAAGTAGTTGCGTATAAAACGCGCGCATTATTTGGGTCAATAATCAAATCAATTACACCTGCATCTTTATTTGCAAATAATACTTTTTTCCAGGTTTCTCCTCCGTCTATAGATTTATACACACCACGTTCGTCAGTAGATTTGTATAAATCTCCCATTACTCCGGCATACACAATATCTGCATTTTTAGGATGAATTCTAATTCTTGGAATGTGTCTAGAATTTGACAATCCCATATGTTTCCATGTTTTTCCTGCATCAACTGTTTTCCAAATTCCGTCTCCAGAAGAAACATTTCCTCTTACTGTTTTTTCTCCGTTTCCTACATAAATAACATTGTTGTCCCATTCGCTAACAGCAACCGAGCCAACTGAACCGCCAAAAAAACCATCAGAAATATTGGACCAGGAATTTCCTGCATCTGTAGTTTTCCATACTCCACCACCAGTTGAACCCATATAAAATAAATTTGATTTCCCAGAAACCCCAGTTACAGCAGCACTTCTTCCACCCCTAAAAGGACCGATGTTTCGCCATTTTATTGCGCTATAATTTTCTTCAGAAAATTTGGTAGTATTCTTTTGTGCATTAACTTTGTGGCTAGTAGCAATAAGAAGTATCGCCACTGATAAAATTAAGTTTTTCATAAATATTAGTTTGATTAATGGTTTCTAAAATTACAAATTTTTAACGAATACAATATTGATTTTTAATCTATCAACAAATAAGAGAAAATTGAATGCAGAAATTGCAATTTCTGGTTCTAAAAGTGAATCTAATAGATTGTTGATTTTGCAACAACTAATTGATGGTTTAGTAATAGAAAATGTTTCAGACTCTGATGATTCTAAGTATTTAGAAAAAGCATTAAACTCTACGGTTGAAACCATTGACATTGGTCATGCCGGAACGGCTATGCGTTTTTTAACTTCCTATTTTTCGATCAAAGAAGGTAGAGAAGTTGTTTTAACGGGTTCTGAAAGAATGCAAAATAGACCGATTGAAATTTTGGTAAATGCGTTGCTAGATTTGGGCGCAACCATTTCTTATGAAGATAAAATAGGGTATCCACCAATTCGTATAAAAGGAACGAAATTGACTAAAGATAAAGTTCAAATAAATGGAAATGTGAGCAGTCAATATATTTCTTCTTTAATGTTAATTGCTTCGAGTTTACCAAATGGTATAGAAATTGAGTTGTTAGGTAAAATTACTTCTGTTCCGTATATAAACATGACGTTAATTTTATTGCAAGAACTCGGAATTGAAGCAAGTTTTGTAGAAGATAAAATCATCATAAAACCTTTTCACTCATCAATAACAAAAAAGATAATTGTAGAATCTGATTGGAGTTCTGCATCGTATTTTTATAGTCTTATTGCTTTGAGTGCTATTGGCTCAGAAATCAAATTATCATCTTACAAAGAAAATAGTTTGCAAGGCGATTCTTGCTTGGAAGAAATTTATCAACATTTTGGAGTTACAACTACTTTTAAAGAAGACTCAATTGTACTTGAAAAAACGAATGTCATTTCGAGCAAAGTCGAGAAATCTCATTTAGAAGTTAATTTGAGTAACGCTCCAGACATTGCGCAAACAATTGCTGTTACTTGTTTCGGATTGGGAGTTTCTTGTGAGTTAACAGGTTTGCATACCTTAAAAATTAAAGAAACAGACAGATTGGTTGCTTTAGAAAACGAATTGATAAAATTAGGCGCAACTATTTCTGTAACAAATGAAAGTTTAACGCTGAAAAAATCTACAAAAATCAACTCGAATATTGCAATAGAAACTTACAAAGATCATAGAATGGCAATGGCTTTTGCTCCGTTAGCAATCAAAGTACCAATCACCATTTTAGATGCAAATGTGGTAACCAAGTCATATCGAAATTTTTGGAAAGACATGCAACAAATAGGTTTTCAAATAGACTCAAATTAAATTAAACAGCAAAACACTTGACAACGCCTATTTCGATGTCGTATATTTGCCAGCATTCTTAGAAAAATAAGCACATGAAATTATCGAATTTTAATATTGAATTGCCAAATGAATTATTGGCAAAATTTCCAGCAGAACACAGAGACGAATCTCGTTTAATGGTGTTAAACAGAAAAGAACAAACGATAGAACACAAAAGATTTAAAGACCTGATTGATTATTTTGATGAAGGTGATGTGATGGTTTTGAATAATACAAAAGTATTTCCGGCTAGAATGTTTGGAAATAAAGAAAAAACCGGAGCACGTATCGAAGTGTTTTTGCTAAGAGAATTAAATCAAGAAAACAGATTGTGGGATGTTTTAGTAGATCCAGCAAGAAAAATTAGAATTGGAAACAAATTGTTTTTTGGAGAAGATGATAGTTTAGTTGCAGAAGTAATTGACAATACAACTTCTAGAGGTAGAACTTTACGATTTTTATTTGATGGTTCTTATGAAGAATTTAGAGTAAAATTATTGGAATTAGGACAAACTCCATTGCCAAAAGAGATAGACAGACCTGTTGAAGAATCTGATACAGAACGCTATCAAACAATTTATGCAAAACACGAAGGGGCTGTTGCAGCGCCATCAGCAGGATTACATTTTTCTAAACATTTAATGAAGCGTTTAGAAATTAAAGGTGTAGATTTTTCTGAAGTTACCTTACATGTTGGTTTAGGAACTTTTGCTCCAGTTGAAGTTGAAGACTTATCGAAACATAAAATGGATTCTGAGCAAATTATTATTTCTAATGAAACATCAAAAAGAATAAACGACGCTTTAAATAATAAAAAAAGAGTTTGTGCTGTTGGTACAACAGTAATGCGTACAATTGAATCTTCAGTATCATCAAACGGAAGATTAAATGCTTTTGAAGGTTGGACAAATAAATTTATTTTTCCTCCGTACGATTTTAGCATTGCAAATTGTATGATTACAAACTTCCACAAATCTAAATCTACGTTATTAATGCAAGCTGCCGCTTTTGGTGGTTACGATTTTGTAATGGAAGCATACGAAGTAGCAATTAAAGAAAAATACAACTTCTCTTCTTACGGAGATGCTATGTTGATTATATAATTTGAATATTTAAAAATTCAAGAATTGAAAAACTGGTACTTTTTAAGCTACCAGTTTTTTAATTTAACTTTACAACTTAAACTTTTAGTGTGAAAAAAAAGAAAGACATACGCGCATTAACCAAAGATCAATTAAGAGACTTTTTTGTAGAAAACGGAGATAAAGCTTTTCGTGGAAATCAAGTTTATGAATGGTTGTGGGGAAAAGTGGTGCATTCTTTTGAAGACATGACAAATATCTCTTTAGAAACAAGAGAAATGTTGCAAGACAATTTTGTTATCAATCATATTGAAGTTGATAATATTCAGCGAAGTAAAGACGGAACCGTAAAAAACGCCGTTCGTTTACACGATGGTTTGGTGGTAGAATCTGTATTGATTCCTACAGATACAAGAACAACAGCTTGTGTTTCTAGTCAAGTTGGTTGTAGTTTAGATTGCAAGTTTTGTGCAACATCGCGTTTAAAGAGAATGCGGAACTTAAATGCGGATGAAATTTACGACCAAGTAGCAGCCATCAACAAAGAAAGTTTGTTGTATTACAATCATAAATTATCGAATATTGTGTTTATGGGAATGGGAGAACCATTGATGAATTACAATAATGTGATCAAATCGATTGAAAAAATCACTTCCCCAGAAGGATTGGGAATGTCGCCAAAAAGAATAACCGTTTCTACTTCTGGTGTGCCAAAAATCATTAAAAAAATGGCGGATGATGAAGTGAAATTTAATTTAGCAGTTTCTTTGCATTCTGCAATTGATGAGGTAAGGACTTCTATAATGCCATTTAATGCAACGTTTCCATTGAAAGATTTAAAAGAATCCTTAGAATATTGGTACGAAAAAACGCAACGGAGAATTACCTACGAATATGTTGTTTGGGGTGGAATTAACGACCGAAAAGAAGACATTGAAGCATTGATTAAATTCTGTAGTTACGTGCCGTGTAAAGTCAATTTGATAGAATACAACCCGATTGATGATGGCGAGTTTCAACAAGCAAGTCCGCAAGCAATTAACAATTATATTTCTAATTTAGAAATGCACGGAATTGTAGTAAATGTGCGTCGTTCTCGTGGAAAAGACATTGATGCGGCATGTGGCCAATTGGCAAATAAATCATAGAGAAATTATGGGGCTGTTCGAGCATTACTGAAATCAAAATATATTTTGATTGAAAGTAGCAAACGAAGTTTTCGAGAACTTCTTATGATAGAAAATTTCCTTACTTTTGATTTTAAAATATAGACCTCTCGACTCCGCTCGAGGAGACATGAATAATCGATGAAACCTGTAGAGCAAATAAAACTTCCTATTAAAAACGAAATGGAACTCTTTGAAGAGAAGTTCAAAGAATCGATGCTGACTAAAGTTCCGTTGCTAAACAGAATTACCTATTATATTGTTCGTAGAAAAGGAAAACAAATGCGTCCGATGTTTGTTTTTTTAGTCGCAAAAATGGTTTCTGAAGGGGGGTTTGATGAACGGACATATCGTGGAGCTTCTGTTGTAGAATTGATTCATACTGCTACTTTGGTACATGATGATGTTGTTGATGATAGCAATAGAAGAAGAGGTTTTTTCTCTGTAAATGCACTTTGGAAAAATAAAATTGCTGTTTTAGTAGGCGATTTTTTATTGTCTAAAGGATTATTGCTTTCTATTGATAATGAAGATTTTGATTTGCTAAAATTGATTTCTATCGCGGTTCGAGAAATGAGTGAAGGCGAATTATTGCAAATAGAAAAAGCACGTAAATTAGATATTACCGAAGAGGTGTATTTTGAAATAATCCGTAAGAAAACAGCAACTTTAATTGCTGCTTGTTGCGGAATTGGAGCAGCTTCTGTTGGTGCAAATCAAGAAACGGTTCAGCAAATGAGAAAGTTTGGTGAGTGTATCGGAATTGCTTTTCAAATTAAAGATGATTTGTTCGATTATACGGATGACAAAATTGGAAAACCTACCGGAATCGATATCAAAGAACAAAAAATGACCTTGCCTTTAATTTATACCTTAAATAATAGTTCTGAAAAAGATAAAAACTGGATTATCAATTCGGTAAAAAAACACAACAAAGACAAAAAACGCGTAAAAGAAGTCATCACTTTTGTAAAAGAAAATGGAGGAATTGAATACACCATTGCTAAAATGAACGACTACAAAAATAGAGCGTTAACTATTTTAGAAAACTACCCAAAATCTCCTTATAAAGATTCACTTATTCAAATGATAGATTACGTTGTGGAACGTAAAATTTAATTGCTTATTACTCCAAAGTTAACTCTCTGTCCTTTGGGTATTTTACAGAATATCTTAAATTCAAATTTTTAGTAGAACTCGGATTCAACTCAAATCTCCATAAAATTTCTCCATTTTCTGCATTAAATTTACCAGTGTTAGATTTATCTAATTCTACTTTAATTTCTTCTAAAGTAGAAACTGGAATTTGATCAAAAATAGAAATGCTAATTTTTTGAGATTTATTATTTTTTATTGAAATATTCCAAGCTCTATTTTCTTGTTTTTTACTTCCAATAAATTGTCTAGTTGTAAAATCTTTCGTTTTTTCTCTGTTTACAATGATATTTTTATCTCTACCTAAAGAGATTTTTAATTTATCAGTAATAAAACGAGTGTCTAATAAAGATTTACCAATATACGTTCCTTCAAAATAAATATTAGCTTCTCCTTCCAATAAATTTAGTTTTTCCCAATTGTCTGCGTAGGCAATAAGAAAAGCATTTTTATCAATTTTTGGAATGCTATAATATTGATAATCTACATTTAATTCATACGTTTTCATTCCGACAGAATAATTCTTATTATCAGATTTTAAAGAATATGGGGAAGCAATTTCAAAATTAACAGTTGTTTGATTTAAAACTTGGTTTGTTGGAATTGAATAGTTATTTTCTTTTTTTCTCGAATCATTAGTAATTTGAACACCAGAAATTTTTCCCTTTAAAACAGAAGTGAGAGTTTTTTCATTTCCGTATCCTGTAACAACAACTTCATCTAAAACATTTGCGTCTTCTTTCATTTGAACATTTATATTAGAACTATAAATATTTCTTTTAACTGTACTGTATCCTAAATAAGAAAAAGTTAAAGTTGAAGCATTTTTTGGAATTGTGATAGAATAATAACCATCAAAATTTGTTTCAGTTCCAATGGTTGTTCCATCAATTAAAACACTAACTCCTGGCAACGCGCCGCTATTATCAGAAACAATTCCTGAAACAGTTTTAATGTTTTTTGTATATACTGGTGGAAGCGAATTGTAATTTAAAAAATACGTTTTTAATTCTGGCGCTTCGCTTGAAACACTTGGATCTGATGATGAAAAACTCAGTTTTACATTGTCCCAATCTACTTTTGTGTTCTGTTTTACATTTGCTTTATACACTAAATGTAACGGACTATTAATGTCTTTTACTCTAATGTCATACGTTGGAAACCAACCTGCATTTGCAACATTATACACCAATTCAAGTTGAATAGTTGTTGTTTTTGTTGTTTTTATTTTTACTAAAGCTTCACCAGAAGCAAACTCTTTTTTAGTTGAAAAACTATTAATTTGGTTATTAATATCGCTAAAATTTTTATTGATTGAGCTTATACGTTCATTAATTTTTAAAGCTTCTAATTTTAACGCTTTGTATTTAGCTCCATAATAGGTTGCAGCATTTTTAAGATTAATTGCTGTTAAAGTTTGGTTTTTACCTCCAATATTTCTGTTAGATTGTAAAAATTTAGTTTCTTCTACATTGATATTTAGCAACGTCTTTTCTAGCTCAAGTTTTTTGTGAATAGTTTTTAAATCAGTCTCAAGTTTTCTTATTTCATCACTTTTGGTTTGCTTATCTAAATAATTTTTCTCAAAATTTACAGACTGAATTTCAACATCATTTGTTGTTTTAACTTGAATGCTTTTTCCATCAATAAAAGGAGAAAGTTTGGTAAATCTTAAAATGGTAGTTCCTTTGTTAATTATTACTGTTTTCTTTCTTGTTATTTGAGCACTTTCAAGAAAAACAGTAACTTCATTTACTTTTGAAGTAACTTCTTTTTCTAAATTTATTTGAGAATAAATAGAAAGTGAGCTTAAAAAAGCTAGTATTAAAATATATTTTTTCATAGCTGGAGGTTTTTAATATAAAAATAGTAATAATATTTTGATGTTTGTTACAATTTCAAAATGTATTCGTTTAATAAGTAAGTAAACTAATAAAACAAAGTGTACCTTAGAATTGTAGTTACCAAGAACTAAATAGATTATAATTTTGCACTTTGTTGCTTGGTAGCAATTTTTAATAATTCTTCAAGATAATCTCTTTTATTAGACAATCTCGGCACTTTATGTTGTCCACCTAATTTCTGCTTTTGCTTTAGCCAATTGTAAAATAATCCTTGTTCTGCAACATGAATTTTAGGCAAAGCCAACGTCATATTATGATACCGTTTTGCTTCGTAATCAGAATTTATCGATTTTAAAGCATTGTCTAATAGTTCAGTAAAATATTCTAAATTTTTTGGTGCTCTTTTAAACTCAATCAACCATTCATGTCCGCCACTAGATTTTCCTTCCATAAAAATAGGAGCAACGGTATAATCTGTAATGGTTGCCTTTGTTTTTTTACAGGCTAATTTTAAAGCGTCTTCTGCGTTTTCAATAATCAATTCTTCACCAAAAACATTGATAAAATGCTTGGTTCTTCCTGTAATTTTTATGCGATGCGGATTTGTAGATGTAAACTTTACAGTATCGCCAATTAAATAGCGCCACAAACCGCCATTTGTAGTAATTACCATGGCGTAGTTTACGTTCTTTTTTACTTTTGATAACGGAATAGCGGTTGAGTTTTCGCCTTCATAAGCATCCATCGGAATAAATTCATAAAAGATTCCGTAATCTAACATTAACAACAATTCTAGCGAATTATTTCTGTCTTGTAATCCGAAAAAACCTTCTGAAGCATTATAGGTTTCGTAGTATTTAAAATCGGCCTTCGGAATCAGTTTTTTGTATTGTTCTCTGTATGGATTAAAATTTACACCGCCATGAAAATACACTTCTAAATTTGGCCAAACTTCTAAAATAGTGTCTTTTCCTGTTTTTTCTAACACACGATTTAACAATAATAACATCCAACTTGGAACACCAACTAAACTTGTAATATCTTCGTGAATCGTTTCATTAATTATCGCTTCCATTTTGGTTTCCCATTCGCTCATTAATGCTGTTTCTTGACTCGGAGCAGAACTGAAATCAGCCCAAAAAGGAAGATTTTCTGTGATAATTGCAGACAAATCTCCGAAATACGAATTGTTGTCTTCATAAATAGCAGAACTTCCGCCAAGCTTTAATCCTTTTCCTGTAAACAATTGCGTGTCTTCATTATTGTTGATGTACAAACACAACATGTCTTTTCCGGCTTTTAAATGACAATATTCCAACGCTTCATCACTCACAGGAATAAATTTACTTTTAGCATTTGTTGTTCCGCTAGATTTTGCAAACCATTTTATTGGAGTTGGCCAAAAAAGGTTTTGCTCTCCTCTTCTACAACGTTCAATTAAAGGTTCAATACTTTCATATTTCTGAATCGGAACGGCGTTTGTGAAATCGGTATAATCTCTAATGGATGAAAAATAATGCGCTTTACCAAATTCTGTATTTTTTGCTGTATTCAATAATCTAAATAACAATTCGTCTTGAACATCTAAGGGATATTTTAAAAATAGCTCCATTTGATGCTTTCGTTTCTTTAAAAACCAAGAAATAATTGAATTTACGAAAGGAAATGCCATTTGGTTAGGTTCTCTTTAATTTATGAATACAAAATTCTTAAAACTTGCTTTTTTATAGTAAGTTTGTTTGTTGCCGATTGGCATCGGAGTTAAAAATACTAAAAATAGTTGTATGCAATATCAAGGAGTCTTAAAAAAAATGCCAACCGAAAATTTAGAGATCATTCAATATTATTTAGAATTGGGTGATGACTTTTTAAATATGAATCAGTTATTGGGTAAAACCATTACAATGATTTTTGTAAAATACGAATGCTTAAATTGTCATTTAAACAAAGAAATTTACCGACAAGGATTTTGTAAAAGTTGTTTTTTTGATACTCCAACTGCTGGCGATTGGATAATGAGACCCGAATTAAGCACCGCACATTTAGGTATTGAAGACCGAGATTTAGAATACGAAAAACAAGTGCAATTAAAACCACATATTGTGTATTTGGCAAATTCTAGCAATGTAAAAGTTGGTGTTACTAGAAAACAACAAGTTCCGACACGTTGGATAGATCAAGGAGCGCACGAAGCAATTGAAATTGTAGAAGTGCCGAATCGATATTTAGCCGGAATTACAGAAGTTGCTTTAAAAGAACATGTTGCCGATAAAACCAATTGGCGCAAGATGTTGAAGAATGATATTGAAGATGAAAATTTAGTAGAATGGAGAAATAAATTAGCCCAATACATTCCGGAAGAAGCCGCAGCATATTTTATAGAAAATAACACCGAAACCAATCTAAATTTTCCGGTGGATAAATATCCACTAAAACCAAAAAGTTTGAACTTGGTAAAACAACATTCTTATACAGGAACGTTAGTGGGCATAAAAGGACAGTATTTAATTTTTGAAGACGAAACTGTTTTTAATGTAAGAGCAAATGAAGGTTTGGTGGTAAGTATTAATGTGTAAATGAATTAATTTTTTAATGTAACAATTGCTCAACTTTGTGACTTTGTTACTCTTTTAACTTTGTAACTGAAAAATGAAAAATAACATCCTAAAAGTCGCATTAGCACAAATTTCACCCGTTTGGTTGAACAAAGAAAAAACACTTCAAAAGATTGAAAAATCAATTATTGATGCTGCAAAAGAAAATTGTGAGTTGATTGTTTTTGGAGAAGCATTATTGCCTGGTTATCCATTTTGGATTGCGTTGACAAACGGTGCAGAATGGGATTCGAAAATTCAAAAAGAAATTCACGCTCATTATGTTCGTAATTCTATCACGATTGAAAAAGGCGAATTAAATTCGATCTGTGAATTGGCAAAAAAGCATCAGATTTCTATTTATCTAGGGATTATGGAACGTGCAGAAAATAGAGGCGGACATAGTATTTATGCAAGTTTGGTGTATATCAATCAAGAAGGAGAAATAAAATCTGTTCATAGAAAACTACAACCAACTTTTGATGAACGTTTAACGTGGGCGCCTGGAGACGGAAATGGTTTGCAAGTACATCCATTAAAAGAATTTACTGTTGGCGGATTGAATTGTTGGGAAAATTGGATGCCATTGCCAAGAACTGCTTTATACGGTTTGGGAGAAAATTTACACATTGCAGTTTGGCCAGGAAGTGATCATAATACCAAAGATATTACACGATTTATCGCAAGAGAATCGCGTTCTTTTGTAATTTCAGTTTCTAGTTTGATGGCAAAATCAGATTTTCCAAAAGAAACGCCACATTTTGATAAGATCATAAAAGATGCGCCAGAAATTTTAGCAAACGGAGGTTCTTGTATTGCTTTTCCAAACGGAGAATGGTTGGTAGAACCAGTAATTAATAAAGAAGGTTTGATTATTGAAACATTAGATTTTAATCGTGTGTTAGAAGAACGTCAAAATTTTGATGTTGTTGGGCATTATTCGCGTCCAGATGTTACGAAACTGCATGTGAATCGTGAGCGTCAAAGTACTGTTTCTTATGATGATTTTTAAAAAATAATTCCCAAATTAAATACCCATAAACGATTGCGTATTCTAATCCAACGAACCACAAATTTTCTTTCCAAGGAAGATTTGCATAGGCTTGGTAACTTAGTATAATTACCAAACTCCAAACAATTGGAAACCGATATTTGGTGAAAACAGATAGCAATACTAAAGTTGCTAAATACCACGGATGCATGGTTGTTGTGGTAAAGTAATAAAAAGACAATCCGAATAACAACCCAGTAATGAGCTCTTTCGGACTTTTATTTTTTCTAAAAAAAGTAATAAACCCTAAAAAGACAATTGTTAAAAGCGGAATGATTTTTCCAATAACTGCAATTTCATTATAACCTCTAAACAAATATCCAATTTCTCTAAAAACATAATAGAAACTTGCATTGAATTCGAAACTTCTGAACCATAATCCAACAGAATTAAAATAATTATCAATCAATTCTGAATTGTAAAAAGGCAAGAAAAATAGGAGAGAAGTTGAAATGATAATGACATAAAATAACATCAATTTCAAAAACCCTTTTATTCTCGATTCCGCTCGAACGGACATTGTTTTGTCATCTCGAGCGGAGTCGAGAGATCTGTTCACAAACCATTGATAAAACAACGGTAAAAACAACAACGGAATTAACTTCACAGAAATAGAACACGCTAATAATACTGCAGCCCAAATCCATTTGTGATTAAAAAGCAAATACAAACTCCAAATTAAAAAGAACAATAGCACAGGTTCAAAATGGATGTTCCCTGTCAGTTCAATAATTATAAACGGATTTAAAGTGTATAAAAAGATATTGTGAATTGGCAATTTCAGTTTTTCTAAAATCTTTTTTCCAAAATACATAATTCCAATATCCGCTAAAATTAGTTGAAGTCTAAACACAATTACGGCACCTAAAATATTGTTGCCAGCAAAAAGTGCCGCGATGTAAAAATTCAATTGATTTAACGGTGGATAATTGGTGTAATTACTTCCGTTTAAAGATCCCATTCCGGCATACAGTTCTGTCGCTTGATTTACTGGGAATTCGTGTTGGTTGATAAAAGTTTCTGGTAAATACAAATACGGATTCAATCCTTCAAATAGCATTCTTCCGTCCCAAATAAAACGGTAAAAATCTTGTGACAAATTGGGAATTGAAAACAAGAAAATCAACCGAAATAAAATGGATAAACTGGTTAATAACTTCGTGTTCTCTTTTCCTTTTTTTAAAATGTAAAATGATGATGCAAAAATTGAAACATATAAAAAAAGCACCATTGAAAATTGTGACCTTTCTACATAAAATGCAAATAAAAAATAGAGGATAATTGTAAGAGTTACTGCAATGATCAACCCTGTATTTTTTCTGCTATAAACCATTATGCTTTAGAAAAAATAGATTTAAAAAACACGTAACCAAACCCTAAAAACAACATTAAATGAAAAGGGAACAAACCAAAATCGCCGCCTTGATTTCCAACTACAAAAGCGCTGTACATTCCAAATGCAAAATACAAGGCTAACAACCCCTCAAGAATTACATGAACAGAAACTTTTTTAGAAATGTATTTGTTGTTTTTCCAACTGTCTTTTAATGAATTAATATTGAATTTAGGTGTTCTAATAAAATCACTTTTCTTGCCTAGATGACCTTCTAAAACGGCTATTGAATTGTGTAAAGAAAACCCCATTGCAATTGAAAAAAATGTAAAAAATGTAACAAGATATTTTAAGAAGTTTTTAATTCCACCACCATAAATATTTTTAAACATAAACCAATAACAAACAAAAAAGATGAAAGAACTTATCACAAAGAAACTCATCAAATAAAAATAGTTTTTTAAATGTGTGTATTCATTTTTAATATACAACATGGGCACGCTTAAAACCGCAACAATGAATACGTTTAAAAACATGGTGCTGTTTAATAAATGTAAAATTCCGTGAATTTTAGTTTTAAAAGTTGCTTTTTTATTAGACAAAACGCGTTTTGCCATTTTTTGAAAATTTTCTGCGCCGCCTTTGTTCCACCTAAATTGTTGCGATCTTGCTGCGCTAATAACAACAGGCAATTCAGCCGGAGTTTCTACGTGTTCTAAATATTTGAATTTCCAGTTTTTTAGTTGCGCTCTATAGCTTAAATCTAAATCTTCGGTTAACGTATCGCCTTCCCAATTTCCAGCGTCGTAAATACATTCTTTTCGCCAAACACCAGCAGTTCCGTTAAAGTTGATGAAGTGATTTTTACTATTTCTACCAACTTGTTCTAGCGTAAAATGTGCATCCAACGCAAAAGCTTGAATTCGTGTAAGTGTAGAATAATTTCTGTTGATATGACCCCAACGTGTTTGTACAACGCCAATTTTTGAGTTTTTGAAATACGGAATGGTTTCTAGTAACCAATTTTCTTTTGGTAAAAAATCTGCATCAAAAATGGCAATGAATTGACCTTTTGCAGTTTTTAAACCTTCTTTTAATGCTCCAGCTTTGAATCCTTTTCTGTTGGTTCTTTGGATGTGTTTAATGTTGATTCCCGATTGTTGAAGTTCTTCTATTTGCTTCGATGTAAAAATAACAGATTCATCTGTAGAATCATCCAACACTTGAATTTCTAACTTCTCTTTTGGGTACTTTAATTTTACAATATTGGTTAACAAACGTTCCATTACATACAACTCATTATACACAGGAAGTTGAATGGTTACAAACGGAATTTCATCAGAATTAGAAAAATCAAATTGCTCAGCAATGTCTTCTTTATTTTGCGCTTTTAAATAATTGAAAAGCAAGTTGAGTTGTGCAATGGCATACATAAAAATGAGCACCAAAGCAATCGTATAAATCGCTATAATGATATACGCAACAACAATCATTTAAAACTATATTTAAAAATCCAACCTAATATTTTAATTCCCGCCATCACACTTCCTTTTACAGTTCCAGAAACTTTAGAAACGCCAATTCTGTTTCTGTATTTCATCGGAATTTCTACGTAAGTCAGTTTTTGTTTCAATGCTTTTAATTGCATTTCAACGGTCCAGCCGTAAGTCTTATCTTCCATGTTTAAGGCTACTAATTTGTCATATTTAATGGCTCTAAACGGACCTAAATCTGTAAATTTTGCTCCAAAAAAAAGGTTCATTAAAAAGGTCGCTAACCAATTCCCGAAGACTTGTTGCGGTGTCATAGAACCTGTTTCTCGTAGTCGTTTTACTCTTGCGCCAATTACAAAATCGATGTTATCATTGATAATTGGAGCAATAATTTCTGTTAATTGTTCTGGATAATCAGAATAATCGCCATCTAAAAAAACAATGATTTCTGGCTTTTTATTTGGGTCGCTGAGCGAAGTCGAAGCGATATAATCCATTCCTTTTAAACAGGCAAAACCATATCCTTTTCTAGATTCTTGTATAACCGTCGCTCCAGCATTTTTAGCATTTTCTTCAGTTTTATCTGTAGAATTGTTGCTAACCACAATAATTTCATCAACAATTGATGGAATATCATGAATGACATTTGCAATAGAATCTTGCTCGTTATAAGCGGGAATGATGACTTTTATAATTGGCATTAAAAATTTTTAAGTTTCGGCAAAAATACGATTGTTTCTTTATTATTTATCGTTAATCAACTTCATTAAATCAACATCATTTCCTAATAAAATTTCTGTCGGATTGATACGTCCATCTTCTGGTCCGTTTTCTAATTTTAAAACGCCACGTGGACAAACAGCAGAACAAATTCCGCAACCCACACAGCTAGAACGCACAATGTTTTCTCCTTTCTGCGCGTAGGCTCTCACGTCAATTCCTTGCTCACAATACGTAGAACAATTTCCGCAAGAAATACATTGTCCGCCATTTGTAGTAATTCTAAAACGTGATTTAAAACGTTGTACAAATCCTAAATATGCGGCTAACGGACAACCAAAACGACACCAAACTCGGTTTCCAAAAATGGGATAAAATCCAGTTCCGATAACGCCAGCAAACCAAGCACCAATTAAGAAACTATACGAATCTTTTATCCATTGCGAATTGATTCCTAAAAAGGATTGTGATCCTGTAAAGTAACAATACAATGTTACAGCGGTCATCACTAAAGAAAAAATTAACACTGAATGAATGATCCAGCGTTCTAATTTCCATGATTTTAACGTTTTACTAGAATGTTGTCTGTACGGATCGCCCAATGTTTCTGCCAATCCGCCACAACCACAAACCCAAGAACAATACCAACGTTTACCGAAGAAATACACCATTACAGGAACTATAACTAAGGTTAGTACAATTCCCCAAACTAAAATAAAAAGTCCGGTGGATCCGCTACTTTTTAAAGTTCCTAAATTCCATTCAAAGAAAAAATCATAATCCAAAGGGAAAGCATTTTTAAAATCATAACCAGGCATATTTAAGCTGGTCATAATTTCTGGAATTAAAAAAGCAAAGACAATTTGAAAAAATAAGACAGAAGTTGTTCTAATAATTTGATATTTATTGTGTCTGTATTTGATGTACATTCTTGTTGCCATCACCAACATAATTACAGAATATAAAAAACCGTACACAAACCATTGTGAAGCTAAACCGCCATTAAAAAATTTACTAAGCGGATCAAAAATGAATGTCCAGTTTACAATATAATCTGGCACAAAATACAACACCAAATAAAATGAAACCAAATAGACAAGTACCAACCAAGCAATCCAACCACGATTTGTACTCGATTCTAAATAAATTCCGTTGTTTTTAATTCCGGCTTTTCCTAATAAAATAGCGTTTGGTAATATAAAAAGAAGTGCACCAAAAATTGCCAAACCAAAAGTAAGCCACCAAAATAAAACCGCATTTTCTTTTACAAAACCATTGCCAGCAATTTTTGCCAATTCAAAACTTAGCGTATGTGGTTTTCCGTAAATTTTATATTGATATTGTTCTCCTTTTTTATCCCAATTTTTTTCTGAATCGTATTTTGCAATTAATGCATCATAATGATCGTTTGAAACTTTAAATGCATTTCTAACACGACTAGAAAATTCAAAGATGTTTAAATCTTCTGAAGTGACAATTGCCTTTTGTAGTTCGTCTTTTATCAGTTCATTTTTAAAGTTCTTCTCTTTGATAAAAGTATCTAATTGATCAGAATTTAATTGAAAAGAACCTGTAAAAATAGTTCCAGTAAAAATTGCCAACCCGATTAAAAAAAAGACGAATCCTGTATGTTTTATTATTTTCATAACTATTATGCGCTAAAAATTCTTTTCCAGCTTTTCTTTTTCAGTTGGATGTTTGTATTGTTTTCTTGATTGAATTTTGCTACAATTTCTGCTTCGTGTAGTTTGTAAAACTCAGGGTCAAAATTAGCATCTGCTAAATGTTCTAAGACATCATTTACAGATTTTTTTTCTGTGAGCATCTTATCAAAAAAGGCGTGTCGCATTCTTATTCCGAAGGTGTTAATTCCAATAAATTCTCCAGTATTTTTATCATAATTGATATGAATACATTTTTTACCTTTTTTATGTTCCCAATAAAAATGAGTTTCATTTTTTTTAGGTTCTGCCCAAACCCAACCATAGGTTTGATATTCGATATCAAAAAACTTTGCGGAATTAAACCAATGTCCGGGTTTGTATTCAATTCTATTTCCGCAAATTGTTTGCGCAACGGTTTCTCCCATCATTCTACCAGTGTACCAAACCGCTTCAATAGGTCTTCTTTGTCCAATTGCTTCGTGTTGTTCTGCGCAATCACCAATTGCATAAATATTTTTAATATTGGTTTCTAAAAAGCGATTTACTTTTACACCACGACCAATTTCAATATCAGAATTTTTTAGGAAATCTACATTTGGAGAAACTCCAGCGGTTAATCCAACAACAGTACATTGAATTTCTTCATTAGTTTCTGCAATAATTACGGATTTTACATTTCCGTTTTCATCAGCAATAATTTCTTTTAAATTGACTCCCAATCGCAAATCAATATGATTGTCTCTAATTTCTTTATTGATGATTTCAGATTCTTCTTTTGGCAATACATTTCCCCAAAAACTTTGTTCTCTAACTAAAAAAGTAACCGGAACATTTCTGCTGTGTAACATTTCTGCTAATTCAATTCCGATTAAACCACCGCCAACAATTACAGCACGTTTACACGTTTTATTATCGGGCGCAAATTTTTCTAAAGTTTCTAAATCTTGCTTGTGATACATTCCAAAAACGCCATTTAAATCTTGACCAGGCCAGCCAAATTTATTGGGTTTAGAACCTGTTGCAATAATGAGTTTGTCGTAATTTAATTTTTCGCCATTAGAAAATTCAAGTTCATTTACATCAGAATTTACTTTTGATACAAATCCTTTTTTAAGGTTGATGCGATTTTTTTTCCAAAACCAAGATTCGTACGGTTGCGTATGTTCGAATTTTAGATGCCCCATATACACATACATCAACGCAGTTCTAGAAAAGAAATACTCGGCTTCTGCAGAAACTATCGTGATTTCTTTGTCAGAATTTTTTCTAATATGTCTTGCGGCTGTTACGCCAGAAATTCCGTTTCCTATAATAACAATGTGCTCCATAAATTTCTTTGTTGGCTATTCTGTCGAGTTGTAAGTTACAAACTTAATATAAGATTCTAATTTATAATCAATTCAGATAAGTAAACTATTTTTAATTTCTGTTTGCTATTTATTTTATCAAAAAAACATACTTTAGAAGAATGAAAATCACGAATTTTATTTTTCTTTTAATATTGCTGCTATCTTGCGCGAAACCGCATCAACAAGAAAAAATAAACGGAATTAGTTTTGTTGCTTCAAATGCTGCAATTGACACAAAACACGTTGAACCAGTTGTGGCGATTCATGGAAATTTTGTTGCTTTAATGCCTTTTGGTTTTTTTAGAGATTTAAAAAACCCGAAAATTATATACAATTCACAAAGACAATGGTTTGGTGAAACTCGAAAAGGATTAGAACATTACGCGAAAGAGTTTAAAAAACGGAATGTAAAAATTATGATGAAACCTCAATTGTGGGTTTCTAGAGGTTTGTATACTGGTTATATTGATATGGAATCAGAAGAGAGTTGGAAAATTTTAGAAGATTCGTATGAAGATTTCATCTTAGAATTTGCAGAAATTGCTCAGCAAATCAATGCAGATATTTTATGTATCGGAACTGAATTAGAAAAATTTGTAGCGAAAAGACCTGAATACTGGAATCAATTAATTGCAAAAATTAAAAAGATTTATACAGGTAAATTAACATACGCAGCAAATTGGGACGAGTTTAAAAGAGTTCCTTTTTGGAATGATATAGATTTTATTGGAGTGGATGCTTATTTTCCGTTGAGTGATAAAAAAACACCGACGGTTTTAGATTTTGAAAACGGATGGAAACCTCATAAGGCATCGATTAAAGAAATTCAACAAAAATTTAACAAGCCAATTTTATTTACAGAATTTGGTTATAGAAGCATCGATTTTAACGGAAAAAAACCTTGGGAATCGAATAGAGTAGAAGGAAGTGTGAATTTTGAAGCTCAAAAAAATGCCACACAAGCAATTTACAATCAGTTTTGGAAAGAAGATTGGTTTGCTGGCGGATTTATCTGGAAATGGTATCATAATCATGAAGATGTTGGCGGAGAAAACAACAACAGATTTACTCCGCAAAACAAACCAACAGAAGCTTTGTTAAAAAAATTATTTGAAATTAAATAAAACTTAAAAAAACCAAAACATGATAAATGTTATAATTTACAAGATATCAATAACTTAAATTTGTTTTTATCCTAAATTATTTATCATGAAAAAAGTTATTGTACCAATAGATTTTTCTGAACATTCTGAATATGCTTTAAAAGCTGCAGCACTTTTAGCAAAAAGAAATACAATAGAAATTGTTGTGTTACACATGTTAGATATTAACGTATCATCGTTAAGTGAAAGTGCAAGTGACATTCAAGCGCAATCCGTTTTTTATTTAAAATTAGCAGAAAAAAATTTTAAAACCTTTTTAAAGAAAGATTATTTAGAAGGTTTAAAAGTAACCCCAATTATAAAACATTACTTGTCATTTAAAGAAATAAATGAGATTGCAGAAGAAGTAAATGCAGATTTAATTATCATGAGTTCTCATGGCGCAACCGGAATGAAAGAACTTTTTGTTGGTTCTAATACCGAAAAGGTTGTTCGGTTTTCAGATATTCCTGTTTTAATTTTAAAAGAAGAATTGTTCGATTTAAATTTTGAAGACGTGGTTTATGCGTGTGATTTTTCTGAAGAGTCAATTCCTGCTTATAAAAAAGCATTAAAATTGATGGAGTTTTTTAAAGCAGAATTGCATTTGTTGTATGTGAATACGCCAAATGACAAGTTTAAAGCTTCGTCTGAAATGCAAGATATGGCGGTTCATTTTTTAACCAAAGCAAACCAAGATATTAGTAAGTTAAAAGAAATTACTTTTGAGTGTGAATCTACAATTGAAAAAGGAATTTTAAAATTTTCTAACTTAATAGGAGCAGATTTAATAGCAATTAGCACAAACGGTAGAAAAGGATTGTCTCATATCTTTAAAGGAAGCGTTGCAGAAAATGTCAGTAATCATTCTTTATTGCCCGTAATTACAATTAAAATATAAGGGATAAAAATAATTGTTGATTTTAACAACATCCGCCGCCATCATAATGAAAAGTAGAAGGAGAGAAAAAGATGTCGTCTCTTCCTAAATCTTGTAATGCTTTTGCCGTTTTATCACAAATTGCCAATGGTTGGTTTTTTAACAACGTATGCCCTAATCCGTCATCAAAATAGGCTGAATCACCATAATAGATTGCTGCTTTTCCTGTAAAAACACAAGGTCCATCTTCTGGCATTGGATCTTTAATTGCGGCAACTTCAATAGATTCTATATAAATTAATTCGTCTGTTGGGTAATTTTTTGGATCTAAAATTCTGTAGGGCTTTCTAGCTCTAATTTCTATCGTTCCAAAACCCGCATCAGTCAAAGCTTTTATATAATCAGCAATAGATAAACTTCCGCTTAAACACAAAGCACGCAAACGTTCGTTGTTTCGCAATTCATCATTCATTGGTTGCTCACAAGTAGGGTCGCTCATCACCAAACGTCCATGAGGTTTTAAAACTCGGTACATTTCTGCAATGGCTTTTTTTAAGTCGTCGGACTTAAAAATATTGAACAAACAGTTTTGAGCAGCAACATCAATCGAATTGTCTTCCACAGGTAAATTCATTGCGTCACCTCTTCGTAAATCCACAAAATCAGATTTGAACCAATCGTTTTGCTCTTCTGCAACTTTAAAATTTTTACGAGAAGCTTCTAACATTTCATCTACAACATCCAAACCAATTACACCGCCTTTTTGACGATTGAAATATGAAAATTGTAGTAATTCCATTCCGCCACCAACACCAACATATAACATTTTTGGATTGTTTGTTAAATCTCTTGCATGTACAGTAGAACCACATCCGTAATTCATCTCTTGCATGATTCTAGGAATCTTCAATCCTGGTAATTCCCAAATCGGATTTGTTGTGCAACACAAGCCTACATCTGGAGTTAAAGCTGCTTCTTTATATACGCTATGTGTTTCGTCTAAATAACTCATTTTATGTTTTGTTTGTCATTGCGAGGAAGTATGACATGGCAATCTTTTGATGAGATTCCTTCACTTCGTTCGGAATGGCGTTATATTTTTTTGATTAATTCTTTAAATAATACAATCATTTTAGGCTCTGCTTTACCTGCAATTGCAATGATTTCAGAAATATCTACTGGTTGTAAATTTTTCGGATCACATTCGTCTGTTAATACAGAAATTGCAGCACAAGGCAGCTCTAATTGTTTAGCGACAATCACTTCAGGAACTGTACTCATTCCAACTGCATCCGTTTCTAATATTTGCAACATTCTATATTCTGCTCTGGTTTCTAATTGCGGACCAACAACACTGGTGTAAATTCCTTCGTGCAATTGGATGTCGTTTTCTTTCGCAATTTCTTTCAATTTCTTATTCATTTTTACTGAATACGGTTCTAGCATATCCGCAAAAATATTTCCAAAATCATTGGCGCCTTTAAAAGCTAAAGGAGAACTTCCTTGCAAATTGATGTGATCTTCAATCAGCATGATATCGCCTTTTTTATAATTTAGATTGATAGCACCAGCAGCATTTGAAATCAATAAATTTTTGATTCCTAAAGCGTGCATGGTTCTGATTCCGTAGGTTACTTCCCATAAACTATAGCCTTCATAGACATGAAAACGACCAGCCATTACGATTACTTTTTTACCAGATAAGTTCCCGTAAATTAATTTTCCAGAATGAAATTCTATAGTTGCTTGAGGAAAATTTGGAATATCAACATAGGCAATTTCTTTTTCGATATCGATTTCATCAACCAGTTTTCCTAAACCTGTTCCTAATACAATTCCGATTTCTGGAGCTGTAATTCCGTTTGCTTTTAAATAATCTGTTGTTTCTTGTAGTTGTTGTTTTTTCATGTTTATGCTGAACTTGTTTCAGTATCTTTTTGTTTTATTGCTCTATTTTGTTGTACAATTTCTTGAATTTCCAAATTCTTTTTATAAAAATCTGATGTAATTAAATCTTCAAAAGTATCGATGTCGTTTAACGTTTCTATCAACCCAATAGTTTTTTTTTGTGTTTTTAATTCTGCTAAAGTTACAGTTAATAATTCTGATTGACTCCAAGGTTTATTTTCAAAAATGGATGGAATCATTTTAGACAATCCAATTAAATAATAGCCACCATCTTCAGCTGGACCAAAAACCACATCATTGTTTTCTAATTTTTCAAAAGCTGAATTAATAATATTTTTAGAAATATCAGGTAAATCAGAACCAATCAATAGGATGTTTTCATACCCTTCATCAAATCCATTTTGAAAAGCATTTTGCATTCTACTTCCTAAATCTTTTCCTTCTTGTATAAATTTTTTATCGCCTTTCCATTTTGATGAAATAATGACATCAGAAAAATAAATGTGTTTGCCAGCTGTAATATTAGTTGTTGCTTTTTCAGTAATATCTACCAATTCTGAATAAATTTTAAAAGCCCCAATAGCACCAATCGATTTAGCCAAACGTGTTTTTACTTTGCCTAAGATAATGTTCTTTACAAATACAATAAGCAAATCATTTTTTTTCCTAGTTCTTTTCTCTTGATTCTTTTTATCACTCATGAATTTAAACTTCTTACTTTTTTCGCTACTGATTACTGGTAATTGTTAACTGAAACTGATTTACGCAACAACTCCTTGGCAACTACTTCCTGCGCCAGCAGTACACCCGTAGCAATGTTGATTGATAATAATATTTCTATTTTGCAGCAATTCTTCATTGTAGTCAGCAATGTGTTTAACGTTAGAGTTTACTTTTAAATTTAACATCTGATTGAAATCACAATCGTATAAAAATCCGTCCCAACTGATAGAAATGGTATTGGTACACATAACGTTTTCAACTGCTAACGGATTGTAAGCTTCAACCAAAGCAAACATATATTCTTCATAATTTTCTGAGGCAATTAAATAATCTAAAAACCTACTTATTGGTAAATTGGTAATCGCAAATAAACTGTGAAAATCAATATTAAAATCGTCTTTTAATGCTTTCTTAAAATCGTTTTCTAATGCTTGTTGATCTCCTGGTAAAAATGCGCCTGACGGATTGTACACCAAATCTAATTTTAATTCAGAACCCTCAATTCCATAACCAACTTTATTCAGCATTTGCAATGTTTTGATTGATTTGTCAAAAACGCCATCACCACGTTGTTTATCCGTTTTTCCTTGCGTATAATGTGGCATCGAAGAAATTACATGTACGTTGTGTTTTTTAAAAAAATTAGGTAAATCGTGGTATTTTTTATTGGCTAAAATAATGGTTAAATTAGATCGGACAATAAAATCTTTAATTCCTGCTTTACTTGCTTCTTCAACAAACCATCTAAAATTCGGATTCATTTCCGGAGCGCCGCCAGTTAAATCCAACGTATGTGCATCGGTTTTTTTGATGACTTCCAAACATTGATTCATCGTTTCAATCGTCATAATTTCTTTTCGGTCTGGACCAGCATCAACATGGCAGTGTGAGCAAACTTGGTTGCACATATAGCCTAAATTAATCTGTAAAATTTCTAATTTCTTTGGACGTAACGGGAACTGATTTGTTTCCTTAATTTTATTTGCAAACGTAGGTAATTCACCATCAGCAAAAACTCCGTTTGATAGAATTTCTAATTGACGCTCTGTATTTGCTAAATCGTTATTTCTTGCTTGAAGAGATTTTTTCATTTAATTACGAATGTAGAATTATGAATTACGAATAGGAGTACAAAACTCATAATTCGTAATTTAAAATTCATAATTTATTTACATCTCAAGTTTATTTACTTTATTCATCATTTGAACTCCATGAACCAACGTTGCGCCACTTTTTATTGCCGCTCCAACATGAACAGCTTCCATCATTTCTTCTTTAGTAATTCCGCGTTGTAAACCATCTTTTGTGTACGCATCAATACAATACGGACATTGTTCTGTATGTGCAACAGCCAATGCAATCAATGATTTTTCTCTTGCAGTTAACGCGCCCTCTTCAAACACTTTTCCGTAGTAATCAAAGAATTTTTCACCAAGTTCTTCGCTCCATTCTGTTATATTTCCAAATTTTCTTAAATCAGCCGGGTCGTAATATGTTTTCATAAAATAGTATTTGTGATTTTTTGTCGTAAAAAAAAGTAATTGTATACAAAGTTACTCGGTAATTTCTTCTCCGGGTTTTAAATTGAATTTTTTTCGAAACCAAAATACAATTATATAAAGAATTGGAGTGTCTAAAGCGGCAATGCAAATTTTAAAAAGAACACCTCCAATTAATAAACCCCAAAACTTGTCCCATGCAATAATGTTAAAAGAGCAAAGTAATGTTAAAACGGTAAAAGTATCTATAAACTGAGATGTAAATGTTGAAAAATTATTTCGCAACCAAAGATGTTTTCCTTTGGTAAATTTTTTCCAAAAATGATACACTCTAATATCAATAAATTGAGCAAATAAATAAGCCATCATCGACGCAAATACAGCTAACGGTGCAGCGCCAAAAACATTTAAAAAAGTTTCATCATTTACTTGCGACCAAGTAGTTGCGGGAACTTGTTTGGACACAAAAATAATTAATAACGAAAAAAAGGAAGCGAATATCCCGGCGATTACAACTTGATTTGCTTTTTTCTTCCCATACACTTCGGATAAAATATCAGTAATTAAAAAAGTAATTGGATAAGGTAATAAGCCAACTGATAATTCAAATAATTTAACATCAAAAATAGTAATATCAAAAGGATACCAATAAAAGAATTTTTGAAATATTAAATTAGACGTAACTAACGAAGCAATAAATAATGCCGCTAAAATCAAATAAATTAATTGCGCAGAAGATTTTTGTTGTTTGGTCATAGAACGAAAGTAAGAATTTAGTTTGATTTTAAAAATTTGTATGTTTGCAGAATCAAATAAAGAATAAAAAAGAAGCACATGAAGGCATATATTTTTCCAGGTCAAGGAGCACAATTCTCAGGAATGGGATTAGATTTATACGAAAAGTCAACCATAGCACAAGAGTTATTTGAACAAGCAAATAAAATTTTAGGTTTTGCAATTACAGACATTATGTTTGAAGGAACAGCAGAACAATTAAAAGAAACGAAAGTTACACAGCCTGCTATTTTTTTACATTCCGTAATTTTAGCAAAAGTAATGGGAGATTCTTTTCAACCAGAAATGGTTGCAGGACATTCTTTAGGAGAATTATCAGCATTGGTTGCAAATGGTGTTCTGTCTTTTGAAGACGGATTAACATTGGTTTCTAAGCGAGCTTTAGCAATGCAAAAAGCGTGTGAAATACAACCATCAACAATGGCAGCAGTTTTAGGATTAGATGATAACGTGGTTGAAGAAGTTTGTGCAGCAATCGATGGAGTTGTAGTTGCCGCAAACTATAATTGTCCTGGACAATTGGTAATTTCTGGAGAGGTTTCTGCAGTAGAAAAAGCTTGTGAAGTTTTAACAGAAAAAGGAGCAAGAAGAGCTTTGTTGTTGCCGGTTGGAGGTGCATTCCATTCGCCAATGATGGAGCCAGCAAGGGAAGAATTAGCGGCTGCAATTGAAGCAACAATTTTTAGTGAACCAACGTGTCCTGTGTATCAAAATGTTACTGCAAGTGCAGTTACAAGTCCAGATGAAATTAAGAAAAATTTAATGTTGCAATTAACAGCACCAGTTCGTTGGACACAATCTGTGCAACAAATGATTGCTGACGGAGGAACAGAATTTATAGAAGTTGGTCCAGGAAAAGTATTGCAAGGATTGATGCGTAAAATTGATAGAAATGTTGCTGCAAGTGGAGCTTCAATTGGGTAAAGTAAAAGAGATGAATAAAAAAATCCCACTCAATTTGAGTGGGATTTTTTTATTGTTTATTTTGAAAGAACACAGTCTTCACAATCTTTAATTTCACCATAATACGTTTCCCTGTATTTATGAAGAGTTTCTAGAGGAATAATGTTTAAAAACATTTTTTTAATATAAGTAACTCTAGTGTGTAATCGTCCCATTTGTGGAGTAAATCTCTTTTCTAAACGGGTTTTTCTTTTAATTTGAATCAGTTTCATCTTGTCTTTTATCATTAAATTAATATGATACAAAGATATGGAGATGGATAGGTTATGTCAATTTTTAAATGTTAAAACATTAATTTTCAGTTAATTAATATTATATTGAAAATTATAATGCGTAATTTTTACGGATATGTTAAGTATATCCGTTTTTATTTAAGTATTTGCAATCTTAAAAAGGTAAATTTTAATAAAAAATGATAAAAAAAGCTAAAAATCATTCAAAAATGAGTAAAAAATGAATAAAAATGGCATTTTTTTATTAAAACCACTTTTTCTTTTTAAAATAATACAACATTCCGATTGCTATAATTGCCATAGCGCCTAACATGATAAAATAACTGTATTTATAATGTAGCTCTGGCAGTACATCAAAGTTAGTTCCGTAAATACCAGCAATAAAAGTAAGCGGAATAAACACAACAGAGAACACGGTTAAAAACTTCATAATATCATTTAATTTAGTACTAACAGTTGTGTGATATATATTTAATTGATCTGATAAAATTTCTCTATAACTATCAGAAATTTCTACTGCATGACTGATGTTGTTTTGTAACTCTTTAAAATGAATGTGATTTTTAGTACTGATATAATCAGAATCAATTTTAGTTAAACTTAAAAGCATTTCTCTAGCAGGAAGTATGTTTTTTCGTAAGTAATTTAATTCTTTTTTATGGGTGTTTATTGTTTCTATGATTGATTTATTTGGGTTCTGAAGTAACTCTTCATCTAGGTTCTCGATCTTATTTCCAAGAATACTTAAAATGTAAATATAATTATCAATAACTACATCTAGCAGTGCAAATAATAAATAATCTGGACCCGAGTTTCGTATTCTCTTCTTTTGTTTACGAAGGCGATTTCTTACCGGTTCAAAAACATCACCTGTTTTTTCTTGAAACGATAGTAATACAGATTTAGTAACAATTAAACTTAAATTTTCAAAAGAAATTAAGTTAGAGTTTTCATTTATTTGAAGCATTTTTATGGATAAAAACAAGCAATTATCGTTTTCTTGTGCTTTTGGTCTTGCATGCGTATTCATTACATCTGCTATGATAAAATGATCGAACTGAAAACCTTCAGCAATTTGTTGCATGATTGCAGTTTTGTCAATTCCGTCTACATTAAACCAAGTGGTAGATTTTTTTTCTTGGTATGCCAAGGCTTCTTCAACAGAATTAATAGGAATTTCTTCTAAGTTGTTTTTGTCATAATCGATGATTCTTAGAACGGTATTTTCTGTCTTTTTTTTACCAATAAATATTAATTCGTCAGGAGAAGCACCAATTTCCTTTTGATGTTTTTTTATAAATCTAGCCATAGAAAAATCAATTTAATCATCAAACTTTGGTTTGATAAGTGAAAGGTAATTTTTTTTATTTAAAACAACAATTATGATTGTTGTTTTAATTGCCACTTCCAAGCAGACTCTAATGCTTCATCGAGAGTTTTTTCTGTTTTCCAATTCAACTCCTTATTCGCAATTGTGGTGTCCGCAAAAGCAGCTGTGATATCGCCTTCACGTCTTCCAACAATTTTATAATTAAGTGGTTTTCCAGAAACTTTCTCGAAAGATTTGATGACTTCTAATACCGAACTTCCTTTTCCTGTACCCACATTAAAAAACTCGAAATTTGTTTTATTTTTGTTGTTGATTAGTCGTAGTAAAGCCGCAATATGTGCTTTTGCTAAATCTACTACGTGAATATAATCACGAACTGCTGTTCCGTCAATTGTTGGATAATCATCACCAAAAACAGACAATTCTTTTCTGATTCCAGCTGCTGTTTGTGTAATAAACGGAATTAAATTTTGTGGAACGCCAAGTGGTAATTCACCAATTTTTATGCTTTCGTGTCCGCCAATCGGATTAAAATATCGCAAAGCAATAGCGTTTAAATTGTATGCTTTACAGCTTTCTTTGATGATTTCTTCTCCAATTTGTTTGGTGTTTCCGTACGGAGATTCCGCTGGTTTTGTTGGTGCGTTTTCTGTAATTGGCAACTCATCGGCTTGCCCATAAACTGTACAGGAAGAGCTAAAAATAAAATTATCTAGATTTCTATTTTTCATTTCTTGTAGCAAATACACCAAAGAACCTATATTGTTTTCGTAATACTCTAAGGGTTTTTGTACGCTTTCTCCAACTGCTTTAAATGCTGCAAAATGTATAATTCCATCAATAATATTATTCTCAAAAAAAGAAGTTACATTATTTTTAATACGTAAATCTAGTTGATGAAATTCAGGTTTTATTCCTGTAATATCAGTAATGTTGTCTAAAACATTTATAGATGTATTTGATAAGTCATCAATAATTACAACGTTAAATCCAGCGTTTTGTAATTCTACAACGGTGTGAGAGCCTATAAAACCTAAACCTCCAGTTACTAATATTTTTTTCATATTTTTTATTTTAATGTCAATACGAGGAGATAGGGTGAAGCAATCAGTTTTCTAATGATGAGATTTCCACGTCATACTTCCTCGCAATGACACTTCAATTATTTTTTATCCAACAAAATCTAAAATAGTTTGTGTAATAAACTCTAATTGATCTTGTTCTAATTCGGTATGCATTGGTAATGAAATTACTGTTTGTATCAATTGATTTGTAACAGGAAAATCACTTTCATTATAACGTTCGTCTGCATATGCTTTTTGTGAATGCAACGGAACAGGATAATAAATAGCATTTGGAATGTCTTTACTTAATAAATGCTTGTGTAATTCGTTGCGTTTTCCGTTGGTGATTTGCAATGTGTACTGATGAAAAACATGTGTTGTAAAATCACTAATTTTTGGAGTGATAATATTTTTATTACTTGCAAAAGCATTCGAATAAAAAGTTGCAGCTTTTCTACGCGCATCACAATAACTATCTAATAATGGTAATTTTGTTTTTAATACTCCAGCTTGAATAGAATCTAAACGAGAATTTACACCAACAACATCATGATAATAGCGTGTGTACATTCCGTGATTTACAATTCCACGTAAAGTATGCGCTAATTCATCATCATTTGTAAAAATTGCGCCACCATCACCATAACAACCTAAGTTTTTTGAAGGAAAAAATGAAGTCGTTCCAACATTTCCAATTGTTCCGGCTTTCTTTTTTGTTCCGTTTGCAAAGGTGTAATCTGCACCAATTGCTTGTGCATTATCTTCAATTACAAACAAATTATGTTCTTTCGCAACTTCTAGTATAGCTTCCATATTTGCACATTGTCCAAATAAATGAACAGGAACAATGGCTTTTGTTTTTGGTGTTATTGCTTTTTTCAAAGCATCAATATTCATATTAAAAGTATCCGCTTCAACATCAACCAAAACAGGCGTTAATTTTAACAATGCAATCACTTCTACGGTTGCCGCAAATGTAAAATCTGCAGTAATCACTTCATCGCCTTGTTCTAAACCTAAACCCATCATTGCAATTTGCAATGCATCGGTTCCGTTTGCACACGGAATTACATGTTTTACGCCTAAATATTTTTCTAAATCTGCCTGAAAATCATGGACTAAAGGGCCATTTATATAGGACGATGAATTTAATACTTCTTGGATCGAAGCATCAACTGTATCTTTTATTTTAGCATATTGACTTTGTAAGTCAACCATTTGAATTTTTTTCATCTAATTTGTTTTACAACGAGTAACAAAAGTACAAAATTCTGCTTGTTAAAAGTAGTTTCTTTTTTGATTGATTTTTCTACTATCTTTGAGGAAATTCTAATTTAATTTCATGAAAACTTTCAAAAAAATTCTAAAAGTATTTGCCGTATTAGTTGTTTTATTTTTTGTTGGACTTTGGTTGTTTACAAGAACTTTATACCCAACATATGATGGAGAATTAGAGTTGGCAAATATTTTTGATGAAGTTACTGTGTATTATGATGAAGTTGGCGTTCCGCATATCAATGCGCAAAATCAAAAAGATGCTTTTACTGCTTTAGGTTATGTGCATGCGCAAGATAGATTGTGGCAAATGGAATTAATTAGAAGAATTGCCGCAGGAAGATTGGCAGAAATTTTTGGAAAAGAATTGCTAAAAACAGACAAGTTTTTTTCTGGATTAGGAATTGAAGAAGCATCTGCAAAAACGATAAAAAACTTAGACACAAATTCTGAAGCCTACAAATTAACGATGGCGTATTTAGACGGAATTAATCAGTTTATGGAAAACGGGCCAACGCCAATAGAGTTTTTATTAGTTGGCGTTGATAAAGAAAAATATACGCTAAAAGATGTGTATAATGTGTTTGGTTATATGGCGTTTAGCTTTGCTGCTGCTCATAAAACAGATCCGATGTTAAACGAAGTAAAAGAAAAATTAGGAGCAGCTTATTTTAATGAAATTAGTTTGTCGAATATTAAAAATACGGAGATCATTCAAAATGAAAAGAAACCAATTTTAATGGCAAGTGTTGCTACCGCAATGCAAGATTTGTATAAAAATTTACCATTATCACCATTTATTGGAAGTAATTCTTGGGTAATTGGAGCAGATAAAACTAAAAACGGACGCGTAATTTTTGCAAACGATCCTCATATTGGATTTGCGCAACCTTCGGTTTGGTATCAATCTCATATTAAAACTCCAGATTACGAAATGTATGGTTTTAATTTAGCGCTTTCTCCGTTTTCATTAATCGGACATAACAGAGAATATGCGTACGGAATGACCATGTTTGAGAATGATGATGTCGATTTTTATTTCGAAAAAGAAAATCCAAATAATCCGAATGAATACATAACAGAAAACGGTTATAAAACCTATGATGTTATAGAAAAAAGAATCAAAGTAAAAGACGAAGAAGATGCTGTGTATCAAATTAGAGTGAGTCAACACGGACCAATTATGAATGATTTAATTGAGCATATTGATGAAGAAAGACCCATGGCAATGCAATGGATTTATACCAAATTAAACAATGAGTTATTAGAAGTTGGTTACGATTTATCGCATTCTAATTCGTTAGCAGAATTTAAAAACGCAGCGGCCAAATTACATGCGCCAGGATTAAATATGATGTATGGAGATGCTAAAAATAACATCGCTTGGTTTGCAGCTGGAAAACTATATAAATACAGAGAAGGCATCAATACAAAAACCATTTTAGATGGCGCTTCTGGTAAAGATGAAATCTTAGAATATTTTGATTTTGAGGAAAATCCAATGTCTATAAATCCGAGTTTAAATTATGTGTATTCTGCAAACAATCAACCAGATTCTATAAAAGGAGGTTTGTATCCAGGATATTATTTGCCAGAAGATAGAGCCAAAAGAATTGTTGCTTTATTAGAAGCTAAAAATGATTTTACAAAAGAAGATGTAGCTAAAATGATCTACGATGTAACTTCTGCAAGTGTTTCAGACAATATTACAACTTTAGCAACTGGAATCGATAAAAAGAACTTATCACCAAGCGAAAAATTAAGTTTAGATTATTTGGAAAAATGGAATGGTTTCTACGGACAAAAAGAAATTGCACCAACCATTTACAACCGATTTATTTATGAAGTTTTGGTTGCAACATATCAAGATGAAATGGGTAAAAGTTTCCATCAATTTATAAATACGCCGTTTCAAGATAAAGCATTTGCAGAGCAAATTGTACGAGAAGAATCTGTTTGGTGGGACAATATTAAAACTATAAATAAAAAGGAAACGAGAACAGATATTATTACCAGTTCGTATAAAAAAGCCATTGCGTTTTTAGGAAATCAATTGGGAGAAAACGTACAAGATTGGACTTGGGATCGAGTTATTTCTGTAGAATATGAACACGCTTTAGGTAAAGTTGCTGCATTGCGTAACTATTTTAATGTTGGACCTTTTAAAACTGGTGGAGGAAACGAAGTGATAAACAATCAAATTTTTAATTTAGATAGCACAGGCGTTTATAAAATTAAAGCTGGGCCTTCTACACGTAGAATTGTCGATTTTTCTGATGTTGAAAATAGTTTGGGAATTTTACCAACCGGACAATCTGGAAATGTTTTTAGCGATCATTACGATGATCAAGCGCAAAAATATATTGATGGCGAATTTGTAAAAATGAAACTGAATCAAAAAGAAATTGAAGCTTCTGAAAATGTGTTGATTTTTAAGCCTAAAGAATAGAAGTCATTTTAAAACCATTTAATGTTATTTCTAATAGAATAGACAGAATAAACGGTAAGAGCAATTATCATTATCATATATAATATCGAGACTACAAAAGAAAGCTTTTTATTAGTCTGACTAAGTTTGTTGAATTTTTTCAACACATCTATATATTGCTTTTTTCTTGAGTAAAAGTAATGGTTTAAAAATAATATTATTGTCATAACTATAAATCCAGGAGTTTTACTTTCTCCAATGATTAAGTTTTTGTTGTCTAAAATTTGAAACCGATAAAAATCAAAAATAAATAAAAGTGTGAAAAACTGATATGTAGAAACACCTATAATAGTTGAGAAAATAGGATAATCTTTGTTTTTGTATAGTTTGGTTACCAACCAAAAATTCACGCTAAAAAAAATGTTAAATATTTTCATTTTAAACCTCCTTATAAACTTCTTCAAACGGAATTCTAAAACGTTCTCCGTACACACCTTTTTCGGTTCTAATTCCGCAAGAAACAATCATGTTTATTTCTGCGCCAAAAGGCAAACCCAAAGCACGTTTTACACGCCACGTATCAGAACCTTCCATTGGGCACGTATCATAATTAATTGCCGCCATACTTGTCATAAAATTTTGCGCAGCCAAACCAGCAGATTTGTGTGCTACAACACGCATGTCTTTTTGACGAACTTCTCTATAAATGGGTCTAAAAAGTCCTGTTATTAAAATGATTAAATATTTGATCCAACCTAAAATTCCGAAAAAATCTACGTATGCAAACGGAATGATTTTTCCGTAATAATTTCGAGCTACTTTTTCTCTACTACGTTGTTCAGACTTCGGATTGTTTTCGCCAAAAACAGCATCCATATATTTTAAATTTGCTTTTGCGCGTTGTTTCCATAAATCTTTTCTGACTACAAAAACAACTAATTGTTGTGCGGTTGTTGCTGCATTTTGATTGAAACAAAAAGGCGCAATTTTGGCAATCATGTTTTTTGATGTAATGTGATAAAACTCCCACAATTGCATATTGCTGCTATTTGGAGCAAGACTTGCTTGCTCAATACATTTTTTTACTAGAGAAGTGTCTAATGGTTTTTCTGCGTCAAATATTCTTACAGAACGCCTGTATTGTATCGCTTCTGAAACTGTTTTTTCGTTGGTCATATTTTATGAAAATAATTTCATGAAGGTTTTTAATGTCTTTAATTTTCCTTTATAAGGAGCATACCTCATTGGTAGATCGAGCCAATTATAACGTTTTGTTACTCCTTTTTTGTGTGAAAACAACTCAAATGTTTGCTTGCCGTGATAACTACCAATTCCGCTTTCTCCAACACCACCAAAAGGTAAATTGTGATTTGCAAAATGTACGGTTGTATCGTTAATGGTTCCACCACCAAAAGAATATTTGGCAATCATTTTATTTGCAAATTTTTTATTTCCAGAAAATACGTAAAGCGCTAAAGGTTTTTCGTAGTTGCCAATTATTTTTTCTAAATCTCCTTCAGTTTGATAAGAAATCACAGGAGAAATTGGGCCAAAAATTTCACCTTTCATTACTTCGCTATCCAAACTCGGTTCATCAATTAAAGTCGGAGCAATATAATTGTCTTCTCGGTTTGTTTTTCCGCCAACTAAAAAGGTTTCATTTTCTAACATCTCTGCTAATCTATCAAAATTGCGTTGATTTACAATTCGTGGATAATCGTTGGAGTTCTCAGGATTTTCTCCATAAGCGTTGGTGACTTCTTTCTGATAATATTCAACAAATTTTTCTTTTACAGAAGTATGAATTAACAAATAATCTGGAGCAATACAAGTTTGTCCGCCATTGATTAATTTCCCCCAAACAATTCTTTTTGCTGCTAATTTAATATTGGCAGTTTCATCAATAATACATGGATTTTTCCCGCCCAATTCTAAGGTAACTGGAGTTAAAAATTGTGCAGCAGCTTTTGCCACAATTTTACCAACTTGTACACTTCCTGTAAAGAAAATATAATCCCAACGTTGATTAAGTAATTCTGTAGAAACATCCACACCGCCTTCAACAACACTTACTAATTTCTTATTGAAAACTGACTCGATAATTTCTTTGGTTATTTTACTGGTGTTTGGTGTTAATTCTGATGGTTTTACAACAGCAGTATTTCCTGCTGCAATTGCACCAATAAGCGGAACTAATGCGAGTTGATATGGATAATTCCAAGGAGCAATTATTAAAATAGTTCCGTAAGGTTCTTTGTAGATTCTACTAGAAGACGGAAAGTTTAAAAATGCAGGCATCACGCTTTGTGGTTTTGCCCAAGCATTGATGTTTTTAATGGTTCTTTTGAGTTCAGAAATTACAATGGAAGTTTCTGTCATTACACTTTCGTATTCCGATTTTTTAAAATCTACATACAGCGCATTTACAATGTCTTTTTCTCTTTTAGTAACTTCTGAAAGTAACCTTTTTAAAAGTTTTTTTCTGTTGGAAATGTCTTTGGTTTGTTGCGAAGCAAAATATGTTTTTTGCTCTTGTACTATTTGCGGAATATTCATAAATCCTATTGTTCTTTTAGTTTTGTATGCATCACCGAAAACCATAATGGAGGTACTAATGCTAAGATGACCATTCCTGGATAACCTGTTGGCATTTGTGGGCTTTCTGGCAACGATTTTAAAATTTGATAATGCTTGCTTCCGTTGTAATGATGATCTGAATGACGCGATAAATTAAACAACATTAATTTACCAATGACATGATCTGAGTTCCAAGAATGTGTTCTTTTTACTTTTTCGTACCTGCCACTTTCAGATCGTTTTCGCAAGAGTCCGTAATGTTCGATGTAGTTTACACTTTCTAATAGTAAAATTCCAATTACTGATGCAATTACAAAGCAAATCAGCACAAATGTTCCGAAGAAATAAAAGATGGATGAAAGTAAAATGAGGTTTAATAAAGTATAGATAACCATTCTGTTCTGATAATGAAACCAACTTCTGCCAGAAAGTTTTAAGCGCTTGTTTTCTAATTGCCAAGCTTGTTTGTAGCTTGTAAAATGAGAGCGAATCCAAAAGCTATAAATAATTTCGCTTTTTCTAGCAGTAGCCGCATCTTTTGGAGTGGCAACGTTAAAATGATGGCCTGCATTATGATACGGTAAAAAATGAGTGTTTATAGAACTTAATAATAAAATTTCACCTAAAAACTGGTCAAATCTGTTGTTTCTGTGACCTAATTCATGTCCCACATTTATGCCAAGTGTTCCAGACATTAATCCCATTCCAAAGAGTCTTCCGATCAATTCAAAAGTGGTTAAATGAGGTTCTTGGATTGCATAAAAAAACAAATACAAAAAGTACAATTGCACAGGAACAGTTAAATATAAAATATAGGTGTACATTTTATTTTCTTTTTCAATTTGCTCTTGTTCTTTGTTAAAATTTTCTGGTGTTGGTTTAAATAAAAACTCTAAAACAGGAACAATTCCGAAGAATAAAAATAAAGGTAAAAAAGTGTACCAGCCATTCATGGTGAATGAAAAATATACGCTAATTGGTAATGTAAAAACGGTAAGAAATTTTAGGCTTTTCATTTAAAAATTGATTTCAGCCTAAAGATACAAAATTAACTGCACGAATCCCAAATAGGATCTTTTGATAAAGGAGCAATTACAGAAATTTCTTCTTTGCTTACAGGATGAATAAAATTTATTTTTCGTGCATGTAAATGAATACTCCCATCTTTATTACTTCTGTTAAAACCATATTTTAAGTCGCCTTTTATTGGTGATCCAATTGTAGCTAATTGACACCTAATTTGATGATGACGACCGGTTTCTAAATCGATTTCTAACAGCGAATAATTATCGAGTTTTTTGATGGTTTTATAATGTAAAATGGCTTTTTTACTTCCACCAATTTCTTTAGAATAGGCTGTGGATTTATTATTCTTCGGATTTTTTTTTAAGAAATTAATTAAGGTGTCTTGTTCTTTTGTTGGTTGATTTTTTACAACTGCCCAATAGGTCTTTTTAATGGTTTTATCACGCAACATTTTATTTAAACGTTCCAAAGCTTTTGAAGTTCTTGCAAAAATAATAATTCCACTTGTTGGTCTGTCTAATCTGTGGACAACTCCTAAAAAAACATCGCCAGGTTTGTTGTATTTCTTTTTGATGTATGCTTTGACAACATCACTTAAGGGTTTGTCACCTGTTTTATCACCTTGAGAAATATCTCCAGCACGTTTGTTTACAATAACAATGTGATTGTCTTCATATAAAACTTGCAAATTTTCTTTGGTAGATAACATGGCTGTTATTTGAAGTTGTCAGCAACATCAACGTTTACAGTATCAATAAAATCTAATAGTTCTTTTCTTCCAAGACTTGTTGATGAAGATGTTAAAAATGATTCAGGAAGTGTTTCCCAATAGGTAAGTAATTTCTTTTTGTAAGAGGCAATTTGGTTGTTTATTTTAGAGTTACCTAATTTGTCTGCTTTTGTAAAAACGATGCAAAACGGAATTTGATTTTCTCCTAAAAACTGCATAAACTCGATGTCAATTTTCTGCGGATCGTGTCTGCTATCAACCAATACAAAAGTGCAAACTAGTTGCTCTCTTTCTTTAAAATAGTTTTCTATAAAATGCTGAAAAATAGTTCTTTTCTTTTTTGAAATTTGCGCATAACCATAACCAGGTAAATCCACTAAAAACCAAGATTCATTTATTTTAAAGTGATTGATTAATTGTGTTTTTCCAGGTTTTCCTGAAGTTTTTGCTAAATCTTTTCGCTCCATCAGCATGTTGATTAGAGAAGATTTACCAACATTAGAACGCCCTATAAAGGCGTATTCTGGAATTCTGTCTTTGGGTGCATTTGTAACATTACTGTTACTCATTACAAACTCTGCTGATTTGATTTTCATGTGAAATTAAATATTTCTAGAAGTAAGCCAAGCGTCTAAAACTTTATTGAATTCTTCTGGTCTTTCCATCATTGCTGCATGTCCGCATTTTTCTATCCAAAACAAATCAGAATCCGGTAAAAGTTTATCAAAGTCTACTGCAACTTGCGGTGGAGTTACTTTATCGTGTTTTCCCCAAATCAAACAAGTTGGTTGATTCATTTTAGGCAAATCTTTTGCCATATTATGTCGAATAGCACTTTTGGCAATAGCTAAGGTTTTAATCAACGAATTCCTGTTGTTAATTACTTCGTACACATCATCAATTAATTCTTCTGTTGCTATCGCAGGATCATAAAAAACATCTTGTGCTTTTTTAGTTACATAACCTCTGTCGCCTCTTTTTGGGTAGCTGTCTCCCATTGAGTTTTCGTACAAGCCAGAACTTCCTGTAAGTACTAATGCTTTTACTTTTTCTGGATAATGCTTTGTAAAATATAAGCCAATGTGTCCGCCTAAAGAATTTCCAACTACTACTACTTTTCCGAGTTTTTTATACTCGATAAAATCGTTTAAAAACTTTGCTAAATTTTTGACGTTTGTTTTTAAAATTGGCAATGAATAAAGAGGTAATTCTGGAATTAAAACTTTGTACCCATTTTTAGAAAAATGATTAAAAGTGGCATCAAAATTACTTAATGCACCCATTAGCCCATGCAATACAACTATTGCTTGTCCTTCACCTGCTTCTGCGTACGTAAACTTACCTTCCGTAATTAAGTTTTCTGTCATGGTCTAAATTGATTTTGACTTTGGAGCAAATGTAGTTTTTTTTTAGGACATATGCATTTTTAACACAATGCCTAGAATTCTAAACCTATGTATTAAAGGGTCAATATTTTAGGTAAAAATGAATTTTTTATAATAAAGTGGTAAAAAGTGGTAAAAAGTGGTAAAAAATTTCTATTTTTGAAAATCGAACTAAGAGGTAACTAGAAATTAATGAATCTAATTGGTACATACGAATGCAAGGCCGACGCTAAAGGAAGAGTGATGTTTTCATCGGCTCTAAAGAAGCAGTTGTTGCCTGTTGTATCTGAAGGATTTGTAGTGAAAAGAGCGGTTTTTCAATCTTGTTTGGAGTTGTATCCTATGAAAGAGTGGAATTTGATGATGGATAAAATTAACAAGTTAAATCGGTTTGTAAAAAAGAATAATGATTTCATTAGAAGGTTTACAGCTGGTGTAAAAGTGGTTGAGTTAGACGCTTCTGGACGATTATTAATTCCGAAAGATTTATGTCAATTTGCTGGTATAGAAAAGCAAGTTGTACTATCATCTGCGGTGAATATTATTGAAATCTGGGATAAAGATAGGTATGAGAATGCAATAGATGATGCTGCTGTTGATTTTGCAGAATTGGCAGAAGATGTAATGGGAAATACTGATGCAGATGAGTTATCATGATCCGGTTTTATTAAAGGAAAGCGTTGATGCTTTAGATATTAAAGAAAACGGAATTTATGTTGATGTTACGTTCGGTGGCGGTGGTCATTCTAGAGAAATATTAAGTCGTTTAGGGAAAGACGGAAAGTTGTTTGCTTTTGATCAAGACCCAGACGCGCAAGAAAATAAGATTGATGACGAACGTTTTGTTCTGATTGCAGAAAATTTTAGACACATAACAAGGTTTTTAAAATTTTATAGAATAAGAAAAGTAGATGGAGTTTTAGCTGATTTAGGAGTTTCGTCACATCAATTTGATGAAGCAGAAAGAGGTTTTTCTACTCGATTTGACGCAGATTTAGATATGAGAATGGATCAGAAATCTAAAACATCTGCAAAACATATTGTAAACAAATATTCTGAAGAACGATTGTCGGATGTGTTGTTTTTATATGGCGAATTAAGAAGCGCAAGAGCGTTAGCAAAAGAGATTGTTGAGGCAAGAGTAGAGGCAGAAATTGAAACAAGTTTTCAATTAAAAGAAGTGTTGAAGAGGCATTTGCCTAAGGCAAAAGAACATAAAATTTTAGCTCAGATTTATCAAGCTATTCGAATAGAAGTAAATCAAGAGTTAGAAGTATTAAAAGAATTTTTAAATCAAATTCCAGATTTGTTAAAAGAAGATGGAAGATTAAGTGTAATCTCTTATCACTCTTTAGAAGATAGATTGGTAAAGAGATTTATAAGAACAGGATTATTTAGTGGCGAGCCCAATAAAGATTTTTATGGTAATACAAATGAACCCTTAAAAAAAGTTGGAAAGTTAATAGTGCCTACCCAAGATGAAGTTAAATTGAACAACAGGGCTCGCAGCGCTAAATTAAGAGTGGCAACATTAAAATAGAATAATGACAAAAGCGAAAAGAAATATTTACGATGTATTACGTGGAAGTTTCCTTACTGATGCTTCGGCATTTAAAAACTGGCGCATTATCATTTTTGTTGTTGGCCTTTTATTATTTATGATTACTAGCGGACATAAAGCCGATGGTAAGGTTATTAAAATTGCAGAATTAAATAAGAAGAAAAGAGAGCTTAGAGCAGAATATGTTGATACAGGAACCATTTTAATGCGAATGAAAATGGAATCAAATATTCGACAGAAGGTAAAATCTAGAGGAATATTTCCTTCGCAAACGTCTCCACAAAAAATTAAAATCATCCGAAAAACGAATTAACTTTGGCAACCATTAAAAAGAGCATATTAAACAAACTATATATAGTCACTGCTTTAATGACGCTTTTTTTTATTGTTATTATTGGACGAATTGTAAATATTCAATATGTACAGGGAGATAAATACAGAAAACTTTCTGTAGAAAGTACGGTAAAAAATGATACTATTTTTTCTAACAGAGGAAATGTATATGCTGCCGACGGAAATTTATTAGCAACATCGATGTACAAGTATACAATTCGTATGGATTTGGTTGCGGTAAAAAGTACAGTCTTCGAGAAAAACATCAAAGCGTTATCAAACTCATTATCTGAACTGCTTGGCAAACCAGCTTCTTATTATCAACAAAAATTAAGAAATGCCCGTAAACGAAAAAACAGGTATTTATTAATTGCGAGAAACTTGGGGTACAACGATTATATGAAAATGAAGCAGTTTCCTATTTTCAAATTGGGTCCCTATAAAGGAGGTTTTATCACAGAGCAAAAAACAGTAAGAGTAAAACCAATCGGAAAAATTGCAGAAAGAACAATTGGTTATGATGATTATCGTGGTGGTGCAGGAATTGAAGGTGCTTTTGCAAAATATTTAGAAGGAGAAAATGGCTGGAGATTAAAACAAAAAATTGCACAAGGGCAATGGAAGCCCATTAATGATGTGAATGAAAAAGAACCTATAGATGGAAGAGATGTTATAACAACAATAGATGTTAACATTCAGGATATTACGCATCATGCTTTGTTAAGACAAATGGAGTTTTTTGAAGCAGAACATGGATCGGCTATTGTGATGGAAACTGAAACGGGAGAAATCAAAGCAATTGCAAATCTTGGGAGAACGTCAAAAGGAACGTATTACGAGAAAAGAAATTATGCAGTTTGGGAATCTCATGAACCTGGATCTACTTTTAAACTAGCAAGTTTAATGGCTGCTTTAGACGATAAAGTGATTGATACATCTACAGTGGTTGATACAGGAAATGGAGTTTTGATGCTGCACGGAAGTAAGGTTGAGGATTCTCATCGTGGAGGATACGGAAAAATATCTGCTGCACGCGTTTTTGAAGTTTCTTCAAATGTCGGAATTGTAAAATTGATTCGAGAACATTATGATGATGATCCAATGAAGTTTGTAAACAAAATGAGATCTTTTGGGTTAGATAAAAAATTAGGGATACAAATTCAAGGAGAAGGAAAACCTTTTATTCCGTACCCAGGGAACACAAGAAACCCTTGGAATAAAATTTCTCTAGAATGGATGGCTTGGGGTTATGGAGTTTCTATAACACCGTTGCAAATGCTAACATTTTATAACGCAGTTGCTAATAATGGTGAAATGGTAAAACCACGGTTTATTAAAGAGTTGCGAGTTCAAAATAAAACAGAAAAAGTTTTTGAGAAAGTAGTTATTAAAGAAAGAATTGCAAGCCAAGAAACCATAAATAAGGTTAGAAAAGTAATGGAAAATGTTGTTGTAAAAGGAACAGCAGATAATATTTATTCTCCAAATTTTTCTATGGCTGGTAAAACCGGAACTGCAAAAAAATGGATTGATTCATATACAGATAATGAGGGAAAATTTATAAAAGGGCATTATTCAAGTAAATATTATGTGGCGTCTTTTGCAGGTTTTTTTCCTGCAGATAATCCTAAGTATTCGTGCATTGTTGTAATTCATGAACCAAACAAAGAAAAAGGATATTATGGAGCAACAGTTGCTGCTCCAGTTTTTAAAGAAATAGCTCAAAAAATTTATACAACTACACCAATTGATGTACAACAAGTTACAGATCAACCAACAATTACGGGAATTGACACGAAATATCAAGACTATTATAAAAAAGTACAAAAAGAACACGATGTTGTTCCAGATGTAAAAGGGATGTCAGGTATGGATGCGGTTTCTTTATTAGAAAACTTGGGATTAAAAGTAAAGTTTAATGGTGTTGGAAATGTAGTAACACAATCAATAATCAAAGGATCAAAATTTAAAAAAGGAGATGTAATTCTCTTGAAATTATCATAAATAAATTGAAAAAATTAAAAGACATATTATATAAAGTAACTATCGAAGAAGTTCTTGGGTCAATCGATATTGAAATACATTCAATTCAGTTTGATTCTCGTAAAGTGAAATCGAATGATATGTATGTTGCGCAAAAAGGTGTAACAGTTGATGGTCATTTGTTTATTGAAAAAGCCATTTTATTAGGAGCAACCGCAATTATTTGTGAAGAATTACCAGCTGCAATTTTAGAAAATATTTCTTACATCAAAGTAAAAGACGCTAAAAGTGCATTGGCAATTTCTGCTTCAAATTATTTTGAGAATCCATCATCAAAATTAAAATTAATTGGAGTTACCGGAACAAATGGTAAAACCACCATTGCTTCTTTATTGTATCAATTATTTAAAAAAGCTGGATTTAAAGTTGGTTTACTTTCAACCGTAAAAGTTGTAGTTAACTATAAAGAATACAACGCAACACATACAACTCCAGATTCAATGTCCATCAATTCGTATTTAAACGATATGATTAACGAAGGTGTTGATTATTGTTTTATGGAAGTGAGTTCGCACGGAATTCATCAAAAAAGAACACACGGTTTACATTTTGAAGGCGGCGTTTTTACAAACCTTTCTCATGATCATTTAGATTACCACAATTCATTTGCAGCATATAGAGATGTTAAAAAAGCATTTTTTGATTCCTTGCCAAAAACAGCTTTTGCTTTGGTAAATATTGATGATAAAAACGGAACGGTAATGTTGCAAAATACCAAAGCAACAAAAAGAACGTATGCGTTAAAAACCATTGCAGATTTTAAAGGAAAAGTTTTAGAAAAAAGAATGTCTGGAACTTTATTAACGGTAAACGGAACAGAAATTTGGTCTAAACTCATCGGAACTTTTAATGCGTATAATTTATTAGCAATTGTTGGAACTGCAGAATTGTGTGGTTTAGAAAAGTTAGAGATTTTAAGACTGGTAAGTGAATTGGAAAGTGTAAGTGGTCGTTTTCAGTATACAATTTCAAAAACAGGAATCACAGCAATTGTAGATTATGCACACACACCAGATGCGCTAAAAAATGTGTTAGAAACCATTGCTGATATTAAAACAGGTAAAGAAAAGGTAATCACAGTTGTTGGTTGTGGTGGTGATAGAGATAAGACAAAAAGACCAAAAATGGCAAGAATTGCTTCACAATTAAGCAATCAAGCAATTTTTACTTCTGATAATCCAAGAACAGAAAATGCACAAACGATTATTGATGAAATGGAAGTTGGAGTTAGCGAAGAAAACCTTGCAAAAACCTTGTCGATTGTAGATAGAAAGCAAGCTATAAAAACGGCCTGTAAATTATCTGAAAGTGGAGATATTGTGTTGGTTGCGGGAAAAGGTCATGAAACTTATCAAGAAATACATGGAGAACGATTTCATTTTGATGATTTAGAAGTTGTTACCGAATGTTTAATTCAATTAAATAAGTAAGAATGTTATATTATTTATTCGAATATTTAGAGAGTCAATTTAGTTTACCAGGAGCAAGTGTGTTTCAGTTTATCACATTTCGTGCTGCTTTGGCGTTTATATTTTCGTTGTTGTTTTCAACGATTTTTGGAAAAAGAATCATCAATTATTTGCGAAAGCAACAGGTTGGAGAAACAGTGAGAGATTTAGGTTTAGAGGGTCAGGCTCAAAAATCTGGAACTCCAACTATGGGAGGAATTATCATCATTCTAGCAACCTTAATTCCGGTAGTCTTATTAGCAAAATTAGACAATATTTATGTAATCATATTAATCATAACAACCATTTGGATGGGTTTTATTGGTTTTGTAGATGATTATATAAAAATATTTAAAAAAGACAAAGGCGGTTTAAGTGGAAAATTTAAGGTATTAGGTCAGGTTGGTTTGGGATTAATTGTTGGCTCTATGCTGTACTTTCATCCAGAAGTAACCATTAAAGAACAATTACCAGTAGAACAACAAATTGTGCAAGAAAACGGAAGAAAACAAGTTTTTGGTGATGTACATAAATCTACTAAAACTACGATTCCGTTTTTAAAAGACAACGAATTAGATTATTCAAAAGCATTGAGTTTTTTAGGAGATGGATATGAAACCTACGCATGGATTATTTTCATTTTTGTAGTAGTTTTTATTGTAACTGGAGTTTCTAACGGAGCAAATTTAACAGACGGAATTGACGGATTGGCCGCAGGTTCATCCGCAATTATAGTCATAACATTAGCCGTTTTTGCTTGGGTTTCTGGGAACATCATTTTTGCTGATTATCTTGATGTAATGTACATCCCAAATTCTGGAGAAATGACCGTTTTTATTTTGGCTTTTGCAGGTTCGTTAATCGGATTTCTTTGGTACAATACATTTCCGGCTCAAGTTTTTATGGGAGATACAGGAAGTTTGACAATTGGCGGAATTATCGCAGTAATTGCTATATCAATCCGCAAGGAATTGTTGTTGATTTTTTTAGCAGGAATTTTTGTTGTCGAAAATATGTCGGTGATTTTACAAGTAGGATATTTTAAATATACCAGAAAGAAATTTGGAGAAGGAAGACGCATTTTTAAAATGTCGCCATTACATCACCATTATCAAAAATCGGGATATCACGAAAGCAAAATTGTAACGCGTTTTTGGATTGTTGGAATTCTGTTAGCCGTATTTACAATTGCAACTTTGAAATTAAGATAAATGAAAAGGTTAGCGATTCTTGGTGGAGGAGAAAGTGGTGTTGGTACAGCCATTTTAGCAAAGCAAAAAAACTATGAAGTTTTTGTTTCTGACAAAGGAACAATTGCAGAGAAGTATAAAAAAGTTCTTTTACATAATGATATTGAATTTGAAGAAAATCAACATACAGAAGCGAAAATTTTAAATGCTGATTTGGTGATGAAAAGTCCAGGAATTCCTGAGAAAGTTAAGTTAGTTCAAAAATTGATACAAAAGCAAATTCCTATAATTTCAGAAATAGAATTTGCGAGTCAATTTACAGATGCAACGATCATTGGGATTACAGGATCAAACGGAAAAACAACAACAACGCTATTAACACATCATGTGTTAAAGAAAGCAGGCTTACATGTTGGAGTTGCAGGAAATATTGGAGATAGTTTTGCGCAACAAGTTGCAGAGCAGAATTATGATTCGTACGTGTTAGAATTGAGCAGCTATCAGTTAGATGGAATTGAAAAATTCAATTCACATATTGCCATTATAACGAATATAACACCAGATCATTTAGACAGATACGAATATGATTTTAATAAGTATGTAGAGTCAAAATTTAGAATTACAAAGAATCAAACAGAAAACGATTATTTGATTTATGATGCAGATGATGAAGCAACTAATAATTGGTTAAAAGAAAATAAAACGAAAGCAACATTAATTCCTTTTTCCATAGAAAGAGAATTAGAATTTGGAGCTTTTATAAAGGGAGAAAATATAATAACGAAAATAAATACAGAAGAATTTACTATGCCACTATCAAACCTAACCTTACAAGGTAAGCACAATGTTAAAAATGCGATGGCATCTACCATGGCAGCACAATTATTAAAAGTAAGAAAGCAAACCATTAAAGAAAGCCTTTCAAATTTTGAAGGTGCAGAGCATCGTTTAGAAAACGTGCAAAAAGTAAAAGAAGTACAATATATAAACGATTCTAAAGCAACAAATGTAAATGCAACTTTTTATGCATTAGAATGTATGAATAATCCAACGGTTTGGATTGTTGGCGGAGTTGATAAAGGAAATGATTATCACGATTTATTACCATTGGTAAGAGAAAAAGTAAAAGCAATTGTGTGTTTAGGAGTTGATAATAAAAAGATTATTGAAACTTTTAGCAACGTGGTAGATATTATTGTAGAAACTGCCGGGGCAGAAGAAGCTGTTAAGGTTGCTGCAAAACTGGCTACAAGAGGAGACAATGTATTATTATCACCAGCATGTGCAAGTTTCGATTTATTTGATAATTATGAAGATAGAGGAAGACAATTTAAAAAAGCAGTAAGATCAATTTTATAATTTAAAGTGATACACCTACTCAAACATATAAAAGGAGATAAAACCATTTGGACTATTGTTGCAATATTGGCGATTTTTTCGTTTATGCCAGTATATAGCGCAAGTACAAATCTGGTATATGTTGTGGGTTCTGGTTCAACATTTGGATATTTAATAAAACACATGATTTTACTAATTATGGGTTTTGTAATTATTTATGGAGTTCATAAAATTCCGTACAGATATTTTAGTGGAGGTTCTGTACTAATGTTGCCAATAATTATCTTATTGTTGATTTATACCTTGTCTCAAGGAACTACAATTGGTGGAGCAAATGCAAGTAGATGGATTCGTATTCCGTTTGTTGGTGTAGGTTTTCAAACATCAACATTAGCAGGATTAATACTGATGGTGTATGTAGCAAGATATTTAGCAAAAAACAAAGAAAAGAAAATAGAATTTAAAGAAAGTTTATGGCAATTGTGGTTGCCAGTTGCCTGTGTTTTAGTATTGATTTTACCCGCTAATTTTTCTACAACAGCAATTATTTTTACCATGGTAATTTTGTTAGCATTTATTGGCGGATATCCAGCAAAATATATCGGATTCATATTAGGAATTGGAGTTGTTTTTCTAACATTATTTGTGTTAACAGCAAAAGCTTTTCCAGATGCGATGCCAAATCGTGTTGCTACTTGGGAAAGTAGAATAGAAAGTTTCTCAAAAAGTGATGGAGTAGAAGGCTATCAAGTTAACAAAGCAAAAATAGCAATTGCTACTGGCGGATTAACAGGAAATGGACCTGGAAAAAGTGTACAAAAAAACTTTTTACCACAATCGTCCTCAGATTTTATTTATGCAATTATTATTGAAGAATATGGTTTGGTTGGAGCATTTTTAGTGCTTTTTATTTATTTTTTATTGCTGTTTAGAATTGTAATTGCTGCTAAAAAAGCAAATACAGTTTTTGCCTCTTTATTAGTAATTGGAGTTGGTTTGCCGATTATTTTTCAAGCAATGATAAATATGGCGGTGGCCAGTAATTTATTCCCGGTAACCGGTCAAACGTTGCCGTTAATAAGTAGTGGTGGTACATCAATTTGGATGACCTGTTTTGCGCTCGGAATGATTTTAAGTGTAAGCGCATCAAAAGACGAAACAGAAGAAACAATTTTAGATGATAATCCTTTAGATATTTTACATGAAGCGATCGATTAACATTCTAATAAGTGGCGGTGGAACAGGCGGACATATTTATCCGGCGATTGCGATTGCAAACGAATTAAAGTTGCGCTATCCTGATGCAAAATTTTTGTTTGTTGGCGCAAAAGATAAAATGGAAATGGAAAAAGTCCCGCAAGCTGGATATGAAATAAAAGGATTGTGGATTTCTGGAATTCAGAGAAAACTGACCTTGAAAAATTTATCATTTCCTTTTAAGCTGATTAGTAGTTTGTGGAAAGCATCTAGAATTATCAGAGAATTTAAACCAACAATAGCGATTGGAACTGGCGGATTTGCAAGTGGTCCAACGCTTATGATTGCAAACAGAAAAGGGATTCCGACGTTGATACAAGAACAAAATTCGTATCCAGGAATTACCAATAAATTATTAGGGAAGAAAGCGAAATCAATTTGTGTGGCTTATGATAATTTAGAGCGATTTTTTCCTGCCGATAAAATTGTAAAAACAGGAAACCCTGTAAGACAAGATTTATTAACGATTCATAATAAAAAAGAAGAGGCGTTAAGTTTTTATGAATTAGATGCAGCTAAAAAAACAATATTGGTTTTAGGCGGAAGCTTAGGAGCAAGAAGAATCAATCAATTGGTTGAAGAACAATTAGCCTTTTTTAAAGAACAAGCTATTCAACTGATTTGGCAATGTGGGAAGTTATATGTTGATGAATATCAGCAATACAATAAAAATGAAAATGTACAAGTACATCAATTTTTAAACAGAATGGATTTAGCCTATGCTGCAGCAGATATTATTATTTCTAGAGCTGGAGCAAGTTCGGTGTCAGAATTATGTATTGTGGGAAAACCAACTATTTTTATTCCATCGCCAAATGTTGCAGAAGATCATCAAACTAAAAATGCAAAATCAATTGCAGATAAACACGGAGCAATTTTGCTAAAAGAAAGTGAGTTAGAAACGTTTCCAATTGTTTTTGAAACGTTGATGAAAGACAAAGGAAAACAACAAAGTTTAAGTGAAAATATTAATGAGTTGGCTTTGCCAAATGCAACAAGTCAAATTGTGAACGAGATAGAAAAATTATTAAATAAAGAATGATGTTTCCTCGAGCGGAGTCGAGAGATTTAGTAGGTCTCGACTCCGCTCAAACAGACACGTAATATGAATTTAAATACTATACATAACGTTTATTTTATAGGTATCGGCGGAATCGGTATGAGTGCACTTGCGCGTTATTTTAAAGCAAATGGTAAAAATGTTGCCGGTTACGACAAGACGCCAACAAACATTACAAGTGGTTTGTCAGCATTGGGAATTGCAATTCATTTTGAAGATGCTGTAGAGCATATTCCAACAGATTTTCTGTCAAAAGAAAAAACATTGGTGGTGTTTACGCCAGCAATTCCGAAAGATCATGTAGAATATAAGTATTTAAAAAAAGAAGGATTTACTATTTTAAAGCGTGCGGAAATTTTAGGAAAAATAACCGAAAACACGTTTTGTTTGGCAGTTGCAGGAACACATGGAAAAACGACAACATCATCAATTTTAGGGCATATTATGCAGCCAAGTAAAGCGACTTCCTTTTTAGGCGGAATTGCAGAGAATTATAACTCGAATTTAATTTTAGGAGAAGATAAAGTTTCGGTTGTGGAAGCCGATGAGTTTGATCGTTCTTTTTTACAATTATCGCCAAATATTGCCTGTGTAATATCTATGGATGCAGATCATTTAGATATTTATGGAGACCATAATGAGTTGATAAAAACGTTCAATGATTTTTCAAATAAAGTGTCAGACAAATTAATCGTTGCCAAAGGATTGCCAATTGAAGGGCTGACCTACGCTATTGAGGAAGCTGCAGATTACAAGGCATTTAATCTTAAAATTGAAAGAGGTAAATACATTTTTGATGTACAAACGCCAACAGAAACTATAAAAAATATTGAATTCTATTTGCCAGGAAAACATAATGTAATGAACGCTTTAGCGGCATTAGCTATGGCAAATGAATATGGAATTCCGCTTGAGTTAATCAAAGAGCAATTAAAAACGTTTAAAGGAGTACAACGTAGATTTTCGTATAAAATTAACACACCAGAATTGGTGTTGATTGATGATTATGCGCATCATCCGACAGAAATAAAAGCAGTAGAAAATTCGGTTAGAGAAATGTATCCAAACGAAAAAGTCTTGGCGGTTTTTCAACCACATTTATTTAGCAGAACCAAAGATTTTGTAGATGGTTTTGCCACCGAGCTTTCAAAATTTGACGAAGTATTGTTGTTGGATATTTATCCAGCGAGAGAATTGCCAATTGAAGGGGTAAATTCTGAATGGTTGTTGCGTAAAATCAATTCAAAAAGTAAAAAAGTAGTAGAAAAAAATAATGTAATTACAGAGATTCAAAAATCATCCGCAAAAGTTATTGTGATGATTGGAGCAGGAGATATTGGTGTTTTGATAAATGATGTGGTAAAAGAAATAAATCAAAAGAAAATAAACTAAGTGAAAAAAGCTGCAACATATCTGTTTTTTATACTGTTAATAGCATCTTTGGTGTTTTTATATAGTTTCTCTTCGGTTAAAAATTCGAATAAAAAAATAAAAAAAATAACCATAGAATTTACTGAAGGTCCAAATGATTTTTTAACACAAGAAATGGTTAATAAATTGTTAATACAAAATAATAAAGAGCTTAAAAAACAACCAAAATCTGTCATAGATTTACAAGAGCTAGAACATGCTGTACTTTCAAATCCATATATAGAAAGTGCAACGGTATTTTACACGATAGATGGTGTGTTAAAAACAACAGTAAAACAACGCACGCCAATCGCAAGAATTAACAATGTTGATTCGTCTTATTATATTGATAAACACGGGTTTGAGGTTCCGTTGTCAGATAACTATTCGGCAAGAGTAATACTGATAACAGGTGCTGTAAATAAAGGAAATTTACAAGAATTAACAAAGTTTGTAAATGTAATTTTAGCTGATGATTTTTTAAAAAAAGAAATTATTGGTATACATAAAACGCAGAATAATGAATTTATTTTAAGCGTTAGGAGCGGGCAATATAAAATTGAGTTCGGTTTTTTAGAAGATACTAAGGTGAAATTTAAAAAATTAAAGGCATTTTATAATAAGGCATTTGTTGATAAAACAATTGATCAGTACAAAACAATAAATTTAAAATATCACAATCAAGTTGTGTGCGCAAAATAAGACAAGATGGAAAACAATAAAATAGCAGTAGGTCTTGATATTGGTACAACCAAAATTGTTGCCATGATTGGTAAGAAAAACGAATACAATAAATTAGAAATTTTAGGTATTGGTAAAGCTAAAAGTTTAGGGGTAAAAAGAGGTGTTGTAAGTAATATTACACAAACAATTCAGTCTATTCAACAAGCTGTTGAAGAAGCAGAAAGTGTTTCTGGACAAAAAATTGAGGATGTAGTCGTTGGGATTGCTGGGCAACATATTAGAAGTTTACATCATAGTGATTATATCACAAGAAATAATGCTGAAGAGGTTATTGATGTGAATGATATCGATAATTTGGTAAACCAAGTTCATAAATTGGTAATGCTTCCTGGAGAAGAAATTATTCATGTATTGCCGCAAGAATTTAAAGTGGATAGTCAAGGAGAAATCAAGGAACCTATTGGAATGTACGGCGGAAGGTTAGAGGCTAATTTTCATGTTGTTGTTGGCCAGGTTTCATCAATAAGAAATATTGGTCGTTGTGTAAAAAGTGCAGGTTTAGATTTATCTGATATCACACTAGAGCCTTTAGCATCAGCATCAGCTGTACTGAGTCAAGAAGAAAAAGAAGCAGGTGTTGCATTGATTGATATAGGAGGTGGAACAACAGATTTAGCCATTTTTAAAGACGGAATTATTCGTCATACAGCAGTGATTCCGTTTGGTGGAGGGGTAATTACAGAAGACATAAAAGAAGGTTGCTCAATTATTGAAAAGCAAGCTGAATTATTAAAGATAAAATTTGGTTCTGCGTGGCCAGGAGAAAATAAAGAAACAGAAATTGTTTCAATTCCGGGATTAAGAGGAAGAGAACCAAAAGAAATTACGTTAAAGAATTTGTCTAAAATTATACATGCAAGAGTTCAGGAAATTATAGAGCACGTGTATTTAGAGATTAAAAACTACGGACACGAAACAGCAAAGGGCAAACTAATTGCCGGAATTGTATTAACAGGTGGTGGAGCACAATTAAAACATTTACGTCAGTTGGTAGAATATATCACCGGAATGGATGCAAGAATTGGGTATCCAAACGAGCATTTAGCAGGAGATTCTGATGAAGCACTTTCTAGTCCGGCTTACGCAACCGCAGTTGGTTTGTTGATGGAAGGGTTAGAGAAAGAAGGAAAAGAGTTTGTTGCAGAAAAAACAGAAGAAGAAATAGCAAATGCAGCTACTTCAGAAGAAGTAAAAATAGAAGAAAAACCGGTTGAAAAAAGAAAATCTTTTTTCGACAAGTTTACAGAGCGTTTCAAAGAGTTTTTAGACAACGCAGAATAAAGAATTAAAGAATAAAAAATAATATATAAACCCTATAAAATAGAAAAGTTATTATGAGCGATGAATTCGATAACATTTCATTTGAAATGCCAAAATCACAATCAAATACTATTAAAGTAATTGGTGTTGGTGGTGGTGGAAGTAATGCTGTAAATCATATGTTTCAGCAAGATATTAAAGGAGTAGATTTTGTAATCTGTAATACAGATGCACAAGCATTAGAAAATAGTGCAATTCCAAATAAAATACAATTAGGTGCAAACTTAACGTCTGGTTTAGGTGCTGGTGCAAATCCAGAAGTTGGAGAAAAAGCAGCTCAAGAAAGTTTGATTGAAATTCAGCAAATGTTAAGCACGCAAACCAAAATGGTTTTTATAACTGCCGGGATGGGTGGTGGAACCGGAACAGGTGCTGCACCAATAATTGCTAAAATAGCCAAAGACATGGATATTTTAACCGTTGGTATTGTTACAATGCCTTTTCAATTTGAAGGAAGAATGCGCTCAAATCAAGCTCAAATTGGAATAGATACATTAAGAAATAATGTAGATTCTTTAATTGTCATCAATAACAATAAATTAAGAGAAGTTTATGGAAATTTAGGGTTTAAAGCTGGTTTCTCTAAAGCGGATGAAGTATTGTCTACAGCTGCAAAAGGAATTGCAGAAGTAATTACACATCATTACAAACAAAACATCGATTTACATGATGCTAAAACCGTGCTTTCTAATAGCGGAACAGCAATTATGGGTTCTGCAAAAGAATCGGGTGTAAACAGAGGTAAAAATGCCATAGTAAAAGCGTTGGATTCTCCGTTGTTAAACGATAATAAAATTACAGGAGCCAAAAACGTATTGTTATTAATTGTTTCTGGTGTTGATGAAGTTACCTTGGATGAAATCGGTGAAATAAACGATTATATTCAGATTGAAGCAGGTTATGATGCTAATATTATTATGGGAATTGGTGAAGATGAAGCGTTAGGAGATGCCATTTCTGTAACAATTGTTGCAACAGGTTTTGCTGCAGATCAGCAAAGTACAATTACAAATACAGAAGTTAAAAAAATTATTCATACGTTAGAAGATGAACAAAAAGCAACCTATGATTTTTCTGAAAAAACAGTTACTAAATCTAGTACTTTAGATACACCAACATCAAGTAAGCCAGAAGCTAAAATTGTTCATGTTTTAGAAGAAGATGTTGTGGAAGAGAAAACAACATTGACTCCAACAACAAAATTCATCAATAATATTGATGTAGTTTATGATGAGATTCAAGACGAAACAGTTTTTGATGATGATTTTATTATTACAGATGCAACGCCAACTATAGAAGAAGTTGTTGAAGAAAAATCAGCTCCAATTCAAATGGAAACGTTGTTTGATTTACCATTAAACAGTTATGAAGAAATTAAGCCAGAATCCAAAGAGGTTCGTTTCGATTTATCTATTGATGATGTAAATGAAATTGAAGTGAATGATGCTACCGAGATTGTAGCAGAAGCTACAGATGTTGTTGAGAAAAGATATGTTTTAGAAGATTTTGATACAGAACCAACTATTGGAAAAAGCTCTATGTTAAGTCAACAAAAACAAAGCGTTGTTAAAGAAGATGAAGAGTTATCATTTACGATAAAAACAAAAAAAGTTGAAGAAATAGAGACTATTTCTGAAGAAATTTCTCCGTTAAGTATTACTATTTCAGAGCTTGAAAAAACAGCAGAATTACGCCGTCAAAAAATGAAAGGATTTAACTATAAGTTTGCTGATCAGGTACATAAAAACATAGATGAGATAGAAAAGCAACCAGCATATAGAAGATTGGGTGTAGATTTAGATGAGGTGAATTCTGATTTAAGTAAATCAAAAACTACATTAAGTACAGATGCAAATGATGAAGCACAATTAAGATCTAATAACTCATTTTTGCACGATAATGTAGATTAATAATTTTTAAAAAAAACAATCAACTATTCCCTAAATTACTTGATTATTTTTTTAAAATTCCTAAGAGATTAGGAATTTTTTTTATGCCTATATTTGTAGTCCAAAAAGCAAGAAAATGAGTTTAGAAAAATTAATAATGAATCAACTTAAGGCAGCAATGAAATCGAAAGATACGGTTGCTTTACAAGCATTAAGAGCAGTTAAGTCGGCTATTTTATTAGCGAAGACTGAAAATGGAGCAGGAAATGAATTGCCAGAAGATTTAGAGTTGAAAATTTTACAGAAACAAGTAAAGCAACGTAAAGATAGTGCTGCAATTTTTTTAGAACAAGGAAGACAAGATTTAGCAGAACCCGAATTGGCAGAAGCTGCAATTATAGAGCAATTTTTACCAGAAGCTTTATCGGAAGAAGAAGTTGAAAAAATTGTGATTTCAGCAATTCAAAAAACAGGAGCAAGCGGAATGAAAGATATGGGGAAGGTAATGGGAATGGTTTCTAAAGAATTAGCTGGACAAGCAGATGGGAAAACCATCTCTACTCTAGTGAAAAAGAATTTATCTTAAATTTAAATAATGGCTCCATAGTTCAACTGGATACCTGCCTGCCGCAGGCAGGGAATATCAGATTTTTTTAATTAATATTTTTTAAAAAATCAACTTATATGTTTGTTGTTTATGTAATTCAAAGTCAAAAAGATTCAAGATTATATAAAGGTTTTACAAAAGATATTGAGAAAAGATTAAAAGAGCATAATAGCGGAAAAACAAAATCAACAAAAGCTTATTTGCCATGGGTTTTAGTTTACTCTGAGAAATTTTTCAGTAGAGTTGAAGCAAGAAAAAGAGAGAAATACCTTAAATGGGGAATTGGCAGAGATTATTTAAAAGAAATATTAAAAAAAGGCTCCATAGTTCAACTGGATAGAATATCAGATTTCGGCTCTGACGGTTGAAGGTTCGAATCCTTCTGGAGTCACAAGTAGCAAAAAACCAAAGCGAAAGCTTTGGTTTTTTTGTTTTCTAAAAAATATAGATACGGATTAAATTTATTTAGCTCTTGAATTAAGAATAACAAAGCAATTCTAAAATACCTAAAACCAGGTATTTTTTTATATAAAAGAAATTTTTTCTTTTATCTATATTCTTAAAAGATGATTATAAAGAGGCAAATTTTAGTATTATTTTTTCTGTTATTATTTATGTTTAATATTAAGGGGTATACACAAATAATTAAGTATAATAAAAATAAAGGATTTACACAAAACATTAAAAAGAATACAGGTGTTCTTACAGTATTGGGTGATTATAATGAAGATGTATTGAAAAATTTTTCAATTCATTATAAAGTGCCTTTAATTATTATTTCTTCAAAAATATACCTCCCAGGAAAAGAATGTTTGGATGTAAGGAAAATAGGAGGTGATACAGAAAATAGAAAGCTGGGTGGAGATACAGAGAATAGAAAATTGGGAGGTGACACAGAAAACAGAAAGTTAGGTGGTGATACTGAGAATAGAAAATTGGGAGGCGATACAGAAAACAGAAAGTTAGGCGGTGATACAGAAAACAGAAAGTTAGGTGGTGATACAGAGAAGAGAAAATTAGGCGGTGATACTGAGAATAGAAAATTGGGAGGCGATACAGAAAACAGAAAGTTGGGCGGCGACACTTCAGTATTAAAATGTAAAAAACTAGAGAAAGAAAGAGGGTTTGAAATATTACATGCGAATCCAAATGCAACAATTAAAGTATACTATCAAAAACAAATACATATTGTAAAAAACTTACAAGTAAAATATTAATTCTTCTTATTATGAAATCAATTTATTTAAGTGCTTTTTGTTTATTGTTAATGTCTTGTGCAACTGTACCCCAATTTACATATTATAAAAAAATCCCAAATGAAACCTTAACTATAGGAACCGAAGGAGTTGTTATAGAGGCTGAAGATGGTAGTTTTAAATGGGAATCAGGTAAGGTCAACGATGTAACAAATTTTAAATTTAACAACGGTTGGAATTCATCGGGAGCAGCAACTAAAATTTCACTAAGCACAGAAAATTTTGCTGGATTAAATAAAGAAACCGCAACAAGAGTTAAAATTACAACGCCTTATTCTGATAAGACTTATTATGGACTTTTAGAAATGGCAGGAATTTATTCTAAATGTAAAGACAAATCACCAGAAACTAGATCCTACTATGTTCAGATTCCAAAAAGCTATATAGATGCTGCAGAAGGAGGTAGAGTCTCTGTAGTCTATGAATATTACTCCTGTGAAAGAGGGTATTTTTCTAACAATACCAAAGTAATAAAAAGAGCAATGACTACTTGGGTATTATGGTTGTCAGATAGGCCATTGTAAATACTTTAAGAATTTATAAAAACCAAAGCAAAAGCTTTGGTTTTTTTTGTCTCCAATTTTTATCATAAAGAATAAATTAATAATTTGTATATTTATTTTCATCAAATAATGTTAATGTCATGAAGTTGGATTACAATACATTAATTAATGTATACAAATCACACGATACATATCTTGGAAGTAAATCTATTCAATTAGAAAACTTCAATATACAAAAGCAACTGACTGATCTTTTTTGCCCTGGTCCAAATTTTTATTTTATTATAGACTCTCCTACGCTTACTATTGATTTTGTTAGTGAGTCTGTTCAAGAAATTTTAGGAATAAAACCAGAAGACTTAGAGCTCGCAAACTTCATAGATATTTTACACCCTGGAGATGTACAGTTTTTTGTAAAATGCGAAGATTTAGTAGCATATTTTTTAACAAGAATTGTTAAGCCTAATAAAATAACAAGCTATAAAATAAACTATTGTTTAAGGTTAAAAACCAAAGAAAATAGTTATAGGTTATTTTTACTGCAGATCATTACCTTAAAGGTGGATGAAAAAGGTTCTTTATTAAAAGTTTTTGATTCCTTTACAGATATTAGCCACTTAACCACTTTAAATAATTATAAATTATCAATTTTTGGATTGGACGGAGAATTATCTTATCCTGAGATAGATGTTTTTAAAGAAAATCCTTTTGATGATTATGTTCCGTTTAATTTAGATGCTGAAGGGCACCCTTTTACAAAAAGAGAGTTTGAGATTATTAATTTTTTAATAAAAGGTTTTAGCACAAAAGATATTTCTAATAAATTATTTATATCTCCTCAGACAGTTTTAACACATAGAAGAAATATCTTAAAAAAAACAAATGCAAAGAATACACTAGAGTTGATAGCAGATTTGATCAGTAAAGGGTTTATTTAAAATACCCATTTATGAGTATTGTTTTAACAAAGGCTCTTTCTTATTTTAGTTCTTAATTGATAAAGTTGATAAAACATGAATTATTGTACTATAAATTTATTTTGACTTCTGCTTTTGCTCTAATAACTTTTTTAGTTTTTTTTCAAAGAAGTAAGTTTGATTAGGTTAAAGTGTCTTTGCTAAAACATTTTTTTTGCATATTTGTATTTGTAATGATTTGTTTTTGATGCTTTTAAGGATTTGGATCTTCATAAGTTCAAAGACTTTAACCTATCATTTTAAAAATTATACATGTATATAAACTTTAAATGGTTTTTAATGAAAACAAAAATATTTGGATTATTGATGTTGCTAAGCTTTGTTAGTGTTGCGCAAACAAAACAACAAATAGAAGCTACTATTAAAAATTATTTCAATGCCTACGGAATCTTTATGCTTAACGGCATAAGTCAACAAATGGCTTCCAGTATAACATTTAAGAATAATGTGATTGAAATTATGGTAACACACAGTAATTATCCTAATTCGATAAGTAATTTAAATGTGGTTGTTACTTCTTCAATGAAAATAGAAAAATATACTTTTAATATTGATGCTTTAAAATTCAAAGAAAATGAGGGGTTAGATTTTAATATTCTTCAATACAACGACAAGGGTGGAGAAATTGTTCTATACCTAAATGTTTCATCCGCGCAAAAAATGTCTTATTCTGTTATTGAAGGTCATCATAAGGACAATTTAAATAAAAAATATCACGCAATAAAAGGGCAACTACCTAATAAGTCAAATGTAACTTTATATGATGACCCTAACGCTTGGACTAAACTAGGGTTTACACCTACAAAGTATATAAGAATTCCTTTTAAAGTGGCGTCTATTGCAGAGCTTAATAGAGTTAAGAATGCTTTAAACAAGCAGTTTGTTAAGTACGTAAACTTAAATAGAGATGTTATTTATAAATATAATAATAAAGGAATAACAATGTCAGAAACATACCTTTTAAATAAAGTAAGACATGGCAAAAGGATTTTTTACCATGAAAATGGTAAGATAAGGCTAGTGGAATTATGGGAAAATGGAAAACGAATTGCTTTTTTAAATCAGTTTCTTAAAGATGGAACTCAAGTTTTAAAAAATGGCAATGGAACTTTTATGGTTTTTGATACTCAAGGTAATAGAACTTTTGAGGCTGAATATTTAAATGGCAAAAGAGAAGGAAAGGCAACTTGGTATTATAGTAATGGCCAGATTCTTGAATCTGTTTTATATAAATCTCAGATGGATAATCAATCTAGTTTAAGGTGGGAAATCTTATCATCGTTCCATAAAAATGGTGAACCAAGAGAGAAAGGAAACTTAAAAGAAGGTAACGGAACATGGGTCGTTTATGATAAAGAAGGGAAGGTGAAAAAGGTGCTAGCCTTTAAAAATGGACAAGAAATAAAAAAATAAAATTTTAAAAAGAAAAAAAATGATAAAAAAAATGAAAACAAATGTTATGTGGACAATTGTATTATTTATAATTGCTCACGGAATTAGTTGGTATTTAGATGGTTTGGATGCAACTAAAAATGCTTTTTTAGAATATTGGTGGATCTGGTTGATTTTACCTTTTGCTCTACGCTTGTATGCTTGGTGGCGGAATTTAAAAAGAAAAGCATTTAATTATGGCGCAGGTATAAAAGAAGATAAATCAAAGAAAGAATAGCAGTTTTAAAGTGATAAAAGCAATTCGATATATTAGATGTCACATTTTTTTTGTGCTACTTTGTTTTTTTAACAATCAATTGTATGCTCAAAAAGAAAATATAGCTTCAGATTTTGTAGAAATACAAAAAGATACTTTAGGAAAACAGTATCATTTTTATATTTCTAAATATGCTGTTTCTGTTAAAAACTATCAGGATTATCTTAATTTTTTAGGATTAGAGCTTTCGGAATCTCCAGATTATGGTTGGAGTGATAAAACTTTGCCAATGGTTTTAGTTTCCTATAATGATGCTTTGAGTTATATCTACTGGATGACTGATGTATTTCAGATTCAATTTAGATTGCCAACAGAAATCGAATGGACCTTAGCTGCAGACAGCAATCAAAAACAATTACATATATCTAAAGAAATTCCAATCTGTACAGATTGTGCTAGCCCAAATAAAAATGGAATTTACGGAATGAATGGCAATGTTTGGGAATGGACATCTACTTTAAAAGACAAAGAATTCAACATCTTAAAAGGTGGTAGTTATGCCGATGATTCTGATAAAAATTTGAAAGATAATACCTTTGCAATTAGTCCAAGTTTAAAGTTAATAGATGTTGGTTTTCGGTTGGTTATGGATGTAAATGAAATGAAGAAATTCGAGTTTGCCTTTAAGGTAGAAGAGATTCTGAAAAAACTATTTCCAGAATATACTAATATTAGAGTAGAGCCTTACGGACTTTATTTAAATGATGGAGAAATTCTTTGGAAGCAAAAAAAACCTATTGTAGCAATTGATTATAAGGAATTAAAATTAAAACTATGTTGTGTAAACTACGAAACAAAATCAAACAGTAATATACAACCAAAAATAGTTGAATTTTTTTTTGATAAAAAAGAGATCAAACTAGTAGAAGAGCTTCAGAAAATAATTCATACAAGAGACTTAACTATTTTTGAGTAAAAGATGAAAACAAAAATTAAGACAGTATTTATTTTAGTTGTTTTGTTGAGTATAGATGTTTTCTCTCAATTAAACATTCCTGCTCATTTTGCGTATGTAAAAGGAGGGAACTATAAAGAGTTTTCTAGAGATAGCTCACAGGTGTATGAGCAAAAAATAGAAGCTTTTTATATGTATCGTTTTGAAGTTAGTGGAATGGATTATTTAAGGTTTTTAAAAGCTGTAAATAAACAAATACCTAAAGATTTAGATTTAAAAAGACCTGTGATTAATGTTACTTATTCTGATGCTCAGGCCTATTGCAGTTGGTTACAATCAATTTATAAACTCCACTTTAGATTGCCTACAAAAGAAGAATGGGAGTTTGCTGCAAGAGGAGGAAACTTTGAGAACAATAATTATATTTACAACAATACTTTACCTAATAATTATGTAATTTATAAGGGCAATTCAGAAGAGGAAACAAATTGTACAAGCTGTATGAAACCTAATGAACTGGGACTTTATGGAATGGTTGGTAATGTTTGGGAATGGACAGAACAACGGTTAAAAGGCTTTGAGACATTTATTGTTGGAGGTAGTTTTATCGAAGATATACATCATGTGAAAGTAACCACTAAAAAAGCAATGAAAATGGATCGAAAGCAAAACGATCTAGGTTTTAGAATGGTTGTTGATGCTAAAGAATATGAGTTGTATTTAAGAAAGAATAATAAGTAATGAGATTTACACAACCTCCATACCCAACAGTTTTTTTTAGCGAAAAAATAATTGTTAAATGTAATGAATGTAGTGGTGTTGGAGTTGTTAGTACAAAGCTAGGTACATACACAATTCCTTTCCCTCATGATCACAAATCAACGTTTACGTGTACAAGTTGCGGAACCATAAAGAAGCATTCAAAAGATTGGCACGGATATTATCAAGGTTTTTTAACGATACCTTGCGGTTCTTGTGGGAGCAAAATTGTTTACACTACCAAACCAGAAAAAAAAATAACAGAGACTACTCAAATCCAATGTGAGACTTGTAAAAAAGTAAAAGATTATCAATTAGTATGGTATCGATATCGAAAAGACAAATCTATCGACCCTTATTTCGGATTAGATTTATGGCTTCAAATTAATTTTAAAAATCATTTTTTATGGGTGTATAATTTGGAGCATTTAAAATATTTAAAAGAATATGTTGCTTCTAAATTAAGAGAAGATAATGATAGGCATAAGTATTCTATGATTACAAATCTACCACAATGGATTAAATCTGCTAAAAACAGAGACGCTCTTATAAAAAAACTACATACGCTAGAAAAGGAAATTCAAAAAATAAATAGGCCTTAAAAAAAGGATTTAGTTTTATAATGCTTTCAAATTAGCGATTGTTGCTGTCGGATTATCACTTTTAAAAACAAAACTCCCTGCAACTAAAACATCAGCACCAGCTTCTACCAAAGCATTTGCGTTTTGATCTGTTACTCCGCCATCAATTTCTATCTGACAATTTGAGTTAGAAAATTCAATTAAGTGTTTTAGTTGACTTACTTTTTTATACGTATTTTCTATGAATGATTGTCCGCCAAACCCAGGATTTACACTCATAATACACACCAAATCTAAATCAGCAATAACATCTTCTAAAACGGCAATTGGCGTGTGCGGATTCAATGCAACTCCGGCTTTCATTCCTGCTGCTTTAATAGCCTGAATTGTTCTATGTAAATGTGTACAAGCTTCAAAATGTACTGTTAAAACATTGGCTCCTAAGTCTGCAAAAGTTTGTATATATCTATCAGGATCTACAATCATTAAATGTACATCAATTGTTTTTGTAGCATGTTTAGAAATTGCTTTTAAAACAGGCATTCCAAAAGAAATATTTGGTACAAAAACACCGTCCATAATATCAATATGAAACCAATCGGCTTCACTATTATTTACCATTTCGATGTCGCGTTGTAAGTTGGCAAAATCTGCCGCTAAGATTGAAGGTGCAATTAACTTATTCATTTGTTTGTTGTTGTGTTGTTATGTTGCAAAGGTAATTAATTTGTCATTGTAAGGAACGAAGCAATGTCTTAAAAATGCAACATTAATTTATTAAAAAAGGCGACCACATAGAAAAATTGACTTTATTTGATAAAGAAGAAAAGCTAATAGATAGGTTTAGCCCTGATTGAAGTGGCATCCTTTTTTTCTGTTAGTTCGAGTGAATTTTGAAGAATGAAAAATCAGTACCTGCCTGGCGGCAGACAGGTTGAGAACAGAAGTGAAAAAGATACAACGAAAAGCAGGAAATAGCTTCAAAAAAAAAACTCCCAAAATAATTTCGAGAGTTTTACAGTTTTATGTATAAATAACGACTACCCTAAGTAAGTCATTAAAATTTTACTTCTTGATGTATGTTTTAATCTGCGAATTGCTTTTTCTTTAATTTGACGAACACGCTCACGAGTTAAGTCGAACGTTTCACCAATTTCTTCTAAAGTCATTGGTTGGTGTTCTCCTAAACCAAAGTACAATTTTACAACATCTGCTTCTCTTGGAGTTAATGTTTCTAAAGCTCTAGAAATTTCTACTCGCAAAGATTCATGTAATAATGCTCTGTCTGGATTTGGAGATTCTCCTGAGTTTAATACATCATATAAGTTAGAATCTTCTCCTTCAATTAATGGTGCATCCATTGATACGTGACGACCAGAATTCTTCATGGATTCTTTTACGTCATTTACAGTCATGTCTAATTTCTTAGCAATTTCTTCTGCACTTGGCGGACGTTCGTTTTCTTGTTCTAAGAAAGCGTACATTTTATTAATCTTGTTAATAGAACCAATTTTATTTAAAGGCAAACGCACAATTCTAGATTGTTCTGCCAATGCTTGTAAAATAGATTGACGAATCCACCAAACAGCATATGATATAAATTTAAATCCACGCGTTTCATCAAAACGTTTAGCAGCTTTGATTAATCCTAAATTACCTTCATTTATTAAATCTGGTAAGGTTAAACCTTGATTTTGATATTGTTTTGCAACCGAAACAACGAAACGTAAATTTGCTTTTGTTAACTTTTCTAAAGCGATTTGATCTCCAGCTTTAATTCGTTGTGCTAATTCTACTTCTTCATCAGCAGTAATTAAATCAACTTTTCCTATTTCTTGTAAATATTTATCTAATGATGCAGTTTCTCTATTAGTAACCTGCTTGGTAATTTTAAGTTGTCTCATTCTATTTTACTGGTTTTATTAAAGAGCAACAACACTCTACATACCTTTATACGTTCAATTATCAATTTATGTTACAAAAAAGTAGTTTTATTTTATAAATGATCTTTAGGTATTCAAGTTCTATTTAAAAAGAATGAAGTAAATGTTTAAAACATACACGTACTAATATTGTGTGAAAATTAAATATTTTTTTGTAACTTGCACACTGATAGGTATTGGGGGATTTCTATCAAAAAAAACAAAAAGCCATTTACTTATGTAAGTGGCTTTTTACTTTCTTGACACTTTAGTTAAAACAATCCGTTTATTTGAGCATCAATTCTATCAATAATATATCCTAAATCTTCTTGGTTGTCAACAAAATCTAAATTATCTACATCAATAATTAATAATTTTCCTTTTTTATAAGTAGAAACCCAAGCTTCATAACGCTCGTTTAACCTGCTTAAATAATCTATACTGATAGAGTTTTCGTAATCTCTTCCTCTTTTATGAATTTGTCCAACTAAGTTTGGAATGCTAGAGCGCAAGTAGATTAGTAAGTCTGGCGGAGTCACTAGTTTCTCCATCAATTCAAATAACGAACTGTAATTCTGAAAATCTCTATTAGTCATTAATCCCATTGCATGAAGATTTGGTGCAAAAATATGTGCATCTTCATAAATAGTTCTGTCTTGTATGATTTTTTTACCTGTTTCTCTTAATTCTAAGATTTGTCTAAACCTACTATTTAAAAAGAACACTTGTAAGTTAAAAGACCAACGTTCCATTTCTGCGTAAAAATCATCTAAGTATGGATTTTCATCAACAGATTCAAAATGAGGCTTCCAGTTGTAATGTTTGGCTAATAATTTGGTTAAAGTGGTTTTACCTGCTCCAATATTTCCTGCAATGGCTACATGCATAATTTATTTTTTCTAAAAGATTTAAAAAGGGTCGATAAAGTTAATCAAATTTTAGAATTAGCAATGGATTTAGCAAATCAATTTATAGCTTTAGGCACTAGCATTAATAATTAAATCTTTTATATTTTATTATGTCTAAATCTACAAGTACAATTGCATCTTATCAAGACATAGATAACAACCCAAATACTGCGCCTGTAAGAGTTGAAGAAGAAAGAGATTCAAAATCATTTTCGCAAACTTATAAAGTAGGGATTAGTTCTAACTTTAGAACAGCGCCAAATTTTGATTTCGGATATAATGTGACTGTAAATGATTATAATCAAGGAGGAAATGCAAATAAGTTTTATACACACAGTCCATATTTAAATTTAGATATTTTGTTCTTAAAGAACTTTACATTTACTTCTAGATATACTTATAATAATTATAAAGACGAAACCAAAACAATTAATAATTATAGTTTTTTAGATTTAACTTATCAAAAGAAGGGTAGTAAATGGGAATATTCGTTGGAAACAACAAATGCTTTTAATACAACTTCTTATTAATAAAGATAATAATAATGCTGTTTTTAATAGTACACCTTCGTAGGTAATTCAACCTAGATTTACAGTGTTTAGCGTAAAATATAATTTATAATTAATTAGAATTTTAATCTTAAAAAAGCGAATAGAAATATTCGCTTTTTTTTAGTGTAGAAATTCATTAATAGATATATTTACAAAAAAAATCTAAAAGATGAATGAATTTGACGTTGCAATAATTGGAAGTGGACCAGCAGGAGCAAGTGCCGCATTAAAGCTGGCTGAAAATGGAATTTCAACGGTAATTATTGAAAAAGAAACGTTACCAAGATATAAAACATGTGGTGGAGCGTTTAGCTACAGAGGCAAAAGACTTACAGAATATGATGTGAGCTCTGCAGTTGAAAGAGAGTTTTATAAACTTGATATTTATTTTGACAAACTTGATCTACATTTTTCTACGAAGAGAGATGTGCCAATTGTGAGTATGGTAATGCGAGAAGATTTTGACAATTTAATTGTTGAGAAAGCCAAAAAATCTGGTGCAGTCGTGTTGGAAAATCACAAGTTATTAAACATGACTTTTGCTGAAAATATAACACTACATACTTCACAAGGAGATGTTAACGCAAAATATGTTATTGGAGCAGATGGTGCATTGAGTCCAACAGCTAAATTAACTGGTTGGAAAGAAACAAGATATTTAATTCCTGCATTAGAATATGAAGTAGAAGTTGAACCCGATGAGTTTAAAAGATTATCAAAAGAAGTAAGGTTAGATTTTGATGCTGTTCCTTTAGGTTATGGTTGGGTTTTTCCAAAGAAAAACCATTTATCAATTGGTGTAGCTTCGGCAAGGAGAACAAAAATTAACCTAAAAAAGTGCTATAGTGAGTATTTAGAATTACTGAATGTAAAGAGTGTAATTAAAGAAGAATTTCATGGGTTTCAAATCCCTTTAACTTCAAGAAAAGATGGCTTTGCAAGAAAGAATGTTTTCTTAGTTGGTGATGCAGCTGGTTTTGCAGATCCTTTTAGTGCCGAAGGAATCACAAATGCAATGTTATCTGGAATAATGGCAGCTGAATCTATAATTGAGAGCGATATCAATGGAGGAAATGCTGAAGAATTATACACAAAAAAATTAGAAGAAAAATTACTTCCAGAAATAAAAATTGCTGAATTTTTGTCTAAATTCTTTTACGAAAGCAAGGCGTTAAGACATTTCTTAGTAAAGAAATATGGCGAGCGAGTTTGTGAGGCTATGACAGATATATTGATTGGAGATAGAGAATACCCAACAGACATTAAAAAAAGAATTAAAGAGAAAATTAAAACACCATTCTTTTAATGATGCAAATTGATAAAGTGAAATTATTGTTATCCGCTTCTTTTAAACGAATAGGATATTTATTTCTATATATCTTTTTTGGTTTGATGTTAGACAGTCAATATTTTGCTGATAATTATGCTTATGGTCAATTATGGGCGTTTTTTGCTTTGTTAATAGGATTTCTAATTATCTATTTTAGAGTTGGTAAAAGAGTAAAAGAGCAAATGATATTTGCTGTAATTATTGGGTTTGTTGGAGAGCATTTATTTTCTATTTGGCTAGGTATGTATACTTATAGATTAGAGAATATCCCTTTTTATATTCCTTTAGGCCATGCTGTAATTCTTGTAACTGCTATATATTTTTGTAAAGAATCAATAGTTAAATCTTACAGGAAATTATTAGAAAATATTTTCACCGGATTTATTGTTTTGTACGCTCTTAGTTTCTTGATTTTTGCAAATGATATTTTTGGATTTATCATGTCAATGTTAGTGATTTTTTTACTGAGAAATAAACCAAGAGAGCGCTTGTTTTATTTAACCATGTACTTACTGGTGGCATTTTTAGAAATTATAGGAACTGCATATGGTTGCTGGTATTGGCCAGAAACTGCTTGGGATACAATTTCTTTTTTGAAAAGTGCAAATCCGCCAAGTGGAATTAGCTTGTTCTATTTTTTATTAGATTTAGGAAGTTTATGGTTGTATAAAAAACATCATAAAATTGCTTGGGCGAGAATGAAGAATATTAGAAAATTGATGGAGAATTAGAGGGTTTCGCTAACGTTGCATATAAGAATAGTAGCTGACTATGAAAAACAACCTTTCCGTTTAAGACTGACTGTAAATATAAAAAAGCGACTTTGATTAAACACCAAAGCCGCTACTATTTTTATACATTGTTAGCTTTTGTTATTTTTTTATACTAACATTTTCCATTCTTTAAATACTAAGGGTGATAAATCCTTCTTTCTTTAATTGAAAACTATACAAAATTCCATTGTCGACAACAGTTATATTTTCAGGTAATTGATCTGGATTAATATTAAACTTTTTAAGAGAAAGACCACAAGCAAAAATGTTTACATTTTGTGCTTTTGCTTTTTTTAATATTTTATCTAAATCAGAGTTATTTGTAAGTTCAGTTACCGTTTTACCGCAAATTACTACATAAAACTCACCATACTTTTTACCATCCTCTTTAGCCAATTCGTTAGCCGTTAACAAAATTGGTTTTAGTTGCTGTATGTTTTTTGATAATACTAAATAGTTATTTTTTTTTTGATTAATATTTTGTGCGTTTACTTGTGTTGCTCCGTAAGTTAAGAAACATACTGTTGTTAAAAATATAAATAGATTTTTCATTTTTTTTGAATTTTTAAATTTGAATTAATACTAAAAAAAAGAAGCCCACCAAGAATGGCTACATTCTTAAACAGCGGACCTAAAGTTTTAATTTGACCAACTTGTACGGTTAGCGTAATAGGGATTAAAACAGCTATTAATACTATTGCAGCGATTTGAGTTTTGAAGCCGATAAGTAATAAAATACCTGAGGTCAACATTATAATACCTGATAGAATCACAGCTGTTTCAGGTGTTCCTAGAATATTTCCAATAAAACCCATTGATGAATTTTCTATTCTGCTCACGGTTTTTTCGGTATTAAAAAAATGACTGGTGCTTGCTATTATAAAGATTAGGCTAAGCATAATGCGAAGGATAACTACAGATTTGTAGCTAACTTCAAGTGTTTTTTCTTGAGATTTCATTTTTGTTATTTGTAATTGATTAATAGCAGTTATAATAACTACTTTAAGTTTTCTTGGTCAGAATATCAATTACGAATAAACCTTGAGGTTCTGATATAAAATATAGAGAGGAACATCAGAAACCTGTTGGTTTCTTGATGTATTAAGATTAAAAGAATTCTTAAATAGATAGGAAGCAAAATTAAAAGGAGAAGCTCCCGAAATTAGAAAGTCAGGTTGCTGAAAAGTTGGTTTTGTGATAGTCTGAATAGTTTCAGAAAACTCAAAAGTCTGGCAATTTGATTCTGAAATTGTAGATTGATTCTTGTTTAATACTTCGATTTGAGGAATTCCTAATTCAGCTTGAATAAAATTCCTAACCTTACAAGGTGAAATCACTAGCAACAACACAAGCCCAAAAATGGACAAGATTGAATTCATTTTATTTATTTTACAATTTTCTTTCACTTTGCAAATATAGATACAATTTTTTCGGAATATGTTATTTTTTTCTTAATGAAAGTTATCTAAAAATACATTTAGAAGCAAGCTAAATTGTTATTTCATAAAAAACCTCAAACAAATTTGTTTGAGGTTTTTATTATATAATTTAAATAAAGAGTTTTAGAAACCAAAAGCTTCTTTTACTTTATCTACATAATCTAATTTTTCCCAAGTAAATGTTTCTACTTCTTGCGAAACAGTTTCTCCCATTGGGTTAGAAAAAGTTACTGTTTTTACTTCTGGAGTTCTTCCCATGTGTCCGTAAGCAGCAGTTTCAGAATAAATTGGAGATCTTAATTTTAAACGTTGCTCAATAAAATATGGACGCATATCAAAAATGCTTTCCACAATTTTACTAATTTCTCCGTCTGTTAAATTTAAGGTTGATGTTCCGTAGGTTTCAACATTAATACTTGTTGGTTTTGCAACTCCAATTGCATACGAAACTTGTACTAACACTTCTTTACAAACTCCAGCAGCAACTAAATTTTTTGCAATATGTCTTGTTGCATATGCTCCAGATCTATCTACTTTAGAAGGGTCTTTTCCAGAAAAAGCTCCACCACCGTGAGCGCCTTTTCCACCGTATGTGTCCACAATAATTTTACGTCCTGTTAATCCAGTATCACCATGTGGTCCACCAATAACAAATGTTCCAGTTGGGTTGATGTGATAGGTAATTTGATCTGTAAATAGTGCTTGAATATCTGCAGGTAATTTTGCAATGACTCTCGGAATTAAAATGGTTACAATGTCAGATTTAATTTTTGCTAACATCACCTCATCATTTTCATCAAAATCATCGTGCTGTGTAGAAATTACAATGGCATCAATTCTTTGCGGAATATTATCATCAGAATATTCAATAGTTACTTGAGATTTTGCATCTGGTCGTAAATACGTAATGTCTTTATTTTCTCGCCTTAATTCGGCCAATTCAATCAATAATCGATGCGATAATTCTAATGCCAAGGGCATGTAATTTTCGGTTTCATCTGTTGCGTAACCAAACATCATCCCTTGATCTCCTGCACCTTGTTCTTCTTTGTTTGCTCTATCAACTCCTTGATTAATATCTGGTGATTGTTCGTGAATTGCAGAGAAAACTCCACAAGAATTTCCATCAAACATGTAGGCACTTTTTGTGTATCCAATTTTGTTAATTACATCTCTTGCGATTTGTTGAACGTCTAAATAGGTGTTTGATTTTACTTCTCCGGCTAACACAACTTGCCCTGTAGTAACCAAAGTTTCACAAGCAACTTTTGATGAAGGGTCAAAAGCTAAAAAATTATCAATTAACGCATCAGATATCTGATCGGCTACTTTGTCTGGGTGACCTTCTGAAACGGATTCAGAAGTAAATAAATAGGACATAATTATATCTTTTATTATAAATTAAACTTAGAAAAAAGAAAGGATTGCTTTGATGCGAAAGTAGTAGAAATTACTGCTTTAGCTTTTTTTATAGAGGTTGCAATCAGTTCAAATTTTTCCTCGAAATATCGATTGCAAAGGTACAGCTTAAATCGATACTAAAAAAGAAAAGCATTAAAATGTCATTTTATAAATTAAATAAAAAAAAGTAAAAATAAATTAGGATATTAATTTTTTCTTACTGAATATTTGTGCTCAGAAAGTTCATCACTTATTGACAATGTTATCAAGAAAGGCGGAGGGATTAGACCCGATGAAGCCTTAGCAACCCTTTACACTTAGTAATGAAGGTGCTAAATTCTACTTAATTTCAGATTCATTTATCAGAAATTGGATAGATAACTCAAAAAACAAGTACTGACGAGTACTTGTAATAATTCTTTATAACATTTTTCTAGTAAGTACATCAATTTATTGATGCATTTGACTTTTGATTTAATCATTTATTAACTCAAAAAACAAGAAAAATGAGTACACAAAAATTCGCAACCAATGCGTTGCACGCTGGACACGATGTTCAGCAACATGGAGGAGCAAGGGCTGTTCCTATTTATCAAACAACCTCGTATGTTTTTAACAATTCAGAACATGCAGCCAATCTTTTTTCATTAAAAGAATTAGGGTTTATTTACACGCGATTAAACAATCCTACAAATCAAATTTTGCAAGATCGTTTAGCGGCATTAGAAGGTGGAGTTGGAGCCGTAGTTTTTGCTTCAGGAACAGCAGCAGTTGCAACAGGACTGCTTACACTTTTAAAAGCGGGAGATCATATTGTAGCTTCAAGCAGTTTGTACGGTGGAACCTTTAATTTATTAAATGTAACGCTACCAAGATTAGGAATTACAACCACTTTTGTTGATGCAGATAATCCAGCTAATTTTAGAGACGCAACACAAGAAAATACAAGAGCATTTTTTGTAGAATCTTTAGGAAATCCGAAGTTAGATGTGTTGGATTTAAAAGCAATTTCTGTTCATGCAAATGCGGCAGAAGTTCCTTTTATTGTAGATAATACAGTAGCAACTTCAGTATTGGTAAAACCTATAGAACATGGGGCAGATATTGTAATTCATTCGCTAACAAAATATATTGGCGGACAAGGAACTTCGTTAGGAGGCGCAATTATTGATGCGGGAACTTTTAATTGGGCAAATGGTAAGTTTCCCGAATTTACAGAGCCTTCAGCAGGATATCACGGTTTAAAATATTACGAAACTTTAGGCGCAGCATCTTATACTTTTAAATTAATTTTAGAAGGATTACGTGATTTTGGTGGCGCATTAAGTCCAACAAATGCTTTCAATATTATTCAAGGATTAGAAACTTTACCAATTAGAATTCAGCAACATTCTCAAAATGCATTAGCAATAGCAGAATGGTTAGAAGAACAAGCCGAGGTTGCTTGGGTAAATTACCCTGGATTAGAAAGTAGCAAATATAAAACCTTAGCGGATAAATATTTGCCAAACGGACAAAGTGGTTTGGTTACTTTTGGAGTAAAAGGCGGGTTTGAATCCGCAAAAATAATTGCAGATACCACGAAACTATTCTCATTACTAGCAAATATTGGCGATACAAAGTCTTTGATTATCCATCCTGCGAGTACTACACATCAGCAATTGTCTGCAGAAGAACAAAAAAACGCTGGAGTTTCTCAAGATTTAATTCGATTGTCTGTTGGTTTGGAAGATGTAGAGGATTTAAAATCAGATTTACAAGAAGCATTTACAAATATTCAAGAAGCAGTTTTAGTTTAGAATTGATTTTAGGTTTTAATTTTTAAAATGAAAAACACATTACCTTTTATTACTATTCTTAGTTATGCTACAGAAAGCGGAACTCAATTCAAAAACATTCAATTAAGTTATCAATTGTTTGGAAAAAAATTGGGTACCGCTCCCGTGGTATTGGTAAATCACGCACTAACAGGTAATAGTAATGTTGCAGGAAAAGACGGTTGGTGGAAAGATTTAATTGGAGAAAATAAAACGATTGACACGAATAATTATACGGTGTTGGCTTTTAATATTCCTGGAAATGGTTTTGATGGTTTTGTGATTGATGATTATAAAAGTTTTATTGCAAGAGACATTGCGAAACTATTTTTAATTGGATTAAAAGAGTTACAAATTGAGCAACTTTTTGGGTTGATTGGAGGTTCTTTAGGTGGTGGAATTGCTTGGGAAATGGTGGTGATAAGTCCTAAAATAACTACACATTTTATTCCGGTTGCGGCTGATTGGAAATCGACCGATTGGTTGATTGCAAATTGTAAGATTCAAGAACAATTTTTAATAAATTCTAGCAATCCAGTTCACGATGCACGAATGCACGCCATGGTGTGTTACAGAACTCCAGCTTCTTTTAAAGAACGTTTTCAGCGATCAAAAAACGATGAATTAAAAATATTTAATGTAGAAAGTTGGTTGTTACATCATGGAAAAAAACTGCAAGAACGTTATCAATTATCATCGTATAAATTAATGAATCAGTTATTAAAGACGATTGATGTAACCAATAATGGAGAAAATTCGATTGAAATTTTAGACCGTATTGAAGCGGCGATTTACATTATTAGCGTGAATTCAGATTTGTTTTTTACTGCGGATGAAAATAAAGATACGCATCAAAAATTAGCAATTACAAAAACAAATATTACGTACAACGAAATACATTCTGTACACGGACACGATGCTTTTTTAATAGAATACAAACAATTAAAAAAAATTATTGAACCGATATTTAATTAAGGTTTGAACAACATAACATGAAAATATTAAAATTTGGAGGCAAATCTTTGGCAAACGGAGAAGGATTACAAAATGCCATTAATATCATTGCAAGTAAAATTGAGGCTGGAGAACATATCGCCATTGTGGCTTCTGCAAGAGGAAATTCTACGGACGAATTAGAAGAAATTCTAGAGAAAGCAGCAAGTAATACCTCTTATAGTGAGCAGTTAGCAGCGTTTAAAAAGTATCAATTAGAAACCAATGCACAAGTAGATTTTTCAAAAGAATTTTTAAAGTTAGATACTATTTTTGAAGGTGTACAATTGTTAGAAGACTATAGTCAGAAAATTAAAGATGAAGTTTTGGCGCAAGGTGAATTGTTGTCTGTTAAACTGATTGAAAGTTTATTAAAAGAACGAAATATCAACGCTTATGCAGTTGATGCAAGACAATTGATAATTACCAATGAAAATTTTGGAAATGCACAACCTTTCAACAAAATTTCGAAAGAAAAAGTACAGCATTATTTTAAAAAGCATCAAGATACAATACAAGTTGTCACGGGTTTCATTGGAGCTAATCTCAAAAACCAAACAACAACATTAGGTAGAAACGGAAGTAATTATACGGCGGCGTTATTGGCGAATTATTTAGATGCAGAAGAGTTGCAGAATTATACGCATGTAAACGGAATTTTTACTGCAAATCCAGATTTGGTGACTGACGCAAAAAAAATTGAACAATTATCGTTTTCTGAGGCCAATGAAATGGCAACTTTCGGAGCAACTATTTTACATGCAAAGACGATCATTCCGTTGTTAGAGAAAAACATCAATTTGCGAATTTTAAATACCTTTAATAAAGATGATAAAGGAACTTTAATTACATCAAAAGCTATTGAAAAAGGCATCAAATCTATTTCTGTTCTAAAGAATGTAGCACTCATTAATTTTGAAGGAAGAGGTTTGTTAGGGAAAGTGGGAGTTGATGCAAGAATATTTAAAACTTTGAGTGATAGAGATATTAGTGTGAGTATCATTTCTCAGGGGTCATCAGAACGAGGAATCGGTTTAGTTATCAACAAGGACAAGGCAACCGAAGCTGTTTTAGCATTAGAAAAAGAATTCGAAAATGATTTTTATTCACAAGATGTGCATCAGATTTCTATTCTGGATAACGTAGCTGTAATTTCAATTATCGGGCAAGATTTAAGTGAGTTTCATCATCCGTATAACGCGTTGATAAAAAATCAAATTGTACCACTTTTATTTAACAATACCATCACTGGGAAAAATGTGAGTTTGGTGGTGAAAAAAGAACAATTACACAAAGCTGTAAATGTAATTCACGGACAAGTTTTTGGTATTGCTAAAAAAATAAATATTGCCGTTTTTGGAAAAGGTTTGGTTGGCGGAACCTTAATTAATCAGATAATAGAAAACACAAAATCGGTTTTAGAACGTCGCAAAATTCAACTAAATATTTTTGCGATTGCAAACTCAACAAAAATACTGTTCAATGAAATAGGGGTTTCTAAAAATTGGGAAAACGAGCTTTTAGAAAAAGGAACAGAAAATAGTTCTATTGAAGCGGTTATCAATTTTGCAAAACAACATCACTTAGAAAATTTAATAGCAGTTGATAATACAGCAAATTCCGATTTTGTTTCGAATTATATCCCGTTGGTGGAAGCAGGGTTTGATTTGGTTTCATCCAATAAAATAGCCAATACCATTTCTTTTTCTTTTTATAAGGAATTGAGAGAGAAGTTAAAGAAAAACAAAAAAGAATATTTGTACGAAACCAATGTTGGTGCAGGATTACCTTTGATTGATACCATTAAACTACTGCACGAATCTGGAGAAAATATCACCAGAATTAGAGGTGTTTTTTCGGGCTCATTGAGTTATTTGTTCAATCAATTTTCTTCGGATGATGTTCTGTTTTCTACCGCTTTACAAGAAGCGATTGATTTAGGATTTACAGAGCCAGATCCTCGTGAAGATTTATGCGGAAATGATGTGGCTAGAAAATTATTGATTTTAGCGCGAGAACTAGATTTGGAAAACGAGTTTGAAGATATTGCAATAGAAAATTTAATTCCGACCGAGTTTAGAGAAGTTTGTTCTAATGCATTTTTATCAAATTTAAGTCAATTAAATAGCGTGTTTCAAGAAAAGAAATTAGCGCAAAAAGAAAATCATGTATTGAGATATATTGGTGATTTATCGGGTGATTTATTTCAAAATAAAGGGCAATTGGAGGTGAAATTAGTATCGGTTTCTAAAAATTCGCCCTTAGGATCCTTAAAAGGATCGGATGCAATTTTTGAAATTTATACAGAATCATACGGAGAACAACCAATTGTGATTCAGGGAGCTGGAGCCGGAGCAAAAGTCACAGCTCGTGGCGTTTTTGGAGATATTTTACGATTGGCAAAGAATAATAACTAAATAATTAATAATGAAATACCATTTCGAAACTGAAGCTATCAGAAATCAAACAGAAAAATCACAATTTTCTGAACATTCTGTACCGTTATATCTTACTTCAAGTTTTGTGTTTGATGACGCAGAAGATATGCGAGCTTCGTTTGCAGAAGAGAAAGAAAAGAATTTGTATAGCCGATTTTCAAATCCGAATACGACGGAATTTATCAATAAAATTGTTGCAATGGAAAAAGCAGAAGCAGGGTATGCTTTTGCAACAGGAATGGCAGCAATTTTTTCAACTTTCGGAGCGCTGTTAAATGCTGGTGATCATGTGGTTTCTTGCCGTTCTGTTTTTGGTTCTACACACACGTTGTTTACAAAATATTTACCGAAATGGAATATTGAAACCAGTTATTTTAAAGTCAATGAAGTTGATGCAATTGAAAGTTTAATTCAGCCAAACACAAAAATTTTATATGCAGAAACGCCAACAAATCCGGCAGTAGATATTTTAGATTTAGAAATACTTGGAAAAATCGCAAAAAAGCACAATTTATTATTGGTGATAGACAATTGTTTTGCAACGCCGTATTTGCAAAAGCCAATTGATTTTGGAGCAGATATTGTCATTCATTCTGCTACAAAATTGATAGACGGACAAGGAAGGGTTTTGGGCGGAGTAGCCGTAGGAAAAACAAATTTGATTCGAGAAATTTATTTATTTTCTAGAAATACAGGTCCGGCCATGTCGCCTTTTAATGCGTGGGTGTTATCAAAAAGTTTAGAAACCTTAGCGGTAAGAGTAGAAAAACATTGCGAAAATGCGTTGAAAGTTGCCGAGTTTTTAGAAAGTCACTCAAAAGTAAATTTGGTGAAATATCCTTTTTTAAAATCGCATCCACAGTTTGAAATTGCAAAAAAACAAATGCTTTTAGGTGGAAATATTATTGCTTTTGAAGTACAAGGAGGAATTGAGACTGGGAGGAATTTCTTAAATGCAATTCAGCTTTGCTCATTGTCAGCAAATCTAGGTGATACAAGAACAATAGTTACACATCCAGCAAGTACAACTCACAGCAAATTGTCTTTAGAGGATAGGTTAGAAACCGGAATTACAGACGGATTAGTTCGAATTTCTGTCGGATTAGAACATGTAACCGATATTATAAACGATTTAAAACAAGCGTTAGAAAATGCCTAATATTTATAAAGAAATACAAAAAAGAATCCTTGTGTTAGATGGCGCAATGGGAACAATGTTGCAAGCCTATAAATTCACAGAAGAAGATTTTAGAGGAGAACGATTTAAAGAGTATCCGACTCCTCTACAAGGAAATAACGATTTGCTTTCTATAACGCAACCAGAAGCTATAAAAACTATTCATGCAAAATACTTTGAAGCAGGAGCAGACATTATAGAAACCAATACATTTTCTGGAACTACCATTGCGATGGCGGATTATCAACTAGAAGATTTGGTGTACGAATTGAACTATCAATCAGCAAAAATAGCGAAAGAAGTTGCAGAAGAGTTTACAGAAAGAGAACCAAATAAACCTCGTTTTGTAGCTGGTTCAATTGGCCCAACAAACAGAACGGCAAGTATGTCTCCAGATGTAAATGACCCAGGTTTTAGGGCTGTAACTTTTGATGAGTTAAGAATTGCATACAAACAACAAGTTGAGGCTTTGATTGATGGCGGAGTCGATATTTTATTGGTAGAAACCGTGTTTGACACCTTAAATGCAAAGGCAGCTTTGTTTGCAATTGAACAAGTCAAAGAAGAAAAAAAGATTGATATTCCAACCATGCTAAGTGGAACAATTACTGACGCATCTGGAAGAACTTTATCAGGACAAACTGCAGAGGCTTTTTTAATTTCTGTTTCTCATATTCCGTTATTATCCATCGGATTTAATTGTGCTTTAGGAGCCAATTTATTACAACCACATTTAGAAGCAATTGCTCATAAAACTGATTTTGCAATTTCTGCGCATCCAAATGCAGGGTTGCCTAATGCATTTGGAGAATATGACGAAACTCCGGAGGAAATGGGAACACAAATTGAAGAATATTTAAAGAGAAACTTAATCAATATAATTGGCGGTTGTTGTGGTACCTCACCAGAGCACATTAAAGTTATAGCAGAAATAGCTGCTAAATACAAGCCGAGAAATATTATTAGTTTGAAAGAAATCGAGAATTAATTATGAAGGTGAAGCAAACAAAATACATGAAACTATCTGGTTTAGAGCCTTTGATTTTAAACGAAAACAGTAATTTTATCAATGTTGGTGAGCGAACAAATGTTGCAGGGTCAAGAAAATTTTTACGATTGATAAAGAATGAGCAATTTGATGAGGCTTTAGATATTGCACGACATCAAGTGGATGGTGGTGCGCAAATTATCGATATTAATTTTGATGATGGTTTGATCGATGGAAAAGTAGCGATGGTTCGTTTTTTAAACCTGATTGCTGCTGAGCCAGATATTTGCAGAGTTCCAATGATGATTGACAGTTCTAAATGGGAAATTATTGAAGCTGGATTACAAGTTGTACAAGGAAAATGTGTTGTAAATTCTATTTCGTTAAAAGAAGGAGAAGAAAAATTTATTTGGGAAGCAAAACAAATTAAACGTTACGGAGCTGCTGTAATTGTAATGGCTTTTGATGAAGATGGGCAAGCAGATAATTACGAACGTAGATTAGAAATAGCCAAAAGATCTTATAAAATATTGGTGGACATTGTCCACTTTGCATCCGAAGATATTATTTTCGATTTAAACATATTTCCTGTAGCAACAGGAATGGAAGAACACAAAAAAAATGCACTCGATTTTATAGAAGCAACACGTTGGGTTCGCCAAAATTTACCAAATGTTAGTGTAAGTGGCGGCGTTAGTAATGTTTCGTTTTCATTTAGAGGAAACGACGGAGTTAGAGAAGCCATGCATTCTGTGTTTTTATATCATGCAATTCAAGCAGGAATGAACATGGGAATTGTAAATCCGGCTTTACTAGAAGTCTACGATGATATTCCAAAGGATTTATTAGAGTATGTTGAAGATGTTATTTTAGACAGAAGAGACGATGCGACAGAACGTTTGTTAGATTTTGCTGAAACAGTAAAAGGATCAAAGGTAGAAAAAGGATTGGATTTATCTTGGAGAGAAAATCCCCTACAACATAGAATTACCCACGCTTTGGTAAAAGGAATTGATGCTTTTATTCTCGAAGATATTGAACAAGCAAGGCAAGAAGCAGAAAAACCAATTGATGTGATTGAAGGACATTTAATGATTGGAATGAATGTGGTTGGAGATTTGTTTGGCGCAGGAAAAATGTTTTTACCGCAAGTAGTAAAATCTGCTCGTGTGATGAAAAAAGCAGTTGGTTACTTAAATCCGTTTATAGAAGCAGAAAAAACAGAAAAACAAGAACCTGTTGGTAAAATATTGATGGCAACCGTAAAAGGCGATGTGCATGATATTGGAAAAAATATTGTAAGCGTTGTGCTGGCGTGTAACAATTATGAAATTATTGATTTAGGCGTGATGGTTCCACCAGAAAAAATTATTGAAATGGCGATAAGTGAACGCGTTGACGCTATTGGTTTATCAGGATTAATTACGCCATCGTTAGATGAAATGGTGTATTTGGCAAAAGAAATGCAACGTCAAAATTTTGAATTACCGTTGCTAATTGGAGGAGCAACAACATCCAAAGCACACACAGCTGTTAAAATTGATACACAATATAAAAATGCGGTGGTTCATGTAAATGATGCATCAAGAGCAGTAACTGTTATGGGTGATTTATTAAATAAAAAATCATCAAATGAATATGTTGCCAAATTGAAAAAAGACTATGACGAATTCAGAACTAAATTTTTAAAACGAGGTAAAGAAAAATCTTATATTTCTATTGATGAAGCGAGAAAAAGAAAGTATAAAATTGATTGGGAAACTTCAGAAATTAAAAAGCCAAACGAACTTGGAATTCAGACTTTAGAACAATTAAGTCTTAAAGAATTGTTGCCTTACTTAGATTGGAGTCCGTTTTTTAGAAGCTGGGATTTACATGGGAAGTTTCCAGCTATTTTAAGGGATGAAGTTGTTGGTGAACAAGCGTCAATAATGTATGAAGAAGCGCAACAAATGATTCAAGAAATCATTGCAAAACAATTACTAAAACCCAAGGCAATTTTTGGTTTGTTTGAAGCAAATTCTATAAATGACGATGATATTTCTATCCAAAAGAAAGGGAAAGAAATTGCTGTTTTTAGAACGTTACGTCAGCAGCTAAAAAAACGAGAAGGAATTCCAAATCATGCGTTAGCAGATTTTATTGCTCCGAAAGAAACAAACAAACAAGATTATATGGGCGCGTTTAGTGTCGGTATTTTTGGCGCACAAGAATTGGCAGAAAGTTATAAGGCAAAAGGCGATGATTACAATGCAATTATGGCGCAAGCAATTGCCGATCGATTCGCAGAAGCGTTGGCTGAATATTTGCACAAACAAATTAGAACAAAACATTGGGGATACGCAGCAAATGAAGATTTAACAAACGACGACTTAATTAAAGAAAGTTACAAAGGAATTCGTCCTGCGCCTGGATATCCTGCTTGTCCAGATCATTTAGAAAAAGAAACCATTTGGGAATTATTAAACGTAGAAGAAAAAATTGGAATACAACTTACAGAAAGTTTAGCAATGTGGCCAGCGGCGGCGGTTTCAGGATATTATTTTGGAAATGCTGAAGCGAAGTATTTTGGTGTAGGTAAAATCACAAATTCTCAAGTGGAAGATTACGCAAATAGAAAAGGAATTACAAAAGAGAAAGCTAGAAAATGGCTACACGCAACTTTAGCTGAAGAATAAACTTGCGTTAGCGATTGAAACGACATCCTTTTTGTTGTCTCTTTGTACGCAGTCGAAAAGTTGTCAATAAAAAGACCTGCCTGCCCGGCAGGCAGGTATAGTGAAAAACGCGACCTGAAGGGAACGCCCAAAAAATAAAGTTCAAAAAACATGAAAGTAACAGAGCACATTAAAAAAGCAAACGGAAAAACATTATTTTCTTTTGAAATTTTGCCGCCTTTAAAAGGGCAAAACATTCAATCTATTTTCGATAATATTGATCCTTTGATGGAGTTTAATCCGCCATTTATTGATGTAACCTATCACCGAGAAGAATATACCTACAAAGAGTTAGAAAATGGGTTGTTAAAAAAACAAGTGGTTAAAAAACGCCCTGGAACGGTAGGGATTTGTGCTGCAATTCAGAATAAATATCAAGTAGATGCTGTGCCGCATATTTTGTGTGGAGGTTTTACAAAAGAAGACACAGAGAATTTTTTAATTGATTTAGATTTTTTAGACATTGATAATGTTGTTGCACTTCGTGGCGATGCGGTAAAAACAGAAACGTATTTTAAACCCGAAAAAGAAGGACATCTATTTGCATCAGAATTGGTAAATCAAATTCAGGATTTAAACAATGGAAAGTACTTAGATAGCGGATTGTTGAATTCTTCAAAAACAGATTTTTGTATTGGTGTTGCTGGGTATCCAGAAAAACATATGGAAGCACCGAGTTTAGATTCTGACATACATTTTTTAAAGCAAAAAATTAAAAATGGTGCAGATTATATTGTAACTCAAATGTTTTTTGACAATCAAAAATATTTTGATTTTGTTAAAAAATGCAGAGCAGAAGGAATTACCGTACCCATAATTCCGGGTTTAAAACCAATATCAACCAAAAAACAATTGAATATAATTCCGCATAGATTTAAGGTAGATTTACCGAATGATTTAATTAATAAAATTCTTAAATGTAAAGACAACAAAGCGGTAAGGCAAGTTGGAACTGAGTGGTCTATTGCTCAAAGTAAAGATTTAGTTGCAAACAATGTTCCGTTGTTGCATTACTATTCTATGGGGAAATCAGATAATATTTATCAAATAGCAAGTGCAATTTTTTAATATCAATTCTGTTGATACTTCTATTGTAAAAAGTAATTTTTTTATAAATGTAAAAGAAAAATATTTAATTACATTTGTAATATAAAATTGAATTAAGAACTTAAAAATAAATAAAATGGCATTAGAAATTACAGATGCAAACTTTGAAGAAGTAGTATTAAAATCTGACAAACCAGTTTTGGTTGATTTTTGGGCAGCTTGGTGTGGGCCGTGTAGAATGGTTGGGCCTATTGTTGATGAAATTCATACTGAATATGAAGGGAAAGCTGTTGTTGGTAAAGTAGATGTTGATGCCAATCAAGAATTTGCAGCAAAATACGGTGTACGTAATATTCCAACAGTTTTGGTATTTAAAAACGGAGAAGTAGTAGATAAACAAGTTGGTGTAGCACCTAAAAATGTGTATACAGGTAAAATTGATGCTGCTCTATAAAGAGATTTAACAGAAGATAAATAGAAAAGGTTTGGCTGGCGTCAAACCTTTTTTTATTTTCGACAAAGATGATGCACGTATCAAAAATACAATCCACAGAAATAACGAACCTAGATTTACTTGCAAAACAAGTTGTTGAAGGTTTTATTACAGGAATGCATAAAAGTCCATTTCATGGGTTTTCTGTCGAATTTTCTGAACATAAACTGTACAATAACGGAGAAAGTACACGTCATATTGATTGGAAGCTGTTTGCCAAAACAGAAAAATTATATACGAAGAAGTACGAAGAAGAAACCAATCTTCGTTGCCATATAATTATTGATAATTCCGCATCAATGCATTATCCTGTGGTAAAAAAACAAACTTTAGAACACTTAAATAAAATAGGGTTTGCAGCTGTAGCATCCGCTTCTTTATTAGAAATTTTAAAAAGACAACGAGACGCAGTTGGCTTAAGTATTTACTCAGATACTTACGAATATTATGCCCCAGAAAAGGGTAGTGATCGGCATCGTAAAATGATATTGCATCAGTTAGAAAAATTGCTACACTCTAAACCAAGATCAAAAACAGAAACCTATCGGTTTTTACATGAAATTGCAGAGAAAATTCATAGGCGTTCCTTAATTTTTTTGTTTACAGACATGTTCCAAACGACTACAGATAAAGAAGCTTTATTTGATGCATTACGTCATTTAAAATACAATAAACATGAGGTTGTTTTGTTTCATACCTATGATAAACAGCATGAATTAGATTTTGATTTTGAGAGTACAGCCAAAAAATTTGTAGATGTAGAAACAGGAGATGAACTTAATATTTATACATCTAATATAAAAGAAACATATCAAAAAGCTACAAGTAATTATTTTAAAGAGTTGAAAACAAAATGTTTGCAATATCAAATAGATTATGTTGCTGTGAATTGTAATGATAGTTTTGAAACCGTTTTAACTAGTTACTTAATTAGTCGAAAAAAGTTTTTGTAATTTTTTTTCTTTTTCTTTTGCAAATACTAAAATCCGACTTATATTTGCATCCGCTAAGAGCAACGGTCTGGTAGTTCAGCTGGTTAGAATACCTGCCTGTCACGCAGGGGGTCGCGGGTTCGAGTCCCGTCCAGACCGCTAAAAGCTTCTCAATTTTTGAGAAGCTTTTTTTGTTTATGTAGATCTATAATTTAGTTTGCTTTTTATTCTTCTTTTTGGTTTCATCGTAATGATTGTAAACGGTATTGATAAAACTTAGAATAATTCCAATTCCAATTACAATATAAAAAATAGTGAATAATTTTCCTTCAGGTGTTGCTGGAGCGAAATCTCCAAAACCAATAGTAGTTAGTGTTATTACAGAGAAATAGATAGAGTCTATCCAACTCCATCCTTCTAAGTAATGATAAATAACACTTCCAAACCCAATAATTATTACAGTAGTGATTAATAAATCGCGATATTGTTTGTCTTGAAAATAAGCAAAAATGGTTTTAAAAAATATCATAAAAAAAGGGTTTTTAAGAGATGCAAAATAGTTGTAACTCAAAGATAATTAATAATAGTAGCACTTTTTTGATAAAAAGTTTGTTTATACTAATTAAATTTTTAGATTTGCTTCGTACAACAAAACAATAATGATGTTACAAAACGTTTGGCAAGGTTTCTATTTTTACTTTTATTTTTTTAATAAGAGTTGAGACTTTGTACAGTATTGTTAACACAAATAATATATCATAAAGTCTCGAATTTCGAGACTTTTTTTTATGCTTAAAATGAAAAACAAAATAGCCATACAAGGAGCCGAAGGTTCTAATCATCATAAAGTAGCAAGAGATTTCTATGGAGATACGATAACATTAAAAGAATGTTTGTCTTTTGATATTTTAGTAGATAGCTTGCTAGATAAAACTGCTCAAATGGGAATTATGGCAATAGAAAATACGATTGCAGGATCAATCATTCCTAATTATGCTTTAATTGATGCCAATAATTTACATATTTGTGGCGAGCAATATTTAAATATTCATCATCATTTAATGGCATTACCTGGTCAAAAAATTGAAGATATTAAAGAGGTATGTTCACATCCAATGGCGCTATTACAGTGTAAAAAGTTTTTTAAAAATTATCCTCATATAAAATTAGTGGAAGATGTTGATACGGCTGAGGTTGCTAAAAGAATAGCTAAAAATCAATTAAAAGGAGTTGCGGCAATTGCGCCAAAATTGGCTGCAGAAATTTTTGGATTGGAAGTTTTGGAAGATGAAATTCAAACGATGAAAGACAATTCAACTCGATTTGTAATTGTACAAACTGAAAAACCAAATAACGGAATTGATCAAATAAATAAAGCATCACTAAAATTTCAGTTAGATCATAAAAGAGGAAGCTTGGCAGCAATTTTAAATGTGTTGAGCGATTGTAAAATGAACTTAACTAAGATTCAGTCGTTGCCAGTGATAGAGTCTCCTTGGAAATATTCATTTTTTGTTGATGTCACTTTTGATGAGTATAAAGAATATGAAAAAGCAATTGCAATTATAGAAATAATGGCATCAGCATTTAAAGTGTTGGGAGCTTATAAAAACGGAAGAAAATGATTGAAGCAGCAAAAAGATTAAATACTGTTGAAGAATACTATTTTTCAACAAAACTAAGAGAAGTTAGAGCATTGGCTGCGTCTGGAAAACCGATTATCAATATGGGAATTGGAAGTCCAGATTTACAACCACCAACAAAAGTAATTGAGGCCATTCAACAAAGTTTTAACGATGCTTCTGCACATAAATATCAGAGTTATCAAGGTTTGCCAGAATTGCGAAGTGCAATTTCAGAATTTTACAAACAGAATTTTAAAGTTGCTTTAAATCTAGAAAATGAAATTTTGCCCTTAATGGGAAGTAAAGAAGGGGTAATGCATATTTCGATGGCTTTTTTAAATGAAGGCGATCAAGTGTTGATTCCGAATCCTGGATATCCAACCTACAGTTCGGTAACAAAACTAGTTGGAGCGGCACCTGTTTTTTATAATTTGGATGAAACGCATCATTGGCAACCAAATTTTGATGAATTAGAGCAACAAGATCTATCGAAAGTAAAAATGATGTGGATCAATTATCCCCACATGCCAACCGGAACAAATGCACTAAAAGAAACTTTTAAAAAGTTGATTGCATTCGGGAAAAAATATCAAATACTCATTGTAAATGACAATCCGTATAGCTTTATTTTAAACGAAAATCCAATTAGTATTTTAGAGGTTGATGGAGCAAAAGACATCGCGTTAGAGTTAAATTCGTTGAGCAAAACTTTTAATATGGCTGGTTGGCGAGTAGGAATGGTGTTGGGGAATTCTAATTATATAAATCAAATATTAAAAATAAAAAGCAATATGGATTCTGGGATGTTTTACGGAATTCAGAAAGGAGCAATAGAGGCCTTACATGTATCGGATGATTGGTTTAAAAATCAGAATAAAGAGTACAAAGAGCGTAGAAATTTGATTTGGAAATTAGCGGATAAGTTGCAATGTACTTATGATAAAAATTCTACTGGATTGTTTGTTTGGGCAAAAACTCCTGAAGGAAAAACATCCGAAGAAGTTACAGATCACATTTTATATGAAAGAGATATTTTTATTGCGCCAGGAACTGTTTTTGGATCAAACGGAGAAGGTTATATTCGATTTTCATTATGTGTGTCAAAAGAGATAATTAAAGAAGCAATTGGTAGGTTTACTTAAAGGTAGGTAGTAAGCAGTCGCAGTTTGCAGCTGGTTGGTTAAAAATAAATTAATAAGTCCCCTTTCCTTTGGAAAGGGTTAGGGATAGGAAAAAATGAACGTATTTGTAATAGGAATTGGATTAATAGGTGGAAGCTTGGTGTTGGATATAAAATCTAAATATCCAGAAGCAGTTATTTACGGAATAGACACTAACGAAAGTCATTTAGATAAAGCGTTAGAATTAGGTGTGATTGATGTAAAATCAAATTTTGATGAACTTGAAAAAGCAACAATTGTAATTGTTTCTATTCCGGTTGATGTCCAATTAGAGGTAATTCCGAAAGTATTAAATGCAATTAATGATGATTGTTTGTTGATGGATGTTGGCTCAACCAAAGAACACATTTGTAAAGTAGTAGAAAATCACCCAAAAAGAAGAAATTATTTAGCAACGCATCCAATAGCAGGAACAGAATTTTCTGGTCCAACTGCTGCACATTTAGGATTGTTTTATCAAAAAACAAATATTATTTGCGAAGTAGAAAAAACAGCTTTTAAATTGCAAGAAAAAGCGTTGGAGATTTTCGCAAAATTAGGAATGCGCATTCGCTATATGGATCCAAAATCGCACGATAAACACATTGCGTATGTTTCTCATTTGTCGCATATCAGTGCATTTATGTTAGGAAAAACAGTCATCAATAAAGAGAAAAATGAACGTGATATTTTTGACATGGCAGGTTCTGGATTTGCATCAACAGTTCGTTTGGCAAAAAGTTCTCCTGCAATGTGGACGCCCATTTTTGAGCAAAACAAAACAAATGTTATTGAAACATTAGATGAATATATCAACAACCTTCATCATTTTAAAACACTGATGGAGCAAAACGATTTTACCGAAATTTACAACGAAATGGAAAGTACAAATCACATTAAACAAATATTAAACGGCATAAAATAAACGCCAAAACAAGTAGAAAAATGGAAAATACAAAAGAATTAAAAACATGGTTGGATGATATGAAGCTTGCGCATCCACTAGTAATAGCAGGGCCTTGTAGTGCAGAAACCGAAGAGCAGGTTTTAAAAATTGCACACGAGTTAAAAGATTCTGATGTAAATTATTTCCGTGCGGGAATTTGGAAACCAAGAACAAGACCAGGAATGTTTGAAGGTGTTGGAGCAATCGGGTTAAAATGGTTGCAAAAAGTAAAAGAAGAAACAGGAATGAAAACCTGTACAGAAGTTGCCAATGCGGCTCATGTAAAATTAGCATTAGAATACGATATCGATTTATTATGGATTGGTGCACGTTCTACAGTTTCGCCTTTTATTATGCAAGAAATTGCAGATGCTTTGCAAGGAACAGACAAAATTGTGTTGGTTAAAAATCCTGTAAACCCAGATTTGGCATTGTGGTTAGGCGGAATTGAAAGATTGTATACAGCCGGAATTAGAAACTTAGGAGCCATTCATAGAGGATTTTCTACCTACGAAAAATCGAAATATAGAAATATTCCAGAATGGCAATTGGCAATTGAGTTTCAAAATCGTTTTCCAGACTTGCCTTTAATTTGTGATCCGTCGCATATTACAGGAAATAGAGATATGGTTTTTGATGTTTCTCAAACTGCTTTAGATTTAAATTTTGATGGTTTGATGATTGAAAGTCATTTTGATCCTGATAATGCTTGGAGCGACGCTGCGCAACAAGTAACACCAACTGCTTTAATACAAATGATGGAAGATTTAAAAATCAGAAAAATTACGGATGATGAATCTGATTATAGAGAATCATTAGGTAATTTACGTGCTCAAATTAATGTTGTTGATGGTCAACTAATAGAAATGTTAGGAAGACGAATGAAAGTTGCTGATAAAATTGGAGAACTTAAAAAAGAGAAAAACGTTGCGGTTTTACAATCTAAACGTTGGAACGAAATTTTAGGAAACATGATTTTAGAAGGAGAAAGCAAAGGCTTAAGTGAAGAATTTGTTTTAAAAATGTTTAAAGCAATTCACCAAGAATCTATAAATCATCAAGAAAAGATTATCAAAGGATAATTTTTTAAATAAACTATTTAGCCACAAATTCACGAATCATTAGTGAATCTGTGGCTATTTTTTTTTAATCATTTTTTTATTCTCATCTTTGTAGCAATGACAGGAATAGTGTACAAATCTACAGGAAGTTGGTATCTGATAAAAGCAGAAAACGGATCGTTTTACGAATGTAGAATGAAAGGTAAATTTAGAATTCAAGGAATTAAAAGTACCAATCCGGTTGCTGTTGGTGATGTAGTAGATTTTGAAATAGAAGCCAAAAATGATACAGAAACCGGAGTTATTAATACAATTCACGAACGTAAAAATTACATCATCCGTAAATCTGTAAACTTATCGAAGCAAACTCATATTATTGCGGCGAATGTAGATTTGGTGTTTCTACTAATTACGATTGATAATCCGCCAACTTTTACAACATTTATAGATCGGTTTTTGGTAACCGCAGAAGCATATTCGGTTGACACTGTTTTGGTTTTTAATAAGATAGATTCTTATGAGCTAGAACAAAGAGCAGAAGTGATGTATTTGAAAGATATTTATGAAAAAATTGGATATACTTGTGTAGAAGTTTCTGCAACAGAGAACAAAAATGTAGATTTTATTAAAGTAATGATGCTTGGTAAAACAAGTATGTTTATTGGTCATTCTGGCGTTGGAAAAACAACTTTGGTAAATGCCATTGAACCCTCTTTAGATTTAAAAACCAAAGAAATATCAAATCAACATAAACAAGGGCAACACACAACAACATTTGCAGAAATGTTCGATTTAAGTTTTAATGCATCCATTATTGATACACCAGGAATTAAAGGCTTTGGTGTTGTAGATATGGAAAAAGAAGAAGTTGACGATTATTTTCCTGAGTTTTTAGCTGTAAAAAACGATTGTAAATTTAATAATTGTCTACATGTTGAAGAACCAAAATGCGCAGTAAAAGACGCTGTTGAAAACGAGGAAATTTCTTTTTCGCGTTATAAAAGTTATTTGCAAATTATTGCCGGAGAAGAAGAACATTATAGAACCGATTTTTGGGAAAACGAAGACGAAGATTAAATGAAAGCAGTAATTCAAAGAGTTAAATACGCTAGTGTAACTGTTGATGGAAATAAAATTGCAGATATTCAAAACGGCATTTTATTATTGCTAGGAGTTGCAGAAAATGATTCAAAAGAAGATATTAATTGGCTGTCAAAAAAAATTGCTAATCTTAGAATTTTTAATGATGAAAATGACGTGATGAATAAATCTCTTATAGATATTAACGGAGAAGTAATTGTTGTGAGTCAGTTTACATTACAGGCAAGCACCAAAAAAGGAAACAGGCCGAGTTATTTAAAAGCAGCGAAACCAGAAATTGCGATTCCGATTTATCAAGAATTTATACATCAATTTGAAACAGAAATTGGTAGAAAAGTACAAACTGGTGAGTTCGGGGCAGATATGAAAGTTGAATTGCTAAATGATGGTCCGGTAACCATTATTATTGATACCGAAAACAAAATTTAAGTCCAATTTTTTTAAGATAAATTTAAGTAAAAATAATTTATTTTCCATGGAAAATAAATTTAAAAAGAGTATATTTGTCGTTCATAAAAAATAAAACAATCAAAAAATGAAAAAACTAGTAATTTTAGCTATCGCATTTTCTGCGGTATTGGTTTCTTGTAAAGAGAATAAAAAAGTAGAAGTAAAGGAAGAAGTTGAAGTTGTGAAAACAATTTCTGACTTAAATAATGTAGATGTAACTGCATCAGTATTAAACTGGAAAGGAGCTAAGCCAACAGGAGAACACAACGGAACAGTTGCCTTAAAAAGTGGTGGAATTTTAATTGAAGATGGAGCAATAACTGCAGGGGAATTTGTAATCGAAATGAATTCAATTATAAATTTAGATATGAAAGGCAAAGAAGGAGCTGCAAAATTAGAAGGACATTTAAAATCTGCAGACTTTTTTGATGTTGCAGTGTATCCAACAGCTAAATTTGTAATTACAAAAGTTGAAGAGAACGAAGGTAAATTAGCTGTAACTGGAAACTTAAATATTAAAGATGTAACAAAGAGCATTACAATTCCGGCCACACTTTCTGAGGTTGATGGTGTACATGTTTTTAAAAGTGAAAACTTTAATATTAATAGAGCAGATTTTAATGTAAAGTATGGTTCAAAATCATTCTTTGACAATTTAAAAGATAAGTTTATTGATGATTTAGTAGAAATGTCTTTCGAGGTAAAAACTACAAAATAGTATCCATAAAAATTTATTTAAAAGCCGTAAATCATTTTTGATTTACGGCTTCTTTTTTTTAACTTGCATTTTTGTTGTTAAAAAATGCTATGAGAAAATCTTCCCCAAAAATACTATTACTAGTTTTAGTATGTATTGTGCAGCTTTCTTTTGCACAAAAAATTGAATATTCTTCAATATTAATTCCGGCTGAATTATTAAAAAACGCAAATGCAGTTGTTAGAAACAATGCAACAACAATTGATGTGTACTCTACAGATGAAATGACTGTTAAAGTAGATAGAGTTGTTACTGTGTTAAACAAACTTGGAAATGGTAAAGTTGGAGCCTATATTGGTTATGATGACAATTCTAAAATTGCAAAATTATCAGCAAAGATTTATGATGCAGCTGGTAGAGAAATAAAAAAAGTATCTAAGAATAAGTTTGTAGATGTAAGTGCTTTTGATGGCGGAACATTATACTCAGACTCGCGTGTAAAATATTTAGATTATACACCAATTTCATACCCTTATACAGTTCATCTTCAATACGAATACAATACTTCTTCAACTGGGTTTTTACAAAACTGGAGCCCTTTAGAAGGGTATTTAGTAAGCATAGAAAACAACTCTTATGTCGTAAATTTAAACAATGGAAAAATTAGAGTAAAGGAATTGAATTTTGAAGGATACGAAATAGAAAAAAGTGTTTCAGAATCTAAAGTTTTCTATTCCGTAAAAAATATTTCAGCTATAAAAAACGAAAGTTTGAGTCCGTCTTTAACAGCTTATAAACCAAAAGCATTGGTGGCGTTAAATAATTTTAAAACAGATGGTGTTGATGGATATTATACCAATTGGGATGAGTTTGGAAGATGGATGTACAGTTCATTATTAGACGGAAGAGGCATTGTTGATGGAGCAACAAAAATTAAAATTTTAGATTTAGTAAAAGGTGTAGAGGACCCGATAGAAAAAGCAAAAATTGTCTATAATTTTATGCAAAACAAAACACGCTATATAAGTGTGCAAGTTGGTATTGGTGGCATTCAGCCAATTCCGGCAAACGAAGTAGATAATGTTGGTTATGGCGATTGTAAAGGTTTAACAAATTATACAAAAGCATTATTAGATATTGTTGGCGTAACCTCTTATTATACGCATGTAGAAGCAAATAGTTTTGAGCCTGTTTCTTTTGAAAAAGATTTTGCATCCTTAGAACAAGGCAATCATGTGATTTTAAATATTCCTAATAATGGAAACGATATTTGGTTAGAATGTACAAGTCAAGTCACACCTTTTGGGTTTTTAGGTGATTTTACAGATGATAGAGACGTGCTTGTTATTACACCAGAAGGCGGAGTTTTAAAGCGAACAACTTCTTATAAAAATGAACAAAATTTGCAAAAAACAAATGCAACTATTGTTCTAAAAGCAAACGGGTCTTTGAAAGCCGATGTTTTAATAAAATCAGAAGGAACTCAATACGGAAGTAAATACGAATTAGAAACTTTAAATCTAAAAGAGCAAAAAAACTTCTATAAATCTAATTTGTGGAGCTATAATAACAATACAACAATAGATGAAATAGAATTTACAAACGATAAAGATAGTATTGTTTTTACTGAAAAAATTGCTGCTACAATTAAAGATTATAGCTCAATGTCTTCTGATAAAATTTTGTTTAGAGTAAATGTATTTAATAGAAATAATAACACACCCAAAAGGTATAGAAATAGAGTTTTGCCTTTAAAAATTAGACGCGGTTATAAAGATGTAGATGAATATACAATTACGTTGCCAGTTGGTTATAAGATAGATGGAGTGTTGATGAACGAAAAAAAGATTGAAAATAAATTCGGGTTTTATTCAATTTCATTAGAAAAAGTAAACGAAACGCAGATTAAGTACAAAAGAACTTTATTAATAAAAGAAGGAACTTATCCAAAAGAAGATTACAAAACGTATAGAACTTTTAGGAGAACTATTTCTAAATACGATAACTTAAGAATTGCACTTGCAAAAACTAACTAAACCTAAAAAAATGAAAAATCAATTGCTAATACTATTATTGTGTTTTTACGCAACAACAATTTTTTCTCAGGATTTTAAATTCGGAAAAGTATCAGTTCAAGAATTACAAGAAAAAGTACATCCATTAGATTCTACGGCAGATGCATCTTACTTGTATAAGTATAGAAAAACAGCATTTAATTATACAGAAAGTCAGGGTTTTACTGTGGTTACAGAAATTCATGAAAGAATTAAAATTTATACCAAAGCTGGTTTTGAGAAAGCAACACAAAGCATTAAATATTATAAACCAGATTCTGGAAGTAAAGAAAAAGTAATCGCAATTAGTGGCTATACTTTTAATCTTGAAAAAGGGAGAGTGAAAAAAGAAAAACTAGCTAAGAAAAACATCTTTGACGAGAAGACCAGCAAATTTAGAAGTGTCAAAAAAATTACAATGCCTTCTATAAAAGTAGGTAGCGTAATAGACTTAAAATACAAAATTGTTTCTCCTTATTTTGATATTAAGGATTTAGAATTTCAGCATGACGTACCTGTAAAGAACCTAGAATTTATAGTAGAGATTCCAGAATATTATAAATTTAATTCTAGACCCAAAGGATATTATTACATTACTCCAATAATTGAAAAAGGGAAAGGTGTTATTACAAGTACAGTAAAAATTCGTGAAAATAATGATACAAGTTATAATGGAAGCAGTAATAACAAAACTGTCGTAAATAAAAACAGAATGGAGTATTTAACGACTATAACTAATTACAATGCTAAAAATATTCCAGGATTAAAAAACTCAGAGCCTTATGTTAGCAGTATTAATAATTATAAAGGTGGCTTAAAGTTTGAATTAACTGCAATTCAATATCCGAATTCTATGCCTAAATACTATTCTACAACTTGGCCAGATGTAGCACGTAGAATTTATGATTCTTCTAATTTTGGTGAAGAATTAAAAAGAACAAGTTATTTTAAAAATGATTTAAAAACCATTCTTTCAAAGGCAACAACTCCATCACAAAAAATAGCCTCTATTTTTAATTTTGTAAAGATGAAAGTAAAATGGAACGGTTATTATGGTTTGTATTCAGATATTGGTGTTAGAAAAGCGTATAGAGAAGGAGCTGGAAACACTGCAGACATCAATTTAATGTTAATTGCAATGTTAAATGAAGCTGGTATAGAAGCGAATCCTGTATTAGTAAGCACAAGAGATCATGGTGTTCCTTTTTTTCCAACAATAGATGGTTTTAATTATGTAATTGCGGCAGTAAATTTACCAACCGGATACATTCTTTTAGATGCAACAGAATTTTATAGTATGCCAAATGTATTGCCATTAAGAGCATTAAATTGGAAAGGTAGATTAATTAAAAAGGACAAAACTTCTAGTTGGTTAGAGTTAACTTCGAAAGCACATTCTGTAGAAGATAATTTTATGTCTATAAAGATAAATGAAGATTTTACAGTAAATGGAAGGTTAAGAACTACCTATAAAAATTTAGATGCAATAAATTTTCGCTCAAGTAATAATCACTTAAAAGAAGACGGTGTAATCACTTCTTTAGAAGATAGGTTTGGTGTAGAAATAGAAGATTATAAAGTTGTAAATAAAGCAGCGATTTATAAACCAGTTATTAGAAATATTTCTTTTGTCGGAGAAGATTTTATTGAAGTAATAAACGATAAAGTCTATCTTTCACCGTTACTTTTTTTAACATCTAGAGTAAATCCATTTAAACTAGAAGATAGAAAGTTTCCTGTAGATTTTGGCGCGCCTTTTAAGAATAAGAATTCAGTTTTTATGCAAATACCTGAAGGATATAAAGTAGAGTCAATTCCAGAATCATCTACAATCGGAATTAGAGATAACTTAGGTGTTTATGGTTATAAAGTTGTTGTTTCTGGGAATAAAATCAATATTATTTCTCAATTACAAATTAATTCTGGGCTGATAACACCAGAATATTATAAAGAACTAAAAGAGTTTTATAACCTAATGGTTAAAAAACAAATGGAGAAAATAGTTTTAGTTAAAGAATAAATCTAAAAACCCAAAACTTTCGTTTTGGGTTTTTATTTATAAGCTAATTGCAGTTGTATTTTTTACTTCTCCAATGGTAAAAATGCTGTGCGTACTTCCAATATGTTTTATTGCGGTTAGTTTGGTAATCATAAAATCTCTGTAAGATTCCATATCTTTTACATAGATTTTAAGAATATAATCGTAATCTCCACTTACATGAAAACACTCCGATACTTCGGGTAATTTTAAAACCTCCGATTCAAAATTACTTACATACTCTTTGGTGTGTTGAATCAATTTTATGTGACAAAAAACTAAAAAGGAACGTTCAATTTTGTTTTTGTTGATAATTGCTACATAATGCTTAATTACATTTTCTTTTTCCAGTTTTTTAATTCGTTCGTAAACGGCTGTTACAGATAAATTTAACTGTAAAGAAAGTTGTTTTGTAGTCTGTTTACTGTCTTTTTGTAAAAGGTGAATCAGTTTTTTATCTATGATATCTAATGTCATTCCGAAAATTTTTCTGGTTGATGTTGATAAAAACATCAATAATAGTTTTAAAAATTGCTTTATGGTGTAAATATAGAATAATAATCTATATATGATAAAATCAATTGATTAATAATCGGATATGTTGTTTCTTTGTGTATCAAAATAAAATATCATGAAATTTAAACCTGCAAACAATATTCAAGATTTACAATATTTCGGAGAATTCGGAGGCGTAAATCCATCAATTTCAGATTCATCAACCTATACCTTTTTATCGGCAAAAACAATGTTTGATACCTTTGAAGGAAATACCGATGGATGTTATTTATACTCTCGTCATTCAACACCAAGTAACTTATATTTAGGTGAAGCGTTGGCTGCAATGGAAGGAACTGAAACTGCAAATGTTGCCGCTTCTGGAATGGGTGCAATTACACCAACAATTTTACAAATTTGTGGTAATGGAGATCACATTGTTTCTAGCAGAACAATTTATGGCGGAACCTACGCATTTTTAAAGAATTTTACACCTAGAATGGGTATTGAAACATCGTTTGTAGATATTACAAATATTGCTATTGTAGAAGCTGCAATTACTAAAAATACCAAAATGATTTATTGCGAATCTGTAAGCAATCCTTTATTGGAAGTTGCAGATATCAAAGCATTATCCGCTTTGGCAAAAAAACACAATTTACAATTGGTGGTTGATAATACGTTTTCTCCTTTGTCAATTTCTCCTGCGCAATTAGGAGCAGATATCGTTTTACATAGTTTAACAAAATTTATCAACGGTTCTTCTGATACGATGGGTGGTGTAGTTTGTGGAACTTCGGAGTTTGTGAATTCTCAAAAAAGTGTGATTGACGGAGCAAGTATGCTGTTGGGCTCTTCAATGGATTCTTTGCGTTCTGCGTCGATTTTAAAGAATATGAGAACGTTGCATCTTAGAATGAAACAACACAGTAGAAATGCTGCTTTTTTAGCTGATAAATTTGAAGCAGACGGATTAAAAACAGTATATCCAGGATTAAAATCACATCCTTCTCACGAAGTTTTTAAATCGATGATGAACGAAGAATATGGGTATGGCGGAATGCTAACTGTTGATGCAGGTTCTTTAGAAAAAGCAAATGCATTGATGGAGTTGATGCAAGAAAAAAATCTTGGTTATTTAGCAGTTAGTTTAGGTTTTTATAAAACACTATTTTCTGCACCAGGAACTTCTACTTCATCAGAAATTCCGCTTGATGAACAAAAAGAAATGGGATTAACTGATGGTTTGATTCGTTTTTCTATCGGACTAGATAATGATATTGAAAGAACTTATGAAACGATGAAAGCTTGTATGAAGCAAGTCGGAGTTTTATAGTTTTCATTTCTTCTATCCTGTTATTAAGTGTTATAAAAATCTCTAAAGAGATTAAAATAAGTTTGGGTTTCGTTTAAAAACGAAACCCATTTCTGTCGTTTGCTGTTTTTTTTATTGATGATCATTTCTTTACAAATAGTACTATTATGAATCTGAGATTGCAAATCTAATTTGGCAATTGTTGTAAGCGAAATTGATTTGCATAGCTTCTTCTAAAATCGTAACATTACAACACAAAAATTTTACACAATGCAAGACGATAAAAATATTTCTGAAATTAAGATTGAAGACCAGAAAATAATTGAAAACAAAGAGCTGAGTATTTGGGAAGCCCTTTTTCCAGTGTTAATATTAATTGGAATGTTAGCCTACAATGTTTTTATTTTTGGTGATGATTCTTTAAGTGGATCTAATCAATTTATTCTTTTGATGGGTGGAGCAGTAGCGGCAATTGTAGGTTTTAAAAATAAAGTTTCTTTTGATAGAATGATTGAAGAAGTTGCAGAGAATATTAAATCGACTGCCGGTGCTATTTTAATTTTATTGTTAGTTGGTGCTTTGGCAGGAACTTGGTTGATAAGTGGAATTATTCCTGCAATGATTTATTACGGATTGCAAGTATTAAATCCAACCATATTTTTAGCGGCTTGTTTAATTATTTGTGCTGTAATTTCTATTGCAACAGGTAGTTCTTGGACAACGTCTGCAACAGTTGGTATTGCATTAATTGGAATTGGAGAAGCTTTAGGAATATCATTAGGAATGACAGCTGGAGCAGTATTGTCTGGAGCTTATTTTGGAGATAAAATGTCGCCAATGTCAGACACAACAAACCTTGCACCCGCAATGGCTGGAACAGATTTGTTTACCCATATTAGATACATGGCGCTTACTACGGTTCCAACAATTATTGTAACATTAATTGTATTTATCATTTTAGGATTTACACAGAGTACAACTGGACAAGCAGATACAAATTCGCTTTTGGTTGATATTGATAAAGCATTTAATATTACACCTTGGTTATTTTTAGTTCCTATTGGAGTAATTGTTTTAATTATAAAGAAAACTCCACCTTTAATTGCATTGTTAATTGGTACTTTATTAGCGGCTGTTTTTGCATTGATTTTTCAACCAGAAGTTGTAGCACAAGTAGCAGGAGTGAAAGAATTAGACTTTAATTCTGCTTATAAAGGAGTCATGCAATCAATAACTGTTGAAACAGCTGTTGCAACAGATAATAAAGCTTTAGCTGATTTATTTACAGCAGGCGGAATGGCAAAAATGCTTGGAACTATTTGGTTGATTTTATGTGCAATGACATTTGGCGGAATTATGGATGCAATCGGAGCATTGGCAAGAATTAGTAGTTTTATGTTAAGTCTTTTTGATTCAGTTTTTGGATTGTTTGCAAGTACAGTTGCTACCTGTATTGGATTAAATTTTACAGCATCAGATCAATATTTAGCAATTGTAGTTCCAGGAAAAATGTATGCAAAAGCATATGCAGATAAAGGCTTAGCGCCAGAAAATTTAAGTAGAACTTTAGAAGATTCAGGAACGGTAACTTCAGTTTTAATTCCTTGGAATACTTGTGGTGCATATCATTCTGGTGTATTGGGTGTTTCGGTGATAGACTATGCTTTTTACGCAGTTTTTAATTGGTTAAGTCCATTTATGACCTTGCTATTTGCAGCCTTTAATATTAAAATTAAGCAGTTAGTTAAAAAATAAATGATAGTTAAAGCTGTTGCTTCAGATGCCGAAATCCTAACACAAATTGCGATAGAATCAAAAGCATATTGGGGTTATACTTCAGAACAAATTGAAAGTTGGAAATCAGATTTAACAATTCTTCCAGAAACTTTTAATGATTGGAGAGGTTGTAAATTTATGATCGATACTGAAATTGTAGGTTTTTATTTGTTGAATAGAATAAACTCTAGAACCTGTGTTTTAGAGTTCTTATTTGTGAAGCCAAAATTTATAGGAAAAAATATCGGCAGACAATTAATAGAACATGCAATTTTAAATTGTAGAACAAATAGTTGTGAAGTATTAAATGTGCTTTCTGATCCAAACGCGGTAGCTTTTTATGCCAAATATGGATTTAAGACAATCTCTTTAAAAGAAAGTTCTGTTCCGGGAAGATTTTTACCTGAAATGGAAATTGAATTTCCAGAAAACATGTAGATTATTCCTTTTTTGTAAGATGTAAAACTCCAGCAATCAATAAAAGAACCCAAGGAGAACCATGTAGTACAACATCAAAATAATCTTGAAATTGCATTGCATTTTCTCCGAAAAAAGCATTTCCCCCAGCAACCCATTGAATTTTACCCCAAATATGTGGCGGATTAAATGGTGCTAAACCTAAAGTTAAACTTGCGATTAAAAAGAGTTTCCAATTGTCTCGTAATTTTTGTTTCATTTTTTGTTTATGTGTAATTACATCTCGACTCTGTTCGATGTGACAGTAAAACTGGCTTTTGCTTATTTGCCACATTGTGGCTAAATAAACCAATTCCAAACCAAACCAAAACGGATTACAAAATCTCTATAAGGATAGTTTGGAGCAGAGAAATAATTCTTCTTTAAAAACATCGAACTTAAGTTATCTGCTTTTAAATAAATACGTGTTCTTCTAATTTGTGCATTTACAAAAACATCAAACGTTGGGTAGCCAATTTCTGTAGTATTCTGAATTGTAAATTCGTTTAACAACGGATTAAATGCATTTGCTTTGTATTTAGAGAAATACTTAAATGTAATTCCGGTTTGTAAAAACAAGGGCTTTTTTTCAAAGAAAAAATCAGAATAATACAAGGTATTTCTAGAGACCAAATTCGGAACTCTAAATGCATCTTTTCCGCTACTTACTTGTTGATAAAGTATCGTGTTGTTCAATGCAAATTTTCCAAATTTGAACTCATTATTCGCTTTTACTTTTAAATACGTTACATTTTCTCCAGATTGTTGCGGTTTGGAAGTGTCATCAAAATAGGTGTAGTTTTCAATATTTGTGATGCTTGCATTTAGGTTTATCAATTTAGATTGCATGCCAAAAGCAATATTTCTTGTATTGATATTTTTAAACAAATCATTTTGCCAATTGTACTCGTCGTAAGCACTTTGATATAAAATGGTATTAAAGTTTGGCGATTTCGAATTGATGGAAACACTTCCTTTAAAAGTAGTTACACTATCTTTTTTAAAAATGGCTTCACTATAAAAATTTGAACCAGAAATTCTACCAGTTCCGGGTGTAAAATTGACTTCCGTATTTAATTGAAAATTGTTGATTCTTGCATTCCAATTTCCACCAAAAGAAATAGCAGAACCTTTAATTTCTGGATTTGTAATGGTGTTTATTGTCGAGTTTAAAACCGAATTATATCCGTAATTGTAATTTATTAAACCGGTATTAACTCTAAAGGTTCCTAAAATATATTTAGAATTAAATTCTAAAAATAATTGATTGTTGATGAGCCTGTTTTCTACTACATCCGTAAAACCAGAACTCACATTTGCACTTCCGAAAAAAGCAGTGTTTAAACTGGTTTCGGTAAATTCATATCTCTTAGTTTCGTGAGTAAATATGTGCCCGAATTTTAAATTGGTAAAGTTGTTTTTAATGCTGTCTTTAGATGAAAATAATTTATAATCGTGTTCAACAAAAAACCGATTTCCTTCTAAGATTGTTTCAGTTCCTTCTAAATTTACATCCAATCTTCCTCTGTCAGAAAAATTAGGATCATCAGATGTAAAAGCAGTTAAAGAAGTTGTGGTTAATCCGCCATTTTCTTGATTCATTAAATCTTGCGTTGCAATATGTCCTCTAATTGCATATCGATTGTTTTTAGTTTGATAACTAAAAACGGTTCTAAAATTTCCTTGAGAAGCCAATGAATTTCTGTAGTTTCCTAAAGAACGCAGACCTTTGTAAAGAATCCCAACATTAAATCGCTCAGAGAAATTTAAGGTAAATAAGGTTTCTAAAACTTGACCTTGTTGTAAACCGGTTCTGTATAAAATTTCTGATGTTGGCGTCGGAACTTTATAATAATCAATGTCTTCTTTTGACAAATAATTAAAATGTTTTGCGTTCATTCCGATTATTGGAAGTGAATTTTGATGTGTAAAATCGTATCCTAAATTGTTAAAAGTTTGTCCTTGATTGTGAAAAGCAAGCAACTCAAAATTGTCTTTTCGTAAAAAATTATAGGTGTATTCTTTTAAAATTGTTAGTGTTGTATCAATATATGTGGTATCTTTTTTAAAAGAAATAACCTTGTAATCTTTGTAATTGGTTTTGCCGTTTAATTTTACAATCGTTGTTTTTTTATTGATAAATGTAGAGTCTAATTGGTTTCTTCCATCCGAAGTACTAATTTGAGAATGGATTAAATGCACGCTAAAAAGCATGATGAGTAAGAAACTAAAAAAACGTTTTTTCATTGAAAATGATTGATACAGCAAATGTAAAATTTTTAAACGGAAATAAAGATGAATAATTTCTTGTAAAACTGTTAATTTGCAATGATGTTAAAAAGTAATTACAGCGGAAAAATTTTAGAAGCAGGAACAGATGAAGCTGGAAGAGGTTGTTTGTGTGGACCAGTTGTGGCAGCTGCTGTTATTCTGCCAGCAGATTTCGAACATCTTTTATTAAATGATTCTAAGCAATTATCAGAGAAGCAGCGAAAAGAATTGAAACCAATTATAGAACAGAAAGCAATCGCTTTTGGTGTTTGTTTTGTGGATGAAAAAGAAGTGGATACAATCAACGTGTTACAAGCTTCAATTACAGGAATGCAACGTTCTATTGCGCAATTACATCCGCAACCAGAGTTTATTATTGTTGATGGAAATAAATTTAAACCTTATAAAGAGATTCCGCACAAAACCATTGTAAAAGGCGATGCAAAATACTTAAGTATTGCAGCAGCTTCAGTTTTGGCAAAAACATATAGAGACGAATTTATGGAGAAAATTCATCAAGAATTCCCAATGTATCATTGGAAACAAAACAAAGGGTATCCAACAAAACAACACAGAAATGCCATACGGGAATTCGGAATTACGAAGTATCACAGAAAAACATTTCGTTTGCTTCCAGAGCAATTAAAGTTGGAGTTGTAATTGTTAATAATCAACAAGAATATTCTTGCTTACTTTTAAAAACTTCAACTATTTTAGCCACTCTAATTTTACAAGATGATAAAAAGAACACGTGCAGAAATTACCAAATGTATCATTCATAAAGTAGCGAATAAATACAATAGCGGACAAAATGTTTTTTCAGAAAGCATCATCCGATTTGATGAAGATAGTTACAATTTAATGGTTCCTTTTTTACTAAAACCATTTGTAAACTTGTCGCAAAGTTTTCGTTTTAGTCATCATGCAGATATTCGTTTAAACGAAATTAATAATTACGCAACAAACGTTTTTAAAGAGGAAAGTACTTTTATAGAAAATTCTAAAAACATTGTCAATCATTTGTATGAACAATCAAATTCAGCTCAAATTAAAAAAGGTGATGTTATTATCGCGTTGATTGAAGGCATAGAATATCAAGATGTGTTAACCGAAGCAATTGGTATTTTTAAAGTTGAAAATAAAACAGATTATTTTCAAACCTATTTAGAAGAAAATAGTTTTGATGTTGCTGTTCAGCAAGGAATTAGCACCAAAAAAATCGACAAAGGCTGTTTAATTTTAAATACAACAGACGCAGAAGGGACGGTTGTTTTGAGTGTAGATAATAATCAATACGATGCGCAATATTGGATTAAAAATTTCTTGTCGGTAAAATATGCAGATGATAGAAATCAACATACACAAAGTTATTTAGAATTGTGTAAAGAGTTCTCTGAAGAAGTGATAAAACCTGAATTTGGCAAACAAGAGCAGAGTCAGTTTTTAGCAAATACCGTAGATTATTTTAAAGAAAATGAATCGGTAGATTATCATGCATTTAAAGAAGAACTGTTTGAAGAAGACAAGCAAAAAGGCATGTTTGATGATTATAAAAAGCATTTCGAAACTTTGAATGACGTGTTAATTAGAAATAATTTTGAAGTTTCTGATGTGGTATTAAAGAAAGAAAAAAGCAAGATTAAAAGCATCATAAAACTAGATACAAATATCGAAATTAAATTAGATGTTGATGCGCCAGATGCTGCTTCAGAATACTTAGAACGGGGTTATGACGAAGAGAAGAAAATGAAATATTACAAAGTATATTTTAACGAAGAAAAATAGTATCTTTACGTAAACCAATTTTTACGACAGACATGAAAAAAATACTACTAACAAGTGTTTTGCTGTTTTTTGGACTTCATTTAGTAGCGCAAGAAAAAGCACAAACATACACATCAGAATTAGGTAAATTTTCTATGATTTCTTTCGGCGAAGTTACAGAAGATGTTAAAGAAGATAAAGCCAGCACTATATATAGAGCAGCATACAGACATAACGAAATGCTTTTTGCTATTTCTAGTAGTTTACAGGAAAATAAACCGAATAAAGTTTCAGATTTGTTAAACGCCTCTGTTATAACTTTTAAAACAGCGCTGAAAGGAACAGTTGTTGAGCAAAAAAAGATCAAAGAAAATAATCTCAATGGTATTTATGCTTCACTAATGATGAATAATGACGTAAAGGTTGAGTACAAGGTTTTTTCTAAAGGATTGTATTTATACCAAGTGATGGTGTTTGCAAAAAAAGAGAAATATAAAAAAGATGTTGCAGCAGCGTTTTTTAAATCGTTTGCCATTACAAAGTAAAATTTATAGAAAAGATTTTACTTCAAATAACTCGGTAAAATGTTTTAAAATTTTCTGTTGAACTTCTTCAATCGGAATTTTTTTACCCAATTCGGTTTCCATAGAAGCAACAGCTTTTCCTCTAATTCCACAAGGAATAATATTGTCAAAATAACCCAAGTTTACATTTACATTCAATGCAAAACCGTGCATGGTAACCCAACGTGTAGAACGAATTCCCATCGCACAAATTTTACGTGCAAAAGGTGTTCCTGCGTCAAGCCAAACTCCAGTTTCACCTTCGCTTCTTTCAGCTTTTAATCCGTAATCTACCAATGTCAAGATAATAACTTCTTCTAAGAAACGTAAGTATTTATGAATGTCTGTAAAGAAATTTTCTAAATCTAAAATTGGATACCCAACAATTTGTCCTGGGCCATGATAAGTTATATCTCCGCCACGATTTATTTTGTAAAAAGTTGCTCCTTTTTCTTTTAGCTGCTTTTCATTTAACAATAAGTTAGATAAATCACCACTTTTACCTAAAGTATACACATGCGGATGTTCTACAAAAATAAAATGATTCTTAGTTTCTTTAACTTCATTATTCTTTCTATTGCTAATTTTTTGATCAACAATTTCTTGTAATAATTCGGTTTGATAATCCCAAGTTTCCTTGTAATCTTTAACGCCTAAGTTTTTAAGTAGTATGTTTTTATTCATAATAGTAGACAGCAAAGATAAATATTTAATTACATTTGTTAGTAATATTTATAATTAACGATAACTGATTTTAGATATACTTTAATGATGAAGAAACACTATAAATTAACTTTCTTTTTCTTGTTTTTTACCTCTTTCTCTATGTTTTCTCAAAACATTTGGACGAAGCAAGATGCAAATTCAAGAATTATAGGAGAAGAGCTAGCGTACAGAGAAACAATGCCAACAGCATACGAGTTATTTGCTCTTAATATAAATGACGTTGATAAAAAGTTAACGATTTCTAATACACAAGAAACTATTATGGAGTTGCCAACTCCAAACGGTATTCAGCGTTTTTTAGTAAAAGAAGCTTCAGTTTTTTCAGATGAATTAGCAGCAAGATTTCCTGGGATTAAATCTTATGTTGGTGTAGGAATTGACGATGCAACTGCAAGGGTTCGTCTTAGCAAATCTAGCGTTGGTTTTCATGCCATGATTACTTCTGGTAATTATCCAATGTATTTAATTGATCCCTATACTAAAAATAAAAAAACAGCCATTGCTTATTATAAAAATAAAACAGTAAAATCTAATTTTGAATGTTTGGTTGAAGAAAATGTGACGAAAGTGCATCAAAGAAGTTTTCAGAAAGCAACAAATGCAAATGATGGAAAATTACGAACATATCGACTTGCAATTGTTGCAACTGGCGAGTATTCTCAATTTCATTTAAACAATCAAAACATACCTGCAACAGCAACAGATACAGAAAAGAAAGCCGCAGTTTTAGCAGCGATAAATACAACTATGACTCGTGTAAACGGAATTTTTGAAAGAGATTTAGGAGTTACCATGAAACTTGTTAGCAACAATGAAAATATTATTTTTTTAGATGGAACGACCGATGATTTAGATGATGATGATGCAGAAAATTTAATTAGTCAAACGCAAGCGCTTTGTGATAATGCAATTGGTGCTCCTTTTTATGATATTGGCCACGCGTTTAGTACTGGCGCTGGTGGTTTAGCTGGTTTAGGAGTGGTTTGTGAGTTTGGAACAAAAGCCCAAGGAGTAACAGGTTCTGCATCACCCATCAATGATACCTATGATATTGATTATGTTGCTCATGAAATGGGGCATCAATTTGGTGCAAATCATACATTTAATAATTCGTGTAATAGTAATAGAAATGGAGGAACGGCAGTTGAACCTGGAAGCGCTTCTTCAATAATGGGTTATGCAGGAATTTGTCCGCCAAATGTACAATCTAATAGTGATGCATATTTTCATTCAGTTAGTATTGCAGAAATGTGGGAAATAGTAACGACAACAGCAACTTGTGGAGTAGAAACTCCAACAAATAACAATGCTCCAGTTGCAAATGCAGGAAATGATTTTACAATTCCGAAATCAACTCCATTTGTATTAAAAGGAAGTGCAACAGATGCTGATACAGAAAATAGTTTGACTTACAACTGGGAGCAAACGGATACATCAATTGCAACAATGCCACCAGTAACAACGAGTACATCTGGCCCACTGTTTAGATCATTGCCATCATCAACATCACCAAATAGGTTTATGCCAGTTATAGATACAGTATTGGTAGGGAAAACCTCATGGAAATGGGAAGTTGTTCCTTCTGTAGCAAGAACAATGAATTTTTCTTTAACTGTTAGAGACAATGTTTTAAATAGTGGAGCAACAAGTAGAGATGATGTTATAATTACTGTTGATGGAAATTCGGGCCCCTTTATAGTAACTTCTCAAACCACAGCAACTACTTTAAATGGAAATTCAATACAAACCATTACTTGGGATGTGGCAAATACAACTGCATCACCCGTAAATGCAACTAACGTAAATATTTTACTTTCTACGGATGGCGGAATGACCTTTCCTGAAATATTAATTTCAAACACACCAAATGACGGAACTGAAGAGGTAGTAATACCAAACCATACAACAACTCAAGCGAGAATAAAAGTTGAAGCTGCAAATCATATTTTTTATGCTGTAAATAGTACTAATTTTTCTATTGATAAAGTAGCTTCGGTAAACGACGAGTTGTTTACAAATTTCAATTTGTACCCAAATCCATCTAAAGGAATCATTACAGTAAGTTTTGATTTGCAATCTTCAGATAAAGTATTCGTTGAATTGTTTGATATTAGAGGAAGAAAAATTAAAGGAACAGAATATAATGAGCCTGGAGCAACATTTACCAAAACTTTAAATTACCAATCGGTTGCAAAAGGTTTGTACATTTTGAAAATTCAAAATGGGCAAAATCGTATTTCCAAAAAAATTATTATTGATTAATTGTTTTTTCAACAACTTAAATAAACATGTATCGTTCACTTATAAAAATGTATTCTAATTTATGTCTATAGAAGTTGCATCAGTAACCAAAATATATGATACTCAAAAAGCAGTAAACTCTATCAGTTTTTCTGTAAAAAAAGGTTCTATTGTTGGGTTTTTAGGTCCAAATGGAGCTGGAAAATCTACGATGATGAAAATCATAACGGGTTATATCAACCCTTCAGAAGGTGTTGTTCTAGTCAACGGAATAAATGTGTTAGAAAATCCGATTGAAGCGCAAAAAAACATTGGTTATTTACCAGAAAACAATCCGTTATATACAGAAATGTATGTGAAAGAATATTTACAATTTCAAGCATCAATTTATAAAGTAGCAAAAAAAAATGTTGCAGAAATAATTGAAAAAGTTGGTTTAACTCCAGAAGTTCATAAAAAAATAGGTCAATTATCTAAAGGATATCAACAAAGAGTTGGTTTGGCTGCTGCACTATTGCACAATCCCGATGTGTTAATTTTAGACGAACCAACAACAGGTTTAGACCCAAATCAGTTGGTTGCAATTAGAGCGTTAATCAAAGAAATCGGTAAAGACAAAACCGTATTATTTTCTACGCATATTATGCAAGAAGTAGAAGCGGTTTGCGATCGTGTTATCATCATTAAAAAAGGAGAAATTGTTGTTGATAAATTGTTGAAGGACGTTCGTTCTAATCAACAACAAGTCATAGAAGTTACCTTTGATTTTAAACTCGAAGAACAATTTATCAAAAAATTACCCAACTTAGTTTCCTATAAAAACAATTACGATACTACCTGGTTTTTAACTTTTGATTCTGATAAAGACATGCGTTCTGTGGTTTTTGATTTTGCACAAGAAAACGGACTCAAAATTTTAGGATTGAATACGCAAAATCAAAATTTAGAAGCACTTTTTAGAGAAAGTACAAGTTAGTTTTCTTTGTGATATACATCTTTTCCAAAAAGAGTTTTTCTAAATTCATCTGGCTTTTTATTGTTTAATAGTTCAAGTTTTCCTTTTTCTTTTATCAATTCATCAAAGTGTTTTTCTCGAGCATCAAACTGAGCCTTGTTTTTATATGTTGTAATTAGCATAAAGCTAAAAGGTGCTTTTTTTGTTGGAGTAGTTTCTAGTAACTGATAAGAATCTATTTGATTTTTTTTAATTGCCATTTTGCGTAAAACCTTCCAATTGTTTTCGTAATAATAAACAACCTCTTTTTTGTTGTTGTTTAGAATTTGCACAAAATCAATCGTTGAGATTTTTGTGTTTTGTTGAGCAAAAATTGTTGAGTAAAAACAGCATGCAAGGATGTAAGATAAACATTTTTTCATTTGAAATTATGCATTTGAATTTGAAATTTTGGAAGCCAACAAAGCCATAGGTATATAAGCAAAGATAAGATCTACAGCATTAAACCACATTGGTGCAGGTAATACAAATACATTTATAGTTCCGAATATTAAAAAGATACATCCAACAATTAAAGCCATTGTTTTTTTCTTGGTTGCCGCAATTTTATAAGCAACTATTGCTGCAACTAAAGTGCCAAATGCGTGTGCTAAAAACGGAAACAAAAAATGTTTTGGTTCAAACAAATGCAACGATTCTTTTAATCCTTCCATAGTTGTAACATCTGCTCCGTTTGGAGGCGCAATTATAGAGCTACTCATCATGATGATTCCCATATTTACAATACTTCCAATAACTAAACCTGCAACAATCGCAAGTATATTTTTTAATGTAGAGTTCATGTTTAATTTTTTATCGTGATAAATATACTAAATATATTAAAAGCAATTTTTGTAAATAATTGAAAGTGAGTGGATAAAAATGTATATTTGAGATAAATTATAAAAAAATATTCCAATGGAAAATTTATCAGAACAACAAAGTGCAACGACAATGTCTTATAAAGAATGGGCATTGACTATTTTTTTAGCTTCATTGCCAATTGTCGGATTCATTTTAGTGTTGATTTGGGCATTTGATTCTAATACAAGAATCAACAAGAAAAACTGGGCAAAAGGAACATTACTCTTAATGGTAATTTACTTTATTATTGCAATGTTGTTTTTATTTATGTTTGGAGGAGTTGCCTTGTTAGCAGGATTGAATAGTTAATTTAACTTAAAAGTAACTTGCTCTTTTTCTAGCTTAGTCAACAATTCATTTGTAATTTTTATTTTAGGAGTTCTGCTTGGTAAATTCAGTTCTATTTTTTCTTTTTTATCCCAAATTGTAAAATACAAACTTTGTTTGCCAGGATTCGTTGCTAATAATTGTTGTAAGTTGTTAATTCTGTTTTCTGTTACTTCTTCAACAGGAATTTGAATGGTGATTTTTTTACACATTTCATCCATCGTGTCGTGCAATAATTTGAATTCTGTAAACTGCAATCTTGGTTCACCAACAATTCCGGTGTTTTTATTTGCCCAACCTGCTTTAATAACTGTTTTTACAAATAAGAAAGAATTAGGAACTAAGAAATGTCTAAATTTTAAATATTCTTCACCAAAAATTCGAAACTCATTATTGTTGTAATAATCTTCTATGAAGAAAGTTGCCCAACCTTTTCCAGCTTTAGAAACTCGATGTTGAACATCGGTAATAATTCCTGCAAAAGACAAATTCATGCCCACATACTTCGTAAGATCGCCTTTGAAATGAGATAAATTGGCGTTGCAAAAAGATAATTCATTTTTAAAATCATCTAAAGGATGTGCAGAAATATAAATCCCGACTACTTCTTTTTCTTTCCCAAGTGTTTCCATTGTGCTCCAAGTTTCACATTCTGGAATAATAGGTTCAGGTAATTGAATATCTGAAGCTTCGCCAAACAAAGAAACTTGTGAAGAATTTTCTCCTTCTTGATATTTGTTTCCATATCGTAAAGCCTTCTCAATAAAAGTTTGTCCTTTTTCGTCTTGAGCAAAATACTGTGCTCTATGCGTGTCTTTAAAAGAGTCAAATCCGCCCGCTAAAATTAATCCGTCAAAAGCTTTCTTATTGGCAACACGCAAATCAACACGTTTTGCAACATCAAAAATAGATTCGAAAGAACCATTTTTTTTACGTTCATCAATAATCGCTTTTACAGCCGAGCTCCCAACACCTTTAATTGCCGCCATTCCAAAGCGAATATTTCCTTCTTTGTTTACAGAAAACTTAGAATACGATTCGTTAATATCTGGACCTAAAACCGTTAATCCAGAACGCTTACATTCTTCCATAAAAAAGGAAACCGATTTAATGTCGTTCATGTTATTAGACAACACTGAGGCCATATATTCAGCCGGATAATGTGCTTTTAAGTAAGCAGTTTGATAAGCAATCCAAGCATAGCAAGTGGAGTGAGATTTGTTAAAAGCATAACTTGCAAATGCCTCCCAATCTTTCCAAATTTTCTCTAATTTTTCTGCGTCATGCCCATTTTTACTCGCTTGCTCAATAAACTTTGGTTTCATTTTAGCAAGTACAGAAGCTTGTTTTTTTCCCATTGCTTTACGCAAAACATCGGCTTCACCTTTGGTGAAATTTGCTAACTTTTGCGATAGCAACATTACTTGCTCTTGGTAGACTGTAATTCCGTAAGTTTCTGCCAAGTATTCTTCCATTGCTGGCAAATCATACTCAATATCTTCTGTTCCGTGTTTTCTGTTGATAAAAGACGGAATATATTCCATTGGTCCAGGTCTATACAATGCATTCATTGCAATTAAATCGGCAAAAACAGTTGGTTTTAAAGCGCGCATGTGTTTTTGCATTCCGGGCGATTCGTATTGGAAAATTCCAACCGTTTCTCCACGTTGAAACAATTCATACGTTTTTTCATCATCCAACGGAAAGTTTTCTGGATCTAATTCAACTCCGTGTTTCGCTTTTACAATTTTTACAGTATGTTTAATTAGGGTTAACGTTTTTAATCCTAAGAAATCCATTTTTAACAATCCTGCACTTTCCACAACTGAGTTGTCGAATTGTGTAACATACATGTCAGAATCTTTGGCAAGCGTAACAGGAACAAAGTTTGTAATGTCTGATGGCGTAATAATGACACCACAAGCGTGAATTCCGGTATTGCGAACAGAGCCTTCTAAAACACGTGCCTTGTTGATGGTTTCTGCACTTAAATCATTTCCTTCAGATAATTTTTTAAGTTCGTTTACCAATTCAATTTCTTCTGAACGCAGTTTTTCTTTGAGCTGTTTTTCGTCCAAAGAAAAGATTTTACTCAGTTTCATGCCGGGTATTAACTTTGCAATTCTGTCGGCTTCAAAAAGTGGTAAATCCAACACCCTTGCAGTATCTCTAATAGATGATTTTGCAGCCATCGTTCCGATGGTAATAATTTGGGCAACTTGGTTGGCGCCGTATTTATTAATTACATAATCCATTACTTTTCCACGTCCTTCATCATCAAAATCGATATCGATATCTGGCATCGAAACACGTTCTGGATTTAAGAAACGCTCAAAAAGTAAATCGTATTTAATTGGGTCTAAATTGGTAATCCACAAGCAATACGCAACAACAGATCCTGCAGCAGAACCACGACCAGGACCAACGGCAACATCCATATTTCTGGCTTCTCTAATAAAATCTTCTACAATTAAAAAATAACCAGGATATCCTGTTTTTTCAATTACAGACAATTCAAAATCTAAGCGTTCTCCAATAGTTTCTGTTATTTCTCCGTATCGTTTTTTTGCACCTTCGTAGGTTAAATGACGTAAGTAATTATTTTCTCCTCTTTTTCCGCCATCTTCTGCGTCTTTTTCATCTTGAAACTCTTTTGGAATATCAAAAGCAGGTAATAAAACATCTCTTGCTAACGTATAAGGCTCTACTTTATCAACAACTTCTTGAATGTTAGAAATTGCTTCTGGTAAATCAGCAAATAATTGCTTCATTTCATTTGAAGATTTGAAAAAGTATTCATCGTTTGGCAAGCCGTAACGATAACCTCTTCCACGACCTTTTGGCGTTGCTTGTTTTTCTCCGTCTTTTACACACAATAAGATATCGTGCGCATTGGCATCTGCTTTTTCTAAATAAAAAGTATTGTTGGAGGCAACGATTTTTATATGGTGTTTTCTAGAGAATTTTAATAAGGTTTCATTGACAATCTTTTCATCTTCTTGTCCATGACGCATTAACTCGATATAGAAATCATCTTTAAAAACAGCTTTCCACCAAAGCAACGCTTCTTCAGCTTGTTTTTCTCCTATGTTTAATATTTTACTTGGAACTTCTCCGTATAAATTCCCAGTAAGTACTATAATATCTTCTTTGTATTTTTCTACAATTGCTTTATCAATTCTTGGTACATAATAGAAACCATCTACAAATGCAATGGACGACATTTTTGCTAAGTTGTGATAACCTTTTTTGTTTTTTGCCAGCAGAACAACTTGATAGCCGTTGTCTTTTTTGCTTTTGTCTAAATGATTTTCACAAATATTAAATTCGCAACCCACTATGGGTTTTAAAATTGTTTCGGTAGGTGTTTCTCCTTCAGCTTCTAATTCTTTATTTTTTGCTTTTGCAGCTTTATTATGATTTAAAACAGCGCTAACAAAATGAAAAGCGGCCATCATATTTCCGGTGTCAGTTAGGGCAATCGCAGACATGTTGTCTTTTGCAGCAGTCTTTACAATATTGCTGATTTGCATGGTAGATTGTAGAACAGAAAACTGAGTGTGATTGTGTAAATGTGCAAATTGCACATCCTCTAAAGCTGCAATATTTTTAGTAGAAACTGCTGTGGTATCGGCATCTTTTTTTGCTTCTGCACGTTTTCTTATTTTTCCACTTTCTTTTTTTAGGTTGATGTGTTTTAAGCCAATTACTTGAATTGGTTTAGGGTTTGCTTCAGAGAATTTTTGAAAATAACTTTCATCAACATCTAATTCTTCTTTGGTAAATTCTCGTAAACGAATCAATTCTAAAAAACAACGTGTTGTAGCCTCAACATCGGCTGTTGCGTTGTGTGCTTCAGCAAAATCTTGCCCAAATAAATGTTTGTGTAACTCTGTTAAGGTTGGTAGTTTAAACTTGCCATATCTTCCGCCAGGAAGTTGACACATCAATGCTGTTTTCTCAGTACAGGTATCTAAAAGTGGTAATTTGGTTAAGTTATTTTCAATACCTAAACGATGGAATTCACATCCCATAATATTGATGTCAAAACCAACATTTTGACCAACAATAAACTTGGTTTTTTGCAATGCTTCATTAAATAACTGCAAACTTTCTGCTAAAGAAATCCCTTGTTCTTGAGCTAGCTCCGTAGAAATTCCGTGAATTCTTTCAGCGTCATACGGAATGTTAAATCCGTTTGGCTGAATTAAAAAATCATTATGTTCTATTAAATTCCCGAGTTCGTCATGCAACTGCCAAGCAATTTGAATACATCTTGGCCAATTATCTGTGTCGGTAATTGGTGCATTCCAGCTTTTGGGTAAGCCCGTTGTTTCGGTATCAAAAATTAAGTACATAAATGATTTTAAATTGTATTTTTAGAGACTTTAAAGATACTTTTTTTTGATATTTTTTTAAGTGAAGAAACGGTAATAGTTGTTAACAATTATAGAATCAAATTAAGTGTTAAAACGACTATATTCTATATCTTTACGAAACACAAAAAGATGAAAGATTTTACTTCGCAAATTATTGCGCATCGAGGCGCTTCTTTTAACGCTCCAGAAAACACACTTTCTGCTATTCAACTAGCTTGGAACTTGGGTGTTAAAAAAGTAGAAATTGATGTACATCTGTCAAAAGACCATCAAATTGTTGTTATTCATGATGAAAATACCAAACGACTCACAGGAAAAGATACTTTGGTTAAAGATCAAACTTTAGTAGAATTGAAGGGTTTAGAAGTTGGTGTAGAAACCGGTGTTGATAAAATACCAACTTTAAAAGAAGTTCTTAAAACGATTCCGAAAGAAAGCACTTTGATTATCGAAATAAAATGCGGAAAAGAAATTATTCCGATTTTAAAACGAGAAATAGCAACCTATTCTGATGTTTTTTTAGAGTTTATTTGTTTTGATTATGGTGTTATTTCTGAAGTTAAAAAAAGTTTTCCAAACTACAAATCCCTTTGGTTATTGGATTTAGATTATACAAATGAGACCAAAAAAGAGTATATTGGAATTGAATCAATTCTAAAAAAAACGAAACAAGCTAATTTAGACGGCATCGATGTTTGGGCAGGTAAAATTGCTGATAAAAACTTTGTAAGTACTGTGAAATCAGCAAACTTGCTTTTGTATATTTGGTCAACTAATTCAGTGGACTTAGCAAAATATTTTTTAAAATTAGGTGTTGATGCCATTACAACGGACAGGCCAAAATGGATTTTAGATCAACTTTAAAAGTGCAAAATTCATGAATAATAAAGAATTAGAAGAAACGCATTGGGATGTTTTAATCATTGGTGGCGGAGCAACAGGAGTTGGAGTCGCAATTGATGCAGCTTCTAGAGGTTATAAAACATTGCTTGTTGAGCAAAGTGATTTCGGAAAAGGAACCTCAAGTAAAAGCACCAAATTAATTCATGGAGGCGTTCGCTATTTGCAACAAGGAAATATTTCTTTAGTTTTAGAATCGTTGAAAGAACGCGCGATTTTAAAAAAGAACGCACCTCATATTGTACACGATTTAAATTTTGTAGTTCCGACATACGATTGGTGGGAAAGTCCATTTTATGGAATCGGACTTAAGTTGTACGACCTGCTTGCTGGTAAAGAAGGGTTTGGGAAATCTGAGTTTTTATCCAAAGAAGAAACCATTTCTTATTTACCTACGATAGAACAAGAAGGATTACAAGGAGGCATTTTGTATCATGATGGACAATTTGACGACACACGTCTTCTTATGAGTATGTTATTAACGGCAGAAAATCAAGGTGCTACTTTATTGAATTACACAGAATTAATTTCGCTGACCAAAAAGAATGCTAAAATTAGTGGCGGAATTATTAAAGATGTGCAGACAAAATCGACCTTTGAAATTAAGGCAAAAGTAGTGGTCAATGCAACGGGAGTTTTTGCAGATGCCGTTCGAAAAAAAGATCTTTCAGGTGTAAACAACAGAATGACGGGTAGTAGAGGTACTCATATTGTGTTGGATAAGAGTTTCTTAAAAGGAGAAACTGCAATTATGATTCCTCATACCAAAGACGGACGTGTTTTATTTGCTGTTCCTTGGCACGATAAATTGTTAATTGGAACGACAGATGTTGAAGTTCAAGAATACAATCTTGATCCTGTTTCTACAGAAGAAGAAATTAGTTTTTTGTTGAATCACACGGCTAAATACCTTACTAAAGATCCAACTAGAAAAGATATTAAAAGTATTTTTTCTGGTTTACGACCTTTGGTAAAAAATGATGCTTCTGAAAGTTCTTCTGAAATTTCTAGAGAACATCAAATAGAGATTAGCGAAAACGGATTGGTTAGTATTTTAGGAGGAAAATGGACAACCTATCGAAAAATGGCAAAAGATGTTGTAAATAAAGCTTCTACTTTTGCGGGTTTGCCGAGAGTAAAGTCAGAAACGCATAAATTACAGTTGAATGGTTTTCATGAAAATTCTAAAATTTTTAAAGCGTTGAGTATTTATGGGTCTGATGCTTTAAAAATAAATAAAATAAGTGCTGAGAATCCTGAATTAAAAGAAAAATTACATAAAGAGTATTCAATTATAAAAGCACAAATTGTTTTTGCAGTTCGAAATGAAAAGGCCAAAACAATTGAAGATTTTTTAGCAAGAAGAACACGCCTCTTATTTCTTGATGCAAAAACGAGTCTTGATGTAGCACCTGTTGTTGCAGAAATTATGGCAAAAGAATTGGGTGAAAATGAAGTTTGGATTCAAGCACAACTTATATCTTATCAAAAAGTAGCGAGTACATACCTTCCGTAGATTTTATCTAGTTTTATCAACAATTCAAAGCAGAGGTTCTATTGATTTTAAATCCTTGATTTTTAATTGGTTTTCTAACTTTAGTTTGAAAAATATTTTTGTATATTTGCACCCGCTTATTACGAGATAATAAGAATTTTAATAATCAAGGTCGAGAACCTTAAAAAATTAACAAAAATGCCAGTAAAAATTAGATTACAAAGACACGGTAAAAAAGGAAAACCATTTTATTCTATCGTAGCAGCTGATGCTCGTGCAAAAAGAGATGGTAAATTCTTAGAAAAATTAGGAACTTACAATCCTAATGTAAATCCGGCAATTATTGATTTAGATGTTGATGGTGCTGTAAAATGGTTACAAAACGGAGCGCAACCTACAGATACTGCGAGAGCAATTTTATCTTACAAAGGTGCAATGTTAAAAAATCATTTAGCTGGTGGAGTTCGTAAAGGAGCTTTAACTGAAGAACAAGCAGAAGCAAAGTTTGCTGCTTGGTTAGAAGAAAAAGCAACTAGAATTACTGCTAAAAAAGAAGGATTAACAAAAGAGCAAGAAGAAGCAAAAGCTACTGCATTAGCAGCAGAAAAAGCTGTAAACGAAGCTCGTGTAAATGCTGCTAAAGAAGCTGAAGCTGCAATTGTTGCAGAAAAAGAAGCTGCTGAGGCTGCATTAGAAGCAGAAAAAGTTGCTGCAGAAGCTACAACTGAAGAGGTTGTTGAAGAAGCTGCTACAGAAGAAACTACTGAAGAGAAATCTGCAGAGTAATTCAAAACATTAACGATTTATGATGCGTAAAGAAGATTGTTTTTATTTAGGCAAAATCGTTAGAAAACACAGTTTCAAAGGAGAAGTGGTTATCAAGTTAGATACCGACGAACCTGAACTGTATCAAGAAATGGAATCAATTTTTGTCGATTTAGGCAATAATTTGATTCCTTTTTTTATTGAAAAAAGTTTACTTCAAAAAGGAAATCAACTACGTGTTCAGTTTGAAGATGTGTACACCGAAGAAGAAGCGGATGGTATTTTAAAAGCCGATGTGTATTTGCCGCTAGATTTACTGCCAAAATTATCTGGAAATAAATTTTATTTTCATGAAATAATTGGCTTTAAAGCAGTTGATATACATTACGGATTGGTTGGTACCATTGAAGGAATAAACGATAAAACTGCACAACCTTTGTTTGAAATCAAAAATGGAGATAAGGAAGTTTTTATTCCGATGATTGATGATTTTATAAAAAAAGTGGATAGAGAAAATAACATTATTGAAGTAGAAACTCCAAAAGGATTGATTGAATTGTATTTATCCTAAATTTAGTTTAGGAACTTATAAATTTAAGTTCATTATTATACAGATTCTGAAACAAGATCAGAATAAAGAGAGGTGGCCGAGTGGTCGAAGGCGCACGCCTGGAAAGTGTGTATACGGCAACGTATCGAGGGTTCGAATCCCTTCCTCTCTGCAAGAGAGTACTAAGTTTAAAAGTATAAATTTTTAAAAGTTCTGCGTTAATTTTCGCGGAATTTTTGATTTAAGATTAGAAATATTGAGTCAACCATTTCAATTTAAAGAGTTTGCTATTCATCAAGATAAAACAGCGATGAAAGTTGGAACAGATGCAGTCTTACTCGGCGCCTGGTGTTCTCTAGATAAACACCCAAATACAATTTTAGATATTGGCGCAGGAACAGGAATTGTCGCGCTAATGTTGGCACAACGCTCTGATGCAACTACAATTGATGCGGTTGAAATTGATGAGAATGGATATGAGCAATGTGTAGAGAATTTTGAACGAAGCGATTGGTCAGACAGGTTGTTTTGTTACCATTCGTCTTTTGAAGAATTTATGAATGAAATGGAAGACCAAGAAGAAAAATACGATTTGATTATTTCTAATCCGCCATTTTATATGGATGCTTTTGAAACCGAAAATAAAGCTAGAAATAAAGCACGATTTACATCATCGCTTACTTTTGAAAATTTATTGTTGGGTGTTTCAAAAACACTTTCAGAATCAGGCGAGTTTTCTGTGATAATCCCGTTTAAAGAAGAAGAAAATTTTATTAAAATTGCAGGTCAAAACAACTTATTTCCAATTAGAATTTGTCGTGTAAAAGGAACAGATGCTTCAAAAATTAAAAGAAGTTTGATGTGTTTTTCTTTTGGTAAAAAAGAAACTCAAGAAGAAGTTTTAATTATTGAAAAAGGAAGACATCAATACACCGAAGCGTATAGCAATCTGACCAAAGATTTTTATTTAAAAATGTAATGATTTTTTGACTGTCATTGCGAGGAAGAATGACGTTCCAATCTCATCGTAATTAGTAATAATTTAAAAGAGATTGCTTCGTTCCTCGCAATGACAACAACTTATCCAATTACATTTTCTGGATTGTAACCCAAATAAGGAACTTCTTTTTCGGTAAATGAAATACCAAAGCTTTCTAATTCTTTTAAAATTGGCTCATAGACTTCTTTAGAAATTGGTCTTAAAACACCAGGCGTTTTAATGTCTCCGTTTAAAATTTTTAAAGCAGCAATTGCAACAGGTAAACCAACCGTTTTTGCCATTGCTGTGTAGGTTTGATTCTCTCCAATAGCAACCATGCTGCTTTCTATTTGTTGCTTTTTACCATTTAATTCGTAACCAAATTTATGGTGCATCACAATCATGTCTTTGTCATCCTCAGAAAGCGTCCATTTATCCATTAATATTTTTTGTAAAATTTGAGCTGGAGTTGCATTTTTTAAGCCAATTATTTTTGTTGGACTAAATATATTTAGCTCAATTAATTTTTCCCACATCACATCATCTTGGTCAATTTTTAAATAGGAGCGCAGTTTTAATTCTACTGAGTCTGTTGGGCTATATGCTAAAAATAAATTCACAAAATCACGATAACTCATGTGTTCTGAGTTTTCAATTGTATAGGTGTCATCTGTCATTCCTAATTGAATGAAAATATTCCAGGCTCTAGAAAAACCAACCTTTCTAATGGTTCCTCTGTACATTGTAGGAATGTCTTCTAAACCGTAAATAGATCTGTATTTTAATGAATCTCTGTTGGCGTATGCTTCAAATTTTCCACTTCCATTTATTTGTAAAAACTCAGTCCTTCTAAATAATTTATGATACGGAATGTATTTGTAAGTTCCTTCCTGGATAAACATCGCAGCGCCTCCTTGTCCAGCTGTTACAACGTTTCTTGGGTTCCAAGTAAATTTATAATTCCATAAATTAGTATCACTTTCTGGGGCAACCAATCCGCCAGTAAAAGATTCGAATAATAACATTTTTCCGCCTTTAGCGTGAATTTTATCAATGACTTGCATTGCACTCATGTGATCGATACCAGGATCGACACCGATTTCATTCATAAAAACCAAACCGTTTTTTTTAACTTCAGCATCTAGTGCTTTCATTTCATCAGAAATGTAAGAAGCAGTTACCATGTTTTTTTGAAATTGAATACAATCTTTTGCAACTTCTAAATGGAATCTTGCAGGCAGCATCGAAATAATAATATCTGCCTTTTTTATTTCGGCTTCTCTATGCACTTTATTAAAAACATCAAGCTGAATGACAGTTAGGTTTTTATGCTTTTCAATTCGATTATTGATGTCTTCTATGGAAATATCTCCAATTGTGATGTGTAAATTTTCATCTGAAGAGATGTCTAGTAAATATTTTATAAGTGAAGAACTAGATTTACCAGCTCCAATAATTAACAGGTTTCTCATTTTATTATTTTATAACTAGTTTTACGGTTGCGAATCGTGTAAATAATGTTTAGCTAAAATACACAATTCATTTAGAAAAGTTTGAAATAAAACAAAAATCAAAAAAATGAATAAAAATTTAACAATTACTTCTATTTTAGGAATTATAACAATAATTTTAGGAGCTTTTGGGGCGCATGCATTGTCAGAAATATTAACAGCAGATGGGATGAGTAGTTTTGAAACTGCAGTTCGTTATCAAATGTATCATATAATTGTGTTGCTATTTGTAAACACGTATCAAGGATTTACTGCAAAGCAAAAAAATCGAATAAGTTGGTTGTTTTTTGTTGGGATTTTGTTCTTTTCAGGATCTATTTATGCAATCCATTTACTTGGGGTTTCTGCTAAAGATAGTTGGTTTATTACACCTTTAGGAGGTGTGTTTTTAATGTTAGGTTGGTTGCAGATGGCTATTAGTTTTTTTAAAAGTAATGAACAATAAAAAGTTGATAAAAATTTGAAAAGGCTAAATCTTTGTAAAAATAATCTGTATTTTTGTTCCTTATTATTTAACACAACTAAATATATAACTTAAAAATTAAACATGGTAAATCTTGATTCAAAATCAATTTCACTAGATAGTTTAGGAATTAAAAATGCAACAACTCATTACAATTTAACTTCTGATGAATTACATGCATCAACTATTGAAAAAGAACAAGGAGTAGAAGTTTCTTCTGGAGCTTTAGCTGTTAACACAGGAGAATTTACAGGGAGATCACCTAAAGATCGCTTTATAGTAAAAGACGATATTACAAAAGATGAAGTTTGGTGGGGAAATATCAATATCCCTTTTGAAACAGATAAATTCGATAAATTATATAAAAGAGTAACAGATTATTTATCTGGGAAGGAAATTTTTGTTAGAGACAGTTACGCTTGTGCTGATGAAAAATACAAACTTAATATTAGAGTTGTAAATGAATATCCTTGGAGCAATATGTTTGCCCACAATATGTTTTTGAGGCCAACTACAGAAGAACTAAAGACTTTTTCTCCAGAATGGACTGTGATTAATGCGCCAGGTTTTATGGCGGATCCAGCAATTGATGGAACAAGACAGCATAACTTTGCAATTTTAAACTTTTCTAAAAAAATTGCATTAATTGGAGGAACAGGTTATACAGGAGAAATTAAAAAAGGAATTTTCTCTGCATTAAACTTTATTTTACCTGTTGATAAAAATACATTACCAATGCATTGTTCAGCGAATGTTGGTAAAAAAGGAGATACTGCAATTTTCTTTGGATTGTCTGGAACAGGAAAAACAACATTGTCTGCAGATCCAGACAGAAGATTAATTGGAGATGACGAACACGGATGGACAAATGAAAACACAGTTTTTAATTTTGAAGGTGGTTGTTACGCTAAAGTAATTGATTTAACTGAAGAAAAAGAACCAGACATTTTTCATGCGATAAAGAAAGGAGCAATTTTAGAAAATGTAATTCTTAAAAAAAATGGAGAAGTAGATTTTGAAGATACTTCTATCACGCAAAATACAAGGGTTAGTTATCCAATTTATCATATTGATAATATTCAGCCAGGATCAATTGGGAAAAACCCAAAAAATATATTTTTCTTAACTGCTGATGCATTTGGGGTGTTACCTCCAATCTCAAAATTAACACCAGGCCAAGCGGCCTATCATTTTATTTCTGGTTATACGGCAAAAGTTGCTGGAACTGAAGCAGGAATAGATGAACCAACACCAAGTTTTTCAGCGTGTTTTGGAGCGCCATTTATGCCGTTACACCCAACACGTTATGCAGAAATGCTTAGTAATAAAATGAAAGAATCAAACGTAAATGTTTGGTTGATTAACACAGGTTGGACAGGCGGTTCTTACGGAACAGGAAGCAGAATGAAATTAAAGTACACTCGTGCAATGATTACAGAAGCTTTAGAGGGAAGACTTGATAATGTTGAATTTATACAGCACCCAATCTTTGGACTTTCAATGCCAACAAATTGTGAGGATGTGCCAAATGAAGTTTTAAATCCAAAAGATACTTGGGCAGATAAAGCTTCTTATGATAATAAAGCGTTAGAGCTTGCAAATTCATTTAGAAAAAACTTTGCACAGTTTGAAGACTATGCAAATGAAGAAATTATGGCTGGTGGACCACTAATGTAGACCAAACCATAAAGCATAAAAAAGCATCTCAATTGAGATGCTTTTTTTATGAGTTGAATTCAAGAATTAATTGTCATGTTTTTCTTCATGAACTTCTTTCTTTATGATTTTTTTCATTTTTGTATGAGATTCAGATTTCTCTCCATATAGTTCATCAATTTTAGTTTTTACTTCAGCTTCTGTACCTTTAATATCTTGAGTAGTCTTAACCTTTTTTCCATCAACAGTAGTAATTATAGAAACAGTTGCAGTAACCAAATTACCTTCACCTTTTTTCATTTCTACATTTATTTCTTTTGTGTTGTGATTTGCATCATTATCAGCAATTAAAGTTGCATTATTTTTAATTTCGTGTTTTGTCCCATCTTTATCAATCCAAACTTTAACATTTACATCTGACTGTTTAGTGTCAGAAGTATGTCCTCCTAAAATCGGAGCAATTACCAATCCAATTAAACAAGTTAATTTAATTAAAATATTCATTGATGGTCCAGAAGTATCCTTAAAAGGATCTCCAACTGTATCTCCAGTTACTGCAGCTTTATGCGCTTCAGAACCTTTGTAGGTCATTTCTCCGTTAATTTCAACTCCGGCTTCAAAAGATTTCTTTGCGTTATCCCAAGCTCCACCTGCATTATTTTGGAAGATTGCCCAAAGTACACCCGATACGGTAACTCCAGCCATATAACCACCTAGCATTTCAGCAATGGCTAAATTATCCATTCCAAATAGCATTGGAACAAAAGCAATGATTAACGGAAATCCGATAGTTAATAATCCTGGTAACATCATTTCTCTTAATGATGCTTCAGTAGAAATAGCCACACATTTATCGTACTCTGGTTTCCCAGTTCCTTCCATAATTCCAGGAATATCTCTAAACTGACGACGAACTTCTTCTACCATTTCCATGGCAGCTTTACCAACAGCATTCATTGCCAAAGCAGAAAATACTACAGGAACCATTCCACCAACAAATAACATTGCTAAAACCGGAGCTTTAAAAATGTTAATTCCGTCTATTCCAGTAAACGTAACATACGCAGCAAATAATGCTAATGATGTTAAAGCAGCAGAAGCGATTGCAAAACCTTTTCCGGTTGCAGCAGTTGTGTTACCAACTGAATCTAAAATATCTGTACGTTCTCTAACGATTGGCTCTTGCTCACTCATTTCAGCGATTCCACCTGCGTTATCAGAAATTGGTCCAAATGCATCAATTGCTAATTGCATCGCAGTTGTTGCCATCATTGCAGAAGCAGCTAAAGCTACTCCGTAAAACCCTGCAAAAGCATAGGATGCCCAAATTGCACCCGCAAATAATAAAACTGAAGGGAATGTAGAAATCATCCCAGTAGCTAAACCAGCAATGATATTTGTTCCTGCACCAGTACTAGATTGTTGTACAATATTTAAAATTGGTTTTTTACCTAATCCTGTGTAATATTCTGTAACAGAAGAAATAACAGCTCCTACAACTAAACCTACTAAGGTTGCATAGAATACACGCATTGATGAAATTTCTTGTAAACCTTCACCAAAGAAATTCATTTTCATTGTTTCTGGCAACATCCAAGTCACTAAACCAAAACATGACACAGCAACTAAAATAATTGATGTCCAGTTTCCAATGTTTAAAGCTCCCATAACTTGAGCTTCTTTAGCATCGTTACTTTTTATTTTCACCAACATCGTTCCTATGATAGAAATAATAATTCCTGCACCAGCAATTGCCATTGGCAATAGAATTGGTCCAATTCCTCCGAATGCATCAGAAATAGAACCACCCATATCTTTAATTACATAATTACCAAGAACCATTGCAGCTAAAACTGTTGCTACATACGATCCAAATAAATCTGCTCCCATTCCAGCAACATCTCCAACATTGTCTCCAACATTATCAGCAATTGTAGCAGGGTTTCTTGGATCATCTTCAGGAATCCCAGCTTCTACTTTACCAACTAAATCTGCACCAACATCAGCAGCTTTTGTATAGATTCCTCCACCAACTCTTGCAAACAATGCAATAGATTCAGCTCCTAATGAGAATCCAGCTAAAGTTTCTAAAACGATAGTCATGTCCATTGTATTAGTCCATTCGCCTCCCATAAAAAAGTGAAAGAAAATTATAAAGAACGCTGTTAGTCCTAATACAGCTAAACCAGCAACACCTAATCCCATTACAGTTCCACCTCCAAAAGAGATTTTTAATGCATTTGGCAAACTAGTTCTTGCTGCTTGTGTAGTTCTTACATTTGTTTTTGTAGCGATTTTCATTCCAATATTTCCAGCATAAGCCGAAAACACTGCTCCGAAAATAAATGCAACTACAATTAGCCAGTGTGTAGTTGGTACTATAAAGGATACTGCGGCTAATAAAATACTTACGATTATTACAAAAATTGCTAAAAGTCTATATTCAGCATTTAAAAAAGCGAGCGCTCCTTCATAAATGTGATCAGAAATTTCCTTCATTTTTCCGTCACCTGCATCTTGCTTCATTACCCAAGATTTTTTGATTAACATGTAAATTAATCCTAATGCTGCCAATACTATTGGCATGTAAATCATCATTGATCCCATATTTATTTTGTTTAGATTAGTTTTTAATGGTCGTAAATATAACAAAATCAATGAGAAAGAAAAAGCCTTACAAATTAGATTGTAAGGCTTTTTAATTTTAAAGTAACATAGGGACACTTAAATAGTAAAATTCCCAGTCTTTTTGTGTTCACTTTTTTCGTATCTGTCGATGCATTTATCAACAATATCATAAGCTTCAGAAGCATTGCCCCAACCACCAACATCTACTTTCTTTTTTTCTAAATCTTTGTAAACTTGAAAAAAATGTGTAATTTCTTTTACTTGGTGTGGATTCATATCAGACAAATCACTTAGCTCATTCCAGATTGGATCAGAAACAGGAACACAAATAATTTTTTCATCGGGTCCTTTTTCATCTGCCATGTGAAAAACGCCAATAGGTTTTACTTCCATTACACACATTGGAAATGTTGGTTCTGAACCTAGAACTAATACATCTAGTGGATCGCCATCTAAAGCAAGCGTTTCTGGAATAAATCCATAATCTGCAGGATACATCATTGAAGAAAATAACATTCTGTCGAAGCGGATTTTATGTAAATCAAAATCGTATTCGTATTTGTTTCTACTTCCTTTTGGGATTTCTATTAATACATCAAATGTTTTTTTTTCTTTTGCAGTCATGTCTAGGTATTTCTATGTTTTTTTCGGACGACAAAAGTAGTAATATTTTAAGGTTTTTAAACTATAAAATAATGCTTATTTTTTATTAAAACCCAGCTTTTATACCAATACGAACTGCAAAACTCGGAGAAGGTAATCCGTTTACACTTGTATGTTTTCCTCGCCAAATAAAATCTACTCTTAACGGGCGGATGTCTTTATAGCCAATGTTTTCTAGCCCAACACCATATTCGTAATAAAGTTTATCTGTTGGTGCAGCATAGGTAATATTTGATTTGTTGATGGCAATATTTTCATCAGAAATGGTTCCGTAAACTGTTTTAAAAGTAAGTAAACTACGAAGTTTTAAATGCTTTATTAATGGCATTCTATTTAAAACAAATCCATTAAAATGATGTTCGAAATGTCCAGAAATATAAGTATCTGTTACAAAATCATAGTAATTCATTAACGAAAAAGTGTTTTTTGTTAACCAATACGTTTGATTTGCAGGAATGGGACTTAATAATGTAATTGGAACTTTTCCGAAAGTTTTTCCGCCATCAACCGTTGCAATTAGCATTCCTATTTTGCCTAAAAGTATTGGTTGGCTGTATTTAAATTGAATTTTATCATAATTAAAATCACCATTTAAAAAGCCTTTGTAGCCTCTATGATAATTTACAACCAAAGAAGGAAAAAGATTTCTTCCCATTTTTTGTTCTACGCCAAATCCGTATTCAAATCTCCCTGGAGTATAAGCGATATAAACATCTGTGCTTACATCGGTCACTTCAGACTGAATGTTGTTATTATCATCTAAATAATCTACTGAGAAATATGTTGGAGAAGCACTTTTTATAACATTATGAGCTGCAGAAATTCCGAAATGAAGGTTTTTCTTAATTTCAATATCAAATTTTAATGCTGTTCTATTTACATCTGATAGAAAATAATTATCTCCTCTAGAAAACAAGGCATTTGGATCAAAAACATTTGCATTTAATCCGTTTGTGCTAAGTAATTTTCCTCCTAGTTGTTCAATGTCTTTCAAGTAAGAAGCTCCAACTGCTATTCTAGGTTTGTAGTTGACTAAATATTTTACTTCTGTACCAAATTTATATCTTTTGTCTTTTGTTCCATAACCAACAAAACCACTTACTCTAAAGCGGTCATCAGTTGTTGTAAAAGTTCTATACCCTAATTTTATTTTTAAACCTTCTACACTGTTTTTCACAATGGTGTTCCAATATTGTCCAAATTGTAAGGTTGATCCGAGTGAAAAATATCCTGTAGACAGTGTGTTTAAAACTCCGCTTATCTGCTTTATTTTTTTCTTGTTTTTTACCGAATTTATAAGTTGATAAGTACTTTTTTTATCTGTTGATTTATGAACGCTATCCCAGTAAATTTCATTTTTATCAAACTGTTTTGGTTTGTAACGAATAATTTTTTCTGAGTAAAAATTATCGGATAATTTTTTATCAAAAACGTAATCAGAATAGGAACTAGTTTTCTTAATAGTTAGCCCCTTATTGTTGTCATTTTTATCTGTAAGTGTAAAATCTCCAGTATAAATATCTTTTTTTGGCAGATAAATACTATCATCTTTTATGGTAAATTCTTTTTCGAAAGACAATCTTCTAACAAAATTTAGATTGATGTCTTTATGAATTTTCATTTTAATTTTTGTGATAGAAAAGTTTTTATCAGCCACCCACAAAAAACCTTCAAAGGCTAAGTCTCCATCTCTTCTTGGGAAAAAATAAATTGCATACGTTTTTTTATTGTTTACAGTAATACTATCGTGTAAAACGTAGTCGTAGGTTTCAAAACCAGTTGTAGAAATAGGACTTACAAATGATTTTTTTAGTATTTCAATATTGTTTTTATGAATATCAATATCATTAAATGTGTTAGACATTCTTTCGAAAACAAAGCCATCTTTATTAACACCATCGTTTTTCTCTGCTTCAATATCTTCCCTTTCGATGTTTAAAGAATTATTTCCGTAAATACTTGTAACGGTTTCACTTAAAAAGAGAGGAATGTAGTAATTGATGCCATCATCATTTGGGGGCAATTCTTTTAAAACCTCTTTGTATTCTTTTTTAAAAATATTTTTTAAAAAAAGCGAATCTAAATTATTTAAACCTACTTCTGTAGTTTGTGTTTTTTTGTATTGATATGCTTTTACAAGCTTTAGTCCATTTTTCTTTTTACGACTCCACACTTCTTTTAAAATTCGGTAAGCGGGATTTTCTTTCTTTTTAAGGCGTTTTTTTGGTTTAGAAACAATTACAATTTCATCTAAAACATTACTTGTTTCTTTTAAGATAATTTTAAAATATGTTTTTTTTGAATTGTATTTTAAAGAGAGTGTTTCAAAACCTACAGAAGAAATTTCTAAGCTGCCGCGTTTTTTTGGTGAGGTTAATTGAAATCTACCATCAAAATCTGTAACAACACCGTTTGTAGTGTTTTTAAAATAAACATTTACATAAGGTAAAGGTTCATTATTAACATCTACTATTTGCCCAGAAATTTTCAGTTGTGCATTACTAACAATACACACAAATAGGAATAAAATTGGGACAAATTTTTTCATGGCAAAAAAAAATCCTTTTTAATATAAAATGATAAAAAGGATTTTAAATGTGTTTAAATTTTACTAAATATACAAAACTTCTTTTACAGCCTTTATAACATCATTAGAATTAGGCAACCATTCTTCTAATAAAACAGGTGAATACGGCGCAGGAGTATCTGCAGTTGTAATTCTTTTAATTGGAGCGTCTAAATAATCGAATGCTTCATCCTGAATTCTATAAGTTATTTCTGAAGCAACACTCGCAAATGGCCAAGCTTCTTCTAAAACAACCAATCGGTTTGTTTTCTTAACAGATTTAATTATTGCATCATGATCCATCGGGCGAACAGTTCTTAAATCGATAATTTCTACAGAAATATTTTCTTTTGCTAATTCTTCAGCAGCTTTGTATGCTTCTTTGATGATTTTTCCGAAAGAAACAATCGTAACGTCTGTTCCTTCTCTTTTTATCTCTGCCACACCAATTGGCAATATATATTCTCCTTCTGGAATTTCCATTTTGTCACCATACATTTGCTCAGATTCCATAAAAATTACAGGATCGTCATCCCTTATGGCAGCTTTTAGCAAACCTTTAGCATCATAAGGGTTTGAAGGAACGATTACTTTTAAACCAGGTGTGTTTGCAAACCAATTTTCAAAAGCTTGAGAGTGTGTAGCTCCTAATTGACCAGCAGAACCAGTTGGTCCGCGAAAAACAATCGGACAATTAAATTGTCCGCCAGACATTTGTCTAATTTTTGCTGCGTTGTTTATTATTTGATCAATTCCAACTAAAGAAAAGTTAAACGTCATGTATTCTACAATTGGTCTGTTTCCGTTCATGGCAGATCCAATGGCGATTCCGGCAAATCCAAGTTCAGCAATCGGAGTGTCAATAACTCTCTTTGCTCCAAACTCGTCTAGCATTCCTTTACTTGCTTTATAAGCCCCATTATATTCTGCAACTTCTTCACCCATTAAATAAATGCTTTCATCTCTGCGCATTTCTTCGCTCATTGCTTCGCAAATCGCTTCTCTAAACTGAACTGTTTTCATTCTTTAATTTCATCTTAAATTAAGTGAAGCAAAAATATAAAAATTAATATTATAACTTGCTATTGTAATAGTAAATAGCTGTTTTTTTATGTATTTTCATTTTTATGTTCAGATTTATTGAAAAATTTACTATGCATGCATAATAAATTGAAAAAAATGTCATAAATTCGTAGCGATAAATAATGAAATAATTTTCAAAAATAGAATTAGATGAAGATATTAGTTTGTATCAGTCATGTACCTGATACCACATCCAAAATTAACTTTACAGATAATGACACGAAGTTTGATACAAGCGGAGTGCAATTTGTAATCAATCCATATGATGAATTTAGTTTAACGCGTGCCATGTGGTTTAAAGAAAAACAAGGAGCAACTGTTACAGTTGTAAATGTTGGGAATGCAACTACAGAGCCAACGTTGCGTAAAGCTTTAGCAATCGGAGCAGATGATGCAATTAGAGTAAACGCAGATGCTACTGATGGATTTTTCGTAGCAAAACAATTGGCAGAAGTTGTAAAAAGCGGAAACTATGATTTGGTTTTAGCAGGAAGAGAATCTATTGATTATAATGGCGGAATGGTTCCAGGCATGTTGGCAACAATCTTAGATTTTAATTTTGTAAATGGTTGTACTGGTTTAGAAATTGAAGGAAACACAGCATCAGCTGTAAGGGAAATTGATGGTGGTAGTGAAAAAGTTTCTGCAGATTTACCTTTAGTGATTGCAGGTCAAAAAGGTTTGGTCGAAGAAAAAGATTTAAGAATTCCGAATATGAGAGGAATTATGATGGCGCGTAAAAAACCATTGTCAGTTGTTGAAGCGACAGATGTTGCAGCACAAACAGCATCTACTTCATTTGAAAAACCAGCGGCAAAAGGTGCAGTTAAATTAGTAGATGCAGATAATATTGATGAGTTAATCAATTTATTGCACAACGAAGCTAAAGTGATTTAAAAGGAATAAGTCAAGAGCTCAAAATCTAAAAATCAAAAAGTCTAAAAATCTTATTAACATATGTCAGTTTTAGTATTTGCCGATTCATCGGAAGGAAAATTTAAAAAATCTGCTTTTGAAGTCGTTTCTTACGGTAAAAAAGTAGCAGAACAATTAGGTTCAAATATCGTAGCTGTAACAATTAATGTTGCAGATGCATCAGAATTATATACATACGGAGCAGAAAAAGTAGTTGCTGTTTCTAATGATCAATTAGCAACTTTTAATGCAAAAGCTTTTGCTTCTGTTTTAGAACAAGTTGCATCAAAAGAAAATGCTAGTGTAGTAATTATAGATTCTAGTGTAAACGGATTGTACTTAGCACCAATTGCAGCAGTACATTTAAATGCAGGTTATGCATCAAATGTTGTTGCGTTGCCAAGTTCTACAAATCCTTTTACAGTAAAAAGAAAAGCGTTTTCTAACAAAGCATTTTCTAATACAACCATTGCAACAGAAACTAAAGTAATAGGTTTGGCAAAGAATTCTTATGGAGCTCACGAAAATGCTGTAAGCGGAACAACAGAAAACTTTGATGCTCAGATTTCTGATGCTGATTTAGGAGTAAAATCTGTAAGTATAGATAAGGCTTCAGGAAAAGTAACAATTGCTGATGCAGATATTGTCGTTTCTGCTGGTCGAGGATTAAAAGGTCCAGAAAATTGGGGAATGATAGAGGAATTAGCTGAGGTTTTAGGCGCTGCAACTGCGTGTTCTAAGCCTGTTTCTGATTTAGGTTGGAGACCACATGGAGAACACGTTGGTCAAACAGGTAAGCCAGTTGCTTCTAATTTATATATTGCAATCGGAATTTCTGGAGCAATTCAACATTTAGCAGGAATTAATGCTTCAAAAGTTAAAGTGGTTATTAATACAGACCCTGAAGCACCATTTTTTAAAGCAGCAGATTACGGAATTGTAGGAGATGCTTTTGAAGTAGTACCAGCTTTAATAGAAAAATTAAAAGTTTTTAAGCAATCATAAATAACAACTATTTAATAAAAAACGAGTTGTATTTTTTTCTTTTAAAATAAATTAGAAGTCAACTCAATATTTTTAGTAAATTGTGCCCATAAAAGGGCTGTCTAAAATTAGGTTTTGCCAATTTAGACAGCCTTTTTTCCTTTTATGAAGATTGAAAATAAATGAGTTTGATAAAACTAACAATTAAAGGTATTTCTTATAGTCAAACACAAACTGGGGCCTATGCTCTGGTATTGAGTGAGATAGGAGGAGATAGAACTTTGCCAATAATTATTGGCGCTTTTGAAGCACAATCTATTGCCATCGCTTTAGAAAAAGAAATTAGACCACCAAGACCCTTAACTCACGATTTATTTAAAACTTTTGCTGACAGATATTTTATCAATATCAAGCAAGTTATTATTCATAAATTAGTTGATGGCGTTTTCTTTTCTAGCCTAATTTCAGAAAAAGATGGTGTTGAAGAAATTATAGATACAAGAACATCAGATGCAATTGCAATTGCAGTTCGCTTTAATGCTCCAATTTATACATATGAAACTATTTTAGATAAAGCCGGAATTTATTTAAAAGTAGAAGAAGAATTGTCTTTAGATGAACCAGAATTAGATACTGATGAGTTGATGGAGGATATTATTTCAGAAACTTCTGAAGAAGATTCAGCTCAAAAATCACTTAAAGAATTATATAAAGAATTAGATGCTGCTGTAGCGAATGAGAACTACGAACTAGCAGCAAAAATTAGAGATGAAATAAGTAAACGCTCTTAAAAAAACCAACAACCTATTATGAAAAAAATATTATTTATCATTTTCTGCTTTGTTTCAGTTTCAATGTTTTCTCAAACAACACCAGAAATAGCATCAGAAATAATACCAAGTCAAGGATTTTCATTTAGCAACTTATGGCGCGGTGTTTTAGGAATGATTTCTTTAATTGTAATCGCATTTTTGTTTTCTTGTAACAAAAAAAATATTGATTGGAAAACTGTAGGGATTGGTTTGACCGCTCAATTATTAATAGCTGTTGGTGTACTTAAAGTAACTTTTATTCAGAATATATTTGAATGGGTTGGTGGTTTATTTGTAAGCGTTCTAGATTTTACAAGAGCCGGAAGTAAATTTTTGTTTGAAGGGTTGGTAGTTGATATGGATAAATTTGGATACATTTTTGCGTTTCAAGTTTTACCAACAATCATCTTTTTCTCTGCATTAACATCTGTCTTATTTTATTTAGGATGGATTCAGAAAATTGTTAAAGCATTGGCATGGTCATTAGCAAAAGTGCTAAAAATATCTGGAGCAGAAAGTTTGTCTGTTGCTGGAAATATTTTTTTAGGACAAACTGAAGCTCCATTATTGATCAAGGCTTATTTAGAAAAAATGAATAAGTCAGAAATGCTATTGGTAATGATTGGCGGAATGGCAACTGTAGCCGGAGCAGTTTTGGCAGCTTATATTGGCTTTTTAGGAGGTGATGATCCTTTGTTAAGATTGCAATTTGCAAAACATTTATTAGCAGCTTCTGTAATGGCAGCACCAGGAGCAATTGTAATTTCAAAAATATTATATCCTCAGGTAGAAAAAGTAAATACCGACGTAAAGGTTTCTAGTGAAAAAATTGGTTCAAATATTTTAGACTCAATTGCAAACGGAACAACTGAAGGATTGCGGTTAGCAGTCAATGTCGGAGCAATGTTGTTGGTTTTTGTTGCATTTATTGCAATGATGAATGGAGTTTTAGGTTGGATAGGAGATATCACTTCTTTAAATGATTGGGTTGCAGGAAACACCTCATATAAAAGTTTTTCTTTAGAGTTTATGTTAGGATATCTTTTTGCGCCTTTAATGTGGTTAATAGGTGTTGCAACTGATGATATGGCAATGATGGGGCAATTACTTGGAATTAAATTAGTAGCCAGTGAGTTTGTTGGTTATATACAATTGGCAGAATTAAAAAATGTGGCTAACGTAGTTCATTTAAATTATGAAAAGTCAATTATTATGGCAACTTATATGCTGTGTGGTTTTGCAAACTTTGCATCCATTGGAATTCAAATAGGTGGAATAGGATCTTTAGCACCAGGACAAAGAAAAGTGTTGTCAGAATTTGGAATGAAAGCGTTGATTGGTGGAACAATTGCATCTTTAATGTCTGCTACTATTGCTGGGATGATTATTGGATAAAAAGGGTTGAGCTAAAAGTAAAAGTAGAAAGGTGAAAGTATGAGAAACTTTAGGAAACTTGATGTTTGGAATGATGCTAGGTTTTTGGTTAAAGAAGTTTATATCATCACATCAAAATTGCCTTCTTCAGAAAAATTTGGATTAATTTCTCAAATTAATAGATGTGTAATTTCCATACCTGCAAATATTGCGGAAGGAAGCGCAAAGGATTCTCAAAAAGATTTTATTAGATTTTTACAATTTAGTTTAGGATCTGCTTATGAGTTAGAATCGCATTTAATTTTATGTTCAGATTTAAATTTTATTGAAGAGAAAGAATTAAATTTGACTATTGATAAAATTCAAATTTTACAAAGACGGATTTCATCCTTAATAAATACAATCAATCTAAACTTTAACCATTTACCTAAAATATGAAACAATATTTAGATTTAGTGAAGCACGTTTTAGAAAACGGAAACGAAAAAGGAGACAGAACAGGAACTGGAACTAAAAGTGTTTTTGGATATCAAATGCGTTTTGATTTAAGTGAAGGTTTTCCTATGGTAACAACCAAAAAATTACACTTAAAGTCGATTATTTATGAATTATTATGGTTTATAAATGGTGATACAAACATTAAGTATTTACAGGAAAACGGAGTTAGAATTTGGAACGATTGGGCTGATGAAAACGGAGATTTAGGTCCGGTTTACGGACATCAATGGCGTAATTGGAATAGCGATGATATTGATCAGTTGCAAGAAGTAATTACTACCTTAAAAAAGAATCCTAATTCTAGAAGAATGATGGTTTCTGCTTGGAATCCATCCGTTTTACCAGATACTTCTGTTTCATTTTCAGAAAATGTTGCTAACGGAAAAGCCGCTTTGCCGCCGTGTCATGCGTTCTTTCAGTTTTATGTAGCTGACGGAAAGTTATCGTGTCAATTATATCAACGTAGCGCAGATATCTTTTTAGGTGTTCCGTTTAACATTGCAAGTTATGCCTTGTTTACCATGATGATAGCACAAGTTTGTGGTTACGAAGCAGGAGAATTTATTCACACATTTGGTGATGCGCACATCTATGATAACCATGTAGAGCAATTAGAATTGCAATTGTCTAGAGAATTACGATCGTTACCTAAAATGAAAATCAACCCAGAAGTTACATCGATTTTTGATTTTAAATTTGAAGATTTTGAGTTGGTAGATTACAATCCACATCCACATATTAAAGGAAAAGTTGCTGTTTAATTATGAGTACAATTACAATCATTGCAGCAATTGCAAATAACAATGCATTAGGTAAAAACAACGATTTAATTTGGCATTTACCTGCCGATTTAAAACGCTTTAAAAAAGTAACTACTGGTCATCATATTTTGATGGGAAGAAATACGTTTGAATCTATTGGAAAACCATTGCCAAACAGAACCACAGTTATTATCACCAGAAATAAAAAATACAAAGCAGAAGGTTGTATTGTTGTTGATAGTATTGAGAAAGCAATAGACGTTGCTAAAGAAGATGAACATGTTTTTATTATTGGCGGAGCGCAAATTTACAAACAAGCTATCGCTTCTAATTTAGTAGATCAATTAGATATTACACAAGTACATCATTCTTTTGATGCCGATGTTTTTTTTCCAGAAATTGATGCTGATATTTGGCAAGAATTTTCTAGAGAAGATTTTTCTCCGGACGAAAAAAACAAATATAAATATAGCTTTATCAGCTATAAAAAGAGGTCTTTTTAGTTGTCGAGTTTCATTCTATATTTCTGCTCTGCAAATTTAAAATACCAAAAAAGTTTATAATTTACATCTAAACCGTAATCAACATTTGTTTGATAATCGATTACGTTTTCGTAAATACGAGAATCATATCGTTGTGGATTTCTAACTCTACTATTCCAAACATTTACATACACTCTGTTTTTATTTTTTAAATACGATTCAGAATAATATTCTTTTGGTCTGGCTTGAGTATTTAAAAAAGAGGTAAAGCCTGGGTCTATAATAATAATTTCGTATTCTAAAGTTTCATTAGAAATTACTACAGGTTGTTCTTTTACAGTTGTATTATTTTTTGCTGGATAAGATCCACAACTAACAATAAGAAAGGTAAAAGTAAAAAAATACACATAAAATTTTAGTTGTTTCATAATCAGTAATTTATTTAGTGAAGGTCGAAAAAATAATTTAAAAAACATTGATTTATTCGAGTTTTAACATTAATTTTCAGCATCAAACTTTATACCATGCGTAAAATTATTTTTCAATTATTTATAATGATTGTTTTCATTTCTTGTAATCAACCAGAAATAAAAAAATCTACCTACAACATCTTAGACGAAAAAGATAGAGCAATAGTACGAGACGAAATTATTGAAGATAGGTTTAACCATCTTCTTCCAAAATTAATGGATGAAACGGATATTGATATGTGGGTTGTTATTTCTAGAGAATACAACGAAGATCCAGTAATTAAAACCATGTTGCCTTCGGTTTGGCTCAATGCAAGAAGAAGAACCATTTTAGTTTTTTATCGCAATAAAGAAAATAATACTATTGAAAAATTAGCAGTTGCAAGATACGATGTTGGTAAAAATATTAAATCGGCTTGGAATAAAGAGAAAGAACCTAATCAATGGAAAGCATTAAGCAAAATTATTGAAGAAAGAAATCCGACTAAAATCGGCGTCAATATTTCTAAACATTTTGCGTTGGCAGATGGTTTGGTAAAAACTGATCACGATGAGTTTATAGAAAATTTATCAAAAGAAAATCAACAAAAAATTGTATCCGCAGAAAAATTAGCCATTGGATGGATAGAAACGAGAACTCCAAAAGAAATGGAATTATTTCAAAAACTCGTAAAAATCACACATGATATTATTGATGAAGCTTTTACAAATAATGTGATAAAACCAGGAGAAACAACTACGGATGATGTTGTTTGGTGGATGCGTCAAAAAGTTACAGATTTAGGTTTGTCAACTTGGTTTCATCCAACAGTAGATATTCAACGAAGCAAAGTGCCGTTAAAATCTCATATTTATTCATTTTCAAAAGCCAAAGACAATCAAGTGATTTTACCTGGTGATTTGTTGCATTGCGATTTTGGAATTAGCTATATTGGTTTACATACCGATTGTCAGCAACACGCCTATGTGTTAGGAAAAGAAGAAACTGAAGTTCCAACTTTTTTAGCGGAGGCTTTTGCAAAAGGAAATCGTTTACAAGATGTTTTAACCACAAATATGCAAACAGGAAAAACCGGAAACGAAATTTTAGCAGCATCACTACAACAAGCAAAAAAAGAAGGATTACAACCATCCATTTATTCTCATCCTTTAGGACTTTTTGGGCATAGTGCCGGAACAACAATTGGAATGTGGGATTCTCAAGGAGGCGTTCCTGTTCGTGGAGATTATCCGCTGCATAATAATACGGTGTATGCAATAGAATTAAATGTGACTGTGCCGATTAAAGAATGGCAAAAAAATATTAGAATTATGTTAGAAGAAGCGGGGTCTTTTGGTGATGGAAAACACACTTACGTAAACGAAAGACAAGAAGCAATTAAACCAATCAAAATAAACTATTAATGCAAAAAAGATGTTTTTGGGTAAATAACGACCCATTATATATAGAATATCATGATAACGAATGGGGAAAACCTGTGTATGATGATAAAACCTTGTTTGAATTTTTATTATTAGAAACTTTTCAAGCAGGTTTAAGTTGGATAACTATTTTAAAAAAACGTGAAAATTTTAGAGCAGCTTTTGATAATTTCGATTATAAAAAAATAGCCAATTACCAACAAGATAAATTTGAAGAATTGCTAGTAAATGAAGGAATCATTAGAAATAAATTAAAAATAAAATCAGCCATTACAAATGCACAATTGTTCCTGGAGATTCAGAAAGAATTTGGTTCGTTTTCTAAATTTATTTGGAAGTATGTTGACGGCAAACCAATTAAAAATTCTTTTATAACAAGAGAAGAGGTTCCAGCTACAACTGCCCTTTCTGATGTCATCTCCAAAGAGTTGAAAAAACGTGGATTCAAGTTTGTCGGTTCAACAATTATTTATGCATTTATGCAAGCAACCGGAATGGTAAATGATCATTCAGTAGATTGTTTTTGTTATTAAGCCACTTGTAAATTAACTTTTACTGTAAATACGAATCGCACTAAAAATAGCAACGGCAATAAATATCCAAAAACCAACTTTTAATGCAGTGTTTTTATAGTGTTTTTTATGGTTGGCAATGTCTTTTCTGTAACTCCATATCATTAGAATAATAAAAGAAAAAGCAAAAACTCCAGCAAAAATTAATTGACCTTTGGTAAACATAAAATCGTATTTTTAAGCAAAAATACAAATTTAACTAAGACAGTATTTCATTTTAAAGCAACATCTATACATATAAACGAAATAAACATGAAAAAAAGAATCGCAGCAGTACACGAATTTCACACAGCATTTAAATTAGGGATAAATGATACGCCAACAGCTAGTATAGGAGAAGATAGAAACCTATTGCGTTTTAATTTAATGAAAGAAGAAAATGAAGAATACTTAGAAGCTGCTCAGAACAATGATTTGGTAGAGGTTGCAGATGCACTTGGTGATATGCTGTACATTTTATGCGGAACAATTATAGAACACGGAATGCAAGATAAAATTGAAGAAGTCTTTGATGAGATTCAAAGATCTAATATGAGCAAATTAGGCGAAGAGGGTAAACCAATTTATCGTGAAGATGGAAAAGTCTTGAAAGGGCCAAATTATTTTAAACCAAACATTGCTAGGGTATTAGATAAATAAAAAAACAATATATTTATTGAAGTTTAAAACTTAAAAATAAAACATCATGAAAAAAATAGTTATTGCATTAATTTGTGTTTTAATGTCTGTAGGTGCTAAATCTCAAAACATTATTGGCGCTTGGGAAGGGTATTCCGAATCAGAAAAAGGGGAGCAAATAAGAAGTGTAGTTATTTTTGCTGATGGATATCAAGTAATGACAAGTTTCGAAGCTGAAACAGGAAAGTTTATTGCAACAAACGGTGGTTCTTGGAGGTTAGCTGGAGACACCATGACAGAAAAAATAGAATTCGACACAACTAATCCAGAACGAGTAGGCACTGAAATAAGTTTTAAAGTTATTATTACAGATGCTGAAATGGAAATTGTTGGTAGTGATATAAAACTGAAAAGAATTGATAACGGAACTCCAGGAAAACTACAAGGTGCTTGGTTAATGTCGGGTAGAATTAGAGATGGAAAAACTCAAATGCGAGACACTTCTGGGCCAAGAAAAACAATGAAAGTATTATCGGGAACCCGATTTCAATGGATTGCTTACAATACAGAAACCAAACAATTTATGGGAACTGGCGGCGGAACATACACAACTATAAATGGAAAATATACAGAAAATATAGAATTCTTTTCTAGGGATGATTCTAAAGCAGGAATTAGCTTATCTTTTGATTATACGTTAAAAGATGAAACATGGAATCATAAAGGATTTTCAAGCAAAGGTGATGCTATGCACGAAATTTGGAGCATTAGAAATTAATTTCTTAAAAATGGTAGCCAACTTTTATTCCTCCAGAATACAATAATCCAAAGCTTTGTAATTCCATTTCAAAACGAATTGTAAACCCATCATGGTTTAAATACTGAATACCAATAGGGATGTAAGCACCACTTTTTTTGTATCGTGGTTCGCCTTGATCATTTAAGAATGGATATTCTTTAAATTTATGACCTAGGAAAAAGCCTAAATATGGAGTCCATTTTTTAACTGCTCTATCTCCATAAAAATGATATGCACTTCCTAAAGAGATTCCTGAATACCCAATTCCTGCTTCAATATTTATTTTTGGATTTATAAAATAATCCAACTCCTACTTCTAAATTTGTTTTAGAGTTGATGTAGTAATCTGTTGATAAACCAAGTATTGACGGACCATAGATGTTGAAATTAATTCCAAATGGGCGACTTGTTCTTGGGTTTACATTTTCAATAAAATCATCTTGAGAATATACTTGGCAAGAAATAAACAAGCATAGCAATAATAGGTTTTTTTCATTTTTTTAGCAATTTATAAGCGCCTAAAATAATAAATAAGAAAATTCCCTATTGATTCGCAATCTGTTTAGGTATAGATTTGGAGTAAATATATGTAAAAAATTACTTTTTACTTTTTAATAACCCCCAAACTATTCTACTTATTATGAAAAAGCCACAGTTTTTTTTGACGGTTAGAGTTAAATTTCAAAAATTAGTATTTTTTTTTCTGAATCTATTTTCAAATTATCAGTTGTCACCTTTATCAAAGGAGTCTAATTTTACTTATAAAGTAGATGTTCATAAAAAATAATAGCTAAGGTCAAGTTTTTAAGTTCTTTACCGTTTTGAAATGTACAATGTCTTGGTGAAAATTTTTAATTAGCTTCTTATTATATGTTGTGATTAGGTAAGGCTTTTTTATAAAGGTATTGAAATTTTTACACTTGTTCCTTTGTTTATTTCGGACGTAATAGTAAATGTTCCTTCTACATTTCTTATTTTTTCTTGAACAGCAAATAAACCAAATCCAGAACCTGTTTTGTTTTTATGACCATTATTAAGAATAGAGGTGTCAAAACCTAAACCGTCATCTATAATATCAATATCAACTTGGTCTAAATTTTTATTAATATGTATAGTTATTAAAGATGCTTTGGCGTATTTGATAGCATTTGTTAAAACCTCTTGAATGCTTCTATAAAGTATTATAGATTTTATTTCACTAAGTTTAAAATTAGTGTTTTTTGTTTCTAGTTTAAATTTAATTTTATGTTTGGCTTCTAAATCATCCAACAACCAACTTACAGCTTCAATAATACCTAATTGATATAACACTGGAGGAGAAAGTTCAAAAGTAATTTTACGACTGTTTTCTAGAGCTTCAGAAATATGATCTTCAATAAATTTTAAGCCGTTGTTAATTCCCTCTAGTTTAGAATCTTTTTTTAATTGATTAATTTTCATTTTAGAAATCACTAAAGATTGGCTAAGATGATCGTGTATGTTAGATGCTATTTTTTTCTTCTGTTTTTCTTCAATTAATGTAATCTCACTTGTTAATTTTTGAAGAGATGTTTGATATTTTTGAATTCTTTCTTTGGCTAAAATCCATTGTGTGATATCTCTTGCAGAAGTAACAAAATAACTTATTTTTTTATTTTTATATACAGGAGATGATAAAAACTCTAGCCAAACATAATGTCCTTTTTTATGACGAACTCTAAAGGTGTATGCTTCTTTATATTGGCCTTTAAAAATTTCATTTTTCATGGTTTCTTTTAAGTCGTCAAGGTCTTCTTTGTGTACTATTTTAAAAATAGTTTTACCGATAAATTCAGTCTGTTCGTATCCTAAAATGTTTTTTATAGATGGGGTGATATATCTAAAAGTACTATCTTCTTCTTGCAAACAAATAATATCACTAGTGTGGTTGGCTAATAAACTTTGCATTTCCTGGCTTTTTGCAACTTTAGCTCTTGTTAATTTATGTTCAGTAATATCTTGAATTACTCCTCTTAATCCTATTACCTCTCCCTTATCATTTGTCGTAGGATACCCAATTGAATTTACCCAAATTTTTTGATTTTGAGCGTTTTTAAATCTTAGCTCTAAATCGAATTTTTCATTATTTTTAATACTATGTTCAAGAGCTTTTTCAAGTATTTCTCTTGAGCCGTCTACATAATGGCATAAGGCTATCTCAAAAGTAGGAATTTCACCAATTGGTATTCCATAGATTTTAAATACTTGGTTAGACCAACGTACTTTTTGAGTTTCTATATCAAAATCCCAAGCACCAATTTTAGCTATTCTTCCAGATTCATTCAAGAGAAACTCGCTTTGTTCAGCTTTTTTAAGAGCATCTTTAATTTTAATATTATTTAGTTTTCTTTCTGTAATATCTTGAATTACACCTCTTAAGCCAATTACTTGATTTTTTTCATTAGTTACAGGAAATCCGATGGTATTGATCCAAAGTTCTTCTTTTTGTGCGTTTTGAAATTTTAATTCTAAATCGTATTTTTTATTCTGTGCAACACTTTCTTCTATCGCTTTTGTTAATATCTTTTTAGACTTACCAGTGTAAAAATTTATAGCATCTTTAAGAGAAGGGTACTCGCCAACAGGAAGTCCATGAAGTTTAAAAACTTGGTCAGACCATTTTACTTTCTGGGTAGCTAAATCAATTTCCCAAGAACCAACATTGGCTATTTTTTCCGATTCTTTTAAAAGAAACTCACTCAGTTCAACATCTTCTAATGCTTTCTCAATTTTTTCTCGACTCAATTTTTTTTCTGTAATATCTTGTATAACGCCTCTAATACCAACTACTTCATTTTTTTTATTAGTTACAGGATACCCAATTGTATTGACCCAAAGTTTTTCTTTCTGAGCATTTTGAAACCTTAATTCTAAATCGTATTTTTTGTTTTGTGCAATACTTTCTTCAATTGCTTTTTCTAGTATTTCTTTAGATCCATCTATAAAAAAATCTAAAGCATTTTCAAGCAAAGGAAGTTCACCAATAGGTAAACCATGAAGCTTAAAAACCTGATCAGACCAACTTACTTTTTGTGTAAGGATATTAATTTCCCAAGAACCAACATTGGCAATTTTTTCTGATTCTTTTAACAGGAATTCATTTTGTTCAACTTCTTTAAGCGCTTTTTTAATTTTCTTTTGACTTCTTTTTAAGTCTTTTTCAGTTAATTTTTGTGCTGTCACATCATTCATAATAACCAAGGCACCTAATTTTTTACCTTCTTTATCAAAAAATGTAGAGGCATTGCAAAGTACATGTCTTGGTTCTTGGTTTTTGGCTTTGATAACCATTTGTTGGTTTGCAACCTTTTGATTGTTTAAAGCTTTAATCAGAGGAATTTCACTGGTTTTAAGTAAAGTTTTTGAATTTGATTTATATAAACCGTAGTTTTTAGCCCATTCTTCTTGAGGTATTTTTAAAAGATCTATACCATGCCATTTTTTAGCGGTTTTATTAAAAAGCACTAATTTGCCTTCTGCATCACATGCAACAATACCAGCAGGATGGTTTTCTGTTAAGGCAAAAGCAAAGTCATTTTGTTGTTTTAAAGCCTCCTGAATTTTTCTTGTTTCAGTAATGTTTTCTACAATAATTAATATAAACTCTTCATTGTTAATTATAATTATTTCTCCAGAAATTAACCAAATTTTATTTTTTTCAGATTTAATCGTAAAACTAGCTTCATAGTTTTTTACTTTGCCATTTTTTTTTACTTTTTCAATAAAAATTTTGCTTTCTTTTTTAGAATCCCAAATGTCTATGTCAAACAACTTAGCTCCAATTAATTTATCATTAGAATAACCAGTAAATTTAGCAGCAGCATCATTTGAGTTTATAATTTCGTAATCTTTTAAACGTGCAAGAACTATTGGGGCTGTACTGTTTTTTAATATTTTAAAGAAATTTTCTTGGCTTTCTTTTAAGTTGTTTTCAGCTTTCTTTTTTTTGGAGATGTCTTGTAGTACTCCAACCATTTTTAAGAGCTTACCGTTTTTATTGTAGGATATTTCTGCAGTAGAATGAACCGTTCTAATTGTACCTTTATTTTTTGGTTTAATTTGATATTCTAAACTGTATTCTCCACCATTTTTTATAAAGTTGGTGATTGATTTACGAACATATTTGCGGTTAATAATACAGCTCTCAATTAAATCAACTGTTAATTGATCTGTTTTTGGATCAAAACCAAAAATGGTTTGCGCTTGTTCTGAAGCCCATAGTTGACCAGTTTTAAAGTTGTATTCCCAATTTCCAACTTTACCAATTTGTTGTAATTTATTATATCGCTCTTGGTTTTCTTTTAAAAGTAATTCCCCTTTTTTAAGTTCAGTTATATCATCGAATGTTGTAAAAACCTGATAAGGTTTTTTTTCTTTGTCTTTAAATTGTGGAATGGCGTCTATCTTTATCCAACGATAGTCATTTTCACTAGAATTTATAATCCCCATGATTTTATTTAAAACAGGTTTTCCTGTTTTTAAAGCGATCATACTTGGATGTGTTTCTCCGGGATAGTCCGAGCCATCTTCATGAATACATTTCCAACTAGGATCTAAAGAAGTTTTACCTTGCATTTGGTCTAAGCTAAGACCTAGAATGTTTAAAGCAGCATTATTAACATCTGTTATTTCACCCTTAGAATTTTGGTAAGTTACACCAAGATTCATTGTTTTAAACAACAGTTGAAATTTGTCTTGTTCCTTAATTGTGTTTTGTAAAATTTTATTTTTTTGGTTGTTATTACTCATTCATTACTTTTTAAACTGGGGATAAAAAATAAATTATGATCTATCTTTGGGGCTGATAAAAACAAATATAATAATTTTAAGTTATTGGCTGTTTTTTTTGCAATAAAAACGATACATACTAAGCTCAATATATTGAAAATAATTTAAAAATACAAAAAAAGCTGTTGTAGTTTTTACCTAATTAAATCTACAATTCGTAATTTTTGCCTTCAGAAGCAAGTCTAAAACCTAATTTTTCTATTTCTTTTCGCTCTTTGCTATTTTCTTGTAGCGTAGGGTTTGTGTGATTAAAATGAATAAAAATCACTTTGTTTTTTGTTGCTAAAGACTCTTTTTTAAATAAGGCAACGGTTTCAGAAGTAAACGGATGTGGAATTTCAGACATTGGTCTATTGATTTCTCCATCTTTTAAAAAGGATGCATCTAAAAATGCATAATCAACTTTTTTAACTTCATCAATAATGCTCTTTTTCCATTTGTGCCATTTGTCAATATCCGGAATAAACAAGGCTATTTTTTTGGGTCCTTTAATTTTATATCCTACAGTTTCAGAAAACTCATCTCTATGTGGAACTCTAAATGGGGTTACTTTTAATTGTTTGTTTAATACAATTGTAGAATCGTTGTGCAAAGGTTCTATATCAATATTTTTAATTGAAACCAATTGACTCCATGGCCCGTTAGTTTCTAAAAACGATTTCATTTTAGGCATTGCATATACTTTGGTTCCTTGTTTTCCTAACGCCTCTCTACCAAAATACATCAAGCCTGAATAATGACCAATATGTGCGTGCGTTAGAAAAACGCCATCAATAATTGTTGACGTTTTTAAATGGTGTTGCTCTAAATTTGCTAATTGCGTATGCATATCTGGAGTAGCTTCAAAAATCCATTTTTGCTTGTTTTGTTGATCAACTAAACCAAGAGAAACAACACTTTTTCTTTTGTTTGTTCCGTTGTAATAATTAGCGCAACATTCTTTTTGACAACCAATATGAGGATAACCACCATCTTGAGCAATTCCCAAAATAGTGATGTATTGTTGTCGTTTTTTTTGTTCAATTATTTCTGTGGATGTATTTTCTACTTTACAGCCAATTGTAAAAATGATAAAAGTTAATAATGCTATTTTTAATTTCATTTTAGATAAAATTTAAAATTGAAAGCTACAAAAAAAGCATCAATCTAAGATTGATGCTTTTTATTATTTTATTTATATAGAAACTATAATTGAACTCTCCATCCGTAAGGATCTTCAGCTTTATTAGTTTGTATGTCAGTAATTCTCTTTTTTAATTGGGAAGCATAAGAATTTTCTAATTCTGGCAACTCAAAATCTTCTCCTTTAAATCCAAAACCAGCAATTGGTGAAATTACAGCTGCTGTTCCTGCTCCAAATAATTCTTTTAAATTTCCGTTTTTAGCTGCTTCAACAACTTCATTTACAGTGATTTTACGTTCTTCAACATGTATGCCGTTATCTTTTGCAATTTGTAAAACACTTTTACGTGTAATTCCGTCTAAAATTCTATCTGAAGTTGGACTTGTAATTAAGGTGTCGTTTATTCTAACAAAAATATTCATTGCGCCAGCTTCTTCAATATATTCGTGACTTGTGTCATCTGTCCAGATAACTTGATTGTAGCCTTTTTCTATGGCTAATTGAGTTGGATAAAATTGCGCAGCATAATTTCCTCCAGCTTTTGCAAATCCAACGCCACCATTTGCAGCTCTTGCATATTTTTCTTCAATTAAAACTTTTACTTTCCCAGCAAAATAAGCACCAGAAGGAGCTGTTGCAATAATAAATTTATATTCGGTTGCAGGTGAAGCATGAAAACCGTTTCCTGTAGCAAAAATAAAAGGTCTTATGTATAAAGAGCTTCCTTCGTTAGTTGGAATCCAAGCGTTATCAATTTCTAATAATTTTTTCAAACCATTCATAAAAAGGTCTTCAGGAACTTGTGGAATCACCATTCTTTCTGCCGATTTATTTAAACGTTTGCAATTGTCCAAAGGTCTAAATAATAAGGTGTTTTCATTGGCGTCTTTGTAGGCTTTCATTCCTTCAAAAATAGATTGTCCGTAATGGAAAATCTTTGCTGATGGATCTAAAGAAATTGCAGCATAAGGTTGAATAGTTGGATTTTGCCATTTCCCATCTTTATAATCACACACAAACATATGGTCCGAAAAAACCGTTCCAAAAGGCAAATTGTTAAAATCTACTGAAGCTATCCTAGAACTTTGAATAGAGGTAATTTTTATAGTTGAATTCATTTTGAATCAGAAATTTAATGTCGCAAAGGTAGGTAAATTATCACGTTCTAAACTCAGATAATGTCGAATTTTATTGTTTAAATCCTTACATTTGTAGTAAATGTGTTAAAATTAAAAATGATGAAAAATCTATTAAAAGTGTGTGTTGTTTTCTTATTGGTTTTTATAGCCTGTAAAGAAAACACAAAAGAGAAAAGTGAAACAAAGACAACCGAAGCTATAACTAAGTTTGATTCTTTTGGAGCAACGATTTCGAATGAGGATGCTATTGATTCTAAAGCAATGTTAGCCAAGTTTAAATCGTTAAAAGCAGGTGATACTATCAATGTGAAATTTGCATCAAAAATTGATGAGGTTTGTTCTAAAAAAGGTTGCTGGATGAAGTTAGATTTAACAGACGAAACACAAACTATGGTTCGTTTTAAAGACTACGGATTTTTTATGCCGTTAGACGCTAAAGACAGAGAGGTAATTGTAAACGGTAAAGCTTACGTTACAGAAACTTCTGTAGCCGATTTAAAGCATTATGCTGAAGACGCTGGAAAAACAAAAGAAGAAATTGCTAAAATTACCATGCCTAAATTAGAATTTGCATTTGAAGCAGACGGAGTTTTAATGAAAAAATAATGAAAAAGATTATTTTCATATGTTCACTTTTTCTTTTTATTGGATGCAATTCTAAAAAAGAAGAGAAAGTAGAAATTACTCCGAAAGGAAACTTTTATAAGCAGTCAGAAATGGCTGCTTTAATGTTATTGATGTATGAAACAAATGCACAAAACAAGCAATTAATTTTAGACGGAAAACAGCCAAAAGAGTTTCCAAAAGAGTTTTTAAAGATTCATACGGCAGAATTAACAGATTCAACAGATAGAACAGCAGATTTTAAAGCGTTTTCGAATTTCTATTTAGATCATATGAAGCTAGTTTTTGAAACTTCTGAAGAATCGTTAATTTCTAAACATAATGCCACAATTAATAGTTGTATTGCTTGTCACCAAACTACGTGTATTGGACCAATTCCAAAAATTAAAAAACTATTAATTCAGTAATTTGAAAAGAGAAATTGTGTTAACTTCGGATGGTTCTACAACCATCCATTTACCAGATTGGAATGAAAATTATCATTCAACACACGGCGCAATTCAAGAATCAAAACACGTATTTATTTCTAAAGGATTTGATGCAATTTCTTTATCTGAAATTTCAATTTTAGAAATTGGTTTTGGAACAGGTTTAAATTGTTTTATCACTTTTTTAGAAGCGCAAGCGAAAGAAAAATCAATCAATTATGTTGGAGTAGAAGCGTATCCTGTTACCAAAAAAGAGGTTGCGAAACTCAATTATGTCTCAGAATTAAAAGCTGAAAACCAACAATTCATTTTTGATGCAATCCATAATTGTACTTGGGAAGAAAAACATCAGATTCAGTCTAATTTTTGGTTGACAAAAAGAAAACAATTTTTTAAAGATATTATTGATGTAAAACAGTTTGATATTGTTTATTTTGATGCTTTTGGAGCAGAACATCAACCACAATTATGGACAGTAGCTATTTTTAAAAAAATGTATCAAGCTTTAAAAGTAAACGGAATTTTAGTAACTTATTCCGCCAAAGGAAGCGTTCGAAGAGCTATGCAAGAAGTTGGTTTTTCTGTAGAACGACTTAATGGTCCGCCAGGAAAAAGAGAAATGCTAAGAGCAACAAGAATAACATAAAGAGGATTTATAATGGAAGAAAAAAGAATTAAATTTAGAAGAATAAAGGGGCGAAAAAAATCAAATCCTAAACGAGGAATTGTGTTTATTATTTTATTAATAATTATGGTGTATTTATGGATGAACGCAGAAGCAATCCTTACTAAAGTACTGCCGTAGATTATTTTTTAAAAGTTCGTTCTTTCCATTGATAATTGCTAAAAATTGATTTTAAAAAAATCAACAAAGTAAAATATGGATACACAAAACTACTTTTAAAAAAGGGGTTAAAAGCAACCTTCTTCTTATTAAAGATAGCCATTCTTTCAATCAATATATAATCAAACAAAAGCTTTAATAAAAAGTAGAAAATAAAAGTTTCTAACTTCATTATTTTTAATAAGACCAACACAGGAGCAGTTGCTAAAATTGCATTTGCAGCCAAAACAAAAAAGCCAATTAATTTTCCAGTAAACATCTTATAATTTGAGCTTTTTGAAGCCCAACGAACCCGTTGTTCTATCAATTCAGAAAAAGTATTTACAGGAAACGTTTTTACAATTACATCTTCAGATTTTAAATATTGAACTTTCTCTTTATAAAAACTAATGAATTTTTCTAGTAAAAAAACATCGTCGCCACTAGCAATATTGTTGTTTCCATCAAAACCATTTAGTTTTTCGAACATGTCTTTTCTGTACATTAGGTTTGCTCCATTTGCTAAAAAAGGAATGTTCAATCCAAAACCGCTAACAGTTGTTGCTTGTAAACTCATAAAGTCCAATTCTTGAAACTGATGTAGAAAGCTTGAGTTTCCTTCATAAAAAACTGGAGCAACAATCATGTTGCAATTGTTTAATTGGATGAAATTATCGATGGTTTTTAGCCAGTTTTTTGGCAGAATACAATCTGCATCAGTGGTAATAATCCAATTATTTTTTGCGTTTTTTAATGCAGTTAAAATGGCGTCTTTTTTTGGAGAATCAGAAACTCTTTTATTTTTTAAAACTCGAATGTTTGGTCGAGTAGAGTCGATATGTATCTGTGAGATTTCTCGGCTAGGCTCGAAATGACAATTGATAATGTCAACAGAACTGTCACTTGAATCATCATCAACAAAAAGAAACTCGATCAACTCTTTTCGATATTTTAAATGTTGGATTGAATCTAGTAGTTTTGGTAAGTTTTTAGCTTCATTTCTAAACGGAATAATCACAGAAAAAGCTGTCTTTTCTGAAGTATTTGTCCTTTTGAATTCTTTTACTTTATAAAAACCAATTACAAAAAGAAATATGCAAATGATGTAACTATAAAACAAAATACTAATGAGAATCATTCTTTTTTCTGAATTAATTTATTGGTATTAAAAGTAAGCACAAAATAGCTTCCAACAATACTTGGAAGTACAAAATTGAAAATCCACATAAATAATACAATTGCTAAAATATTCGTTTCGTTAAGTTCAAAAAATGAAAAAATTAATAGTGCAACAGAGCCTTTTATAAGCACATCAAAAAAGGATAACATCGGAATAAGTGATGCAATTACATACATTGAAAACACACACATCATTGCGTCTAAATAAGGCAAATCAATATTAAAAATGAGTATTAAAAAATAAAATTGATGTGAAAAAATTAGATATCGAAGTGCCGAAAGAAGCATTACTTTCTGTAATAGTTTTTTAGAATAAAGTGTTATCTTATTTTTAAAATTCGGTAACGAATATCCTTTAATAGTAACACGCTTTTTATCAATAAACCAGAAAAGTAGACTTAAAAGAACGAAAAAAATTAGCGCATAAATTACATTGGTAAAATCAAATTGAATCTTAAAATTAAAAAACAAATACAAGCAACCAATACCTCCAAAAACAATGGTAACAATTAGCTGAGAAATGTTTCCAACAAGATTTAACGCTACAATTTTTTTTCGCAATGTTTTTTTAAAATACAATGCTTTTGCTCCGTATTCTCCAATTCTATTTGGGGTAATTAACGAAGCTGTTAAAGAGGCTAAACTTTGAATTGCAGCTTCATAAAATGAAATTTTTTGTACCTGATTTGCTAATAATTTCCATTTTGACATTTCTAGAAACCAATTAAAAAAAGTAAAAATCAATAAAAAAAATGCATTTTTTAATGAAAAAACATGATTTTCTATCAAAATTGAGGTAAAATCATAAATTGACTGTTGTTGGTTTGTGAAGATTTTATCATGAATAAAATATCCACAACCAATAACAATAAAAAGTTTTACGACTAGCGCTAAGAATTGCTTAGATTTGTATGAAACTGATTTGAACATTATAACAAAGAACGTTAAAATTTGATGGTAGAAAAAATCATATTAGGAATTGACCCAGGAACCACGATTATGGGTTTTGGTGTGATTAAAATTGTGGGCAAGAAAATGGAATTCATTCAAATGAACGAATTGATTTTAACTAAATACACGGATCATTACCTAAAACTAAAACTAATTTTTGAAAGAACTATCGAATTGATTGATACATACAACCCAGATGAAATTGCAATTGAAGCGCCTTTTTTTGGAAAAAATGTACAATCAATGTTGAAATTGGGAAGAGCGCAAGGAGTTGCGATGGCAGCAGGTTTATCAAGAGAAATCCCGATTACAGAATATTTGCCAAAGAAAATAAAAATGGCAATTACTGGAAACGGAAATGCAAGTAAAGAACAAGTCGCATTGATGTTAAAATCCTTATTAGAGTTAAAAACATTGCCAAAAAATTTGGATGCAACCGATGGTTTAGCAGCAGCAGTTTGTCATTTTTACAATGCAGGAAAAGTTGTTGGCGGTAAAAGTTATTCTGGTTGGAGTGCTTTTGTGAAACAGAATCCTAAAAAATTAGGTAATTAACATTTATCAAATAAATAATTAACAATTATCAGTAGTCAATGAGTAATTAAAAAGAATCAACAATTAATAAATTTCAATGCTATGAAATTAAAGAACAACCCATTACAAAATAAATCATATGATTTTGCTTTAGAAATTGTAAGACTAAGTAAAAAAATAGTTAAAGAGAACAGGGAATATGTTTTGTCAAAGCAAGTTTTAAGTAGCGGAACTTCAGTCGGTGCGAACATCGTGGAGGCAAACGGAGCAATATCTAAAGCAGATTTTTCCGCAAAAATGTCAATTGCTTATAAAGAATGTTTAGAATCAAAATATTGGCTATCATTATTAAAAGATAGTAATGAGATTACAAAAACAGAGTTTGAATTATTATTTAAAAAAGCAGATGAAATTGCTAAAATATTATTCTCAATTTTAAAAACTACCAGAATCAATAAACAATGATCAATAAACAGTTAACAATTATCATATAAACTATGAATATTGTTAGATTGAGGTTCCTAAAAAATTTATTTTTGATAACTGATAACTGATAACTGATAACTGATAACTGATAACTGATAACTGCTACTGTAAACTGATAACTGATAAATGTCCGGAATCTACATCCACATACCATTTTGTAAACAAGCATGTTTTTATTGCGATTTTCATTTTTCTACTTCGTTAAAAAAGAAAGATGAATTAATTTCTTGCTTAATAAAAGAGTTAGAAATCAGAAAAGACGAATTACAAAACGAAACCATAGAAACCATTTATTTTGGTGGAGGAACTCCGAGTTTATTGTCTGTTGATGAAATCGAATCTATCATTGATGCTATTAATACAAATTATAAAGTAATTGAGAACCCAGAAATTACCTTAGAGGCTAATCCTGATGATCTAACTGAATCTGTTATTTTAGAGTTGGCAAAAAGTCCAGTAAATAGATTAAGTATTGGTGTGCAATCTTTTTTTGAAGACGATTTAAAATTGATGAATCGCGCGCACAACGCAGAAGAAGCAAAAAAATGTTTGTCTGTGGCGACGCGTCACTTTGAGAATATTACAGTAGATTTAATTTACGGAATTCAAAATATGTCCATCGAAAAATGGAAACAAAATTTACAAACTGTTTTCGATTTTGGCATCCATCATATTTCTAGTTATGCATTAACCGTTGAGCCAAATACCGTGTTGGATTCGTTTATCAAAAACGGAAAATATCCGCCATTAAATGAAGCATTGGCAAAACAACATTTTGATGTTTTGGTTGAGGAAACACAGAAAGAAGGCTTTGTGCATTATGAAATTTCGAACTTCGGGAAACCTACTTACTTTTCGAAACACAATACCAGTTATTGGAACCAAAAAAAATATATCGGAATTGGACCTTCAGCACATTCATTTAGTAAAACTCATCGAAGTTGGAATGTTGCTAATAATATAAAATACATCAAATCTATTTTAGAAAATAAGTTGCCAAATGAAACGGAAGAGTTGTCAAAAAATGATCAATTTAACGAAGCGATTATGACTGGTTTACGAACTATTTGGGGCGTTTCTTTAGCAGAAATTGAAACAGAATTCGGAGTTGATTATAAAAATAAATTACTAACATCCGCAGAAAAATTTATTAAACAATTCTTATTAAAGATTGATAATAAGACACTTAAAACCACAAAAAAAGGCAAATTTTTAGCAGATGGTATTGCAAGTGATTTGTTTATCCTGAACTAGTTTCAGGAACTGTTTATTGTTTTACTAAATTAGAAAACCCTAATTTAAAAAACATATATTTGGATTTATAATAATGAAAATAAGTTTAATTTAAAAGATACTGAAACAAGTTCAGCATGAAAGCAGTTATAGAATATAATTCAAGAAAGATAGAAGTAGACATCTCGAATCCTATAGATATTTCAATTCCTATTGATATGTCAAAAAAAAATATCAATGCATGGTATATTGATGATCCAGCTATTTTTCCTGAAGAATTTGAAGGAGAAAAAATCAAGGTTTCTGAAGGCGCTGTTGTAAACTTTAACAACATACATTTTAATCCGCATTCGCATATTACACACACAGAATGTGTTGGGCATATTACAGAAAAAGTACATTCTGTAAATAAAAATTTAAAGTACTTTATTTTTCTTGCAGAATTAGTAACTGTAGCTCCAGAAAGCAGAAATGGAGATTTTGTGATTTCAGAAAAGCAATTAAAAACAGCATTAAAAAATAAAAAGAGGGATGCTATTGTAATTAGAACTTTGCCAAATTTAACAGATAAAAAAGAGATGCGTTACTCAAATACAAATCCGCCTTATTTGTTAGAAGAAGCGGCAATTTATCTAAGAGAAAAAGGCATTAAGCATTTATTGATAGACTTGCCTTCGGTAGATAAAGAAAAAGACGAAGGAAAACTGTTAGCCCACAATGCTTTTTGGAATACTTCAGGAGAAATACGAATGAATGCAACCATTACAGAGTTTATTTACGTGCCAAATTCCATTGAAGATGGAGAATATTTACTGAACTTAATGATTGCGCCTTTTGAAAACGATGCAACGCCAAGTAAGCCGGTTTTGTATGAGATTATCAAATAAATTTTGATTTTTTTTACTTTTATAATATTGAACGTTTTACTATTTTATATTTACAGGAATTAAAAATTAAGGATGATTACCGTTTCTACAGACAAATCAAAATTACAAACCGATGTTATTCATCAATTTTTAACCAATTCTTATTGGGCAAAAGGAAGAACTATTGAACAAGTACAAACCACGATAGATAACTGTTTGTGTTTTGGTGTATATTTAAACAATCAACAAATTGGTTTTGGAAGAATTGCGACAGATTATGCCGTTTTTGCTTATTTAATGGATGTTTTTATTTTGCCAGAGCACAGAGGAAAAGGTTATTCTAAACAATTGATGGAAGCAATTATCAATGCAGAAGCATTAAAGGATTGTAAAACGTGGATGCTGAAAACATCTGATGCACATAATTTGTACAAACAATTTGGATTTACAGCATTACACAATCCAGATATTGTAATGGAAAGGTTACTGAAATAAGATGAAGTATAAACTCTTTAATAATTGGAGGATAATAGTTTTATCTGTAATTTCTTGGATAATTTATTTTTTGACAGAAAATTCTGGAATTATCCAGTTATTTTCAGACAAAGTAGATGGAGTTAATTCTAGTAAAGGATTTGGGATTCTCATTTTTATGTATTTAGGAAAATATTTTTTTTTATTATTTGGAGTTATTTCGTTGTTTTTTATAATCTATTTAGTTTTTAAAAAGAAACAATAACATGCACATAGAACAACTTAGAGAATATTGTATTTCAAAAAAAGGTGTTACCGAACATTTTCCGTTTGATGATGTTACGTTGGTTTTTAAAGTGATGGGAAAAATGTTTGCGCTGGCAGGATTGAATCATTGGGAAAAAGGAGAAACGAGCATCAATTTAAAATGCGATCCAGATTGGGCAGAGGAATTACGTGGCGAATATGAAAGTGTAAATGCAGGTTGGCACATGAGTAAAAAACATTGGAATACCGTTACCTTAAACAATGATGTTTCTGATACTTTTGCTTTTGAGTTGATAAATCACTCGTATGATTTGGTTGTAAAAGGATTGACAAAAAAGTTGAAAACAGAATTAGAAAATCTTTAAAATGTCCTTCCGAAATGAGCTTGCCTGCAAGTAGGCAGGAAACGATTGAGGAATCTCATAAAAACTTAATGTAAACTTCGATATTTAGAAGGTGTAATGCCTTTTTTGTCTTTAAACTTTCTGTTAAAATTAGAAATATTTTTAAATCCAGATTTTTCAGAAATTTCTGTAATCAGTAAATCTTTATTTTTTAATAACCTACACGCGTTTTCAATTCTAACTTCAATTAAAAACTGAAAATAAGTTTTGTTAGTTCGTTGTTTAAAATACCGACAAAAAGCATTTGGTGTCATATAAGAAATTCCGGCAATGGAGTGTAAACTAATTTCTTTCTGAAAATTGTTCATCGTATACTCCATAATATTACTCATGCGTTTTCCTTCGTTATCAGAATATTTTTTTGGATAAATAAACGTAGAAAGTGGTTGTATATCTGCTTTTAATAACTCGCTTACAATTTTTAAGAAAATAATAAAGCGCTCAAAGTTCGAAGCTTTTTTTAAGGATGAAAACAGCGTTATGATTTCATCCTTGCCGCTTATTACAATTCCACCAGACTCACTTATTTTAAAAAGTTGTTGCATTTCTGTGAAATCTCCCAATTTAAAGAACTCTTCTCCAAAAGATGTTTTGGTAAAAAACAAGGTTTGCATAAAAGTAGTCGTATAATTAGAAGTGTCGCTTTTAAACACGTGCGGTAAGTTGCTTCCAATAATTAAAATATCTCCAGATTTGTATTCGTTAATCGAATCTCCAACCACAATACTTCCTTCACCTTTTAAAATTGCACCCAACTGAATTTCTTCATGTTGATGTAATTTATCGTACAGAATAGTTCCTTTATCTTCTTGATAAATTAAAGAAACATTTTTTGATTTTGGTATCTGAAAAGGTAAAACTTTCATTAGTATACTCTTAAATTCAAACTCAAAAGTATTCAAATATTACTCAATAAATAATTTTTTTAACAAAAAAAAGATAAAATAATATCATTATGTAATAATTTAAATATTATAAGAAAAAGTTTTCCTTAGAAATTTGTCCGATTTTTTGTTCCTAATCCAATCTAAATCTATTCTCTCTTTATGGTACAAAGTGTTTAGTCATAAAAAAACTCCATAAAAATGGAGTTTTTTCTTTTTGAATATTTAAAATAATCTGTCTATATCAAGTCTAGAACTTCAAGTCTTTCTCTAGCTAGGATATATCTTGCTTGGACATCATCAATTTGCTGTTGCGTTAATTTCTTACCAAAGGTGTTAAGTCCTCCATCAGCATCATTATGATGAATTCCAAAAGCATATTTAAGATATTCCATAAGTAGCGGCTGTGCGTCTAGGTATGAAATGGAATTCATAGCCTGAGAAATTTGATTTGCCTTAGCCCATTCTCCATTTACTACATATTCTTGCATAGTAACACTAGCTTTTGGGAAGATACAACCTACACCTGTAATTCCTCCACATGCTCCAGCAAGTCCTGCAAATACAGTTACTGTGTCGACTCCTGCTAAAACTTTTAAATCTTTATTCTCTAACATGAGTGTTTCAATAATGGAAACATCTATCGTTGATATTTTAAGAGCAATTACATTAGTAAGAACAGAAATTCTTCTAAGAAGATCCGTTGAAAGTTCATGATATCCAGCTGCATCAGGGTTGTTATAAGGCATAATAGTTACGCCTGCACCTCTTGCGGTTGCTTCAGCAAGCGCATAATACGCATACATTTCTTCATCAGAAGGAATTGCTGTAGTTTTTGGTGGCATTACCATAACAGTATCCACTCCAACAGTAGCAAGGCCTTCAACAATTTTAGCAAGCTCTTCTTTAGTTTCTGCCGCAGCTCCACTGATCAACGGTACATTATATTCTTTAGCAACCTCAGAAAGAGCTTTAAGTAAAGAAAGTCGTTGTTCTGAGCTCAGGTAGCTATTCTCACCCAAAGTACCAGAACCTACAAGTCCACCCATTCTGCTTCCGCCTTTTCCTTGAACTTTTAAAATATCTGCAGCATATTTTTTTGTTGCATCTAAGTCTATTTCAAGGTCGCCTGATTTTGATTCTTTCAGCCATGTAAACACGGCCGGCATAACACTATACCTCCAATCTGAATTATTTGTTTTTATCATATTTTCTTATTGTCTAAAATTATGTCAGTAAGTTTTTTGTAAAACTATGTAAAATAACCAAAAAAAAAATCAAAACATATACGATATTCACGCATAACGCAAGTAAAGTCATATAAATAGATAAAATAATACCACAACAAGATAAAAAACAAACAAAAAAAATATTAAATCAATACTATTTTTGTAATTAAAAGATTTATTATTAGCTTATTAACATAATACACTACATAAATTAATATCTTTATCAAGTTGATGCACTTTATGTATTTTAATTTGACATATTTTTAAAAAAAAGATTCATCTAAAACAAATTAATTATGAATACAACTGCAACACAAGTTACAGGGAAAAATTATATTGGAGATCAACTTTCTGCAAAAGGAACAAAAACATTTACAACGTTTAATCCGCAAACAAATAAAGAGAATACTTCAGTAATTACAGAAGCAACTTCGGAAGAAATTAATCAAGCAGCAAAATTAGCTTCTGAAGCTTTTGAAATTTATTCTAAAAAATCAGGAAAAGAAAAAGCTGTTTTTTTAAGAGCGATTGCAGAAGAAATTGAAAATTTAGGAGAAAAATTAATTGAAACCTATACTTCAGAATCTGGTTTGCCAGCTGGAAGAGCAGCGGGAGAAAGAGGAAGAACTCTTGGGCAATTAAGAGCATTTGCAACTCATGTAGAAGAAGGTTCTTGGTCTGAAGCAACAATTGATACTGCTCAGCCAGAAAGACAACCATTACCAAAAGTAGATTTACGTAAAATGAATGTTCCGATAGGACCAATTGTAGTTTTTGGAGCTTCTAATTTTCCGTTGGCATTTTCAACTGCAGGTGGAGATTCAGCAGCAGCTTTTGCAGCAGGTTGTCCGGTAATTGTAAAATCACATCCAATGCATGCAGGAACAGGAGAATTAGTTGCATCAGCAATCATAAAAGCAGCAGAAAAAACAGGAATGCCAAATGGCGTTTTTTCTAATTTGAATAGTAGCGGAATTGAAGTAGGACAAGAATTGGTTTCTCATCCAAAGGTAAAAGGAGTTGGATTTACAGGAAGTATTCGTGGAGGAAGAGCATTGTTTGATTTAGCAGCTCAACGAGCAGAACCGATTCCGGTTTTTGCAGAAATGGGAAGTATAAATCCGGTTGTAATTTTACCAGAAGCATTAAAAGAAAAAGCGGTTGATTGGGCAAAAACGTATGCAGGTTCAATTACTTTAGGATCTGGACAATTTTGTACAAATCCAGGTTTATTATTAGCAATTAAAGGTGATGGTTTGAATGAGTTTGCACAAACTTTAGCTGAAGAAATAGTAAAAATTGAACCGACTTGTATGTTGCATCCAAATATTGTTGGTGCATACAATAGCAATAAATCAAAAGTAATTTCTCAAGAAGGAATTGAAGTTTTAGCAGATTTTGAAGGAGATTCAAAAGCAAATTATGGACGTCAGATTGTTTCTAAAGTTGATGGAGCTACATTTTTAAACAATCCAACATTACATCAAGAAGTGTTTGGTCCATTTTCTTTATTAGTAGTTTGTGATAATGAAGCACAATTAGAACAAATTTTACAACATTTAGAAGGACAATTAACAGGAACCATTATTGGAACTGAAAAAGAACTTTCTTCAAATTCTAGAATTGTTTCTGCATTGCAAAACCGAGTTGGAAGAATTATTTTTAATGGCGTTCCAACTGGAGTTGAAGTTTGTCCGTCTATGCAACACGGTGGACCTTATCCAGCATCAACAGATTCAAGATTTACAGCTGTGGGTGTAGATGCTATAAAACGTTGGGTGAGACCATTTAGTTTTCAATCTTGGCCAAACAATTTGTTGCCAGATGAATTGAAAAATGAAAATCCGCTTGGAATTTTAAGAAATATTAATGGAATAAAAACTACTGATAAAATTTAAGAATATGAAACTTCCATAACGAGTAGTCGATACCCAAGAGAATGACTATATGGAAGTTACATGTGACCGATAAAAAACAAATAATATAGACATATGAAAACAATCAAACTTTTTGGACTTTTACTTTTAATAAGTTTTTCGGCTTGTAAGAAGAATTCGTCAAGTGATCAATTAAATTCAATTATTAAAGAATATGAAAAGTCCAGAAAGTATGATTTTAACAGGTCAGAGTCTGTAGAAAACACCATTAAATATTATCAAGCGGAATCAGATTTTGCGTCAAATTTAAAAGATAAATTGTCTACTGTTTCTGTAGATGGTTTGTCTGAAACTGATAAAATTTCTAGAGATTTATTACTGTTTGTTTTACAAGATAAAATAGATACACATACTTTTAAAATGTATCTAAATCCGATTACAAATGAATCTGCTTTTCACTTAAATTTAAGTAGAATGGCAAACAGAAACTTTAAAAACAAAGCACAAATAATTGGATATTTAAATCAATTAAAAGAATTGCCAAAACGAGTTGATTACAATTTAAACTTGTTAAGAGCTGGAGTTAAAGAAGGAATTTCTCAACCAAAAGCGGTTTTTTATAAGTACGATAATACCTACAACAAACATATTTTAGATGATGTTACAAAGAGTGAGTTTTATGTGCCATTTCACAAATTACCAGCATCACTTTCTAGTGAATTAAAAGATTCTATTATTGAAGTTGCAAAAATAAGTGTTCAAAAAAATGCCATAGATCAATACAAGAAAATTAAAACCTTTTTTGAAGAGGAATATTTTCCGAATACAAGAAAAGGTTTGGGAGTAAGTACAGTTCCGAACGGAAAAGAATTTTATCAAAACAGAATTAATTATTATACAACAAGTACAAAATATACAGCAGAAGACATTCATCAAATCGGATTGAAAGAAGTAGCAAGAATAAAATCTGAAATGCAACAAATAGTTAAAGATTTAGGCTTTAAAGGTTCGTTTGCAGAATTTTTAAGATTCTTAAGAACAGACGAACAATTCTATGCAAAAACTCCGAAAGAATTATTAATGTTTGCTAGGGACATTTCAAAAAGAATTGATGCAGAATTGCCAAAATACTTTATCACATTGCCAAGAAAACCTTATGGCGTAGTTCCTGTTCCTGCTGCAATTGCACCCAATTATACAGGCGGAAGATATTCTGGTTCTAGAAGTGAAACTTCGGCAGGTTTTTATTGGGTAAACACCTACAATTTACCAAGTAGAACTTTGTATACAATTCCGGCTTTAACAGCACACGAAGCTGTTCCAGGACATCATTTACAAATGTCTTTAAACAATGAATTGCCTGAGACAATTCCGAGATTTAGAAGAAATTTATACTTATCAGCTTTTGGTGAAGGTTGGGGATTGTATTCAGAATATTTAGTTCAAGAAATGGGTATTTATACAACTCCGTATGAAAAATTTGGTCAGTTAACCTATGAAATGTGGCGAGCTTGTAGATTGGTTGTTGATACAGGAGTGCATGCAAAAGGTTGGACACGTCAGCAAATGATTGATTATATGGCGTCAAACACAGCTTTATCTATGCATGAAGTTACTACAGAAACAGATCGCTATATTTCTTGGCCAGGACAAGCATTGTCTTATAAAATGGGAGAAATTAAAATCCGTGAAATGCGTAAAAAAGCAGAAGCTGATTTAGGTGATAAATTTAATATTAGAGAATTTCATGAAGTAATTTTAGGAGAAGGAACAGTTACTTTATCAATCTTAGAAAAAAGAGTACTTCATTATATTGATAGTAAAAGAAATGAGTAGAAAAACATTTTTTTGTGTGGATGCACATACATGCGGAAATCCAGTAAGAGTTGTTGCTGGTGGCGGACCAAATTTGGTTGGAAATACCATGAGCGAAAAGCGTCAGCATTTTTTAAAAGAATACGATTGGATTCGTAAAGGATTGATGTTTGAACCACGCGGACACGATATGATGAGTGGAAGTATTTTATTTCCGCCTCACAATCCAGAAAACGATTTTGCTATTTTGTTTATTGAAACTTCAGGCTGTTTGCCAATGTGCGGACACGGAACTATTGGAACCATTACCATCGCCATTGAAGAAGGTTTAATTACTCCAAAAATTCCAGGAAAAATTAAAATGGAAGCGCCAGCTGGTTTGGTGCATATAGAATATGGGCAAACCGGAAAAAAAGTAGATTGGGTTAAATTAACCAATGTAAAAAGTTATTTGACGGCAGAAAATTTAACCATTGATTGTCCGGAGTTAGGAGAAATTACCTTTGATGTTGCTTATGGCGGAAACTATTACGCAATTGTAGATCCGCAGAAAAACTTCTCTGGTGTACATGATTTTACAGCTTCACAAATTATTCAATATTCGCAAGTTGTTCGAGATAGAATTAACGAAAAATATCCAAATCAATTCATCCATCCAGAAAATGATACGATTAGAGATGTAACACATCTGTTGTGGACAGGAAATCCGATTGACCCAACATCCTCTGGAAGAAACGCTGTTTTTTATGGCGATAAAGCCATTGATAGAAGTCCGTGCGGAACAGGAACATCAGCCAGAATTGCACAATTACACGCAAAAGGAAAATTAAAAAAAGGCGAACAATTTATCCACGAAAGTTTTATTGGAAGTAAATTTATTGGTTGTGTAGAAGAAGAAACTACATTAGGCGGAAAAGCTGCAATTATTCCAAGTATTCAAGGTTGGGCAAAAGTATATGGATATAATAATATCATAATTGATGATGAAGATGATCCGTATGCACACGGATTTCAAGTTATCTAAAATTAAAAAAAACATGAAATATTTTAAATCAGTAGTTGTAGTTTTTGGAGTATTATTAATGGTATCATGCTCAAACCCTAAAAACGAAATTTCAGAGAAAAATTATCAAAGTGCAGTTTCATTTATGGGCGAAAACTATTATAATAAAACAGCATTTAACTTAAACACAAGAGTGAACTGGTTTGATGATGCATCTGGATTTTGGTATGTAGATTATAGCAAAAACGGAAAAGTGTATCAAACAGTTTCGTTTAAAAATCCTACAGAAGTTAAACCATTATTTGATCAACAAAAATTAGTTGATGCACTAAATAAAATCACCAACGAAGAACTAAAAGCAAACGAAATTTCTTTCACTAATATTCAGCCAACAGAGAATGGTTTTTCGTTTACAGTAAACAATAAAAACTACGTTTTAGATACGGATTCATACGAAATCGTTGAAAAAGAAAAGAAAGAAAGAAAAAGAAGAAACGAATTTGAAAGTACATCGCCAGACGGAAAATGGATTGCGTTTACCAAAGAATATAATTTATATATCAAATCAACAACAACCAAAAGAACATTTCAATTAAGTTTTGATGGAAAAAAAGGATACGAATATGCATCTTGGTATGGTTGGTATGATAAAATGTATGGCGAAAATGGAGAAAGACCAAAACGCTTTAATGTAAATTGGTCTGCAGATTCTAAATGGATTTCTGCCAATATTGTAGATACAAGAACTGCAGAGAAAATGTATTTATTAGATTGGAGTAAAGATGGTGTGTACAAACCTGAGTTGTTGTCGTATTATCGTGGTTCTCCAGGCGATACAACCATGGTGAAATTAACTCCAACTTTTTTTAATGTTGCTGCAAAAAAGCAAGTAAAAACTAATTTGCCAACGCAAACTCACATCAATTCTGTAAATAGCCAATGGACAAATAAATCTGGAGTTTTATTAGCACATATTCCGTACAGAGGTTTTCAAAAAAATGAATTGGTTCAAGTAGATTTAAATACTAGAAAATCAAAAGTTGTTTTAACAGAAACATCTAAAACAAACATCGATAATTTTGAATATCGTCTTTTAGAAAAGAGTCAGAAAATACTGTTTTTATCAGAAAGAACTGGTTGGAGACAATTGCATTTGTATGATTTTAAAACCAACACAACAAAATTACTTACCAGCGGTAATTATTACGTAAACAGCATCGAATATATTGATGAAGAAACGGAAACAATTTATTATTTAGCCTCAGGAAAAAAAGTAGAAAACAATCCGTATCATCAACAAGTTTATAAAGTAAATTTCAGCGGTGAAGAAACATTATTAACTCCAGAAAACAAACATCATCAAGTTTCTTTTTCAAGAAATGGAGCTTATTTTACAGATAATATTTCAACCATAAATTCTCCTACAGAAACTGTTTTAAGAGAAGCTGCTACAGGAAAAATTTTAGCAACATTAACAAAAGCAGATATTTCTGAAGCAGAAAGTAGAGGTTATACAACTCCAGAAACATTTTCTATGATTGCAAAAGATGGAAAAACAACCATTTATGGCGCTTTTTGGAAGCCAACAAATTTTGATGCTTCTAAGAAATATCCAATTGTAGATGCAACTTATACCGGTCCGCATACACAACGTTTTCCGAAGTCTTTTGACAATGTTTTCAGCAATCAATCTTTAGCAGAACTTGGTTTTATTGTTGTTCGAGTTGATGGTTTAGGAACTTCTGGTCGATCAAAAGAATTTCATAATCATTCTTATAAAAATATGGGAAATAATTTAGAAGATCATGTGTTGGCAATAAAATATTTAGCCAAAACATATTCTTGGATTGATATTGATAAAGTTGGAATTTATGGGCATTCTGCTGGTGGATATGATACTGGAAGAGCATTGTTAGTTTTTCCAGATTTTTATAAGGTTGGAGTTGCAAGTTCTGCAGATCACGATTTTAGAATGGAAAAAGCGTGGTGGCCAGAAATGTATCAAGGTTGGCCAATTGATAAAACATATCAAGAGGTTTCTAATGTTACTAATGCATCAAATTTAAAAGGAAAATTATTGCTAACGCATGGCGGCTTGGATGATAATGTCAATCCATCTGCTACTTTTAAATTAGCAGAAGAACTAATTAAAGCAGATAAAGATTTTGATTTGTTAATTTTACCAAGTCAAAACCATGGATATCAAGGAGATTATCAAAAATATTTTTTAAAGAAAAGATGGAACTATTTTGTAGAACATCTTGGAAATAACAAACCTATTTGGAACTTTAAGTGGAACTAATTAATGAGTAAAAAAGTACTAATTATTGGTGGCGGAATCGTAGGATTAAGTTCTGCATATTACCTTCAAAAAGAAGGTCATCAAGTTACGGTAATCGATAAATCAGATTTTACAACTGGCGCATCTTATGTTAACGCTGGCTATATTACACCAAGTCATATTATTTCTTTGGCGCATCCTGGAATCATAAATCAAGGAATAAAATGGATGTTCAATCCAGCAAGTCCGTTTTATGTAAAACCTAGATTAGATTCAGAATTTTTAAAATGGACCTTGGCTTTTAAAAAATCTGCGAATGCAAAAAAAGTAGAAAAATCTGTTCGAGTAATTAGAGACATCAATTTATTGACAAGAGATTTGTACGAAGATTTAAAGGCTTCTAACGAGTTTGATTTCCATTACGAACGCAAAGGTTTGTTAATGGCTTATAAAACAGATAAAGCTGGTGAAGGCGAATGGAAAGTTGGTGAAAGATTGATTCAAGAAGGATTATCAGCAGAAAAATTAACAAAAGAAGAAGTGCAAAAATTAGAACCAAATGCAAACTTAGATGTTAAAGGAGGTATTTATTATGATTGTGATGCACACATGTCACCATCTGATTTTATGCCACAAATGATTTCGCATTTAAAAGGATTAGGAGTTGAAATTTTAGCAAAAGAAGAAGTAAAAGATATAGAAATATCAAACAAAACAATATCAAAAGTAATTACTGATAAAAGAGAAATTTCTGCTGATGAAGTTGTGTTAGCTGCGGGAAGTTGGAGTTCTTTAGTATCCAAAAAGATAGGGCTGAGTTTGTTAATTCAGGCTGGAAAAGGATATCGAATGAATGTAGCTAGAGAAACAGGAATTACAATGCCAACTATTTTAATGGAAACCAAAGTTGCTGTAACACCAATGTCTGGTTATACAAGATTTGCAGGAACAATGGAAATGAATGGGATTAACCATGATATAAATCCTGTTCGAGTAAACGCAATTGCTGATGCTGTAAAAAAATATTACAAAGGATTAGAAATAACTGAGGAAGAAAAAAACGATGTGCAATGTGGATTACGACCTTGCTCTCCAGACGGTTTGCCTTTTATTGGTAAATCTGCTAAATGCACTAATTTAACCGTTGCTGCTGGTCATGCAATGATGGGTTGGAGCTTAGGTCCGGCAACAGGAAAGTTAGTTTCAGAAATTATTTCAGATAAAACAACAAGCCTAGATTTAAATCCTTTTCATCCAGATAGAAAATTTTAATATGAGATACGAATCAATTCCGAATTCATTATTCATTAAAAATAGAAGCAATTTTATTGCTAAAATGAAACCAAATACCATTGCAATTCTTACATCTAACGATGTAAAACATAACAATGCTGATGATGTAATGGGTTTTACTCAAAACAACGATTTGTTTTATTTGTCTGGAATTGATCAAGAGGAAACCATTTTAGTGTTGTATCCTGATGCATTTAAAAAAGAAAACCGAGCAATTTTATTTGTAAAAGAAACCAATGAGCAAATTAAAATTTGGGATGGAGAAAAACTAACAAAAAAGCAAGCAACAAAAGTCTCTGGAATACAAAGAGTAGAGTGGAATCAAGATTTTGAAATGGTTCTGCAATACATGGCTTTTGAAGCTGATGGTTTTTATTTAGGACACAATGAGCATTTAAAACGAGTTACTAAAGATCAAGAAACTCAGCAAGACAGAATGATAAAATGGTGTAAAGATAAATATCCTTTGCACGATTATTATAGAGCAGCAAAAATCACAAGAGAATTACGTCCAATTAAATCTGAAATAGAAATCGCATTCATTGAGAAGGCGGCAGACATAAGTGTTGTAAGTTTTAAACGAGTTTTAAAAACCTGCAAATCTAATAGTAAAGAATATGAATTGGAAGCTGAATTAACCTATAATTTGGTGAAATCTGGCGCAACCAGACATGCTTTTAAACCAATTGTTGCTTCAGGAAAAAATGCCTGTGCATTGCATTATAATACCAACGATGCAATTTGTAAAGATGGAGAAATGATTTTGTTAGATTTTGGAGTCTGTTATGCAAATTACAACAGCGATACAACACGTTGTTTTCCTGTAAACGGAACATTTTCTGAAAGACAAAAAGAAGTGTATAACTCTGTTTTACATTGTTTAAAAGAAGGAAGTAAATTGCTAAAACCTGGTGTTTTACCATCAGATTACGAAACTAAAATGGCTGCTTTAGTAGAAAAAGAACTGATACAATTAGGTTTGTTAACAGCAGATGAAGTTGCCAATCAAAATCCAGAAAGACCATTGTATAAAAAATATTTTATGCACGGAACAGCACATCATATTGGTTTAGATGTACATGATGTTGGGTTGTATTCTCGTGTTTTAGAAGCTGGAATGGTATTGACATGTGAACCTGGAATATACATCCCTGAAGAAGGAATTGGTTGTCGTTTAGAAAATGATTACTTAATTACAGAAAACGGAAACATCAATTTAACAGCTTCAATGCCTATTGAAATAGAAGAAATTGAAGCATTAATGAATAATTAATTATCAGAATGAAAGGAATCGGAGGATCAACCATAGAAGCAGAATTAAATGCAATTCAACCAATGGCACATTTAGTAAAGCCTATTCAGAAAGAAGAATTTCAACAAAGAATAGATAAAGCTTGTGGCTTAATGAAAGCTCATAATATTCCAGCGATGTACTTGCATGCAGGAACCAATTTATTTTATTTTACGGGAATGAAATGGAATTCGAGTGAAAGAATGGTTGGAGCTATTTTGTTTTCAAACGGGAAACTAATTTTTATTGCACCAGAATTTGAAAAAGGAACTATTTTCGATTTTATGATGATTGAAGGAGAAGTTGTTTGTTGGGAAGAACATGAATCTCCGTATGAGCTATTTGTATCAATTTTAAAACAACATGGAGTAGAAGATGGCGCAATTTTTATGGATGAAGCAACGCCTTTTTTTATTTTTGACGGCATTAGAAATTGTCAAAATGCATATCAATTAGTCAATGCAAAACCAATTACTGCAGGTTGTAGAATGCTTAAATCTGAAGCAGAAATTGCAATTATGCAACACGCAATGAACATTACCTTAGATGTTCATAAAGCAGCAGCAAGAATTTTACGTGTTGGAATATCAGCAAAAGAAGTGACCGATTTTATTCATAATGCACATATTAAATATGGAATTCCGTCTGGATCGTATTTTTGTATTGTGTTATTTGGAGTAGATTCCTCGTTTCCACATGGAGTAAAATCTCCCAAAAATTTAGAAGAAAACGAAGTTGTATTAATAGATACTGGTTGTATGTTGCACGATTATATTTCTGATATTACAAGAACTTTTGTGTTTGGGAAAGCAAATGAAGAACAAACTCGAATTTGGAATATTGAAAAAGAAACACAACAAGCAGCTTTTGATGCTGCACAATTAGGAAGTACTTGTGCAGATGTAGATACCGCTTCTAGAAAAGTATTAGAATCTCACGGTTTAGGTCCAGATTATAAATTACCTGGATTGCCACATAGAACCGGACACGGAATCGGTTTAGGAATTCATGAATGGCCATATATTGTTAGAAATGATTTTACTGTTTTAGAACCTGGAATGACATTTAGTAATGAACCCATGATTTGTGTTCCAAATAAATTCGGAATTCGATTGGAAGATCATATTTATATGACAGAAAATGGACCTAAATGGTTTACAAAACCAATGCATTCTATTAACAATCCGTTTGGTATTTAATCACTTAAATCATCAATATTCATTCGCATTTGAATCATATGTTTAGCAAAACCAGCTTTTTCATATTTAAAAATAATTAATGACAACTACAGGTCGGAATTGTAAAACTATTGGTGTCTAAATTTAATGGAACACCTTGATTGTAATTTCCGCTTTCCCAATAAAATGGACTTCTTTTTTTGTTGTAATTTCCAATTTCATCCATCGTGCTAGTATCAAACAATCGACCATTAATCATTGTGTAAATAACAGAGTTAGTGTTTTGAATATCTTCTAACGGATTTTTATCCAACACAATTAAATCCGCTAATTTTCCTTTTTGTAAAGAGCCCAATTCGTCTCCAACTCCAATGTATTCTGCGCCGTTTATCGTTGCAGCTTTTAGTGTTTCTAAATTAGACAATCCACCTTGATTTAACATCCAAAGCTCCCAATGCGCACCCAAACCTTGTAATTGTCCGTGAGCACCCAAGTTCACTTTTACGCCTAATTTCGATAAATCAGTAACCGTTCTAGATGTTAACATATGTCCGTTGTAATATTCTTCATCTGGCACCATTGTTCTATGACGAGAACGCGTATCAACAACATGTCTAGGCGTGTATTTTAATAGTTTTTTATTTTCCCAAACATTGGTTTTTTGATACCAATAATATTCTCCGCTCATTCCTGCATAATTTACAATTAAGGTTGGCGTATAACCCGTATTGCTGTTTTTCCAAAGTGATAAAACATCTTTGTAAACTGGCGCAACCGGAATATTATGTTCAATTCCTGTATGACCATCGAAAATCATACTCATATTTGTAAAGAAATTTGAACCTCCTTCAGGAACAACATTTACACCCAATTCTTTAGCAGCTTGCATAATTTGCTGACGTTGTTCTCTTCTAGGTTGATTGTAACTTTTTACGGATCTCGCTCCAAATGCTTTTGTTCTTGCAATTGCAAAACGTGCATCCTCTAAACTATTTACAACCGCTTTAAAATCTCCTTCTGCTCCGTATAAAATAAATCCAGTAGAAAACATTCTTGGTCCAACAGTTGCGCCACTTTTTTGTAATTCTTCTAAAGTAAAAGCAGCAGCTGTATTTACTGACGGATCATGAGAAGTTGTAACTCCAAATGCCAAATTTGCATAAAACTGCCAATGTTTTTGTGTGCTTAATCCGTTTCTAAATGCACCAACATGCGCATGTACATCAACAATTCCTGGCATAATTGTTTTGCCTTTCATGTCATATACTTTTGCATCAGCAGGAACTCGAACAGAACTTGAGTTGCCTATTTTTTCAATTTTATTTTGATAAATAACAATCGTTCCGTTTTCAATTACTTTGTCGTTATCCATCGTAATTAAACGCGCATTTGTAAAAGCGATTCTTCCATTTGGAACATCCGATTTTGCTGTTAATCCAATTTTAATTCCAGTATTTTCTCCAGCAAGCAAGTTGCTTTTTGCAAACGGATTTTCTGTATTGTTTACAATTGATTTTGTGAAATATGCATCGCCCAATGTCCAGTGAACTTGTTCGTTATTTGTAGACCAATGTAAATTGATTCCTGCATTTTCTGACAAACTTTCTACATGAAATGATTTTGTATTCGCATCTAAATTGATTTCACTTCCGTTTAAAATCATCGGCGCAACATACAATTTGTGCAAATGAATAAATGAAATCCATTTGTTGTCTTTACTCGGCACTAAACGGTTTGCAAGTTTAGATACAAAATGACTTCTTTGATTTTTGCCATCTAAATCAACACTTTGTAATCGCTTTGTTAATCCGCCCATAAAAGAACCTCCAGATTGAAAAAACACTCTTTTATTGTCCGCAGAAAACTGAGGAAATTCTCCATTATCAGCTATTTTTTTAGCATTTTTTCCATCTGCATTTGCAATATAAATTCCTGTTTTTTTAGAGTAATCAAAACCTTGATCTCCGTTTCCTCCTTCTTTTCTATAAACTATTATAGTTCCAGTATTGTCAAAAGACGGAGTTCTATAAATTCCTTTTATCGTTGTTAGTTTTTGCAATCCAGAACCATTTTTGTTGATCGAATAAACTGCTCCTAAATTTTCATCATTCCAAGTTACAAATACAACTGATTTTCCGTCAGGAGAAAAATTAGGTTCTGCTTCAAAATCGGTTAAGTTTGTAATTCTTTGTGGCGTTCCGTTTGGCAATTCTTTTTTGTAAATATGACCTAAGGATGTAAATACAATAGATTTTCCATCAGGAGATGTTTTTACATCTTTGATCATTTTTGAAGTAAAACTTTCCTCAAAAACTTTTCTTTTTACACGATGTGTTTTTGTGATTTTAATCTTTTCATTTACTTGAAACGGAATGTTTGTAAGTTGTTTTGTTTCAATATTAATTTTATTGATTTTACCGCCTGTCCAAAAAACAATATCAGCATCATTATTTGTAAATGTAAAATGCGGATACACACCAAAAACAGCCCAAGCTTCTTGTTGATCTTTATTTAAATCATGATAAATTGGCCATTCTTTTCCGGTTTCTAATTCGTGAATATATAAAACAGATTTAGTTCTAACGCGTTTTACAAAAGCCAATAATTTTCCGTTTTTAGAAATTACAGGTCTTGCTGCTCCACCAGGTCCGCCAGTAATTTGTTTGGTCTTACCTGTTTTAAAATTGTATTGTTTGATTACGTAAATCTGATTGTTTGGATCTTTATTGTACTGAAAAAAACCTCCAGGATACATGTCTTCAGCATAATATAAATACTTTCCGTCTGAAGAAATTGACGGATCATTTACATCTTGTTGATCATTTTTTCTTGTGGTTAACTTTAATCCAGCAGAGCCAGAAAGTGGATATTGCCACATTTCTCCAGCTCCAACTGATCTAGTAGAAGTATAATGTTTACGGGCAACCAACGATTTTCCGTCTGGAGTCCAAACGGCATTATTTAACAATCTAAATTTTTCTTTGGTAATGGATTTTGCGTTTTTTCCATCCGCAGTCATAACCCAAATATTATCTCCGCCTTCCGCATCACTTGTAAAAGAAATGTATTTTCCGTTTGGACTAAATTTTGGTTGTACTTCATAGGCCAATCCAGCACGTAAAATAGTTGCTTTTCCTCCAGTAATTGGCATTGTATAGATGTCTCCTAATAAATCAAAAACAATTGTTTTTCCATCCGGGCTTACGTCTAAATTCATCCAAGTTCCTTCATAGGTGTTTAAGTTGAACGAAGTGTACTTCCAATCTTTATGAGGATTATTTACATCCCATTTTGCATCTTTTTTTTGTGAAAATGAATTCAACGAAAAGGAAATAATTGTAATTAAAGTTAAAATTTTACGCATAATTGTGGTGTTTAATTGAAAAAGATTATAAATGTAAGATTTATATTTTAGTTTGTTGTGTCATAAAATCTTCAGCAAAGATTTTACGCAGGTAAAAAAGCAATTCTGCTGCATTTTCTTTTGTAAAAATAATTGGTGGCTTTATTTTTAAAACATTGTGATCTGGTCCATCGGTACTCATTAAAATTCCGTAATCTTTCATCCTATTTGCCAAATAATCTGTTTGCTCAGGTAAAGGATTCAGTTTCGCATCCACCAATTCAATTCCTAAAAACAATCCTTGTCCGCGTACTTCACCAATAATTGGAAACTCTTGAGCCAGTTTTTTTAACTCAGTTTTTAAAAACTCACCAACTTCTAACGCATTTTCTTGTAATTTATCTCGCTTTACAGTTTTTAAAACTTCGGTAGCAATTGCACATGAAACAGGATTTCCTCCAAATGTATTAAAGTATTCCATTCCGTTTGCAAAAGCATCCGCAACTTTTTGTGTACAGGCAACAGCAGCAACTGGATGACCATTCCCTAACGGTTTTCCGATGGTAACAATATCCGGAATTACATTGTGTAATTGAAATCCCCAAAAAGTTTTCCCCATTCTACCACAACCCGTTTGCACTTCATCAGAAATACAAATTCCGCCCGCTTTTCTGACTTTTGCATATGCTTTTGCTAAAAAACCTTTTGGTAATTCAATTTGACCGCCACAACTAATGATGGGTTCAATGATAAATCCACCAACATTTCTTTCTTTTTGTTGAATTTTCACAATACATTTTTGAACTTCTTCTGCGTACTTATCAGCGGTGTTTTCTCCTCTGTATTTTCCGCGAAACGAATCAGGTAACGGAAGAATTTGTGTGTATTCTGGAGCGCCATCTCCGCCTTTTCCATCAAATTTATAGGATGAAATATCAATGCACATATTCGAATTTCCATGATAACCAACTTCGCTAGCAATGATGTCTTTTTCTCCAGTAGCTGCTTTTGCCATTCTGATTGCCAATTCATTTGCTTCACTTCCAGAATTTACAAAATGCAATACATTTAACTCTTTTGGTAAGGTTTCCATCAATTCCTTGGCCAATTCGTTGATGTTTTCATGTAAATACCTCGAATTGGTATTGATCAACGCCATTTGTTCTTGTCCTGCTTTTACAACAGTATACTTTTCATGTCCAACATGCGCCACATTATTTACGGTGTCTAAATAGTTGTTTCCAAATTGATCCATTAAATATTGACCCGCTCCACGAACCATTTTAATTGGTGTATTGTATTGGAGACTTAAACTTTTTCCTAAATGTTGTTTTCTATAGTTGATGATTTCTTCATTAGAAATAGCCGTGCTTTTTTGCAATCCTTCTGATTTGAATAACAAATTTGGATCTGGACAAACACTTTTCCAAACCTCAATCTGCTTTAAATAGGCAACTCCAGGATAATCAATTTTATAATCGAATAGAGATAGCATTACTTGAAAATGTAAATGTGGCGCCCAATTTCCGTTTTCAGGATGATTTGCTAATTCAGCAATTTTTTCTCCTTTTAAAATAATGTCTCCAACTTTATGTTTTGTTGCGCTTTCAACCGTATTATGTCCGTATAAAGTATAGAATTCAAAACTTTTCGTTTTGTGTTTTAAAACCACCAAGCCTCCATATTCTTTTTCTCCAGCATCATTTACTGCAATGACAACTTCACCTTCAAAAAGTGCATGAACTGGTGTGTTTTCTGGCAACCAATAATCAATTCCTAAATGAATACTTCTACTTTCTCTACCGTGATTCCCAATTTTATCATAGGCCGTAGAAGTGTACAAAGCTCTTGGTTCTAAATATCCGCCAGCGATAATTTTAGTCGGAATTTTTTTTTGTAATTGATCAATTTTAAACTGAAATAATTCCAAATTGTTGAAGTCCTGTTGATGTCCAATCCATTTGCTAGAAACACTTAAATCGATATGATGAATTTCATTTTTGTGTACGGTTGGAAATACATCTGAAAGTGAAAATGTATTTTTAGAAGCCCATTGTTGAAATTTTTCTTCATTTGGATGTGCTGTAAATCCGCAGGCAACTCTAAATGAATATTCAGCAAAATGGGGATGAATTCCTTTCCATTTTTTTAAAATTTCCCAAGCTTGTTTTTCGCTAATTAATAAATACTCATTGTTGGGTTCTTCAATTTTATTGATGGCAGATTTTGTCACAGAAATCACCAAACGCATGGCAATTGCATTGTACAAGTGTTTAATTTCTTTTTCTTGTAACGGAAAAATGGAATGATATCCTTTAACAATTGACAAAGCTGCATCTAAAGGATCTGGGTGATTAATAGTGGTATAACACGCAATGGCAACATCATTAATAATTTGTGTGTAAACGGCATCTCCATAATCGATAACCGCTTTTACAGTTGGATGGATTAAATCGTTAGAAACAATGATATTATTGTCATTAGCGTCATTGTGTACAACCGATTTTCGTAAAAGAGTGTACCCTGTTTTCTGAGATTCAAATTGCTCCTGAAAATAGGTGATAATTTCTTTTTCTTCGGATGAAAAAAGGTGAAGATGTTCTTTTGTCCAAAGCGATTGTGCAACATCCCAAACAAATTCTCTTGCTGCTTTTTTATGTTTAAAACCTTGTAGAGCGGCAGTTAATTTTCCACATTGTTCGCCAAGACTAAAACGCAATTCGTTTAACTGCGGATTTACCGATGACCAAACTCTGCCAGAAATCCATGTTAATAAACGTACATTTCTTCTGTTTCCAAAAGAGTCGGTAATTGTAGAAATGGCGTTTCCGTTTGTGTCTAAAATAACTTTTGGAACGATTATATCTTCTTTGCTATTTTCTACAAATTGCAATAGTTTTTGTTGAAAATCGAGATAACTTTCATCTTCATTTGTACGAGATATTTTCAAAACATACGCTTCAGAGCTGCTGACTTTAATTTTAAAATTAAAATCAACTTCTCCAGGTAATTCAGAAATGCTTCCTTTGATATTGTATCTTTCAAAGAGAATTTTTTCTGCTTGTTGAGTTGCTATTTTTTTCTGATTGTTTTCCATTTATTTCTTTTGTAATAACATCATTATATGTGCGGCACTCCAACTAAAATTTTGTGCATTCAACCCTTTTCCTGTCAATGGATGATAATTTTCTCTAATTGATTTTCCTTTACCTAAAACTCCTTCAGCGCCTTTTAAAAGCTGAATTGTAGCTTTATCTGCATCTTGGTTGAAACCATAATTCCGTAAGCTTTTAACACCAAAATACGCTTGATCCAACCAATTTGGACCTCGCCAATATCCTTTTAATGGATTGAATTTTTTATGATCTGCACTCATCGTTTGAAACGGAACTTTGGTATAGAATTTTTTTGGATTCATCATTTTTTCTTTCACCGATTTCGCTTGGTTTTGTGTTGCTGCTTTTGCCCAAAGTGCTGTCCAACCTTCACTTCCTTCTCCCTTTATAAAGGCTTTTCCATCTAAAGTGGTGTCGTAAAACCAGCCATCATTTATATCGTAAAATTGTGTCTGAATTTTAGTTTTTAATGCTTCAGCTTCATTGGTGAATCTTTGTGCATCTTTATTTTTTTGTATAACCGCAGCTAATTGTGCTAAGTAGATTTTCTCTGCGTACAAATATGCATTTAAATCTACAGATTCTTGATCCATTGAATACGCACCTTCACCGTTTTTTACAATTTTCGAATTGTCAAAACGAATGGCGTTGTCCATCCCGCTCTCCCATTTTGCTGCAATTAAACTTCCGTCAGTAGAACCGTATTCACACAACCCATCTTTGTCGTGATCTCTTTTGTTGTACCACCATTCGTGATACAATTTTAACTTTGGATACATGTATTTTACAAAGGCTACATCCTTGTCTTTTTCGTAAATTTCAGCAACTGCCCAAACTGAAAGTGGCGGTTTTGTATCTCTATAATTATGCTGTTCAATTGAAGTATCTCTATAGACACAATCGGCAACAAATCCATCTTCGTTTTGAAACTCGAACATTAGTTTCATTTGTTTTTTTGCTAATTGGGTGCTGTAAAAAGAAAGTCCAACTGCATGTTTCCAAGAATCCCAAGACCAAAAGCCGTTAAACCATTTGTAATGATAACTCGGAAATAAACCTTCATGTTTTATTTCTCCGGCTGGAATTCGCCAATTATTTTGTAAAGTCAAATGTGCTTTTGCCAATACTTCGGCATAAATGTCTTCTGAGAATTGTGGTTTTCTATTTTCAATTAACGATTTTAGTTGGGTGTTTTTTTTTGCTTTCCGCGCATTTAAAACTGTTTTAAAGTTGGTTTTTTGAATTGCTTTTAATTCATCATTCCAAGAATATTCTTTGAAAATAAAAGTTTGAGAAATGGTCAATTCTTTTACTTCATTTGGTTTTAATTCGATGCTGATTTTATCAGAAACATAAGTGCTATCAGTAGATTTTATATTGATCTCTTTTGGGAAAATAAGATGACCTATAGCGTCTGTTTTTGTTGAATTAATAATAAGCTGATTGTTGTTTGATGAAAATTGCAATCCATCAGCTAATATTTTTTCGTTTTTAAAATGATATTGTAGTTGTTGATTAAACTTACTTGTATTTTTTATTGTTGATTTTATGATTGCTGTATGTCCAGAAGAAAACACTAATTCTTGTTTAAGTGCTATATCATCGGAAGTGAAAGTTTGCTCTAAATGACTGTTAAAACTCGATGTTGTGTGTGAAGTCCATGAATTATTTTCAATCACTAAATTGGTTAAAGAAGCGCTGCTCCAAATTCCATTTTGCTGCGTCATTAAAAAGGGACCAGAAAACCCTGAAATTTTACTTTCTAGATTCGGAAAACTATAGGCAAACCAAGCACCTTGATCTGAAAACATCAATCCAGATTTGTCAAATTTATCAGTAGGAGTTTTTTGATAATTTAAAGTATTTTTACTGAATTGTAAATAATGATTCTGTTCTTCTTTTTCACAGTTAAAAAAGAGAAGGATCGTAAAAAGGTAAATTAATTTTTTCAATGTATTCATTTTAATAGGTATCATATTATCTCAAAATAAATCCGTTTTTCATCGGATCTTTTGGGTCAATCACAAAAGTGTGTATTCCAGTAACATGAGCTGTTCCTTCAACTTGCGGAATTACAGATGTAAACGGACCGTAATTTTCTTCAGAAATTACAGAACCTTTAAATACAGAATCTGTAATGCTTTCAATAGTTATGGTTTCTCCAAAATCAATTTCTTTTCTCGTTTTATGAATTGCCATTCTTCCAGAAACTCCAGATCCAGTCGGACAACGATCTACTTCGCCTTCTGCGAAAATGCACACATTTCTACTGTCGTTTCCAGAAACTTGTTTGTTGTTGTCAATAAAAATGGTTCCGTATAAAAAACTTAAATCGTTTTCAAAAGGATGTACAATTTCTTTATCAGCTTTCATCACAGCATTTTTAATTTTCATTCCGTTTGCAATTAAAGCACGATAAGAAGCTGTACTTAAATCGAAGCTGAAATTATTTTTAGCCATATCAACATAAGCATAAAAAGCACCGCCATAAGCCAAATCATAGGTTACATTTCCTAAACCTTCTACTTTTACAGTTCTGTCTAACCCAACAACAAAACTGGGCACACAGTGAAAACGAACTCCTATTACTTGACTATTTTTTACTGTTGTAAAAGATGTAATTCGGCCACACGGCGCATCAATTTTAAGAATATTTTCTCCTTCTTTCACTTTAATCCAATTCATTTTAACGGCCAACGTAGAAATTGCAATAATTGCATGTCCGCACATGGTTGAATACCCTTCATTATGCAAAAAGATGATTCCGAAATCTCCGTCTTCATCGTTTGGCGGAACCAAAATACAACCATACATATCTGCATGTCCACGAGGTTCAAATAACAAAGCAGTTCTTAAATCATCATAATTTTCTTTACAAAAACGTCTGTATTCTAAAACAGAATTTCCTTTTAATTCCGGAAATCCATCTACAATAACACGCAATGGTTCTCCGCCAGTATGCATGTCGATGGTTTTGATCTGTAACCAATCTTTCTGAGGTGTAAAATTGGTTTTTAAAAGTATATTTTGATAGGTTTTACTCATTTGTAAATTTCTTGTAATAATAATTTGCAGCCGCCAAATCTTCTAAAGCATGACCAACAGATTTAAAAAGCGTGATTTCTTTATCAGAATTTCTTCCTTTTTTTTGATTAGAGCACAATTGAAATAAATCGGCCTTGATGTCTTTTGCTGATAAAGTTCCGTTTTGCAACGGAATTACAATATCGCCACTTTCTTTTAATCCACCTTGAAAAGTATCAATAAAAACAGCAGATTTTGTAATTGCTTCGTCATCTGCCTCTCGCATGTCTTTTTTATAGGCGCCCACTAAATCGATATGTTGCCCAGCTTTTAAATAGTTGCCTAAAACTAACGGGTTTTTTGATAATGTTGCAGAAGAAATAATATCAACTTCACTTATTTTTTCTTCAATTGATTTTATAGGGGTAATCGTAAAATTTTCATTTTCCAATGCTTTGCAAATCGCAGTTGCTTTGTCGAAATTTCGTCCCCAAACAAATACTTTTTTTATAGGGCGAACTGCGGCGTGTGCAAGAATTAAATTTTTAGATAAAGCGCCAGTTCCAATCATTAATAATGAACTAGCGTTTTCTCTCGATAAGTAAGAAGAGGCCAATGCAGAAGCTGCTGCGGTTCTTTTTGCTGTTAAGCTTTTTGCTTCTAAGATTGCTTTTATAGAGCCTTTTATGGCATCAAAATAAATATAAGTTCCTTGTATTGATGGTAAATTAAACTGTCCATTTTCTGGACTTACCGTTACAATTTTTACGCCTGCATTTTTACTTGGGTTCCAAGCTGGCATCACCAATAAAGTAGAATCAGAATTTACTTCCGGATTCGGAAAATCGTGATGATGACGCATCGGAACAATCACTTCATCCTTAGAAAAATTGATTTTAATTTCAGAAATTAACTCCAAAAAAGTGGTGTTTTTTTCTATGAATTCATTACTTATTTGCTTGAATTTATCCATAGGTTAAAAATAAGGAAATCCGAAGATATTATAGCATACTAACTTGCTTTATCATAATATAAGCGAATACTTGGTTAATATTGTATTAGCTATTGTTTTGTTTCCTCTTCAATAACAATCTGTGAAAAGTTTTATTTGTAGCTTTGTAGGTGTTAAAATGAATTTATGATTGTACAAGGAAATATAGTTGACATCCAAAATAAACGGATTTTTAAAGGTGAAGTAACTGTTGAAAACGGAAAAATTGTTGCTCTTAAAGAAGCGAATCATTCTGTAGAAAATTTCATTCTTCCAGGTTTTGTAGATGCACACATTCATATTGAAAGCTCGATGTTGGTTCCGTCTGAATTTGCGAAAATTGCAGTGGTTCACGGAACGGTTGCAACGGTTTCTGATCCGCACGAAATAGCAAATGTGTTGGGCGTAAAAGGCGTTGAATTTATGATTGAAAACGGAAAGAAAGTTCCGTTGAAATTCAATTTTGGAGCGCCATCTTGTGTGCCTGCAACTTCATTTGAAAGCGCTGGAGCAATTATTGATTCTGAAGACGTTAAATTGATGATGGAAAATCCGGATATTAAATATTTGGCAGAAATGATGAATTATCCAGGCGTTTTATTTGATGATAAAGAGGTGTTAGCGAAAATTCAACACGCAAAAAACAATAATAAACCCATTGATGGACATGCACCAGGTTTAAGAGGAGATGATGTTACCAAATATATTTCTGCGGGAATTTCTACAGATCACGAATGTTTTACGTTTGATGAAGCGCAAGAGAAATTGCAAAAAGGAATGAAAGTAATTATCCGAGAAGGAAGTGCTGCCAAAAACTTTGAAGCGTTGATTGATTTATTACCAGCACATTATCAAAACATGCTATTTTGTTCTGATGACAAACATCCAGATGATTTGTTAGTTGGTCATATCAATCAATTATGTGAACGTGCAATTGCAAAAGGAATGGATGTTTTTAAAGTATTGCAAGTTGCTTGTGTAAATCCGGTGAAACATTATTGTTTGGATGTCGGTTTGTTGCGAAAAGATGATGACGCAGATTTTATTGTTGTTGAAAATTTAGAGAAATTTAAAGTGTTGGAAACGTATATAAATGGCGAATTAGTTGCTAAAAATGGACAATCATTTGTGAAATCTGTAAATTTTGAAGTGTTGAATAATTTTAATACAGATTTTAAAAATGTTTCTGATTTTGAGTTTCAATCATCCGCAAAAAAAATTCGTGTTATTGAAGCCTTGGATGGTGAATTGGTAACCAACGAAATTGAAGCAAATTCTTTAATTGTTGATGGAAATTTAGTTTCGAATATTGAGAATGACGTTTTAAAAATGACAGTTGTAAATCGGTACAAAAACGATAAACCTTCTATTGCTTTTATCAAAAACTTCGGAATTAAAGAAGGCGCCATTGCAAGTTCGGTTGGGCACGATTCTCACAACATTATTGCAGTTGGAGTTTCGGACGAAGCAATTTGCAAAGCAGTAAATTTAATTATCAAAAATAAAGGTGGAGTTTGCGCTGTAACTTCAAAAGAAGAAAAAGTTGTTCCGTTGCCAGTTGCCGGAATTATGTCTGATAAATCAGCAGAAGAAATCGGAAAAAATTATGCAGAATTAGATACAATGGCAAAGCAAATGGGAAGCAAGTTACGTGCGCCTTATATGAGTTTGTCTTTTATGGCGTTGTTGGTGATCCCGGCTTTAAAATTAAGTGATAAAGGGTTGTTTAATGGAAATTCTTTTGAGTTTACTTCGTTGGAAATTAAATAATTTAGGTTTCTCTCCTGCAAGGTTTCAAAAACCTTGTAGGTCTTGTTGATTCTTGGTCTTGATTATATCTACAAGGTTTTTGAAACCTTGCAGGACTCTTGCCTTTAAAGGAAAGACAATTAGTTTATTAATTTATTCAAATGGTAAATAAATAAGTTTAGCCCTGATTGCAGCGACATCCTTTTTTACTGTCAGTTCGAGTGCCACACTTTTTGTGTGGTGTATCGAGAACAGAAGTGAAAAAGATATAGCGGAAAGCAGGAAATAGCTTCTAAAAAGTATGATTTAAATAGTACATTTGCCAACATCAACAAAAATACAATTATGAGTTTACAACAAGATTTAGAAAACAGAAGTGGAAATCAATGCGAATTATGTGCATCAACGAATAACTTGTCAATTTATGAAGTAAAGCCAACAATCACTGGTGGCGGTGGAGTTGACGGAAGTTTGTTGGCTTGTGAAACTTGTGTTGATCAAATTGAAAACCCAGAAAACACAGATGCAAATCATTGGCGTTGTTTAAACGATTCTATGTGGTCTGAGCACAGAGCTGTAAAAGTTGTTGCTTGGAGACTATTGTCGCGTTTAAGAAAAGAAGGTTGGCCGCAAGATTTACTTGATATGATGTATTTAGAAGATGACGATTTGCGTTTTGCAAAAGAATCTGGAGATCATTTAGATGAAAGCGAAAAAATTATTCACAGAGATGCAAACGGTGCCATTTTAGAAGCCGGAGATTCTGTGGTGTTGATAAAAGATTTAAAAGTAAAAGGTTCTAGCATGGTTGCCAAACAAGGAACTGCTGTTCGTAGAATTTCTTTAGATCACGAAAATGCGAAATATATTGAAGGTAAAGTTGGCCCAACTCAGATTGTAATTATTACAGATTACGTAAAGAAAATGTCAGAGAAAGAGTAGATCTAGCTGTTGTCAGTTAGAGAGAATTTTTGAGGAACGAAAAAATTAGTATCGAGAACTCATTGAAAACTTCTCGATACAATTTTCTCCTTTGGTCGAAAATCACTCGAAGTGACATTCGTATACTATTAGAACGATGTTTTTAGAAAAATGTTACAAAAAAAAGCCGCTCATTTAATAATTGAGCGGCTTAAAAATTATTAACTTAAAAATTATTTTTTGTCTGATATATAAACTAAAATAGGCTTTCCTCTTTCTTCTTCAACAGAATACACACGAATATTTTTGATTTCTGAAACTATTTCTACTCCTTTTTTAGCAGTGATTGCTTTATTGTTATAAACAAATCCAGCACCTTTTTTACTCCACATTTTTACAGTTTCTAAAAGGGACATCTTCATTTTTCCGCCACTAACTACAACCCCGCGAGAATCGTTGTTTTTTAAGTTTAAAGATTTGTGTTTTTTTTCATGAGCTATTCTTAGTTTCTCAGTTGTTTTTAATTCTTGCTTTGCATTTGAAGAAAGAGGTTTGATATTGTTTTTTCTCTTGAAAGCTTTAATCTCTTCATCTATTTCATTTTCTTTCTGTTTTGGAGGTGGAGGAGGTAAAACTCGAGAAGGTTTTGTGACTTGCTTTTTTTGAGAAGCATTCATTTTGTTATACAACTCATTTAAATAGATCACATTTGCTTTTCTATTTTTAGAAGTAGATTGAATTCTTTTTGCCAATTTTTTATAGGTGAAAACAATATCCATTGGTGGTGGTGGCGGAACTACTTTTCTAATATCCGTTACGCTTTGTTGTTGTTTTTCAGACATTTTTTTATATAAAGAAATCATCTTTTCTATATCTTTTACTTTGTAAATTTTTGATTTTGAGCCTTTGTCAAATAATTGTTTATAGTGCTGAACTATATTCATTGGCGGTGGTGGAGGCAATAATTTGTTATTGATACTTATTTTGTAAAGACCATATTTTCTTAATGCATTTTTTACTTTGTTAAGATGAATTGTGCTTTTATTGCTATCTCCTTTTAAGATAACTAAAGCATTATCTTTGTCTTTTACTATTTTATCTAAAGTTTCTTCTAGTTTATCTAAAGTAATTGTTTGATTCTGAATAATTAACTTTCCATTATTTTTAATAAGTAGCGTTATTGTGTTTTTAACTTCTTGTGCTTCTTTAGCTTTCATTTTTGCAAACTCCTTTTTTGTATAAAGATTCACTTGATGTTCTTGAGGAAAACGGTTGCTTCTTGCATTTTTGTAAACAAAACTGTTAAAGTAATAAGCAAAATCAGTGTTTTTATAATTGTTTAAAACAGTGTTGTTTACTACTTTTCCATCAATCCATAAAGCAAATTTCTCTTTGTTTTTCCAAGAATTAAATTGTGCTTCTGTAGGTGTTTTTTCCTTGTGCGAAATTGGAGGCATCGGCGGAGCAATTTCATAAACATCTTCAACAGAATTTTGTTGTTCTACAGACATTCTTTTGTACAACTCTTTCATTCTATTAAGTTGCTTGTAGATGAATATTTTTGACCTTTTTGCAGTCGTCATCAATTCTTTATATTCGTTCATTTCTTTTTCTGAAATGCCATTTTCTTCTGTTTCTACCACAACTACTTGTGGTTTTTCATTTTTATTTTCTTGCGCTTCTACTCGTTGCGCAAAGGCAAAGATAAATCCTGCAGTTAATGGAATTACCATTAATTTTTTAAGCAGGATTTTTGTTTTGGAACTCGGTGTTGTCATCATGAGTAATCGTTTTTTTGTGAGTGAATAATTTAAATTACTGGCCAAGTAAATATTGTTTTGCTGAGCAGTTGTATTCAATAATACATATTGGTATTCAGCGATGTTTTTATGTGATTTTAGTACAGCGTCATCCGCTAAAAATTCGTGATTTAACTGGATTGCTTTTTTGTAATATCTAAAGATTGGGTTGAACCAAAATAGGTTTTGTAAAACTTCAATAAATAACACATCTAACGAATGTTTTTGTTGAACATGTGTTAACTCGTGCGTTAAAATCTGCTGCTCAACAGCATTTGTTTTATACTTCTTTTTATTGATAAATATATAGTGTAGAAATGTGTACGGAACAATTTTTTCTTTCAATAACACAACAGTTGCAGAGAAATAAGACACTTTTTTATTTCTTTTTGTTTGTGCTAAAAGTTGATATATTTTTTTTGTCAGTAGAAATAATAAAATCAAACTGATGATGCAATACAATCCGATAAAATAATTGGTATAATCAATTTTTTGAATGATTTCTGTAGTTGCATATTCTGATTGAAATTGCAATACATTTTCTTGTTGATTTAAAATCGGTTCAACAAATTCTGCTGGTGCAACTGTAATTATAAAACTAGGAACGATCAACGAAAATACAATAGAACCCAATAAATAAAAACGATTGAATCGGTGCATTTTTTCTTTCTCTAAAACAAAATGATAGAATGCTAAAAGCAATACTAAACAAATTGTAGATTTTATGATATAGGCTAACATCTTACTTTTTTTTATCGATTTGTTGGTCAATAATTTTCTTCATTTCTTCTAAATCTTCTTTAGATAAATTCGTTTCAGAAGTAAAAAACGATGCAAATTGTGGAGCAGAATTATTAAAGAAATTCTGAATCAATCCGTTTACATGTTTTGAGAAATAATCCGATTTTTTTACTAACGGAAAATATTCTCTTGATTTTCCGTAGAGTTTGTAATCAATAAAACCTTTGTCGTTCATGCGTTTTAACAAAGTAGCCACTGTGGTAGTTGCTGGCTTTGGTGTAGGAAAATCATCTAATAAATCTTTCATAAAAGCTTTATTGCGTTTCCATAAGTATTGCATGAGTTGTTCTTCAGATTTTGATAATTGCATTGTTCTACGTTTTTAGAATTAACTCTACAAATGTAGAAATAAAATTTGATTCTACAAGTGTAGAGTCAACTATTTTTCAAATAAAGTTTTTCATACATTTGTTACAATCAAAAAACGAACCAACAAAAACTTATAAAATGAAGAGAGTACTATTCTTGGTTAGTATTATTTTAATTGCTTCTTGTGCGCCAAAAAAGTTCAATCAGAAATGGTTAAAGGCTGAAGCGCCAAATACGTTTAAAGCACGTTTTGTAACAACAAAAGGAAATTTTGATATTGTTGCCAGAAGAGCTTGGTCTCCAAAAGGTGTTGATAGATTGTATCAATTAATTAAAAATGGTTATTTCGATGATATTGCAATATATAGAGTAGTTCCTGATTTTGTAGCTCAATTTGGTATTCATAATGATAGTACTATCAATAATAGTTGGAGAGACCATAAGATTGATGATGAACCAGTTTTGGCAAAAAATGAAGCCATGTCGATTGCATTTGCGCGAGGAGGTAAAAGAACAAGATCCAATCAGTTTTACATCAATTTAAAAGACAATTATAGATTGGACAATTATAAAGGACCAGGTGTTACAGGATTTCCTGTAATTGCAAAAGTGATTGCAGGCAAAGAAAACGTATTGAAATTTTATAGCGGATATGGAGGTGCTTTAGGAGGAAAACAAGATTCTATTGCAAAGTTTGGAAACAGTTTTTTACGAGAAAAATATCCAAAAGTAGATTATATTATGAAAGCCTATTTTATAAAGTAAATTATTGTCTGTTCGAGCGGAGTTGAAATGTTTATAACACAATAGGTTCTCACATCTCGACTCCGCTCGATATGACACTCGATTAGACATGTTGATGTTCTTTATTTTCAATTAAAAATATTAGCAAATAAAAAAGCCGCTTAGATACTGAAACAAGTTCAGCATAAAAGCGGCTTTTTTTGTTATTTAAAATTTGCTAAATCAAATTCTTTAGGTGGAATTTCATTACGTAAGTGTGTGATAAAATAATCCCAACGTTTTCTCGTCATATAGTTTGTCATGTCTCCATAGCCATGTCTTTTATTCGGAAATAAAATCATGTCAAAATCTTTGTTTGCTTTGATCAATGCTTCAACAACTAACATGGTGTTAGAGGGCGGAACATTATTATCAATAGAACCATGTGTAATTAATAACTTTCCTTTTAAATTTCCTGCAATTAATTGATTTGCTTGATTGTCATAATTTGTAGTTCCGTCTCCTTTTCCTTCCATATTTCCGTCCACCAACAAACCTTGCCATTTTTCTCCCCAATCAGCTTCGTAGTTTCTGTTATCGTGATTTCCTGCGCCAGAAACAGCTACATCATAAAATTCTGGATATGCAAAAACGGCTCTTGTAGACGCAAATCCACCACCAGAATGTCCCCAAATTCCAACACGCTCAATATCCATTCCTTTGTATTGTTCTGCTAATTGTTTAATTGCTGCAATATTATCTGGAATTCCATTATCGCCCATATTTCCATAATAGAAATCATGAAAAGATTTTGATCTTCCTGGAGTACCCATGGCATCAACAGCAACGACCACAAAACCTAATTCGGCCGCAGCTTGAAAATCCCTCCAAACAGGTCTAAACCCGTAATTACCAACAGAACCAGATTGTGGCCCAGGATAAATATAATTTAACACTGGATATTTTTCACTTTCATGATAATTTGTAGGAAGAAATAAAACGCCGTACAAATCAGTTTCATTATCTCTGGCCTTTACGTTAAATTCAATCGGAGCGATATATCCTTCAGCTTCTAATTCAGAAATATCTGCAGCTTCCAATTCTGCAATTTCTTCCCCATTTCTATTTCTCAATACAGAAACTGGCGGAGTATCCGTTGTAGAATATGTATCTACAAAATAATCCATATTTGGAGAAAAACTTATAGAATGTGTTCCGTAATCTGGAGTTAAATTTGTAAAACCTTTTCCGTCAAAACCTACTTTATATAAGTAATCATGGTATGGATTTCCTTCTTCTTTTCCGCCTCCAGTAAAGAAAATTTCTCTAGAGTTTTCGTCAAGATATTTAATTTGTTTTACCAACCAATTACCAGTTGTAATTTGGTTTTTTAGTTTTTTTGTATTTAAATCGTATAAATATAGGTGTCCCCAATCCGTTTTTTCAGAATACCAAATAAACTCATTAGAATCAAATAAAACTCTCCAGTTTTCTGCTCGTACACCAGATTCGTAATAAGTATCAACAACTTCTTTGTGAATTGAACTTACTTTACCAGTTCTTGCATCTGCAATTTGTAAATGTGCTTCTTTATGATCTCTTGATCCAGAAACAAAGGCAAATTTAGAGCCATCGTTGCTCCATTGAGCATCCAATAAAACACCACCACGACCAGCAATATGATCTGTTGTTGATCCTCTTTGAAAATCTTTACCCATTTTTAAACGAACCATTCTTGGTCTGGCTCCTAAATGGATAATTACACGTTCTATGGTGAAGATTGTTTTGTCTCCTGGCAACGGATGTTTCCAAGCTTCTAATTTAGGGTGACCCACATTGGTAGTTGTTAAATACATTTCGCCAACCCCACGAGCATCTTGCTGAAAAGTTGCAATTTTATCAGAATTTGGCGACCATTTTAACACCGCATTGTCTCCTCTTGTCCAACCAGCATTATTAGTCGCATACCCGTAATCTTTTTTTCCGTCAAAGGTTAACTGCGTTTTTTTATTGTTTGATAAATCTCTGATCCATAAATTGTAATTATCAATATAAGCAGCCAATTTTCCATTCGGAGAGACATGTTCGTTTCTGGTAGCTTTTGCATATTTCGATTCTGGTTTTGGAGTTTTATAATCAGTTAAAGTTGCTTTCTCTTTTGTGTTTGCATTTACAGAAACATATTCAATTCCGTTTTTAGTTCTTTTAGAATAAACAAGTACATCATCACTTGTCCAATTCTGAGAAGTAATTTGATTGTGAACCAATCCAGACCAACTACGCTGCATAAATTTAGCAGCATTTTTGTAATCGTCTGCAGTTCGTTGTTTCGTTTCGGTAGAAGTAGCACAAGCCGTTAAAAGCAAAATGGATAAAGAAACCATACTTGCTTTTTGAAGTAAATTTTTCATTGGTTGAGTATTTAATTAGTTTGTATAAAAATATTTTAATTATCTGTTGATTTGAGTTAAGAAACAGTTAATTATTTGGTTTTCAATTCGGTAAAATATTTATAAAATAATGGTATTGTTTCAATTCCTTTAAGATAATTAAAAATTCCAAAATGTTCGTTTGGAGAATGTATGGCATCAGAATCTAAACCAAACCCCATTAAAATGATTTTACTTTTTAATTCTTTTTCAAACAAGGCAACAATCGGAATGCTTCCTCCACTTCTTTGTGGAATCGGCGTTTTACCAAAAGTAGTTTCATAGGCTTTACTCGCCGCTTGATATCCAATATTATCAATCGGAGTTACATAACCTTGTCCGCCATGATGAGGTTTTACTACAACTTTAACTCCTGCAGGAGCAATACTTTCAAAATGATTTTTAAACAATTCTGTAATTTCTTTCCAATCTTGATTTGGTACTAAACGCATCGATATTTTTGCAAATGCTTTTGAAGCAATTACTGTTTTTGCGCCTTCACCAATATATCCGCCCCAAATTCCGTTGACGTCCAACGTTGGTCTAATAGAATTTCTTTCGTTGGTAGAATATCCGTTTTCGCCGTAAACAGCATCAATATCTAATGCTTTTTTATAATTGTCTAAAGAGAAAGGTGCTTTTGCCATTTCTGCTCTTTCTTCTTGGGATAATTCTTCTACATTGTTGTAGAAGCCTGGAATTGTAATGTGGTTATTTTCATCATGTAAAGAGGCAATCATTTTTGTCAATACATTAATAGGATTTGCAACAGCACCGCCATACAAACCAGAATGTAAATCTCTATTTGGTCCAGTTACTTCAACTTCTACATAACTCAAGCCACGTAAACCGGTTGTGATAGACGGAATATCATTGGCAATCATTCCGGTATCAGAAATTAAAATAACATCATTGGCTAATTTTTCTTGATTCCTTTCAACAAACCAAGACAAACTTTCAGAACCAACTTCTTCTTCGCCTTCAATCATAAACTTCACATTACAAGGTAAATTCCCTGTTGATGTCATGTATTCTAACGCTTTTACATGCATAAACATTTGTCCTTTATCATCACATGCTCCACGTGCAAAAATGGCACCTTCAGGATGAATCTCTGTGGATTTTATTACAGGTTTAAAAGGTGGAGAATCCCATAATTCAATTGGGTCAGCTGGCTGAACATCATAATGACCATATACTAAAACAGTTGGTAAATTAATGTCAATAATTTTTTCTCCGTATACAATTGGATATCCTGGAGTTTTACAAATCTCTACTTTGTCGCAGCCTGCTTTCTCTAAAAATGATTTTACTACTTCAGAAGTATTTAAAACCTCTTGTTTGAATGCCGGATCTGCACTTACAGATGGGATTTTAAGGATTTCTATTAATTCGTTGATAAAACGTTCTTTGTTCGAATCGATATAGTTTTTAATGTTTTGCATGATAGTTTTTTGATGAAAATCAAAAATACTAAAATTAATAAAGAACTTCTTTGGAATTTCTCAGTAATGTTTATATTTGCAGTCCTTTTACAAGGCTAGTTACCATAGTGTAGCGTTTGTGTTGTAAAAGTTTGTAGGTTATCTGCAAAAAAAAGCAGGTTTACCTGCCGTAGGCAGGCGTGGTGGAATTGGTAGACACGCTAGACTTAGGATCTAGTGCCGCAAGGTGTGAGAGTTCGAGTCTCTCCGCCTGTACAAAGTAAAAGCTCTTCGGAAACGAAGAGCTTTTTTTTTTAAGATTTTGCACCTCATAAATGGCACTACTTTCAATTTCGTATATTCGTCTTTAGAATTGAAATCACAACTATTTGTAAACGAATAGGTTGTGTTTCAATTTGACCAACCCAAAACCAACCATTAAAAATAAAAAAATATGAAACGTATTCTTACTGCAATTGTTTTTACAGGAATGTTGATTTCTTGTAATTCATCAGACAAACCTATAAAAAACCAAAAAGAATCTTTTGACACAGCAACTATAGCTAAAAAACAGTTAAAGCCAATTGATACAGACGCTGCTTTAATTGCCACTGCATTAATGGCGGCTCCAGAAGAAAGTAGAGCGGGAGCTAAAGTTATTGGCTATAATATGGCAGGAGAGTTTGTAACGCTACGAGAAGGAAATAATGAGTTTATTATATTGGCAGATGATCCTAAAAAAGATGGATTTAGTGCAGCATGTTATCATAAAAACCTTGAACCTTTTATGGCAAGAGGAAGAGCTTTGAGGGCAGAAGGAAAGAAAAGACAAGAAGTATTTGCAACCCGTGAAGCAGAAATGAAATCAGGTAAGCTTAAAATTCCTACAGGATCTACATTGCATATTTATTATGGAACAAAAACACAGTATGACCCAGAAACGTCTAAGGTTGAAGGAGCTCGACTTCGTTACGTTATCTATATGCCTTGGGCAACATCAGAATCTACAGGTTTGCCAAAAGTACCAACGGAACCAAACCATCCATGGATTATGAACCCAGGAACAAATAGAGCACATATTATGATTTCACCTATTGCAGAAGATATTTAGCAACATAGACGAAAACACAATAATATAATTATTTCTCATTAAAGATTCGTTTTTAATATCTCTGTTGATAACTCAATGATTGGTTAAGTAATTGATAATAAAATATTTAGTAAATTTAAGAATTACTAACTGAAAATTTATATTATGTTGTACGCAATTTTAATTGGAGCATTAGCAGGGTTTCTTGCAGGTAAATTAATGAAAGGTGGTGGATTCGGCTTTTTATTGAATGTAATTTTAGGGATTATTGGTGGAGCAGTTGGCGGATGGATCTTTGGAATTCTAGGAATTTCAATTGCAAACGGTATTGTTGGTGATTTAATTACCGGTGTAATTGGAGCAGCAGTTGTGCTATTTGTAGCAGGTTTATTTAAAAAATAAATTATCAAAGAATTAACGAAAAGAGCTATTTTATGATAGCTCTTTTTTTTATTTTTACACAAAAGAAATTAGATCATGGAAATAAGAAATTATACAAACGAACAAGTACAAACCATTCAAGCTGCTTTTATGTCAAAAGTATATACTTGGATGTCTGGAGGATTAGCAATTACTGGATTAATCGCCATGTGGGTAGCTTCAACACCATCTTTAATTGAAGCAATTGTAACAAACCAAATATTATTTTTTGGATTGATTATTGGAGAAATATTTTTAGTTGGATATTTAATTTCGATGATTAAAAGAATGTCTGCACAAACTGCTGGAATCATTTTTACAGGGTACGCTGCATTAAATGGACTCACATTATCTGTTGTGTTTTTAATGTATACAAGTGCATCAATTGCATCAACCTTTTTTGTGACTGCCGGTACGTTTGCCATCATGAGTATTTACGGCTATTACACCAAAAAAGATTTAACATCTTGGGGTAACTTATTATTTATGGCTTTAATCGGAATCATTATTGCTTCTTTTGTCAACTTTTTTATGCAAAGCGAAATGATGTATTGGTTAATTACCTATGCAGGTGTTTTTATCTTTGTGGGATTAACAGCGTACGATACTCAAAAAATTAAAAGAATGAGTACTGCCTCTGAAGTTGGTTCTGAAGAAGAATCTAAAAGTGCCATTGTAGGTGCATTAATGTTGTACTTAGACTTTATCAATCTGTTTTTATTACTGCTAAGAATATTAGGAGATAGAAAATAAACCACTTAATTTATTAAAAAAGAAAACTTTTTAATTGTCTATTCGAGCGGAGTCGAGAATTTATCACTCATTATTTATATTTAGTCATCCCGACTGCGCTCGATGAGACATTTCTTATTTTATACTGCTTTTTACAGTATCTTTGTGCATTATTTAAAGAGATATGCAGTTTAAAGATTTAGGATTAAATAAACCAATTGTAAGAGCAATTACTGAACACGGATACGAAAATCCGACTTTAGTTCAAGAACAAGCTATTCCTGTTGTACTTGAGAAAAAAGATGTGATTGTTTCTGCTCAAACAGGAACAGGAAAAACGGCTGCATTTGCATTGCCTATTTTACAACAACTTTTTGATAAACAAGACGCGTCTAAAAAAGGAAAGAAGATTAGAGCATTAATCATTAGTCCAACGAGAGAATTAGCAATACAAATAGAAGAAAATTTTACTCTTTACAGTAAATATACCAATTTAAGAACAGGAATTGTTTTTGGAGGAATTTCAATTGAGCCACAAAAAGAAATGTTGAAAAAAGGAGTTGATATTTTAATTGCTACTCCTGGTAGATTATTGGATTTACACAAACAAGACTTTGTAAACTTAGATTTTATAGAAACTTTTGTGTTAGACGAAGCCGATTTAATGTTAGACATGGGTTTTATTGATGATGTTAAGAAGATTGATCGTCTTTGTCATCAACAAAAACAAACTTTATTGTTCTCTGCTACGATGCCATTTAAAGTGGTAGAACTGGCTAAAACGATCTTAAAAGACCCAGTAAAAATTGAAGTTGCTCCAACTTCTTCTACGGTAAAAGGGGTGCATCAATTATTGTTTTATGTTCCAAAACCAAAGAAAATTGAATTGTGTTTACACTTGCTTAGAAATTCTATTAAAGGAAGTGTCATCATTTTTAGAAGAACTAAATACGGAGTTGATAAATTAGAAAAAACACTACTTACTAATAAGTATAAAGTGGATAGTATTCATGGTGATAAATCTCAAGATTTACGTCAAGAAGCTTTGCGAAAATTTAAAAAAGGTGAAGTCAATATTCTAATTGCAACTGATGTTGCTGCACGTGGAATTGATGTTAAAGATGTTGATACAGTAATTAATTTTGACCTTCCGAATATTTCAGAAACGTATGTGCATAGAATCGGTAGAACGGGTAGAGCAGGGCAAGAAGGCGCTGCATTTTCATTCTGTTCTGCAGACGAAAAAGACTATGTGATTGCCATCCAAAAATTAATCAATAAGCAATTGGATGTAATAGAAGATCACCCATATCCATTAGATCCAAAAGCAAAGCCAGAAGTACATAAATCTCCTGATGCTGGAAAATACAGAAAAGGAAGAAAATCTGTAGCTTCTAAAAAGAAAAAGAAACGTTGGTATTAAGATGTTTAAGATAAAAAAAGCTCCTCATTTATGAGGAGCTTTTTTTATGTATTTGGACCTTGCCAAATAACTTGTTCAATCATCCAATTCCCATTCTCTTGTTTTGCTAAAAACATATAATCTGTTCCCCAATACGCAGTAACTTTTACTGCAGCTATTTTATCCATAAGGTCTAGAATCTCTACTATCTTTGGTGATCCTTTTTTAGCATAATTCTTTCTTGCTTCAACATTTTTAGCAAATTTTAAGGCACCTTCAAAAGTCATATAACTAGCTTTGCCATATTTGTTGGTTTTTTCTGATTTCCAAAAACCAAATTTATGTAAAGTAGGTTTTAGTGAAGCCTTTAATTTATCAGTGTTTCCTTCATAGAAACCTTCTAAATAGTTCATGCAAGCTTTTGTAATTAATTGTTTGTCTGTTTGTGCATTAACTTGAAAACTTAATACAGTTACAAATAAGAATAAGATTATATTTTTCATGATAAATAAACTTTTTAATTACTTCTCTTAGAAACAACCCCACCTTTTGCACTGTCAACAGTAACAGTAAATTTAGAATTTCCTTTTACAATCCAACGTATTCTTACAACTCCGTTTCCAGGAATGTTCTGAACTCTCATTTTAGCCGGATTCACTTTTTGTTCTTCGGTTACATTAAAATCTGCATCAGTAACCAACATTCCTGCAACAACATTAACTCCAGAAATACTTACATAATCTGGTCTTGTAATATTGTATTTTAAATCTTGACTTGCGTGTGTTGGCATTAATCTATCGTTTTGAATAGTAACAGTTACTTCTTTTAAGCCGCCACTTAATTTCTTTTCAGAAATAGCTGCAATAGATAAATTTGGCATGTGATACGCATGATAAAAAGTAAACGCCATATTTCTGTGCGCTTCTTCTTCTAACATAAAACCAGGAGTTGCTCTACCAAAATTCTTTTTAAATCCGCCAACTTCAATTTTCCCATACGTTGGATGATTAAACTCTTTCCAATCTGTAAAAGCATCACTCATTAACAATTCTTTGTCAAAATCATACGTTTGGTTTCTGTCTCTTCCGCTCTTTTTGTAGTATGCAAATGAGGTGAAAATTTCATTGGTAAATGTGTAAATACCTCTACTTCCATAAAACCAATCTAGTTCACCACCAAACACAGAATACAAATCTTTATACACTGTTAAATACCGATAACCTGGCAACATTTTTTCTCCTTTCTTACCAATTGCATCATAAATTCGAATGTCTGCTCTGTTATAAGTTGCTAAATCTTCTTGTGCTCCTGGACCACGTAAAATCATTCCTCCAGAATTGTGAAAACTTTGTGCTCCAGCAATATTTGGATGTGCTAAAACAAAATCTGCAACGGCTCTAGTTTCTGGTAAAGAAAATGGATGTCTGTATGCACCACGTTGAATGTAATCTGGTTGCCATTTCCAACCCCAATCTCTATTCGGGTCGTAATATCCGTGCGTATCTTCGTTTATTCTTCCGTCTCCATCATTGTCAATCCCTTCGTTTCCTAAATATTCGTAACGCTGAGTTGTAACAACATCATCTGGGCCAATAGGAATCATTTTTCTTGGATCTTGTGGATCTACAATATAATTTCCGTGATTGCTCTTTCTTCTCATCATTGTAATAGAACCATCGCCATTGATATCATCATAACCATCTTCATCAAACAAACCATCTCTATCATCATCTAAAGCAATCATACCAGATCTTGGACTACTTCCAGTATTTGGTTCTTTCATGAAATCGTTTCTTGCATCTGGATTTATCGTTGGGACAATATAAAAAACACGATCGTTTAACATGTTGGTAATGTATTCATTGTCGTTAAAGTTTTCCGTCAAATACCAAGCTGTATAAATACTGATTTCTCCACCCTGAATTTCATTAGAGTGAATATTACCATCTAAATAAAATCCTGGTTTTCTGTCTGCTTTTCCTTTTTTATAATTTGTAATTGCAAGCATCCAGATATCTCTGCCTTTTGCAGATTTACCGATAGATTGTCTTTTAACTAAATTAGGATGTGCATCTGCAATCTTTTTACTTAGTGCAGCTAATCCTTCTGAAGTATAATATCTATTAAATGAAATTTGAACTTTAGGATTGTGTGGAGATCCGGCTGCTCTAAAAATTTCTGAACTATTTTGTGCGCCAATTGCTAATGGAAATAAAAATACTAGCAACAATGACTTTAATATATTTTTGTTGATTTTCATCTTTTCTAATTTTTTATTTTAATTTGATTGTTGCTGAATCTGAACCTGTATGAGAAGTTCCTGCTTCAATACTTACATTTCCTTTTCCTTTAATTAACCAAGAAAATTTTTGACTACTATCTCCGTCAATACTATTTACCAATGTTATTTCTTTACCACTAATAATTTCTTGATTCTTAGCCAATTTAACAGCTACTTTTATTTTTAACAACCATCTAGACTTTTTTCCCATTTCTGTATGAGTTGGCAATAAACCACTGTTATGAACATCTACAGAAATTCTAGTAATACCATTTCCTACAGCCTCAGAAGTTACATTTTGAAGTGTAATATTTGGTTGCATTTTTGCAAGTTCGATAATAAAATCTGTATGTTTTTTACTGATGTCTGCAACCATTTTAAATGGTGGATTGATCATTTTGTAAGGAGGAATTCCTCCAACTTCTACTTTCTTATTTGGAAAATCTGGATGATTTATTGGCTTCCAATCAACAAAAGCATTGCTGATGTTTTCTTGTTTTGCCCAATTTAAATAGTTTACATACTTGTTTTTTGCAGATTTTTTCGCAGAATCTTTTACTTTTGGAACCCACCAACCTGGAGTTGCTAACGCTAATTTACCAAAATGAAAATACGTCCATTGAAAGAAATCTCCTCCTTTTCCGTTAGAAACAGGAGCGTCTTTTGTTCCGGTGATTTTGTTGTATTTTCCTGACAAGAATTTGTTTAAAGCCGCATCGTCTTTTAAAACACTTGTTACAACTCTTTTTCTAGCACCAGCCGCATTGTACTTTAATGGATTGGAAAGATTATTTTCTGGACCTAAAGTAATAATAGAAAAGATGTTCCATTGCTCATATAAAAACTCTAATAAAGCTCTGTTTTCTTTTTCAGAAACAGCATGTTCTCCAGCTCCTGGTTTAAAATATGGATAATTATAACTGAAGTTTTTGTTGAATACAATTCCGCCTTTACCATCTTCATTAAATTTCCCGTCCTTATCATTATCAATTCCTTCAGAGAAAACTTTATACGTTCCTGTTTCGCCTTTGTTTTTATCAGCTTTCACAAGTATTCTTTCGTCTTCTTTTAGTTTGATGTAATCCCCAGTAACGTCTTCTACACGCATCATGGTAATAAACCCGTCTTTGTTTAAATCCTCAAATGGATCTTCGTTAAATTCGCCATCTCTGTCATCATCGGTACTTCTGGCGTTTCCATTTTTGTAATGTTTTAAAGAAGAAAAATAATTTTCTGTAGCATTCGGACTCATATTAGGGAAAATATAAAATGTAGTTTTCTCTAATACATCCGCATGATTTTTTAAAATATTTTCTGCAATTTGAATTGCCATTTCTGGACCTAAAATATGAGAACCATCAATACCACTAACAATGGCTATTGCAGGTTTATTTTTAGCGTTTCCTTTAGATAAAGTTAATGCCCAAATTTTATGTCCACCAACTGTTGTTGTTAGTGTTTCTAATTTACTGTTTGATGCATTTTGACTTTGTAAAGTTTTAAGTCGTTGAGAGAATTTGCTATAATTGCTATAATCGGTTTGTGCCGAAATTTGCAACGAAGTAAAGCAAAAAAGCAACCCAGAAAAAAGGGTAATTGCCTGTTTTTTGTTGAACATAATAATAGTAGGTTAAATTAATTATAAAGAATTAGCTTTAAAGATATAGAATTCTATATACAAACCTATTTGTTGTTCAATGAACTTCTAAATATTAAGTTTTTTTTAACGTTTACTTTTTTAGAATAATTTCTTCAAAATCTTCAGTCTTGTCTAAACTAGAAAATAAATTTTTGAATTTTTCGGAAGGAGCAGACAATTTTCGTTTTTCTAAATCTATCCAAGCGCCATACACATTTACTTGTGCTGCCAACTTGCCTTTTTCATTAAAAAGTTGATGTTGTAACTTCCAACGTTCTATGTTTGTTGATAAAGCTTTTAATGTAAGATTTACTGTAATGTCTTCTCCTATGTGGATTTCTTTATAAAAGTTAGTTTCTTCTTTAAATAGAATTGGACCTAATTTCTCTCTAGCAAAATCATCTATAGACAATCCATGTTCTTTAAAATACCGAACTCTAACTTCTGCAGCATAATCATTATATGCAGTGTGTCGCATATGTCTATTTGCGTCAAAATCTGCCCATTTTGTTTTAAATGTTACTTTGAATTCCATAAAAAGTAAATCTTAGTTTTTAACGACTTGATTCAAATTCCTCATTTTTAATCTACTCAAAACATTTAAAGCTTCATTAATGTAAATGTCTTTCGCTAAGTTTTGATGCCAAGCTATTCTTTTATCACCATCAATAATTTCTTTTTTGATTAAAGGAAGCTCACTTTTAGGAGATTCAAATTTTAAATTTGATTGAAATTTAAATACAGATTTAAACTTTTCTCCTTGTTCTTGATGTTTTTTAGCTTCTTTTGTAAATTGTTTAAAGTTTAAAGAATAGGTGGTGTCATCCTGACTTTTCTTCAACCATTTTGCATAATCATTAATCAATGTAAAACTAGGATTTTGCATAATTCTCTCTTTGCTTTCATTGACAACATCACTAAAGTTCTCATAAGAATTTACAGGAGTATATGTTGCTTTCGGAACTTTATCCCAATCTAAAGCGCCATCTAAATCTCTTTCGCCAAATTTCATATAACTATATCTGTCTGGCATTGCAATATCAGAATACACGCCTTCTTTTTGTGTAGAACCGCCATTAACTCTGTAGAATTTTTGAATGGTCATTTTTAGAAAACCTAAATCTTCTTTGTAATCTGGATAAAACTGATTGATTGGTAAAATATTTTGAACTGTTCCTTTTCCGTAAGTTTGATTACTTCCAATAATAACTGCTCTGTTGTAATCTTGCATTGCAGCAGCAAAAATTTCTGATGCCGAAGCAGATAATTCATTTACTAAAACAACCAAAGGGCCGTTCCATTGTATTTTAGGGTCTTTGTCGTGCTGAACTCTTGCATTTTCTCCTCTATATTTTATTTGCACAACAGGTCCTTCGCTAATAAATAATCCTGCAATTTCAATCGCAGTTTTTAAAGACCCACCGCCATTATTTCTTAAGTCTATTAACAATCCTTCTACATTTTCTTTTTTAAGATTTGCAATTTCTTTTTCCATGTCTTTTGCAGAATCTCTAAAGTTTTTATCGCTAAAATCGATGTAAAATTTCGGTAAATTAATTACGCCATATTTTTTTCCATCTTTTAGCACAACACTAGATTTCACAAAAGTTTCATCTAAATTTACAATATCTCTAATGATAGAAATTACACGAATAGAATTGTCTAATTTTTTCTTTACAGTCAATCTAACTTCTGTACCTTTTTTTCCTTTGATAAATTTAATGGCGTCGTCTAAACGCATGCCAACAATATCTAAAGGTTCTTCATCGGCTTGTGCTACTTTTAAAATAATATCTCCAGCTTCTAAATCACCTTGTTTCCAAGCTGGGCCACCAGAAACAACTTCAAAAACGTGCGTGTAAATTCCTTTTTTCTGTAATCTTGCTCCAATTCCTTCAATTTTACCAGACATATCTACGTCAAATTTTTCTTTAACGCTTGGCGCCATGTATGTAGAATGAGGATCGAAACCGCTAATAACGCTATTTAAAAAAGTTGAAAACCAATCAGCATTTTCTAATTCTTCAATACGGATGTAAAGCTCATCCATGTTTTTTAAAACTTCTTTTCTTGCAGCAATTTCTAATGTTTTAAAAGATGATTTTTTAAAATTCTTATCATCTTTTGCTTTTTCTGTTTCTAAGTCTTGTTTTTCTTGAATTCTGCTGAGCGTGTTTAATTTTAATTGTTTTCTCCAATTATTTATCAACTCATTTTCATTTTTTGGAAAAGGAATTTTACCATAATCAATATCAATAGTTTCTCTTTTATTAAAATTGAAAGGTTGCGCTAAAATTTCTCCGTAATATTTTTTTGCGCTTTTAATTTTTTCTGTAAATCGATCATAAACTAAATGATAAAAAGCCAAATCTGCTTTTTTAAGTTGATTGTCTATCAGGTATTTAAATCTAGAAAAATCTTCAAGATCTTCTTGTGTAAAATATCTTTTAGACGGATCTAAACCTTCAATAAACTCATTAAAAACATGTTCAGAAAAATCATCATCTAAATCCTTAGGTAAATAATGCCCATTTGTAAGCATGTAATTGATGACAGAAATTAATACTTTGTCTTTTTCTGGATCATTTTTTACAGGATTTGTTGTAAAACTCGATGCTAGTATAAAAAATGCTACAAACGGAATGATAAATTTAAATGCTCTCTTCATGTTCTTAATTATTTTTTTAAATTCTTTTGCAATTTAGAGTATTGCAAACTACTAAAATTATACCAAAAAAAGTAGTGCAAATTTAATTCGTATTTTTTTGTGATTTTATTGATACAATGTTACTTAAATATCTGCCGTAAATCTGTTTATAAAATGTTAAATCCGTATCGTATAAAAGAAAGTAAAAATATGGTACATTTGTTAGTGATAAAATAGAATTATGAAAAAAAGGCCTTTAATTTTAGTTACAAATGATGATGGAATAACTGCTCCAGGAATACGCGCTTTAATAGAAGTGATGAATGAAATTGGAGACGTTTTTGTAGTTGCGCCAGATAGCCCGCAAAGCGGAATGGGACACGCAATTACGGTTGATAATGTATTGCATTGTAATTCAATTACTGTTGATGATGGACCGCAAATAGAATACAGTTGTTCTGGAACTCCGGCAGATTGTGTAAAGATGGCGGTAAATAGTATTTTAAACAGAAAACCAGATTTGTGTGTTTCAGGAATTAATCATGGATCAAATTCATCTATAAATGTCATTTATTCAGGAACGATGAGTGCTGCTGTAGAGGCAGGAATTGAAGGTGTTCCGGCAATTGGTTTTTCGTTGTTAGATTTTAATTGGCATGCAGATTTTACAGCATCTAAAGTCATCATAAAACAAATTGTGTTAGAAGCTTTAAAGAAGAAGATTCCGGAAGCAACGGTTTTAAATGTAAACATTCCGAATTTGCCCGAAAAAGACATCAAAGGAATTAAAATATGTAGACAAGCAAACGGAAATTGGCAGGAAAATTTTGACAAAAGAACAAGTCCAAACGGAAAAGAATATTATTGGTTGTCTGGCGAGTTTATTTGTAAAGACAAAGGAGAAGATACAGATATTTGGGCCTTAAATAACGGTTATGTTTCTGTGGTTCCTGTGCAATTTGATATGACTGCGCATCACACAATCCAAAAATTAAATACATGGGATTTATAAGAAAAGAAATTCTAATTGGAGCTTTAGTGTCGCTATTTGCAACATTTTCTGGAGTTTTTATCTATATAGAATTTTTTTCAAAAGTTGATTTTCAAGAAACATTAATTGTCATCAAAGAGCAAGATTTAGCTGCTAAAATAGTAACCTTAGCAGCAATTCCAAATTTGTTTGTGTTTTTTGTTTACATCAAAAAGAAACAAGATTATAGAGCAAGAGGCGTTTTATTAACTACCATTTTAATTGCATTAACTACCTTTGTAGTCAAACTATTTTAGCTACAATTCTTAATAAAAGGAATGAAATACTACATTATTGCCGGAGAAGCATCAGGAGATTTGCACGGTTCTAACTTGATAAAAGCATTGTTTCAACAAGACGAAAATGCAATTGTTAGATGTTGGGGTGGCGATTTGATGGAAAATGCCGGAGCAACGCTAGTAAAACATTATAAAGAATTGGCTTTTATGGGTTTTGTAGAAGTGTTGGCAAACATTCCTACCATATTTAAAAACATTGCTTTTTGTAAAAAAGATATTGAAGCATTTCAACCAGATGTTGTTGTTTTTATAGATTATTCTGGGTTTAATTTACGAATTGCAAAATGGGCAAAACAAAAAGGTTTTAGAACCAATTATTATATTTCTCCACAAGTTTGGGCATCAAGATCTAGCAGAGTAGAAAAGATTAAGAGAGATATTGACATGATGAATGTAATTCTCCCTTTCGAAAAAGAGTTTTACGCAAAACATAATTATGATGTTAATTTTGTTGGCCATCCTTTAATTGATGCAATTGCAGATAGACAGCAAGTTGGTGAAATTGCTTTTAGAAAAGAAAACAATTTAGGAGATAAAAAAATTATTGCATTATTACCTGGAAGCAGAAAACAAGAAATTATAAAAATGTTATCGGTAATGCTTTCTGTGGTTGATGATTTTAAAGAATATCAATTTGTAATTGCAGGAGCTCCGAGTCAAGATTTTTCTTTTTATCAGCAATTTATAAAAACGGATAATGTGCAGTTTATCAACAATAAAACCTACGATTTATTAAGCGTTTCGTTTGCAGCTTTGGTAACATCCGGAACAGCAACTTTAGAAACGGCTTTGTTTAAAGTACCGCAAGTTGTGTGTTATAAAGGAAGTGCCATTACGTTTGCAATTGCCAAACGAATTATCACGTTAAAATTTATTTCGTTGGTCAATTTAATTATGGATAAAGAAGTGGTAACTGAGTTAATTCAGAGCGATTTTAACACCAAAACACTACGCAAAGAATTGACTAAAATTCTAGATGAAACGCATCGAGAAAAGTTGTTTTTAGCATACTACGAATTAGAAAAAATTCTTGGAGGAAAAGGAGCTTCAGAAGAGTCTGCAAGATTAATTATTGAAGGAATAAAATAATATATTATTTTTTAGTAACTTTAGCATGCTATGAAAAAGTTGCTAAGTTTTTTACCAACTCATTTTACTATTTGCTTAATTTTCGGAATTGTTTTGCAATTTCACTATAAATTATGGCAGTATTCTTTTGCACAAACAATTCTTGTTACTGGCTTTTTTTTACTACTGATTTTTCTTTTCAAGTATTTTAAAAAGCAACTTTTTTTTACAATTACAAGTTGGTTTTTATTTGTTTTTGTAGGAATGCTTGCTGTGTTTTTTCAAAATGATTCTCATAAAGAAAACTATTATGCAAATTATTTTTCTGCGGATTCTTTAATCACTTTTAAAGTAGAAAAAGTACTAAAAAGTAATTTGTATTATGACAAGTACTTGGGTTCAATTAGTAAAGTTGGCAATCAAAAAACAGTAGGAACAATTTTGCTAAATGTTCAAAGAGATAGTTTACAAACATCTGCTAAAATTGGTTCCGTTTTTTTGTTTAAATCAGAACTCAATGAGGTTCAAAAACCATTAAATCCATTTCAATTTAATTATAAAACGTATCTCGTAAAACAAGGTGTTAACCATCAATCTTTTCTAAGAAATACTGCTTTTTTGGTAAAAGAATCTAACGAAAATTCAATTTATAAAATTGCTGAAAACATCCGAGCTAAAGTTGAAAAGGAATTAGTAAAAAACGGATTTCAAGGAGAAGAACTCGCGGTGATAAAAGCGTTGATTTTAGGGCAGCGAAAAGATATTTCTAAAGATTTACTAGAAGAGTATACAAATGCTGGTGCCATTCATATTTTAGCAGTTTCTGGTTTGCATGTCGGAATTATTTTATTAATTCTAACGTTCCTTTTAAAACCATTAGAACAACTTAAAAACGGAAAAATCATAAAAACAGTTTTAATCGTTTTATTGCTTTGGTTTTTTGCAGTTATTGCGGGTTTATCTGCATCGGTTGTTAGAGCAGTAACCATGTTTACAGCAATTGCAATCGGAATGACATTTAAGAGAAAAACACTCGTGCAACATACATTAATTGCTTCGATGTTTGTGTTGTTGCTTAGCAAACCGATGTTTTTGTTTGATGTTGGTTTTCAATTAAGTTATTTGGCGGTTTTTAGCATTGTAACCATTCAGCCAAAACTATATCAATTATGGAAGCCAAAATGGTTTTTGACAGATAAATTTTGGCAATTATTTACAGTTTCTGTTGCTGCACAATTAGGAGTTTTACCTGTGAGTTTATTTTATTTTCATCAATTTCCAGGATTGTTTATGCTTTCTAATTTGGTGATCATTCCTTTTATTGGAATCATTTTAATGCTCGGCATTTTAGTGATTGCATTGTCATTGTTTCAAGTCTTACCAAGTTTTTTGGCAGATTTATACCTTTTTATTATTTCGTTGATGAACCAATTTGTAAGTTGGATTTCTATTCAAGAATCGTTTTTGATAAAAGATATTTCGTTCTCTTTTTTATTCTTGATGATGTCTTATGGATGTTTGATTTTCGGTTTTAGCTATTTTGAAAGAAAAACCTATAAGTCAGTTGTGGCACTTTTATTAATGATCATCCTTTTTCAAGGAAGCATTTTTTATGAAAAACAACAAACAGAAACTAGACACGAATTTGTAATTTTTAATAAAAGCCGACAAACTATTATTACTGAAAATAATAATGGAAATTTAAAGATTTACCATGATTTAGATTCAGTAAGTATAAAAAACTTAGGTTTAATTAGAGATTATAAAGTTGGCAGAAAAGCAAAAGAAATTCAGTTTAAAAACAAACTTTCTAGCTCTTATCAATTTAAAAAGGATATAATTATTTTAGTAGATAGTTTGGGTGTTTATCAGTTTGGAAATAAACTAAATCCAATAATTTTACTCATCCAATCGCCTAAAATTAATTTAGAAAGATTGATTGAAAACATTCAACCAAAACAAATTATTGCCGATGCTTCAAATTATAAAAGTCAGATTGTAAACTGGAAATTTATTTGTGATCAAAAAGGAATTCCGTTTTATTATATTGCAGAAAAAGGCGCAATTATTTTTAAGTAACTGGATAAGTAATTTCCGAAATATCAGTTCGAGCCTCGCCTTCGGCAGGCAGGCAGAGTCGAGAACAAATATAGAAACTAAAGTTATGTAATTTACTCTACAATGGTACTTTTAAAGTTTTTTACAAAATCTCCCCAACTCTTTTCTTTTCTGTCTTTTTTAATGAAATAAGCCAACACCATTTCCATTTTTCTTGGTGTTAAATACCCAGGAATTCTGTCTAATAATTGTTCTTCTTTGTTTAAAATTACAGTCGTTGGGTAACTTAATTTTCCGTTTAAAAGAGCAGCACTTAATTCGTGGTATTTTATTTTCCCTTGCTGATTAAATTTAAATGTATAATCTTTATAAGTTATTGGGTCTTTGCCTTCGCCATTTAATCTTATTGCATGATAATTGTCGTTTACATACTTTGCAATTACTGGGTTTGTGTACGTTTCTTTATCCATCTTTTTACACCAGCCACACCAATCTGCATAAATAGCAATCAATAAAGGTTTTGGGTTTGTTTTATTGATTTCTATTGCTTTTTCAAAAGAAAGCCAATTTACTTTCTCTTGAGCAGTTGTCTGTAACGCAAAAGTGATAAGAAGGAAAGAAATTATTTTTTTCATGTGCTTTTTGTCGATATGTAATTGACAACTTTACATTATTATTTAACATTTCTTGAAAATAATGCAATTAGAATTTAACGAATTCCGTGCATTAATTTTTTCATTAATGGATTGATTAATATTAAAATAAAACCAGCAGCAGCAGGAATAATCGTAAATATTAAAAAGAAATAACTCATTGAATATTGTTCAACAATCGCATCAATTTGTCCACCAACCATGGCTGCAATTTTATTACCAGCAGCAATTGCTAAATACCAAACGCCAAACATCAATCCAATCTTTTTTGGAGGCACTAATTTTGAAACATAAGATAAGCCAACTGGCGATAAACACAATTCGCCCATTGTATGCAATAAATACGCTAAGACTAACCAAATTAAACTTACAGAAGCAGTTTTTGCTCCTTGCGGAATTGTACTAGAGCCATAGGCTAAAACTCCAAAACCGATTCCTAAAAGAATCATTCCGATTCCAAATTTCATTGCGGCAGAAGGATTGTATTTGCTTTCCCACCATTTTGAGAAAAGCGGCGCTAAACCAATAATAAATAAGGAGTTTAAAATTAAAAACCAAGATGCTTCTATTTCTGCTTTATCACCTGGTAAAATAACTGTTAGTTTCCAAATGGCAATTCCCCAAATACTTAAAAAGCTAATTCCTAGAATAATATTTGATAAAGAAATACTCTTAAAAGTTTGAGCAAATAGTTTTAATAAAACCCATGAAATGATTCCAAGTGGAACAATGGTAATTATGGTGTCAACAATTTTAAAAATTAAAGCAGAGTTTCCTTCTAATCCTCGTTGTGTGTAGTCTCGTGCAAAAATATTCATAGATCCGCTGGCTTGTTCAAAGGCAGCCCAAAAGAAAACAACAAAAAACGCTAAGATTCCCACTACAATATATCTGTCTCTTTGCACATTTGCTGGAACTTTTTCTTCTTCAATAGCTTCTATGTTTTCAATTGCATCAGAGATGTCAACTTTTTTAGTTGGTTCTGCACCAACGTTTCCAAAAATACTTCTCCCGAACCAAAATTGCATGGTTCCTAAAAGCATAAAGATTCCAGCCAATCCAAATCCCCAAGCATAACTTAAATTACTGGCTAAGAATCCACATAGTAAAACGCCTAAAAAACCACCAGAATTAACACCCATGTAAAAAATGGTAAATGCGCCATCTTTTCTGTCTGGATATTGATCATACAAACCACTCACTACAGAGGTTACGTTTGGTTTAAATAATCCATTTCCTGCAATCAATAAACCAACACCAACATAGAACATAAATTCAGTTTCGAAAGCTAAAGAAGCATGACCTAGCGTCATTAATAAAGCTCCTAAAGCAACAGCTTTTTGATAACCGGTAAACTTATCAGCTATCCAGCCTCCAATAATTGGTGTTAAATAAACAGAACTTGTATAAATTCCTAATAAACCTAATGCTCTTTCTCGTGTCCATTCCCAACCACCATCAGTAAATGAAGCAGTTAAAAACAAAACAAAAATGGCACGCATTCCGTAATACGAAAAGCGTTCCCACATTTCTGTAAAGAATAAAACAAATAAAGCAGGTTTGTGACCTAATAAACTAAATTCATTGGTTTTTGCTGTAGCATTCATAAGAAGATTGTGTTAAAACTGAAAAAACCTCATAGGTTTAATTATGAGGCTTTAAAGTTGTTTTTTTAGTGTACGTTACCCATTAACTTTTTCATTAATGGAGAAAGAATTAAGACAACTAATCCAGCTCCAATAGAATAAGTTGCAATTAACCCAAACCCATTTGTATACACTTCTAAAGTTTCTAGTCCGCCAACATTTACATCTGTACTTTCAATAGCTAATTGTTTAGAAATAAAACCAACTATTTGAAAAGCATAAGCAGAAGATAAGAACCAAATTCCCATCATAAAGGCTACAATTCTTTTTGGAGATAAGTCAGTAATTTTTGAAAGTCCGACAGGAGACATAAATAACTCTCCAATAGAAATTATAAAATACATGATAAATAAGTATGCAAACGGTACCATTCCGTTTTCATCTGCACTTCCACCACTTAAAGATAAGATATAAAAACTCGCTCCAGCTAATACCAATCCTAATCCAAATTTATAAGGTGTTCTTGGGTTTAAATTTCTTTTTGATAAATAGGCCCATAATAACGAAATCGGAATGGCTAAGATGATAATAAACATTGAGTTCAAAGCATTTGTTTGACTCGCATTCATAATGCCATCTAAAGCAACATTTCTGTCAGCAAATAATGTAATTACAGATCCAGACAACTCATGGAAACCCCAAAATAATGTCATAAAAAATGTAATTAATATGGCCATTACTAATTTTTTACGTTCGTCAGGGTTAGAATTGATGATGGTTACAATCATAAAGATTAAAACACCAACACCGATTAGTTTAAAGATCAATCCAACAATTGTTTCATCTCCTAAAAAAGATTCTCCACCTGCAATTGCTTTATATGAAGCTAAAATGTATGCAATAGCTGGTGCACATAAAAATGCTACAATCGGTACAAATGTTTTTTGTGGAATTCCTAAAGTTTTCTTTTCGTATACTTCTTTGTTTGGGGGTAATCCTCTATCCCCAAATACATTATCTTTAATCCCTTTCCAGAAGAAAATCAATCCTGTTAACATTCCAATTCCGGCCAACCCAAAACCATAGTGCCATCCGTAGGAAGCAGCTAACCAACCACATAATAACGGAGCAACAAAGCCACCGATATTAATTCCCATATAAAAAATAGTAAAACCAGAATCTTTTCTTCTGTCTCCGTCTGCATATAACGAACCAACAAACGTAGAAATATTAGGTTTAAAGAAGCCGTTACCTACAATAATAAATGCCAATGCTAAAAAGAATGCAATATCATTTTCAATAGCTAGCACAAAATGACCTAACGACATTAAAACTCCACCTAAAAATATTGAAGAACGCATTCCTAATATTTTATCAGATATTCTTCCGCCTATGACTGTTGAAGCATACACTAAAGAACCATAAGAAGCATACACAGCTGCAGCAGCAACATCTCTCTCTGAGAGTGCTTTAAAAATTTCTTGTACCATGTAAAGCATTAACAATGCTCTCATTCCATAGAAACTAAATCGTTCCCATAATTCTGCAAAAAATAAATAAAATAATCCCTTTGGATGTCCGAACATTTGAGGTTCTTCTGCTTGGTTTACTACTGAATCTGCCATAATTATCTTTGTAATATTATTAATAGTTTTAGTTTTCCTTCTTTTACAGAAGTTAAGTTGTATAAAATCTTGCCAAGTTTACGGAAAAATCGGCAAAAAACCGCTCAAAAAAATCAGAAATATTGATTATTAAGGTGAATTTCATTCCATTCATTTATCTTTGTAATTCTTAAAAAGAATGATTCAATGTCCAAAATTATTTCAGGATTTTCAAAGCTTACCAAGCAAGAGAAGATAAATTGGTTGTCTAAAAATTATTTTAGCTCACAACCAGAAATTATAAAAACGTTACAACAATATTGGAATGCAGATGAAAAACTGCAACAATTACACGACGATTTTATCGAAAATACAGTGTCTAATTTTTATTTGCCTTATGGTGTTGCACCAAACTTTGTAATTAACGGAAATCATTATGTAATTCCGATGGTTGTTGAAGAAAGTTCTGTAGTTGCAGCTGCTTCTAAAGTGGCAAAATTTTGGAGTAAACGTGGCGGATTTAAAGCGGAAGTAATTGCTACTACAAAAATTGGTCAAGTACATTTTATGTACGAAGGAGATAAAGCCGATTTAGCATCGTATTTCCATCAACAAAAAGAAAATTTATACAAAGCGACTGCTTCCATCACAAAGAATATGGAAAAACGTGGTGGCGGAATTTTAGATATTGAATTGGTAGATAAAACAGACAAGCTTAAAAATTATTATCAATTACACGCAACGTTTGAAACCAAAGATTCGATGGGCGCTAACTTTATCAATTCGTGTTTAGAAGCCATTGCAAAAGCTTTTAGAAAAGACGATATCGAAATTGTAATGAGTATTTTATCAAACTACGTTCCGCAATGTTTAGTAAGAGCAGAAGTTTCTTGTAAGATTGATGAATTGGGCGGAGAAAATCCACAGCAATTTGCTCAAAAATTTAAACAAGCTGTTCAGATTGCAGAAATAGAGCCATATAGAGCAGTGACACATAATAAAGGAATTATGAACGGAATTGACGCTGTTGTGTTGGCAACCGGAAATGATTTTAGAGCTGTTGAAGCCGGCGCTCATGCGTATGCTGCAAAATCTGGAAATTATAAAAGTTTAACGCACTGCGAAATTGAAAATAATATTTTTAGATTTTGGATAGAAATTCCGTTGGCTTTAGGAACCGTTGGCGGATTAACAGCCTTGCATCCAATGGCAAAATTATCGTTGGATATGTTGCAAAAACCATCAGCAAGAGAGTTGATGCAAATTATTGCAACAGCAGGATTGGCGCAAAATTTTGCAGCATTAAAAGCATTGACAACAAGCGGAATTCAAGAAGGGCATATGAAAATGCATTTGATGAATATTTTAAATCAATTGAATGCAACAAATGAAGAAAAAGAAATAGTTGTTGCCTTTTTTAAAGATAAAACAGTTACGCATAGTGCAGTTGTTGAGCAATTTAATGCTTTGAGAAGGTAAACGGAATGTCCCCTCGAGCGCAGTCGAGAGGTTTTTATTTAGGTCTCGACTGCGCTCGATCTGACAAAAAAAACTAACAATTGACTCGATTTTATTCAAACGGAAAGTTATTATTAACAGGAGAATATGTTGTTCTTGACGGAGTAATATCGTTGGCTGTGCCTACAAAATTTGGACAAGATTTAGTTGTAGAACAAATTGAAGAACCAGAATTGATTTGGGGAAGTTTTACAAATACGGGGGAATGTTGGTTTGAAGCAATTTTTGATCTGCCGAAACTACGACTTAAAAACGCAACATTCAATTCTGAGAAAGAAGGGGATACGGAGTTGATTGCAGAAACGTTACACAAAATTTTAAGCGAAGCAAGAAAACTAAATCCAGATTTTTTGCAAACCGATAAAGGATTCATCGTAAAAACAAAGCTAACGTTTCCTCAAAATTGGGGATTGGGAAGTTCATCAACATTAATCAATAATATTGCAAATTGGGCAAATGTTGATGGGTATAAATTATTGTGGAATGCTTTTTCAGGAAGTGGTTATGACATTGCTTGTGCGCAAAATGATCTACCAATATTTTATCAATTAGAAAAGGTGTCTGAACCTTTCGACTTCGCTCAAGATAAACTTAGTCGAAGACAACATCCCATTGTAAAACAAGTTGATTTCAATCCATCTTTTAAAAACGAACTGTTTTTTGTACACTTAAATAAAAAGCAAAACAGTAGAGATGGAATTGCGCAATACAGAAAAAATAATCAACATATTCAGCAAGAAATTACTGAGATTTCTAATCTGTCAAACGAGTTTGTAAAAGCAACTTCAACAACAGATTTAGAAAAAATACTAGAAGAACATGAAAACATTATTTCTTCCATCATCAAATTAAACCCAGTAAAAAAGGAATTATTTTCTGATTATTTTGGCGCAGTAAAAAGCTTGGGAGCTTGGGGCGGAGATTTTGTATTGGCTACTGGAAACGAAGACACACCAAACTATTTTAAACAAAAAGGATTTGAAACAATTCTTCCATATTCAGAAATGGTTTTATAAATGAATGTCATATCGAGTAAATTTATTGGTAACTGAGCGAAGTTGAAATAAATTTATATCGAGATGATTTAAAGTTAAGTACTCGAAACAATTTTCTTTTATCTCGACTCCGCTCGATATGACAGAAAATCTCTCGAACTGACAAACAATAAAAAATGAACAAAATAATCATTATTGGTGGAGGGGCCGCAGGCTTTTTTACAGCAATTAACGCTAAAGAGCAAAACCCAAATTTAGACATTACAATTCTTGAAAAAGGAAATGACGTTTTACAGAAAGTAAAAATTTCTGGAGGCGGGCGTTGCAATGTTACGCACGCGTGTTTTGAGCCAAAAGAATTGGTAAAGTTTTATCCAAGAGGAGAAAAAGAATTGCTCGGACCTTTTCATACATTTATGACTGGCGATACTTTTGAGTGGTTTGATGATCATGGCGTTCCGTTAAAGATTGAAGAAGATAATCGTGTATTTCCAGAAGCAAATACTTCGCAAGCAATCATTGATTGTTTTCAGAATGCTGTTGATAAACTTGGAATTAAAGTGTTGAAAAATCACGGAGTAAATTCTGTAGAAAAAGAAAATAATCAATGGAAAATCAACACGAAAAACGAAACGTTTACTGCGGATAAATTAGTAATTGCTGCAGGAAGTAGTAATAAAATTTGGGAATTGGTAACCACTTTAGATCACTCCATCATTCAGCCAGTTCCGTCTTTGTTTACGTTCAATATTAAAGACAAAAGAATCATTGATTTATTAGGAATTTCTGTTCCGAATGCAACGGTGAATATCGTTGGAACGAAATTAGAATCCTCAGGTCCTTTATTAATTACACATTGGGGAATGAGCGGTCCAGCAGTATTAAAATTGTCTGCTTTTGGAGCGCGAATTTTAGCAGAAAAAGGCTATCAATACAATGTGGAAGTAAATTGGTTATCGAGACCAACCGATAAAATTGTGAATGTGTTGTTGAATTTAAAAAAGAAACAACCAAAAAAACAAGTATTTTTAAAATCTCCGTTTGCAGAAATTCCAAGAAGATTGTGGGAACGTTTTGTTGCTGCTTCTGATATTACAGAAACTTTTAAATGGGCAGATTTAAGTAATTCTCACATAGAAAAATTAGCCAATCAATTAACCAAAGGAGTGTTTAATGCCAACGGGAAAAGTACGTTTAAGGAAGAGTTTGTTACTGCTGGCGGAATTGATTTAAAAGAAATTAATTTTAAACGTTTTGAAAGCAGAAAACACAACAACTTATTTTTTGTAGGTGAAATTTTAAATATTGATGCCGTAACTGGTGGTTTTAATTTTCAGAATGCTTGGACTGGTGGTTTTATTGTTGCAAAAGCGATTGCTGAGGATTAAGAAGTTTCGCTAACGGTCTCGGCTATGCTTAGTTGCGTGGGTTAGCACTTAACTTTACAAGTACACACCAAGTTGGAAATTCCGCAGGAATTTCCAAAGTAGGCGAGAACAAGCAATTACTTATAGCCATTGTTACCTGCTGGCTTTTTTTATTAAGAAAATACTTCTTTATCGTCAGAGAATGATTTGAATTCCAATGGATTTCCACTAAAATCAAAAACGAACATTGTCATTTGCTCACCAACTTTTCCCGTGTATCTCGTTTGAGGTTTAACCACAAATTCAATGTTTTCGGATTCCAATTTCTTTTGAATCTTTATAAATTCACTTTTCTCAAGTAAACATCCGAAGTGAGGAATTGGGACGCTGATTCCGTCTACTTTCCCACAGTAATCCAATTCAGGAATTCTATCACTCACGTGTGCAGATAGTTGATTGTCAAAAAAATTAAAGTCAATCCAAGATTCAGTCGACCTTCCTTCTTTACAACCCAAAATATCCACATAAAATTTTCGGGTAGATTCAATGTCTTTTACTTTAAAAGCGTAATGAAAAGCACTCATAGTTTCTTTATGTTATTTTTTTCGTTCATTTTTTTCAGCTTGCAGGTAATGCATTTTGATATGAATCCGTTTTAATGATTTATATCAGCAGTTAGCGAAGTTAACGAAAAAAATGTTTAGAATCAAGTTGTATTAAGACGTGGTTTCTTCATTGTTTTATTAGGATAATTAGAAAGTTGTGCTTCTAAGAATGAAATTTTATTCTTCCTCAAAACAATTAAAAATAATTGAGTAGCCATATTCCAACGCTTCTTCGTACAATTCAGCTTGGTCTTCATCAACATCGTCTACAGTATCTAGCGTATAATATTCTTCTTCGATTTCTGTTACTTTCCAACCTTCGCTTTTGATATAGTATTTTGCCAATTTGTACGCACCTTCAATATCTTTATAATCGATGTATAAACTTACATACGCACCGATAACTTCATCGTATTGCTCAGATTTTTTTGTTGGTTTTGCCAATGCATTTATTAAAAACATAATTTTAGGTTTTAAGTGATTATTCTATTAGTAATTTTTTTATTTCTTTGGCTAAATTATCAACATTTGTTCCGTTGTTTCCTGTTGAGATAAAACGGATAATTCCTTTCTTATCAATAATAAAATTTTTAGGAATGGCGCCTTTTGCATATTTGTTCCATATTTTTTTCTCAGGATCAAATCCTGCATTAAAAACAATTTCTTTTCCTTTTAAGTAGGTCATTTTTTTTGAAACCAATGCGTTGTCTTCTCCGATTGCAATCGGAATAAAAACAAAATCTTCGTTTTTATATTTTTCTAAAATTTTAGACGGCATTTCGTAAAATTCTCTGATACACGGCGCGCACCAAGTTGCCCAAAAATTAAGCAAAACAACCTTTCCTTTTAAATCGGATAACTGAATTTGTTCTCCGTTTACCATTTCTACAGTAAAGTCTTTTGCTGTATCATTTACATTTAAAATATATTCTTTGGTAAACTTTTTCGCATAGGTTTCTTCGGATTTTTTAACCTTTTTTTTCTTTCTCATTTCTGATTTAGAAAAAATTTCGATGACAGCAATAAATTCTTTTTCGCCCAACGCATCTCCGAGTTTCTTTTTTAAACGGATGTATTCATCATCAGAAATGCCATTTTTCATTCCTTTTATGAAACCAGATTTCATATAATCGTTTATTTTTTCTCTTGAAACAATTTCATCATTTACAATAAAAATTTGTTGAAAAGATTTCTTCTTTTGGGCAACCAAGATGTTTGCTGAAAAAATAAAGAGCAACGTTAAAAGAATTCCTTTTTTAAATATGTTTTTCATGTTTTTTTATAATTTATGCCAGTTCTCCTCGGTGCGGAAGTAGAGCGTCTCTGTATTTTTTCATATCAATTTCATCAACAGTTACAAAAGCAGTTGAATGAAATTCGTTGATTTGTTCGTGGTTGATTTCGTAATAATGCAGTTTTTCTGTAGCGGCAAATTCTTTTAAATGAATGCAATGATGTTTTGCGGTATTTAATCCGTCTTCGCCTTTAAAATCCCAAATCAATTTTAGTTTTCTATTCATAACTACAAAAATACCTTTTTCAAATGAATGAAAAAGGTATTTTATCAACGAACTAAAATTTAGAGTTATTCTTCTTTTTTTAAGCCAATAAGAACTGTTATTCCTGCACGACCAACTAAAAAAGTAAACATTCCGAAAGTTGGAGGAAGAATTCCTAGTTTAAATCCTCCAGCTAAAACTTGCGGAGCAATATCTCCATTAATAACTGTAATTCTGTCAAGCGCTTCTATTAATCCAATTGTAAAGCCTAAAAATCCAAAAACCAACGCAAAAAGGCCAATAGATTTTAAAAGATTTAAGTTTTTTTCTGTGTTGTTTTTAATTCCTCTAACAATTAAAACGATAGTGATAATTAATAAAAGTAATAACGGATACATAAATGTTGGTCCGCCATCAGAAAGTAAATGTGTCATAAGTATTAGTTTTTAAATTCAGAACTAAATTATTTTAATTCATCACTTTAAATAATTAAAAACGATGAAATTAAGATATTTTGTTCCTTTTAACCTAATTAGTTCCTTTTTTGCAAAAACAACACAAAACCTGCATTTGGCATCTCAGAAGCTGAAAATCGTCTATATTTATAGTATAAAAAGACTTTTTTAACTTCCTTTACATTCATGAACACAACTTTACTACATTTTTTAAAACAATCCATTTTACATTTAAGTTTTTGGTTTTTGGTGTGGTTTTTCTTTCGAACATTTTTTAGTGTTGGTTCTTCAAATGCACAGTTTATCTTTTGGTTTTCAATTTTATTAAGTATTATTTCAATTATCGCTTCCTATGTTTTTGTGTATAATTTATTGCCTAATTATTTGCTAAAAAAAAAGTATAAAGCATTTGCGTTGTACAGTATTTATACAGGTGTTTTTATTACGTGTGGAGTGTTTATGACCATGGCTTTTGGTTTTATATTCTATTTTAATTTAGAATTTCAAAATATGCCAGCGTTAACCAAAAGTTCTTCTGTTATTTTGGTTTGTGTGCTGTTGATTGTTGTTTTGGTATGCGGAATTAAAATCTTGTCACACAATTACAAATCATTGGAGAAAAATAAATCCTTAGAGAATAAAATCTTGCAGGCGCAATTGCAACTTAAAGAGCAAGAATTAAAGTTTTTAAAAATGCAGATCCATCCACATTTTTTATTCAATTCTTTAAATACTATTTATGGTTTTGCTTTAAAAAAGAAAAATGAAGCGCCAGAAATGATTTTAAAATTGTCTAATTTACTAGATTATATTTTATATCAGGTTGATAAACCAACAGTTAGTCTTGTTGATGAAATTCATCATTTAGAAGATTATATTTCTTTAGAAGAAATGCGATTCCACGACACCTTAATTGTTACTTTTAATAAATCTGAACTTACTTCTGATATTCAAATTGCGCCCATGTTGTTCATTCCATTTTTAGAAAATAGTTTTAAACACGGTAAAATTATTGATGAAAAATTATCCATCAATATTGATTTAAAAATTGATCATAATATTCTGATTTTTGAGATTGTAAATACTTCAGAAAGCAATGATAAACAAGGCAATGGAATTGGTTTAGAGAACATTCAAAAAAGAGTAGAAATGTTATATCCGAATGCGCATAATTTAATTGTTGAACATTCTAAAAATCAATTTAAAGTACAATTGCAAATTACCATTGATGGTTTAAAAACAAAAAAGGATGTCTAAAAAAATCAAATGTATTATTGTTGACGACGAGCCAATGGCAAGAGAAATATTGGTTTCTTATGTAGAAAAAATATCGAATTTAGAATTGATAAAAAGTTGTAAAAATGCGTTGGAAGCTTTTGATGTTATTAATGAACAAAAAATTGATTTATTATTTTTAGACATCAACATGCCAGAAGTTTCTGGTTTGTCTTTAGCAAAAATGATAGGTAAAGAATCGAAAGTTATTTTTACCACAGCGTACAGAGATTATGCTGTTGAAGGATTCAATTTAAAAGCAGTAGACTATTTATTAAAACCAATTGCTTTTGATCGATTTTTAGAAGCCGTAAATACTTTTTTTGATACGATTTCTGTTGCGGAAGAATCGCCAAAAGAAAATAAGAATGTAACTGCTGATTTCTTTTTTGTGCGTTCAGAACGAAAAATGGTGAAAGTTAATTTTGTTGAAATTTTATATATAGAAAGTTTAAGCGATTATATAAAAATTTGCACTCAAAATAGTACAATAATTACAAGAGAAACCATCACAAATGTTGAAGCGAAGTTGCCATCGCAACAATTTTTAAGAGTGCACAGGTCCTATATTGTATCACTAAAAGGTATTGATTCTTATACCAATGAATTTCTAGAAATTGCTCAAAAAGCAATTCCGATTAGTAGAAAATACAAAGATGTTGTCTTAAAAAAACTAGAAAATATGTAACAATAAAAAGGTATATTTACAGCAAATTATTTTTGATTTGAACACAGCACAATTCATACCTTCAGTACTCAACTTTTCGATAGAAAAAGCAACATATACGTGGCAAACTCCAAGCAATATCGCATTGATAAAATATTGGGGAAAAAGCGATCCGCAAATTCCAAAAAACGCATCCATTAGTTTTACATTACATAATTGTCATACAATAACTACTATCAATTTTGTAAAACGTGTCACCTTGAGCGCAGTCGAAAGGTCTCAAATTAATTTTGAATTGTTTTTTGAAGGAGAAAAAAAGGAAGCTTTTAAGCCGAAAATTGCACAGTTTTTTGATAGAATAAAAGCATACTGCCCATATGTTTTTGAATACAATATGATTATCAATTCAGAAAATTCTTTTCCACATTCTAGTGGAATTGCATCTTCTGCAAGCGGATTGTCGGCAATTGCAATGTGTTTGTTAAATTTAGAAAAAGAATTAAATCCAAAATTATCATCAGCATTTATCAATCAAAAAGCATCTTTTTTAGCACGATTGGGTTCTGGAAGCGCAAGTAGAAGTATAGAAGGTCCGTTAGTTGTTTGGGGAAATCACCCGGAAATTAAAGGAAGTTCAGATTTATTTGGTGTACAATTTCCGTATAAAGTGCATTCGGTTTTTGAAAATTATCAAGATGCCATTTTATTGGTTGATAAAGGAGAAAAACAAGTTTCTAGTACGGTTGGTCATAATTTAATGCACAAACATCCGTATGCAAAACAACGCTTTTTGCAAGCAAATGAAAACCTTGCAAAGATTTCTGAAATATTGCAAAACGGAGATGTTGATGCATTTATAAACATCGTAGAAAGTGAAGCATTAACATTGCACGCAATGATGTTAACGAGCAACCCGTATTTTATTTTGATGAAACCAAATACGTTGGAAATCATCAATAAAATTTGGGAATTTAGAGAAAAAACTAAAAGTAAAATCTGTTTTACCCTAGATGCCGGAGCAAATGTGCATGTGTTGTATCCAGAAAATGAGAAAGAAAAAGTGAATCATTTTATTGAAAAAACTTTATCAAATTATTGTCAAAAAAAACAATATATTTTTGATACTGTAGGAATTGGAGCAAAAAAGTTGTAAATTACAGACACTAAAAACGTTACTTATGAAAACTTCAACCTTACTATTTGTGTTAATTGTTGGGTTTTTAACCACAACAGTTTCAGCTCAAGAAGCAATGTGGTTTGATGCAAATTGGAACTCAACAACAAAAGAAAAAGCGACTTATTACAGACCTAAACCTAAAGTTCAGAAAAATGGATTTTGGATTGTAGATTATTACATGGACGGAACTAAACAAATGGAGGGGTTTAGTTTAAATGATGATCCTAATAACGAAAAGTTTCACGGATTGGTGAAATATTATTCTGTAAAAGGAATTTTGTTTCAAGAAATAAATTTTAAAGAGGGTAAAATAGACGGAATCAGAAAAGTATATTTTGACTCAGGAAAATTAAAAACAACAACAACATATTTAAACGACAAAAAAGAAGGAAAATATTACGAGTACTACGAAACTGGAGAGCTTTTTTCTAAAGGAAATTTTGAAAATAATTTAAGAGAAGGAAGTTGGAAAACCTTTTATAAAAATGGAAAAATAAAAGAAAAAGGGAATTATGTGAATGGAGAAAAAGCCGGAACTTGGAAAGTGTTTTATAAAAACCTAAACAAGAAATAGTTTAAACTACTGTAGGTTAAAATAATAAGTAGTATTTTTGCAATTGTTAAAAGAAAAGAAATAAATGAAAGGACCCTTATTTTACGCTAAAATTTTACTTTTTGGAGAATATGGTATTATTAAAGATTCAAAAGGTCTTGCAATTCCTTATAATACATATAGAGGCGCATTAAAATCTTCAAAAAATCTTTCTAAAGATGCATTAAAATCTAATAGTAATTTACGAAGGTTTTATAACTACTTATCAGCATTAAAAGATGATAAGCTGTCTTTTAGATTAGATGAATTTAATGCAGATTTAGAGAGCGGAATGTATTTTGATTCTTCAATTCCACAAGGATATGGAGTTGGAAGCTCTGGTGCCTTAGTAGCTTCTATTTACGATAAATATGCAAATAATAAAATAACCGTTTTAGAAAATCTAACAAGAGACAAACTGTTGGTGTTAAAAGAAACGTTTAGTATAATGGAATCCTTTTTTCACGGTAAAAGTTCTGGATTAGATCCATTAAATAGTTATTTGAGTTTGCCAATTTTAATCAATTCTAAAACCAATATTGAGCCAGCTGGAATTCCATCTCAAAAAGAAGGAAAAGGTGCTGTGTTTTTATTAGATTCAGAAATTATTGGTGAAACGGAACCTATGGTTAACATCTTTATGAATAAGATGAAAAACGAAGGTTTTAGAAAAATGTTAAACGAAGAATTCGTTTTACATACAGATGCTTGTATTGATGATTTTTTACACGGAAATGTAAAGTCGTTATTTGGCAATGTTAAAAAGCTATCTAATGTTGTATTAACGAACTTTAAACCAATGATACCTGTTGCTTTTCACAAGGTTTGGGAACAAGGAATAGCTACAAATGATTATTATTTAAAATTGTGTGGTTCTGGAGGCGGAGGTTATATCCTAGGGTTTACCGAAGACTTTGAAAAGGCAAAAGAAAAACTACAAGATTATAAATTAGAATTGGTCTACAGATTTTAGAAAAACAACTACTCAAAAAGTGAGCACTTCTAGATCAACATCCTTCTTTTACAAACTATTAAGTTTACTTTCTGTAATTAGAGGATATAACCTTTTAGTGTTAGTGCTAGCCCAATATTTAGCAGCAATATTTATATTCTCTCCTAAAAAATCGCTGCATTTTGTCTTGTTAGATTATCAATTGTTATTAATTGTTTTGGCGTCAGTATGTGTTGTTTCATCTGGATATATTATCAATAATTTTTACGATGTAAAGGCAGATATTATAAACAAACCAATTAAAACAAGTTTAGATAACGTCGTTAGTCAGAAAGTAAAACTTCAAATATATTTTTTACTTAACTTTTTAGGTTTTGTTTTTGGGTTTTTTATTTCTTGGAGAGCAGCATTGTTTTTTGCCGTCTATATTTTTGCTATTTGGTTGTATTCTCATAAACTTAAAAAACACCCTTTTATTGGGTTGATTTCTGCTGCAGTTTTAACAATCTTGCCGTTTTTTGTCATTTTTGTGTATTATAAAAATTTCTCAAAAATAATATTTGTACACGCAACTTTCTTGTTCTTTGTTTTGTTGTTAAGACAGTTGATAAAAGATTTAAGTAGTTTAAGAGGAGATGTGGCAAATAATTATACCACTTTTCCTGTAAAGTATGGTGAGCGTAACACTAGGAAATTAGGAATTGTTTTTATTGTTTTTACATTTTTACCAACAGCAATTTTACTTAGTTATTCTGGCGTTGGATATATGAAATACTATTTTCTTTTTTCTTTAGTAATTTTGATTCTTATTGGGTATTTTTTATGGAAAGCCAATCTAAAAAAACACTATGTTATGCTCCATAATATTCTTAAGATAATGCTGCTTTTGGGTATTATTAGTTTGCTCTTTATTGATCCTTCTCTGGTAATAGAAAGAGTAATTGATAAACTGAATTAAATCAAATATTTAACAGTATCTTTGCCCAAAATTAATTTATTAAAAAATGAGTACAGATAAGCACTCGTCGCGAGGACGACAATCAGGAAACAATAGTGGTTTTCAAGGAAAGAAAAAAGAGTATAGAAAAATTAAAACTGCTCCAAAAGCAAACCCGGAAGACGGAATTCGATTAAACAAATACATTGCTAATTCAGGAGTTTCTTCGAGAAGAGAAGCAGATAAACTTATTGCTTCTGGAAATGTCACTGTAGATGGCGTGGTAATCACAGAAATGGGATTTAAAGTGAAACCTGGAAGCGAAGTTCGTTTTGATGGATCATCAATTACTCCAGAAGAAAAAAAATACATTTTATTAAACAAACCGAAAAACTATATCACTACAATGGATGATGAGCGTGGTAGAAAAACGGTGATGGATTTAATAGAAAATGCAACAAAAGAACGCGTCTATCCTGTTGGGCGCTTAGATAGAAATACAACTGGTTTGTTATTGTTTACAAATGATGGAGAGTTGGCTAAAAAGTTAACACATCCCAAACACAATGTTCATAAATTATACCATGCTTCTTTAGATAAAAAGTTTGAAATGAAGCATCTTCAAAAAATTAGAGAAGAAGTGATTATTGAAGGTAAAAAAGTGTTTATTGATGAAGTTGATTATGTTGTTGGAGAATCTAAAACAGAAATCGGAATTAAAATTCACTCTGGACGTAACAGAATTGTACGTAAGATATTTGAACACTTTGGGTATAAAGTAGTAAAGTTAGATCGTGTAATTTTTGCAGGGTTAACCAAGAAAAACTTACCAAGAGGACGTTATAGAGAGTTAACAGCTCAAGAAGTAAATACACTTCACATGATATAATAAAAATCTAGCAATCTAAAAAAGACATCTTTTATTTAAAAGATGTCTTTTTTGTTGAGTTTCATTACGATAAAATCTACAAGTTTTGCTGCTAATTTTGCAGTTAAATTATCACGGTCTAAGCTCGGATTAAGTTCTGCTATGTCACAAGAAATTACCTTATTGGTGTCGAATAAAAAGTGCAACATTTTAAAGACAAAATACGGAGTAAATCCTAACGGAGAAGGAGCCGAAACTCCAGGTGCGTACGCAGATGAAAATCCGTCCATATCAATAGTGATATACAAATAATCATTTCTTTTAATTATCGTAGAAAGCTTTTCTTTTAAAGCATTTAATTCTTCAGATGACGATTCACACTCATAATTAATCGCAAAACTTACTTGCTCATCTTTAGCAATATTAAACAATTCTTTGGTGTTTGATTGTCGTTGAATTCCGATGGCAAAATAATCGATGGTTTCTCCCTCTTTTTTCAATTCAGAAATTATCTGATTAAAGGGTGTTCCAGAATTTGATTTTTTATCAATTGGGCGTAAATCAAAATGTGCATCAAAATTAATGATTCCAATTTTCTTTTTAGAAGTGTTTTTTACAGCGTCTCTAATTCCCATAAAATGTCCATAGGCCATATCATGTCCTCCGCCAATTACAATAGGAAAAACACTCTTTGAAATTAATTTAGAAACACTTGTAGAAAGTCCTTGCTGACAGGCTTCCATGTCTTCATCAATACAAATAATATCACCAAAATCGGCAACACTTTTTTCTTCAAAATGGATGGGCAATTTTGCCAAATGATCTCTAACCAACTCAGGTCCTTTTTCTGCGCCAATTCTTCCAGAATTTCTACGAACACCTTCATCACAAACATAACCTAACAAGGCAATATCTGTTGAATTTTTTTTGTGTAAATCATTAATATCTTGTAGCTCTACTTCTTGATGCCAGTATTGATTTTCAATGTCTGGATTTGATTTTCTACCTGTCCAAAATCTTTTTTTCCCAGGTTGATAATCAATATGTATGTGTTCAAAGATGTTTTCTTTCAATTGTAGTTTTCTTTAAAATTCTTTTCCTTTAATAAATACTTTTTCTATTTGATGGATTCCGAATGAATACGGAATAAACCCGTATGAATTAATTGGTTTTGTAAGAATCAAATTTGCTTGTTTCCCTTTTGTAATAGAACCAACTTTGGTTTCTAAACCCATTGCATATGCACCGTTAATAGTTGCTGCATTAATTGCTTCTTCTGGAGTCATTTTCATTTTAATACATGCTGTAGAAACCACAAAATTCATATTTCCTGATGGAGTAGAACCTGGGTTGTAATCGGTTGCTAAAGCCAAAGGCAAACCTGCGTCAATCATTTTTCTTGCTGGTGTATACGGAATGCTCAAAAAATACGAGCAACTTGGCAATGCAACGGGCATTGTGTTGGTGCTTTTTAATGCTTCGATATCTTCCTCTCTCATTTCTTCGAGATGATCTACAGACAATGCGTTGAATTTAATTCCGGCTTGCACACCGCCAATTGCTGTAAATTGATTTACATGAATTTTAGGAATTAATCCATGTTTTTTTCCAGCTTCCAACATCAATTCTGTGTCAGCGACAGAAAAATAGCCAGTTTCACAGAAAATATCAACATAATCAGCTAGCTTTTTATGCGCTACTTTTGGTAAAATATCGTTAATTAGTAATTGTAAATAACCCGCTTTATCATTTTTATATTCTGCAGGTACTGCGTGTGCGCCTAAGAAAGTTGCTTTAATTTCTATCGAATAATTTTCTTTTAATCGTTTGATAACTCGAAGCATCTTTAATTCAGCTTCTGCTGTCAATCCGTAACCAGATTTTATTTCTACTGCGCCTGTTCCTAATTGTATTACTTCTTCTAAACGAACTTTGCTTTGTTGATACAATTCTTCTTCAGAAGTTGCTTGTAATTTTTTTGCTGAATTTAAAATTCCACCACCATTATTTGCAATTTCTTCGTACGATAATCCGTTAATTCTGTCTACAAATTCTCCTTCTCTGTTTCCTGCATACACAATGTGTGTATGAGAATCGCACCAAGAAGGTAAAATCATTTTTCCAGTTGCATCAATCATTTCTGAGAAATCTGTAGTTGGACAATCTCTCATTTCTCCAAAGTCATAAATCAACCCATTTTCTACCACTAAAAATGCATTTTTAATCGTTGGTAAAACCTTCATTTCTTTTCCAGAAACAAAAGAAATAGGTGCAGTTCTAACCTGAATTAATTCTTTGATATTTTTAAATAATGTAGCCATTAAAATAAATCTTTTAACAATTCGTCATTCACTATGTTCGGTAAAGTTACTTTTAAATTTGGAGATCTTTCCATTTCTCTTTTGATGGCAAAAATAGCTTCGTCATTTCTTGCCCAGCTTCTCCGTGCAATCCCGTTATTTACATCGTAAAAAAGCATGCTTTTTAAACGTACTTCTGCTTCTTTTGTTCCGTCTAACAACATTCCGAATCCGCCATTCATCACTTCTCCCCAGCCAACACCGCCGCCATTGTGGATAGAAACCCAAGTGGCACCTCTAAAACTATCACCAATTACATTGTGAATTGCCATATCGGCTGTAAATTTACTTCCGTCATAAATATTTGAAGTTTCTCTGTAAGGCGAATCTGTTCCGCTTACATCATGGTGATCTCTTCCTAAAACAACAGGGCCAATTTTCCCTTTACAGATAGCGTTGTTAAAAGCTTCCGCAATTTTAGAACGACCTTCGGCATCTGCATATAAAATACGCGCTTGAGAACCAACGACCATTTTATTCTTTTTTGCATCTTTTATCCAAGTGATGTTGTCTTGCATTTGCAACTGAATTTCTTCAGGAGAATTTTCCATAATTTCTTGTAAAACGGTTTCAGCAATTTTGTCTGTTGCGTCTAAATCTTCTGCTTTTCCAGAAGCACAAACCCAACGAAAAGGGCCAAATCCGTAATCAAAACACATCGGACCTAAAATATCTTGCACATACGACGGATATTTAAAATCGATGCCATTTTCTGCCATCACATTTGCACCAGCTCTTGAAGCTTCTAATAAAAAAGCATTTCCGTAATCAAAGAAATACGTTCCTTTTGCGGTGTGTTTGTTGATGGCTGCTGCGTGTCTTCGTAATGTTTCTTGTACTTTTTCTTTGAAAACTGCTGGTTCTTCTCTAATCAATCGATTTGATTCTTCGTAAGAAATATCAACTGGATAATAACCGCCAGTCCAAGGAATATGTAACGATGTTTGATCTGAACCTAAGTGAATAAAAATATTTTCTTCATCAAAGCGTTCCCAAATTTCGACCACATTTCCGATGTAAGCAATTGAAACAATTTCGTTATTTTTTTGTGCATGTTGAACTCTAGAAATTAAATCTTTTATGTTGTCAATTAATTCATCAACCCAGCCTTGTTCGTGTCTTTTTGTTGCTGCTTTCGGGTTTACTTCAGCAGCAATTGTAATGCAACCAGCAATATTTCCTGCTTTTGGTTGTGCGCCAGACATTCCGCCCAAGCCTGCAGTTAAAAATATTTTTCCAGCAGGATTTTCATCTTTTTTTAAAACTTTTCTAAAAGCGTTCATCACAGTAATGGTGGTTCCGTGTACAATTCCTTGCGGACCGATATACATAAATGAACCCGCTGTCATTTGACCATATTGTGTAACTCCAAGCGCATTGAATTTCTCCCAGTCATCTGGTTTTGAGTAATTCGGAATCATCATTCCGTTGGTAACAATCACTCTCGGCGCATTTTTAGAAGAAGGAAATAATCCCATCGGATGACCAGAATACAAATGCAATGTTTGCGTATCGGTCATTGTTGCTAAATACTGCATTACTAAAAGATATTGTGCCCAATTTTGAAAAACGGCGCCGTTTCCTCCGTAGGTAATTAATTCCTCAGGATGTTGTGCAACCGCAGGGTCTAAATTGTTTTGAATCATCAACATAATTGCTGCAGCTTGAGAAGATTTTGCAGGATATTCAGAAACTGGTCTTGCATAAATTTTATATTCAGGCTTAAAGCGATACATATAAATCCTGCCGTATTCTTTTAATTCTTCTGCAAATTCTGTCGCCAATTCTTGATGCCACTCTTTTGGAAAATAACGCAATGCATTTCTAATGGCTAATTGTTTTTCCTCAATCGATAAAATATCTTTTCTTTTCGGAGCTCTATTCGCATTTTTCGGATAGTCTTTTTTTGCTGGAATTTCAGTAGGAATTCCTTGTAAAATCTGTTCTTTAAATGTCATGATACTTTTTATTTTACGATGAAAGATTGATTTTTAACTAACAGAATCAGGTTGTTGATGTCGTCTTTTAAAATTCTGTCGTCTTCTAATTTATCAACTTTATTTCGGATGATTTTAAAATTTTCTTCAATAATTTCTGAAAAAGTATTTGGTCTTCTAAAATCCATTGCTTGTGCAGCGTACATCAATTCTATGGCGAATATTTTATCAATATTTCCTAAAATCTGATTGAATTTTCGTCCAGAAATACTTCCCATAGAAACATGATCTTCTTGTCCTAAAGAAGTAGGAATGCTATCTGCAGAAGGAGGGAAGCACAACGATTTGTTTTCTGTAACTAAGGCTGCAGTTGTGTATTGCGGAATCATAAATCCTGAATTTAATCCGCCACCAGAAGTTAATAATCTTGGCAATCCAAATTTTCCTTCTAATAATAAATACGAACGTCTGTCTGAAATATTTCCCAATTCTGATGCGGCAATCGAGCAATAATCTAATGCCATTGCCAATGGCTGACCGTGAAAATTTCCTCCAGAAATTGCTTCGGTTTCACTCAATACAATCGGATTGTCGGTAACCGAATTCATTTCTATTTCTGCCAATTCTTCTAAATGATAATAAGCATTTCTTGATGCTCCGTGAACTTGCGGAATGCAACGCATCGAATACGGGTCTTGAACACGTTCGCAACTTTGGTGAGAATTGATATTTTGTGAATTGTTAAACAACATTCTCATGCGTTCTGCTACTTTTATCGTTCCTTTAAACGGACGAATTTTATGTAATTCAGATCTAAACGGAGAGGCACTTCCTTGATAACCTTCAATACTCATTGCGCCACAAACATCTGCTAAATTGAGTAAATACTTCATTTTTTGTAACCCGATAATAGCGTGCGCTAAAATAAATTGCGTTCCGTTAATCAAACCCAAACCTTCTTTTGCTTGAAGCACTAAAGGTTGTAACTGATGTTTTACTAAAACTGCTTTTGCAGATACAATTTCATCATTTACCCAGAATTCTCCTTCACCTAATAATGGTAAAAATAAATGAGACAACGGAGCTAAATCTCCAGATGCACCAACCGAACCTTGCTCGGGAACAACTGGTAATAAATCGTTTTCAATAAAATAAAGAATACGTTCAATCAATTCTAAACGAACACCAGAAAAACCTTGACATAACGCGTGAACTTTACAAATCATCATGATTTTTGAAAGTTCTTTATCGATTGAACTTCCAACTCCGACTGCATGCGTAATCAATAAATTTTTTTGAAGTTTGCTGGTTTCTTGCGGAGTTATCTGTACATCACACAAAGGTCCAAACCCAGTATTGATACCGTAGACAGCTTTGTTGCCATTTGCCATGGTTTCAACTTTGTGCCTACATTCAGTAATTTTTTTGATTGCTATTTCGTTGATTTCTGCTTTTAAACTACCATTTGCAATGGCAATTACTTTATCAACCGTTAAATGATCTATACCGTATTTAAATTTCATCGTGTCAAAAATGTTTTTAACAAAGTTATTCTTATTTTTGATGCTTTACAATATTATTTAACCTACTAAATAATAACCATGAGTTATCAAATAGAAATTAGACACATCAAATATTTTTTAGCTGTTGCAGAAGATTTGCATTTTAGAAAAGCAGCAGAAAGACTGTTTATATCTCAACCAGGATTGAGTAAACAAATAAAGCAGATGGAAAACGATTTGGGTGTAGTATTGTTTGAACGACATAATAGAAAAGTGTTATTGACAAAAGCAGGAGAGTACATGAAGAAAGAATTGGCAATCAATTTAAAAAGTATGGAGCATACTTTGCATCACGCAAAAATGTTGAGTGATGGTAAAAAGGGCGATTTAAAATTTGGGTATGTTGGCTCTGCAATGCAAGAGATTATTCCTAATTTATTAATGAGTTTTAAAAGTGATTATCCAGATATTGTGTTTAGTTTAAAAGAAATGGACAATGAAAAGCAGGTAGAAGGGTTGCTTTCGTATGATTTAGATTTAGGATTTGTAAGGCTCGATAGGGTACCAAGAGGATTGATAAGTAAGCCGGTTTTAAAAGAATCATTTTGTTTGGTGTTGCCAGAGAATCACCTAGTAAATGTAGATAATTTTAAAAGTCTAACGCAATTTAAACAAGAATCATTTATTCTTTTTGATCCCAAGTACAGCTCGTCTTATTACGAAAAAGTAATGCAGTTATTTGATGAAAGTGGGTTTTCTCCGATTGTATCACATAATACAATTCATGCAGGATCCATTTATAAATTGGTTGAAAATAACTTTGGAATTTCTATTGTTCCAAAATCATTGGCAATTCAAAACAATCAGAAAATAAAATTTATCGAATTAAAAAAAGCAAAACAGAAAACAACCTTGTCTGTGATTTGGAATAGTAATAATAGAAATCCGATATTAAAAGAAATTGTAAAACTACTTTAAAGCAAAAAAACCACTCTAAGAAAGAGTGGTTTTTTGTGGTACCTCCAGGAATCGAACCAGGGACACAAGGATTTTCAGTCCTTTGCTCTACCAACTGAGCTAAGGTACCATTGCCTTAGCGGATGCAAATATAGTACTCCTTTTTTATATCTACCAAATAAATTTGTAAAAAATCTGTTGTATTTTTGGAGACCATTTAAAATGATATGATGAATTTAATTATTGATGTTGGTAATACGAGAATCAAAGCAGCTGTTTTTGAGAATGATACCTTGCTGGAAGTAGTTATTTTTAAAACTAATGATTTACTTAAAAAAGTAGATTTTTTAATCAATAAATATACAATTGATAAAGGAATTATCTCTTCAGTTAAGAATATTTCTACTAATCAATTAAATCAATTACATAAAAAGCTTTCTTTTTTAGTGTTAGATGCATCAACAAAGGTGCCTTTTAAAAACTTGTATAAAACTCCAAAAACCTTAGGAGTAGATAGAATTGCTTTGGTTGCAAATGCTGTGCGAAAATTTCATAAAAAGAACGTGTTAATTATTGATGCAGGAACTTGTATTACGTATGATTTTGTAAGTGCTTCGAAAGAATATTTAGGAGGAGCAATTTCATTAGGGATAGAAATGAGGTACAAAGCATTACATAACTATACGTCAAAACTACCTTTATTAGAGAAAAATGTTCCAGCAAATTTTATTGGAAACACCACAGAGGAGAGTATTCATTCTGGGGTAGTTAATGGAGTAATACGTGAAATTAATGGGGTAATTGAACAATATGAAAGAGAAAATACATTTTTAACATTAGTTTTAACAGGTGGAGATACATATTTCTTGGCTAAACAATTAAAAAGTAGCATATTTGCCAATCCAAATTTTGTTTTGGAAGGTTTAAACACAATTTTGATATATAACAACAAAGAATGTTAAAGAAAATTTTCTATATATTTTTACTATTTATTTCACTAAAAGCAACAGCTCAGAGAACTAATTCATCTCCGTATTCTTTTTTTGGTATTGGCCAACAATATAGTTCACAAACGGTAGAGCAAGCAAGTATGGGTGGTGTTGGTATTGCATTTAACAATGTGTATCATTTAAACTTCTTAAATCCTGCTGCAAATGCATATTTAAGATTTGCAACTTATTCTATAGGAATTAATGTAAATGATTTAACAATAAAAGATTTTTCTGGGTCACAGAATTCAACTTCATCAACCTTGTCTTATATTAATATTGGGTTTCCTGTAGGTAAAAGTGCTGGTGTTTCTTTTGGGTTAAAACCAAATACATCCGTTGGATATTCACTGTTGAATATTGTAAATGATGTAAATGGTGATGCTTTTGAAGCGACAAGGTTTTATGGTTCTGGAGGAACAAATAGAATTTATGGAGCCTATGGAATCTCAATCACAAAAAACTTTTCTGTTGGATTGGAGGGAGAATATGTTTTTGGAAAAACTGAAAACAATATTTTGTACCAAAGGGTAAATGCACAATTAGGTACTAAAAACCATGAGGTTACAACAATAAGAGGGACTGGTGTAAAATTAGGAATGCATTATATAAAGGAATTAGATAACAAGTTGATGTTAAATATAGGTGCGGCTTTTAAATTAGAAAATAGTTTAAACACCTCGGGAACAGAAAACTTATATTCACTAGCCATTACTTCATCTACAGTAGAAGTACCAAAAGATACATTGTACAGTGCTTCTATAAATAGTAAAATTGTAAATCCGATGAAAACAGGTTTAGGTGTGGGGCTTGGGAAAGAGAATAAATGGTATGCAGGAGTAGAATATGAATTCCAAGAAGCATTAGACTTACAAGGTTCGATTTTAACGAATTCTTCTTATAAGTATAATAATTCAAGCAGAGTTTCTATTGGTGGTTTTTATCTGCCAAAAGATAATTCAATCTCAAGTTACTGGGATAGAGTTACATATAGGGCGGGTGTGAGATTTGAAAATACAGGTTTATTGGTAAACGGAACAAGTACATCAGGGAATTTTACCGAAATAAAAGATTTTGGCATATCTTTTGGTTTAGGTTTACCATTGAGAAGTTTATCAAACCTAAATTTAGGAATTGAGTATGGACAAAAAGGTTCAACAATAAACAACCTAATACAAGAAAACTATTTTAACTTTAAACTAAGTTTGTCGTTAAACGATTCTTGGTTTGTGAAAAAACGAATTGACTAATTAAAAACAGATAGATGATGAAAAAAATTACGTTCTTACTTGCAGCAGTAACACTGCTTTTAAATACTAGCATTTTAGCACAGAGCTCTCAAGATTGTGGTATTGTTTACAATTTATTTAAAGGAGAAGTTCAAACTAAAAAGTATGATTCTGCATTACCTAAGCTTAAGCAACTAATGAATGATTGTCCTAAGTTATCAGTTAATATCTATAAACTTGGTGATAGATTAGTGAAAGATCAATTAAAAGCTGGAGGAAATAAAGTAGAACTTACTGCCTTAGCAAAAAAGATCTATGAACAAAGATTGATACATTTCCCTAAAGATGCGGCAAAAATGCATAGTGATTACGCAACATTTTTAGCGAAAGAAAAAATAGGTACAGAAGACGAAATTTTTGCTTTATTAGAAAAAGCATATTCGTTAGATCCAACGCAAATGGGTGTTAGAAATATTTACAAATACTTCCAAGGTGTAACAGATAGAAATAAAGATACTAATCCTCAAAAAGTATTCGATACCTACGATGATGTATTAGAATCTGTTGGTGAAAAATTAAATTATTATGCTAAAAAGCTTGAACCACTAAAAGCTAAAGAAGAAAAAGGTGAAACTTTAGAGAAAAGAGAAAAAAGTTTATTAAGAGCTTATTCAATTAACTCAAAAGCCTTAGGTCAAGTTGAAGCAGGGTTAGATCAAATTATTGTAGAATTGTCTACTTGTGAAAGATTGATTCCATTATATACTGGAGAGTTTGAAGCTAATAAAACAAACATCAAATGGTTAAATAGAGCAGTATCTAGAATGTATTCTAAAGAGTGTACAGATGAACCTTTATATGAAAAATTAGTAGAAGCTTGGGTTGCAGCAGATCCTTCGCCAAAAACTTTGGTCTATTTTGCTGGAATCTTATATAAGAAAGGTAAAGAAACTGAGGCAATGGAATATTATAAGAAAGCCGTTGACCAAGAAACAGATGCTTTTAATAAAGCAGAAAACTTATATAAAATTGCACAATTATTTGCTAAAAGAGGTAGAAAAAGTGAAGCAAGAAGATATGCAAACCAAGCATTAAGTAATAAACCAAGTATGGGGAAAGCATATTTGTTAATTGCAGGCTTATACGCTTCAAGTGCTGATGCTTGTGGTACAAAAGAATTTGAAAAAAGAATGGTGTATACAGCAGCTTTAAATAAAGCAAGAAGAGCAGTAGCTGTAGATCCAAGTATCGCTTCTAGAGCGTCTAGATATATAAAGAACTACCTTTCTCAAGAACCGTCTAAAAAATTAATTTTTACAGAAGGTGTAAAACCTGGAACACCTTATTCAATTAAATGTTGGATTGGAGAAACAGTAAAGATTCCTCAAAAATAAAAATGAATTTTAGTTCAAAAAAAATATTTAAAAACATTGTTGCTATTAGTTTAGGAGCAATGTTTTTTTCTTGTACTAATAACTCTAATGAAGTAAGAGCGTTTTTATCTGTTAAAAACTTTCCTATTGGTGTTGCTAAAAATATTGCTCATGTTTATAGAGACTCTGGCCGAACAACTTCAAAGTTGTTTGCTCCTTTATTAAAAGATTTTAGCAATAGAGTAGAGCACCCGTATAACGAATTTCCTGAAGGAATAAAGTTAATAACATTTGAAAACAACGGAAAAGACTCCACAACCATACTTGGCGACTATTCGATTTCGTATTCAAAAACGATGATAACTGAATTAAAAGGAAATGTAGTAATTATTAATCATACAGATCAATCAAAATTATATACAGATCAGTTGTTTTGGGATCAAAATACAGATTATTTTTTTTCAGAAAAGAGATTTAGATTAATTTCTCCTGATAACGACATTTCAGGAATTGGATTTGAATCTAAAAAAGACTTAACGAAGTTTTTAGCAAAAAAACTATCTGGAGAACTAATTACAAAAGAAGAATAAAATGAATTCACTTTGGAAATACTTACAATATGCATATTTAATCATTGCAATTATCTTTTTGGTTGACGCAATATTAGGTTGGAATACTGACAGGGAAAAATCTTATTTAATGCTTGGGTTTGCAGTTTTTATTACCTTAGTGTTTTTCTTTAAAAGATATTTTAGAAAAAAAGTACAATCTAAAAATAACCAGTAAAACTTTACATGGAAACACAAATAGCAATAATTGTTATTTCAATATTACTTTCTGCATTTTTCTCGGGCATGGAAATTGCTTTCGTTTCTGCCAATAAATTACATATCGAATTAGAAAAAAAGAAAGACAGCTTTACTTCTAAAATACTTGCAAAACTCACCAATAAGTCATCAAAATTTATTACCACAATGTTGGTTGGTAACAATATTGCACTGGTAATTTATAGTATTTATATGGGCGATTTTTTAGTAGGATTTTTACCTGCAGATTCGCTTAATGAATTTTCAATTCTGTTAATTCAAACCATTATTTCTACCTTATTAATTTTAGTTACTGCAGAGTTTTTACCAAAAGCCATTTTTAGAATTTATGCCAATGAAGCATTAAAATACTTTGCTGTTCCAACTTACTTTTTCTACGTTATTTTTCATTTTTTCTCTTCTTTTATCACCTTAATATCTGATTTTTTTCTGCGTGTTTTTTTTAGAACGAATAAAGACGAAGAACAAACAGAATTTAGTAGAGAAGAATTAGGGAATTATATAAACGAACAAATAGAAACTAGTAACGCTCACGATGTTTTTGATTCTGAAATTCAAATATTTCAAAATGCTTTAGACTTTCACAAAGTAAAAGCAAGAGAAATAATGGTGCCAAGGACCGAAATGATAGCGGTTGAGTTTCATGAAACAATTCCTAACCTTAGAAAGATATTTGTAGCAACAGGTTTTTCTAAAATATTGATTTATAAAAATTCGTTAGATGATATTGTTGGCTATGTAAACGCTTTTGAACTGTTTAAAAAACCAAAAACGATTCGTTCTGTAATTTTACCAATAGAAATAGTTCCAGAGTCGATGATTATTCACGATGTTTTAAACAATTTAATTAAAAAAAGAAAAAGTATTGCCATTGTTTTAGATGAATATGGCGGAACATCTGGAATGATTACTGTTGAAGATATTGTAGAGGAGCTCTTCGGAGAAATAGAAGACGAACACGATTCTCAAGAGCTACTCGAAGAGCAAATTAACGACGCTGAATTTCGTTTCTCTGCAAGATTAGAAATCGATTATTTGAATGAAGAATATGGATTAAACATCCCAAAAGAAGAAGCTTACGAAACGTTGGGTGGTTTTATAATAGAACATACAGAAAACATACCAGAGTTAAATGAAGAAATAAGAATAAATAATTTTATAATTAAAATTCTTAAAGTTAGCTCTTCAAAAATTGAAGAAATACACTTCCAAATTGGCGATATTGAAGATTAAATTTATCCTAAAAAAATATCGTAAATAATTGTCGCTATGCAGTTGCATTATTAAAACCGATATTGTATTTTCGCTCCCTGTTAATTAAATAAATAACGTATGGCAATTTTATCTAAAATTAGAGAGCGCTCAATGGCATTAATCCTAGTAATTGGATTGGCTTTGTTTGCTTTTGTATTAGATCCTTCAAGTATCCAAGATTTTTTCAATTCTACTAAAGTAAATACAGTAGGAGAAGTTGGTGGAGAAGTAATATCAAGAAAAGATTTTAGCGAAGCTTTAGAAGCTTATAAAGCACAAGTAGGTAATGGACTTACAGATATGCAAGCTTCTAAAATAGTTTGGGACAATTTAGTAAGAGAAAAAATTTATCAAACACAACTATCAGATGCAGGAGTAACTGTTGGTGAAACAGATGTTTGGAATGCTCTTATCTCCAACCAATCTGTAAATTCAAATCCACAGTTCTTAAATGCTGCAGGTTTGTTTGATGAAGGTAAGTTAAAAGAATATTTGGCTTTAATAAAGTCTGATGATCCAGAAATGTGGGCATCTTGGTCTAGTTTTATGGGACAACTTAAAAGTGGACTTGAAACAACTACATACAATAGCTTAATTACTGCAGGTGTTGGTGCTTCTTTAAAAGAAGGAGAATTGCAATATCTTACAGATAACACAAAAATTACATCTCAATATGTATATGTACCTTATGCAACTGTTGCAGATAGTTTAGTTACTGTTACAAAAGCAGAAATAGAAACTTATATTAAAGCCAATCCAGCTGCTTTTAAAGTAGAAGCTTCTACGGATATTAAATATGTAAAATTTGATATTATTCCAACTCAAGCAGATGAGGATGCGATTAAAAATGAGGTTGCAGGTTTATTAGAGGATAAAGACGGAATAAAAGGTTTTAAAAATACAGATAATAATGCTGAGTTTTTTGCTGATAATGGTTCAGATCTAGCTTTAGATAATGGATATAATTTTAAAACAACTGTTTCTGCTGTTATTGCAGACCAGGTTTTTAAAGGCAAAAAAGGTGATGTTTTTGGTCCTTATAAAGATAACGGATATTTTAAAATTTCTAAGATCAATGAAGTTGTTCAAATTCCAGATTCTGTAAAAGGAGCGCATATTTTACTTCCTTTTGTTGGTTCTGCTTCAGCGAGTCCTGATACTAAGATTACTGATGCGCAAGCTAAAAAATCTATTGATAGTATTTTTAAATTAGTTAGAAATAACACAAAGAAATTTGCTGAAATTGCTGATGAAGTTAATCCTGACGGAACAAAAGGGAAAGGTGGAGATATTGATTGGATTACTCCAAAAGGAGCTTTTTCTTTAGATAAAGATTTTGGTGAAGCACTGTTCTTTAATAAAAAAGGAAGTATAAAAGTTATAAAAACAAAGTTCGGATACCACATTGTTAGAGTAGACGAAAGTAAAAATAAGCAACAAGCTGTTAAATTAGCAACTTTTGGTAGAAAGATAGAAGCATCACAAGCTACTGAAAATACCATTTTTCAAAATGCAGAAACATTTGCTTTAGCATTATCAAACGGAGCAAAATTTGATGATGTAGCAAAAGAAAAAGGAGTAAATCCTCAATCTGCTTTCGCATTAAAAATGTTAGACGAAACGGTTCCTGGAATTGGTAATCAAAGAGAAATAGTTACATGGTCTCATAAAAAAGAAAATGAAGTTGGTGCTTATCAAAGATTTGACACAAACAATGGTCATGTTGTTGCAGTAATTACAAACAAAACATTTAAAGGTTTAATGTCTGCTGCAAGAGCAACAAATACTGTAAGACCTATTTTAATGAGTCAGAAGAAAGCTGCAATAATTAAAGAAAAAATGAACGGTGCAACTTTGGCAGATATTGCTAAATCTACAAATCAGAATGTAAGTACAGCTTCTGCAATTTCTATGCAATCTCCAATTATTGCTGCAGTAGGATTTGAACCTAAAATAGTAGGAGCAATGTATTCTGCAAAAGAAAATACGTTGTTTAATAAAGTAGAAGGAGGAAAAGGGGTTTTTGCTTTTGTAGTTACAAAAAGAGAAGCGCCAATTGCTTTACCAAATTATGATTCTTACAGAAATAGATTGGCAAGTACTAGAAAATCTCAAACAGGTTTGATATACAATGCGATTAAAGAAGCTGCTGAAATTGTTGATAATAGAGGTGCTTTTTACGGAATAGAATAATTCCTAAGAAACATAAAAACATAAAAAAAACCGAATCAATTATTGATTCGGTTTTTTTATGAATTGTATTTAATTATCCATTCATGGAAATTAAAAACTCTTGATTGTTTTTAGAAAACTTAATTCGCTCGTTGATAAATTCCATCGCTTCAACAGGGTTCATGTCTGCAAGGTATTTTCTTAATACCCACATTCTTTGAACTGTTTTTTCATCTAGCAATAAATCATCTCTTCTTGTGCTTGACTTAATTAAATCAATAGCAGGATAGATTCTTCTATTAGAAATATTTCTATCTAATTGTAGCTCCATATTACCTGTTCCTTTAAATTCTTCGAAAATTACTTCGTCCATTTTAGAACCAGTTTCTGTTAATGCTGTAGCAATAATAGTTAAAGAACCACCGCCTTCAATTTTTCTTGCTGCACCAAAAAATCTTTTTGGTTTGTGTAAGGCATTTGCATCAATACCACCAGATAATATTTTACCAGAAGCAGGTGCAACGGTATTGTAGGCTCTCGCTAAACGAGTAATCGAATCTAAAAGAATTACAACATCATGCCCACATTCTACTAAACGTTTTGCTTTTTCTAATACAATATTAGCAACACGAACATGTTTGTCTGCTGGTTCATCAAAAGTAGAAGCAACAACTTCTCCACGAACACTTCGCTGCATGTCTGTAACTTCTTCGGGTCTTTCATCAATTAGTAAAACAATTTGATATACTTCTGGATGATTTGCTGCAATTGCATTGGCAACATCCTTTAAAAGCATTGTTTTACCTGTTTTAGGCTGTGCTACAATCATACCACGTTGTCCTTTTCCAATCGGAGAAAATAAATCGATAATTCTTGTTGATAAAGAACTTCCTTTTTCTGCTAAATTGAATTTTTCTTGCGGAAATAACGGAGTTAAATGCTCGAAAGAAACTCGGTCTCTAACAACATTCGGATTTAATCCATTGATTTTTGAGACTCTAATTAAAGGAAAATATTTTTCACCTTCTTTTGGCGGACGTACATTTCCTTTAACGGTGTCTCCGGTTTTTAAACCAAATAGTTTTATTTGAGATTGCGATACATAAATATCATCAGGAGATGATAAATAATTATAATCAGAAGATCGTAAGAAGCCATAACCATCTGGCATCATTTCTAAGACACCTTCACTTTCAATAATACCATCAAATTCAAAATCAGGATCTTTATAGCGTGTATTACTTTTATTTCCTTTAGAAACTTTTTCTCTTGGTTGATTATTGTTTCTGCTTTTGTTCTGATTTGGATTGTTTGATTTTGTTTTCTGATTCGTATGAACAGGTTTTTTATATTCAGTCTTTTCTTCATCAGAAGTTTCTTCAGAGGAAGTTGATTTTTCTACCTTTTTATGAACGTCAGGTTTGTTCTCAACTACTTTTTCTCTTGGTATTGGTTTTGGTCTCGGACTGTTTTCTTCTTTTACAGTCGGAGCTGTTTTTTCTTCAGGTTTTTTATGTACAACCTTTTTTACAACTCTTTTTCTTTTTGGTTTTTCGGCTTTTGGTCTTTCTTGATTAGCAAGATTTGCTGCTTGAGTATCTAAAATTTGATATACAAGATCTAATTTTTTTAATTGACTTGTTTTAGATAATCCAATAGTTTTTGCAATCTCTTGAAGTTCTGTAAGAGTTTTGGCTTTCAGTTCTGTAATTTCGAACATTTTTACATTGTTAAATTAATATAGCGGGATTTTTCTTAATACAATTAAGAATTGTTTGTGTTGAATTTTTTTGATTCAGTTTAGTAAAGCTTTATGCTAATACGAGTGTGTAGTTGAATTATAAGCAAATATATGTAATTATTTTTAACTACAATGTTTCTTTTTAAAAAAAGAAAGTTTTACTTTTGCTAACCAATTCATAAAGATGATTCAAAGAATACAAACAATCTATTTATTAGCTGCCGCAATATTTTCTGGTGGCTTAATTTTTGTATTCAGTTTGTGGACAGAAGCTTCAACAAAAGTTATTTCTGCTCCAGATTTAATGAATGAAACAAGTTTACTTTTAAAGACAATATTTATTGCATACTTGCTTTCGGCTATCTTATCTGTAATTGCTCTCTTTTTATTTAAGAAAAGACAATTACAATTTGTTATAGGACGTATAAATATGTTAATTAACTTTTATTTATTAGGTGTACTTATATATGTGTCACTAACGGTATCTGGAGAAACTTCGGTTTCTGAGAAGGGTATTGGGATGTTTATTCCTGTTATAGTTGTTGTGTTGTTAGCATTGGCTAATAAAGCAATAAAAAAGGATGAAGATCTCGTAAAATCTGTTGACAGATTAAGGTAAACCTAACATCTTAGTATATTTAGTGCGAAAAAACCGAAGTTTTAAACTTCGGTTTTTTAGTTTTATGATTTGGGTGTATGAATAAGTGTTTTTACGCTTTTTGTTATATTACAACTGATAAGAAAAATATGTAAGCAATTAATTTTTGTAAATTAGTGGTTGAAATAAGTATTTTAATACTTAGTCTATAAATATCTATATGTCAGTAGATTATATTCTATTCTCACGGTTTTCCGTGAGGCGTCCAACTCACGGTTTTCCGTGAGTCAACTCACGGTTTTCCGTGAGTTAAAAAAAACCCCATAAATGGGTATTGTATTAATTGTTATTGTAGTTTAAATTTGTAAAGTAATTAATTATGAAAGAAAAAATTAAAGTTCATGTCGCAGATGATCACATGATTCTGATAGAAGGGATTATCGCGATGCTAAATACTGATGAAAATATTGAGGTTGTTGGTTATTCATTAACAGGGAAACAGGTTATTGAATGGTTTAAAACAAATGAAGCAGATATTTTGGTGTTAGACATTAATATGCCTGAGTTAGATGGTATAGAAGTGTTGAAAAAGTTCAATAAAAAGAAAGAACATCAAAAAATAATTATGTTATCTAGTTACGATGATGCTAAATTAGTGAAAGAGTTAACAACTTATGGAGCTGATGGTTTTATTTCGAAAACAAGTGCAGGAGAACATATTTTAAAAGCAATTATATCTGTTTATAAAGGAGATCCTTATTTTAGTGATGATATTAAAGAAGGATTGTTTAACCTAGCATTAGGCTATGATGTAGCAGAAGGAACAAGACCAGATTATGATATAATAAGTAGTTTAACAGAAAGAGAGGTAGAAGTGTTAAAGCTTCTAGTGAAAGAATATAGTACACAAGAAATGGCAAACAAGTTGTTTTTAAGTGTAAATACAGTAGAAACATATAGAAAAAATTTATTAAAAAAATTAAATGTAAAAAATGCAGTGGGCTTAGCAATGTTTGCCGTTAAAAATAAAATTATATAGAATTCTACCCCCAAAATAGAATAATCCCCCAATTAAGAAATCCCCCAAACCTATATAATTGCAATATTGTTATCTCACTCATTTTTTATTTCAACAAATAATTAAATCAATCAAATTAAAATTTATTCCCATGAGAAAACTAAGTGTAGGCTTTTTAGCCATAGTTTTAGCTTTAAGTTTTGCATCTTGTTCAACTAATGAAACAGATTTTGAAATTCCACAAGAGCCCTTATTAAAACAAGTTAAACTTCAAAGAGATGCTTCAGGAGCGTACTTTGTAGATTATGTTGTTGCAAATAACACAATTCCTGATGTCCGTAAAGATGTTACTTCCTTAACAAACGAAGTGCATTTAAATAAAGTAAACCATGATACTAAAGATCAATATAGAAATGATTTTACGTTAGACAATAATACATTACGTGTCGGTTTTTTTGATAATGAAACTGGAAAACAAATGAGGTTTTCTGTTGAAGATGAAAACATTACCTTTGCGAAAGGAATTAGTACTAAGTTCTTAAAAGAATATGGTATAACATCCAATACAGATGGTACTATTCAGCTAGATTTTGAAGTGAATAGCAATGTGAAAACTGAATTTATTTACAACGATGATTTAGCAACTTATGAAGTACATTTGTCTAAGGGAACCAGTTCTGATAGTAAATTTACTAGAACATTAACTGTGCCAGATACAGGAGTGTTAAGGTTAGATTTTGTAAACCATAATTTACTTGGTAAAGGATTAGCAGAAAGTACTAGTACAATCCCAAGAGTTATTATTGTTTATGATGAGTAAAATATTTAATGTTAGAAAATATTGATGAATAAAATTTTTAAAAAAATCTTTTTATTTCACTTAGTTTTTATTTTTCAAATTAATTTAAATGCTAGGTCTTTTACTAAAGGAGAAACTAATTTAAAACTAGCTTCTCCTTTAATTGTATTACAAGAAAAAGATACAACCTACAAAGAGAAATACCTTCTTGTAAATCAATTGTTTTTAAAAGAAGATTATACAGGATCATTAAAGCAAACATTGTCATTACTGAAAGAAATTGAGAATAAAAATGATATAGAATTAGAATATTTAAGTAACTTTTTAATTGGTAATATTTTTGTAAAAAGGAATAATCATGATAAGGCACTAATTTATTTTAAAAAAGCATTAAAACTTATTGAAAACAATGAAAGTTTCAATAATGATAAACTTATCACATATAACATTTTATTGCAAAAAGAAAAATCATTAGCAAGAACATTGCTGAGAATAGGGGGTGAGTACTATAAATTAAATAAAAAAGACAGCGCTGCTATTTACTTTAAGAAAATTATAGATATTTCATCATTAAATGATTTTCCAGATATTAAAGCATCTGGTTATACAAATTTATCAGCCATACAGTTGGAAAAGGTAAATTTTGTTTTGGCAAAAGAATATGCTTTAAAAGCTGTAGAAATTTATAAGTACAACAATAATAAACTCTCAGAAGCTAGTGCTTTAAACAATTTAGCGAACATCTATTTAGTTGAGAAAAACTACGCTAAGGCGAAAGAAATCTATACGAATGCAATTGAGTTAATTAAAAACGATAAAAGTATTGTTGCTATTAAAAATAAAGAAGATTTATATTACAATTTAGCTTACATCCTATATATGCAAAAAGATTATAAGGCATATGAATATTTAGATCAATCTTTTGTTTTTAAAGACACATTGACAGCAAGAGAATTTAAAAGAATTGTTAAAGGTGTTTATGCGGAGTATGAAGAGCAATATAAAGTAGAATTGGTAAAGAATCAGGTAGCTTTAAAAAAAGCTGAGGAGAAAAGGACTGCTTGGCTTTTTGGTATATTAAGTTTTTTTGTAATTGTTAGTTCTGGAGTAATTATTTATAACTATAAATTACGTCAAAAAAATTTAAAACTACATTTAGATCAAACACAATTAGAGCAAGAAAGTAAATTAGAAAAATTAAAATCAGAATCACAAGTACGTATTTTAAACGCAACCTTAGATGGTAAAGAAACGGAGCGAAAACAAATTGCTGAAACGTTGCATGATAGTGTTAGCACATTGTTGTCTTCTGCCAACTTGCATTTACAGGCTAGTAAAATGCAATTTAAAGGGAATGCTCCTATAGAAATAGATAAAACACAAAAAATTATTGTAGAAGCTTCTCAAACTATTCGTGATTTATCACATACGTTAGTCTCTTCAGTTTTACTAAAATTTGGATTAAAATATGCTATCAATGATATGGCAGAAAAATATTCGAACTCAAAAATTGAAATAGAAACAGAGATTAAAAATATTAGACGATATGAACAAAGTTTTGAAATAAAAGCCAATAATATCATTCAAGAATTGGTCAATAATATTTTAAAACACAGTAATGCAAATAAAGCTACTGTGAAAATGTTAGATAAAGACGGAACCTTATTTGTAGATATACAAGATGATGGCGATGGGTTTGATAAAACAGAAATTCCTAAAAAAGATGGTTTAGGAATTAACCAAATTGAAGCTAGAATACAGATGATGAAAGGAAGATTTAGTATAAGATCTAATGCTCAAACTGGAACAAAAATTAAAATTGAATTACCAATTCTAGAAAAAAAAGAAGCTAGCCACGCGTAGCCAATTCAATCACTTCCATATCTTTTATTTCTTTTTTATCAATCGTAAACCGAATCATTGTTCTCACTTTATGAAAACCATGATTTCCTGCAGCGCCAGGATTTAAATGCAATAGATTTAGTTTTTTATCAAACTGCACTTTTAAAATATGAGAATGACCGCAAATAAATAGTTGTGGCGCATTTTGTTGCAGCTCCTCTCTAACTCGTGGATTATATCTACCAGGATATCCACCAATATGAGTCATCCAAACAGTAACATTTTCAACTGTAAACTTGTTGTCTAACGGAAATTCTAATCGCGCATCAGCAGCATCAATATTTCCATAAACAGCACGCAAAGGTTTTAACGACTGTATAGTGTCAGTTACTTGTAAATCGCCAATATCTCCAGCATGCCAAACTTCATCAGCTTGTTTTACAAATTTTAAAATTTGTGTATCCATATAGCTATGAGTGTCCGATAATAGTAGAATCTTTTTCACGTTTTAAAAATGCTTGTAACCAAATAAATTTATGTAGTTTTGATGTTAACAAAAGTACTGTTTTTTGAGATATTTTATAGAACTTTCATACCTAGGTAAAAATTATCACGGTTGGCAAATACAACCTGACGCGAACTCAATTCAAGAAGAGCTTAACAAGGTGGTAAGCACAGTTTTACAAGAAGAAGTTAGTGTTGTTGGAGCCGGTAGAACAGATACAGGAGTTCATGCCTCACAGATGTTTGCACATTTTGATTCTGCAATTGAATTGGATAAAAATATTGTTTTTAAACTAAATTCGATGTTGCCAGAAGATATTGTTGTGCATCGTGTAGTAAAAGTTGCTGATGAAAAACATGCAAGATTTGATGCGCTTACCAGAAGTTATGAATATAGAATTTGGTTGGGTAGAAATCCGTTTTTATTAGAAACTACGTGGCAATTATTTCATCAAAAGTTAGATGTAAATGCCATGAATGAAGCTGCTGAAATCTTGTTAGAACACGAAAATTTTCAAGCATTTTCTAAGGTAAAAACAGAAGTAAAAACGTTTAATTGTAAGGTTACAAAAGCAGTTTGGACTCAAGAAGACAATCAATTGATATTTCATATAACGGCAAATCGTTTTTTAAGAAACATGGTTAGAGCAATTGTTGGGACCTTGGTTGATGTAGGAAAAAACAAAATTGATAAAGAAGATTTTAGATCTATTATTTTAAGTAAAAATAGAGCAAACGCAGGATTATCTGTTCCGGCAAAAGGCTTGTTTTTAACAGAAATCAAATATTAATTATGAGTAAGAAAGAGTCGGGAAAAGCATTTGACGCAAAAATATTTATGAGAATTCTAAGCTTTGCAAAAAGTTATAGAACTCATTTTATAATTGCAACTGTTGCCGTAATTGCAACAGCATTTTTATCTGCTTACAGACCGTATTTACTTAAAGAAGCAGTAAAAGATTTTACGACAAATAAAAATGAAGATACTTTACTGTATTTTACATTATTAATGCTTGTTGTCTTAATCGCAGAAGTGCTTTTACAAGTGTTGTTTATCTATTTTGCCAATTGGATTGGGCAACATATTATTAGAGATATGCGCGCCAAAATATTTAGACATATTTTACAATTTAGAATGGCGTATTTCGACACAACTTCTGTCGGTAGGTTGGTAACAAGAGTTGTTTCTGATATCGAAACCATTGCTAGTTCTTTTAGTCAAGGTTTGTTTATGATTATTAGTGATATTCTAAAGATGTTAGTAGTTATTGTTGCGATGCTTTTTATGAATTGGCAATTGGCATTAATCGCATTAGCGGTGTTGCCAATCTTAATTTACGCTACAAAAATATTCCAAATTGCTATAAAATCTACTTTTCAAGAAGTGAGAACTCAGGTTGCAAATCTAAACGGATTTGTACAAGAAAGAGTTACTGGAATGAACATTGTTCAGTTATTTAGTAGAGAAAAAATAGAGTACAAAAAGTTTATGGACATCAACGATAAACATAAAAAAGCACATATTAAAGCGGTTTGGTATTATTCTATTTTCTTTCCTGTTGCAGAAGTTTTATCATCAATTGCCATCGGATTATTAGTTTGGTACGGCGGTTTGCAATCGGTAAATAATGTGGATGTTGAGCCTGGAGAAATCATGAGTTTTATTATGATGACACAAATGTTGTTTAGGCCTTTACGTCAAATTGCAGATAAATTTAACACATTACAAATGGGAATTGTTTCTGGTGAACGTGTTTTTGGGGTATTAGATACACAAAGTAGTATTGATAAAAACGGAACTGTTTTCGCAGAAAATTTACAAGGAAAAATCGATTTTAAAGATGTTCGTTTTAGTTATATAAAAGACGAAGAAGTTTTAAAAGGAATTTCTTTACAAGTAGAAAAAGGGCAAACGGTTGCAATTGTTGGATCAACTGGAGCAGGAAAATCAACTATTATCAACTTAATAAATCGTTTTTACGAAATCAATTCAGGAGAAATTTGTGTTGATGGCGTTTCAGTAAAAGACTATGAAATTAATTCTTTGAGAAATCAAATTGCAATTGTGTTGCAAGATGTCTTTTTGTTTTCAGACTCCATTTTAAACAACATCACTTTAAAAAATGAAAACATCACTTTTGAAGAGGTTGAAGAAGCTGCAAAACAAATTGGAATTCACGATTTTATTATGACGTTACCTGGCGGATATGATTACAACGTAAAAGAAAGAGGCGCAATGTTATCTTCTGGTCAACGACAATTAATTGCGTTTTTAAGAGCCTATGTAAGCAAACCAAGCATTTTAATTTTAGACGAAGCAACTTCATCTGTAGATTCTAATGCAGAACAAATGATTCAATATGCAACAGATACCATTACAAAAGGAAGAACATCTATTGTAATTGCACACAGATTGGCAACCATAAAAATGGCGGATAAAATTATTGTAATGGATAAAGGATTGATTGTAGAAGAAGGAACTCACCAAGAATTGTTAGAAAAACCAGATGGATATTATAAAAACCTGTACGACAAACAATTTAGTAGTGTAGAAGCGGTTTAGTTTAAATCGTCTTTTATTTTTTCTATCAATTCGCTGTAATCAGAATACAAATCAAAAGTGCCATCTTTTATATAAGAAATTTCTCCAGTTTCTTCTGAAACCAATAAACACAAAGCATCCGTTTTTTCTGTAACACCAATTGCTGCTTTATGACGTAAGCCAAAACGAGCAGGAATTTTTTCATTAGATAAAGGTAAAACCACGCGAGTTGCCACAATAAAATTATCTCTAATTACAGTTGCTCCATCGTGTAATGGACTGTTTTTATAAAAAATACTTTCTATAATGGCTTCGTTTACAGCAGCATTCATTTTATCTCCGTTATTTGCTAAAAAATCTAAGTTGTTTGTACGTTCGATAACAATTAAAGCACCTGTCTTTGTTTTTGATAATTTGATGCACGAATTTACAATTGTATCTACATCCGTTTCAGATTCAATTTCTGATTTTAAGAATTTTAATTGTTTTAAAAAACTTCTTTTTGATGAGAAATTCGTCGTTCCTATCATTAATAAAAACTTTCTAATTTCTTGTTGAAACACAATGATTAATGCAATAACTCCACCACTTAATAAATAGCCTAAAATTCCACTCAACATTTCCATTTTTAAGGCTTGTGTTATTTTCCAAATTAAGAAAATAAGTGCAATTCCAATAAAAATATTAATAGCAACAGTACCTTTTAAAAGTTTGTAGATGTAGTACAATAATGCAGCAACTAGAAGAATATCTAGAATGTCTAAAATAGAAAAATCAATAAAGTCTAACATTAGTTTTTTGTTGCTTTAACTGTAAAAATAGGAATAATTATGCAACATTCTAAAGATTCAATTTTTTCTTTTAAAGAAACTGTCATTCCGAATGCTACTGAAATCAAAATGTATTTTGATTGAAAGCATCTAGCGAAGCTAACGAAGTGGAATCTTGCAAATTGTCCTTGTCATTTTGAGTGAAATGAAATGGAATCGAAAAACCTCATAAAAGTAGTACTGAGTTTTGTGAGATTTCTCAATCGCTTAAAAAACCTCATTTCGAAATGACATTCGTTTTGTTATTCAGAGCCTAACTGTCATTAAAGTAGTGTGGATTTTTTTTAATTTTGTTGTAGTTGCGCAACAATTTTAATTGCTTCGATTGCTTCTTTTACATCGTGAACTCTAAGAATGTTTGCGCCATTTAATAAAGCAATTGTATTTGCAGAAGTAGTTGCGTTTAATGCCAATTGAGGTGTGATTTCTAGCGGTTTGTATAACATCGATTTTCTAGAAATTCCAACTAAAATTGGCGCGTCTAAGTTTTTAAAAAGTGCTAAATTCTTCAATAATTCGTAATTGTGCTCGATGGTTTTGCCAAAACCAAAACCAACATCAATAAGTACATCGTTTACTTTTAATTGATGCAATTTAAAAAGCTGCTCCGCAAAAAATGAAATTACTTCTTTCGTTACATCTTCATATGTTGGATTTTTTTGCATGTTTTGTGGCGTGCCGAGCATGTGCATTATAATGTACGGAACTTGTAAATCAGCAACAGTTTTAAACATATTCTCATCCATTTTTCCACCAGAAATATCGTTGATCATTGCTGCGCCAGCTTCAACTGTTTTTTTAGCGACGTTACTTCTAAAAGTATCCACAGAAATAATAATTTCAGGAAAATGATGCACTAATAATTTTATAATTGGTACAATTCGTTGCAATTCTTCTTCTTCAGAAATATGTATTGCACCAGGTCTTGAAGAATAGGCGCCAACATCTATAAATGTTGCACCTTCAGAAAGCATTTTTTCTACTTTCTGTAAAATGTCAGATTCGTTTTTATACGATCCGCCATCAAAGAAAGAATCTGGCGTAATATTTAAAATTCCCATCACTTTTGGAGAGGAAATATCAATCAGTTTGTGGTTACAATTTATAGTCATTTTAGTGAACTACTTTATTAATTACGTGCGTTTTTTCTGGAGCTTTATAGGCGTACATTTTTGCTAACAAACCATCAACAGTTGTATCTACCAATAACAATTCTCGGTTTTGTGGTTTTAAATATCCTTCTTTAACCATCACATCTAATTGTTGTAATGTGTGATCAAAAAAACTATTTACATTTAAAATACCGATTGGTTTTTGCTCGATGTGTAATTGCCCTAAAGTCAATGCTTCAAACAATTCATCCAAAGTTCCAAATCCGCCAGGCAACGTAATATATCCATCAACCAATTTGCTCATAATTACTTTGCGTTCGCTCATTTTTTTGGTGATGATCAGCTCAGTAACTTCCCTGTGAACCACTTCTTCTTTTTCTAGTAATTTTGGAATCACACCAATAACATTTCCTTTTTCAGCAAGAATTGTATCTGCAATAATTCCCATCATTCCAATTTTTCCGCCGCCATAAACCATTGCAATATTGTTTTTTACAAATGCTTTTCCTAATTCAATGGCTGCTTCTTTATAAACTGTATTAAACCCACTACTAGAACCGCAAAAAACAACTATTTTTTTCATCAAAGAGATTTGTAAAATTCATCGTAAAAATAAACGAAAAGGAGGTAAGATTTACTATTTTTACGGAGATATCAGAAAAATAATTAAATGAAAAGCAATCTAAGATTGTTTTTACAGAAATACTTTATTTAAGATTTATGCAGAATACGTCGAAACAATACAATGCAGTTGTAGAAGAATGTAGAAGTTTGTTCATTAAAAAAATGAGCGATTATGGTAGCGCATGGCGAATTTTACGTTTACCATCGTTAACAGATCAGATTTTTATAAAAGCGCAACGAATTCGTCAATTGCAAGAAAATGCTGTCAGAAAAGTTGATGAAGGTGAGCGAGGTGAGTTTATCGGAATTATTAATTATTGTGTAATGGCGTTGATTCAAATTGAATTAGGAGTTGTTGAAAATCCAGATGTATCTACAGATGAAGCAACAGAATTGTACGACAAACACATTGCGATTACCAAAGAATTGATGGAAAATAAAAACCACGATTATGGTGAAGCTTGGCGAGATATGCGAATTTCTAGTTTAACAGATTTGATTTTACAAAAACTATTACGAGTTAAAACAATTGAAAATAATAAAGGAAAAACATTGGTTTCTGAAGGAATTGATGCCAATTATCAAGACATGATTAATTATGCTGTTTTTGCGATGATTCATATGGGGAAATAAGTTGCAAAGTTTTAGAGCTGCAAAGGTTCAAAGTGGCAAAGTTGCAGAGTGAAAAAGTTTTGTCATTGCGAGGAACGAAGCAATTTTTATAAGAAGTAAAAGAATAAATTAAATAAAAAATGAAACTACTAGTACACATTTCAAGAATCTTTGTCGGAGCGATGTTTGTTTTTTCTGGCTTTGTAAAATTGGTAGATCCAATAGGTTCTCAATACAAATTCGAAGAATATTTTAGTCAAAGTGTGTTGGATATGGAATATTTAATTCCGTATGCATTGGCATTTTCTATCATCTTAATTCTAGCAGAAATTATGCTGGGAATTATACTGTTATTAGGTTGTAGAGCAAAAATAACCTTATGGAGTTTACTTGTTTTATCAACCATATTCTTATTCTTAACTTGGTATTCGGCATATTATAACAAAGTAACAGATTGCGGTTGTTTTGGTGATGCAATTACATTAACACCTTGGGAAACGTTCTACAAAAACATCCTTCTAATCGCATTAATTCTCTTAATGATTTTTAGACTAAAAGACATCAAACCTATCTTTTCTGTAAAGGTTTCACAAGTACTTACCATTTTGTCGTTGGTTTCGTTTTTATACATCACGTATCACGTGTTGGTACATTTGCCAATTATCGATTTTAGAGCGTATGCAGTTGGAAATAACATTCAAGAAGGAATGAAATACAAAGATGATGGCGAACTTCCTAAAATTCATGATTTTTATTTAGAAGATGCACAAGCAGATTTAGCGCCAGAAATTTTAGAAGAAGAAAAAGTGTTGTTAATTATTGTTCATACGTTGGAGAAAGCTGATACCAACGGATTTAAAACCATCAAAGAAATAGCAGACAAAGCCATTGCGAAAGGATATTCGGTTTACGGAGCATCCGCATCGTTTACAGACGAGTTGTTATTAGCAAAAGAAAAATACGAATTGCCTTTTGATTTTCTGTTTTGTGACGGAATCACATTAAAAACAATGGTAAGAGCAAATCCAGGAATTATGATGTTGCAAAAAGGAACCATCATGGGAAAATGGAATTGGTCTGATGCTGATGAAATAATCTTAAAATAAGATGAAACAATTACTACTTGTTTTTATTGGTGGCGGATTTGGAAGCGCATTGCGTTTTTTGTTTGGAAAATTCCTAAACAATTCTGAAACTGGAATTCCGTACGGAACATTTTTAGCCAATATTATCGGTAGTTTATTCATCGGAATTATTTTAGGCTACGCAGCAAAAAGTGATGCATTAACAGAAAATCACACCTTGTTGTTAGCAACAGGATTTTGTGGTGGTTTTACAACCTTTTCAACCTTTGCTTATGAAAATCATGTGTTTTTAAAATCTGGAGATTTTACAAGCTTTGCTTTTTACACAATCGCCAGTTTTGTAGTCGGATTTTTAGCTGTTTTTGCAGGGATTTATATTGTAAAATAGATAGTGTCTCGATACAAATTAGAGTTTAAATGTCATTTCGACAGAGAGAAGAATGAACGACGAGAAATCTCATTAGTTGAGTTCGTCAAATAATAAATAGAAAATGAACGAAGTAGTACAGTATAAAAGTGAAGAAAAGTATGCAATAATTACCATTGTAAACGGAAAAGCAAATGCTATTTCTCATGAAGTAATAGAAGGTTTAAATGCTAGTTTAGACAAAGCTCTAGAAGAAAATAAAATTGTTATTCTAACTGGTCAATCAGGAATTTTTTCTGCTGGATTCGATTTAAAAGTAATGACAAAATCACCTGAATCTGCAAAAGAATTGGTTACAAAAGGATCGCGATTGTCATTGCGAATGTTATCTTTTCCAAAACCAATTATTGTTGCTTGTTCTGGTCATGCAATTGCAAAAGGCGGATTTTTATTATTGTCTGCAGATTATAGAATTGGAGTAGAAGGCGATTTTAAAATCGGCTTAAACGAAGTGATGATTGGTATGACAATGCATCACGCCGGAATTGCGATTGCCAAAGCTAGACTAGCGCCAATTTTTCTAGATAGAAGTGTTAATAATTCTGAAATATACAACCCTAAAGATGCCATAAAAGCTGGATTTTTAGATCTAATTGTTCCAGAGAATCAATTATTGCCAACGGCAATTAACGTTGCTAAAATGTTCTGTCAATTAAATGAAAAAGCACATGCAGCAACAAAAATAAAAGTGAGAAAACCACATTTAGAAGCTATTGAAAAAGCAATTGAATTAGATTTACAAGAAGAAATTTCTATCAATCCTTGATGCTTTTGTCATTGCGAATGAAATGAAACAATCTCTTAAAAGATTTCTCGATTCCGCTCAAAATAACAGAAACTACTCTTTTTTATAGTTTTTAGCTCCTGCTAAAATTGCTACTGTTAACGTATTTTCTTCTGGTGTTAACGGACAAGAAAAGGTTTCGTTGTACGCACAATACGGATTGTAAGCTTTGTTAAAATCTAGTATAATTGTTCCATCTGGATTTTCATCCGTCGTTAAAACATCCAAATACCGTCCGCCGCCATAAGATTCTTTTCCGCTTGTTTTATCGGTAAAAGGCATAAATAAATAATCAATGTATTGTGGGTCTCTATCTAAATCTTTATTCTGATAAATCGGGATTTTCTGTTCTATTCCGTCTAGCGTAAAAGTTACTGTTCCGTATTTTATATACAAAGGTTTTCTATCTGTAGTTGTAGTCATTTCAAAAATCGGAGCATCCACTGTTTTTTCTAATTTTGCAACAACTCTGTATTTTTTATCAATCGGATAAAAATCTAACTTTTTAAAGGTTTTTAAATCCTCTTTTGTCAACGGAGATTTACTATCATCATGAAATTTTAAATTCTCTTCGTATCGATAATCTTCCATTTTTTTAAGATAATTATCTTTTGGTGTTTCATTACAAGAAATAAGAATGCATAAAAGGAAAAGGGAAATAAGCTTATTCATAAAAGAAATAATTTAAAAAATAAAAATACAATTTTTACAATTATTTATGTAGTTTTGAAACATCAAATAAAATTAAAATGAGAATTGTCAATACATTTACGTATAAGAAGTCGATTAAAAATCGAAAAAGTCGAACGTCAATTGTATTGTAATGATATCAACATAAATTATTACTATCATAATGAGTCCGACTTCACCGTCGGACTTTTTATTTTTATACACATCAACAACCAAAAAAATGAAAAAATTATACTTTAATTACCTCGATACTTTTAGAGGACTCTCTAAAGAGGTTTGGTGGTTAGCGTTGATTACGTTAATCAACAGAGCCGGAACAATGGTAATTCCGTTTTTGTCTTTGTATTTGACAAAAAGCTTAGAATTTACTTTGGCTGATGTTGGTTGGATTATGTCTTTCTTCGGGTTAGGTTCTGTGGTTGGTTCTTGGATTGGCGGAAAATTAACGGATAAATTTGGGTATTATAAAGTGATGTTTTTTAGTTTGATAGGAACTGGAATTGCATTTGTTGCCATGCAGTTTGTTACCACCTTTGTTGGTTTTTGTTCAGGTATTTTTGGATTGATGATAATTGCAGATTCTTTTAGACCCGCAATGTTTGTTGCGTTGAGTTCGTATAGCAAACTAGAAAATAAAACGCGTTCTGTTACTTTAATTCGTTTGGCAATTAATTTAGGTTTTTCTGCGGGACCTGCAATTGGAGGTTTAATTATTGCATCTATTGGATATTCTGGATTGTTTTGGATTGATGGTATTACATGTTTTTTAGCAGGAATTTTATTGCTACAAGTTTTAAATCCGAAAAAATCAAAAGTATTGGATGAATCAAAAGCAGAAAATCCAATTTCTGCGTATTCTGATAAAGCATTTTGGATTTTTCTAATCGGAATGATGTTGTTTGGCGCTGTGTTTTTACAATATTTTTCTACGATGCCTTTGTATTACAGTGAAATTCATTTTTTATCAGAACAAGAAATTGGTTTGCTTTTAGGTATGAACGGTTTTGTCATCTTTGTTTTAGAAATGCCATTGATAAAATGGTTAGAAAATTCAAAATTCACAAAAGTAGGATTGATGTTGTTTGGCGGAATATTAACTGCTATAAGTTTTGTTGTATTGCTAATTTCTACTTGGACTGGAGTTTTAATTATCGGAATGTTTTTAATGACCATCGGAGAAATGATTGCTTTTCCGTTTTCAAACGCATTTGCAATGGAGCGTGCTAAAAAAGGAAAGCAAGGAGAATATATGGCCTTGTATAGCATTGCGTTTTCTTTTGCACATATTTTTAGTCATAATTCTGGAATGCATTTAGTAAGTGCAGTTGGCTTTGACACAACTTGGGTTATTGTAACAGGAGTTGCCGCACTTGCCGTATTCTTTATGTTTCTATTAACACGAATGTTAAAAAAAGAAGAAATTATGGAATAAAAAAAAGCACTGATTTTTCAGTGCTTTTTTTATAGAATTTTTTAAGTTAATAATCTATTGTGCATTTTGACTATAAGTTTTATCAAAATACACAATGGGTAAAATAGTTATTTTATTGCTTTTTCAAAAGCATCTTTTCCGCCAACAACAGGAATCGTAATTGAAGTTCCGTTTAAGTCAACAGTTAATTCAGTTCCCGGTTTTGGTAACAAAGTATAGTTGTTATCACTAGAAAAAATCATCAATCCAATTTGTTGTCCTTTTTTAATAATTTGATCATCTGGTTGTAAATCAAATGTCATTTCATAATACTTTCCAGGTTTTAACGGATTACTTTTACGTAATGATTTGTAGTTCTGTAAATCTGCCCAACCACGCGTAATTATATTGTCTGTAATGACTGTTCTTCTTCCTTCATTCCAAGGTAAAGAAACCAACCAAACTGATAAATTTACTGCAGGTTTACTACTCGCGATTTTTACGGTTATTGAAGCCAATCCAGAAATATGAATGTCTTCTTTTAAAGTCGGACTTACATATAATAACCTATGATTTGTATATTCTGCTTGCGCTAAAACTTCCCCAGAAAAAGAATAATTATCTACTAAAGTTTCTTTTATTTTTAAATTTGATTTGTTGGTTGATAAACCTCCAGCTTTTGGAGCACCAGCATTCAAAAATAGCTGAACAGGTTTTGCATCAGGATTAGGATAATCTTTGTACGAAGTTGGGTTATCTCTTTTGTCATTTTCTCTTACAATCCAAGCTTTTGCATCGTTCTCAACACCGTTTTCAATTCCGTGTAAATAATGTGTAAACCAACGATTCATCATTGTCATTGGTGGCGGTCCACCATGTCCATTTTGATGATAAAAAATTTGAGAAGGAATTCCCATTTCTTTTGCTCTTTGATAAATTCTATAACTGTGTTCTGGCATTACATTCCAGTCATTAAATCCGTGCGACATTAACAATGCTGCTTTCATAGGTTTCATGTCATTTAGATAATCTCTTCCTGCCCAAAAATCATTATAATCTCCAGTAATTCTATCCAATCCATTTGCCATTTCTGTATCACGAACAACTTTATTATTACGAGCTCTATTTTCTTCTTTTCCACTATGGATAAAATCATATAAAACATCAATATCTTCACCTAAATATCCACCAGGAGAACGAACCAAACCGTTTGATCTATAATAATGATAATACGAAGTATTTGGTGCAATTGGAATAATTGCTTCCAACCCTTTTACACCAGTAGTTGCTGCAGCTAACGGAATTGTTCCGTTGTAAGAAGTTCCGGTCATTCCCACTTTTCCAGTCGACCAATATGCTATTACTTTTTCATTTCCTTCTCTAGATGTAAAACCTTTTGCTCTTCCACACAACCAATCGATTACAGCTTTTGGAGCTAAAGATTCGTTATCGCCACCAACAGTTGGCGAACCATCTGATAAACCTGTTCCTGGAGATGAAGAATGTACTACGATATATCCTCTTGGAACCCAAGTTCTAATTTGTGAATTTGAAATAATTGGGCGTTTTCCTGTTCTCTTTACTTCGGTGTGATTTCTTGGTTTTGGTTGTTCGCCAAGTTCATGTTTTACATCCCAAAATATTGGTGCGTTTCCTGCGGTTCCAGAATAATACGGACTAGATTCATATACAATTGGTAATTTTAATCCTTCAGTTTCTGTTTGTTTTGGTCTTGTGACAGAAACATGCATTCTGTCTAATTTTCCATCTCCGTCAGAGTCAAATTCTGTTTCTACCCATAAATCGTGACGAAGCCAATCTTTAGGATCTTTAAATGTTTCTACAATTTGTGCTTCTCCGTCTTTAAAAACAGGAACGGTTTTTTCTTGTGCTTGAACTGTAAATCCAACTAGAAACAGTGTAAGTGTTAGAAATTTTATTTTCATAATTATGTTTATTTAAATTGTAATTGTTTATCTGTTATTTTATTTATGCGTAATGTTTTATAATCTCTAAAATAGTTCTGGTACAATTTCCATGGAGTTTTAGAACCTTGCAATGGAAACATGTCCTTATCTCTATGGATATAGCTAGAGTTAAGATTTAATAAAGGTAACGTTTCCATAGCATCATCCATAATTTGTGGAATAACATAAGTGTAGTTTTTTTTCTCCATAAACTTTAAAAGCCGATTGGCATATTCACTTGTTAAATCACTTTTTAGTGTCCAAGAAGCATTTGTGTATCCCGCAAAAAAGATACAATTTGGCAATCCACTTAACATTAAGCCTCGGTATGTTAGTGATTTTGAAATGTCAAATTCTTTACCGTCAATTGTTGCTTTTGCACCTCCAAAAGCTAATAGTTTTAATCCAGTTGCAGAAATGATAATATCAGCTTTTAACTCTTCTCCAGATTTAATTTTAATTCCGTTTTCGGTAAAAGTTTCAATTTGATCAGTAACTATTGATGCTTTTCCTTTTTTGATCGATTTAAACAAATCGCCATCCGGAGCTACACAAAACCGTTGGTCCCAAGGTTTATAATTGGGTGCAAAATGTGGTTCTGCAGAAATAGTTCCTAATTCTTTTTGAGCCCCTTTAATAATCAATTTTCTCATTGTGTTTGGCCACCATTTACAGACATTAAAAAAGATAACTTGTGTTAAAATGTTTTTAAAACGGATGATTTTATGTGCTGCTTTTTTAGGTAATATTTTTTTTAAAAATGCAGCCACTTTATCTTTGTTCGGAAAAGCACCAACGTAAGTTGGAGATCTTTGTAACATGGTAATATGAGCAGTATCATCAGCCATTTTTGGTACAATAGTTACGGCGGTTGCTCCGCTTCCAATAACAACAACTTTTTTACCTTTATAATCTAAATCTTCTGGCCAATGTTGAGGATGAATTACCTTTCCTTTATAATTTTCAATTCCAGGATACTTTGGTGTATATCCATTTTTATAGTTGTAATAACCAGTGCAAATAAATAGAAAATTACACGTGTAGGTTTCTATGGTGTTTGTTTTAGAACTTGTGGTGTTTACTGTCCAAATATTTTTTGTTGTATCAAAATTAACTGATGTAACTTCTGTTTGATATTGAATTTTATCTCGTATTTGATACTCGTCAACAGCTTCATTCAAGTACTTTAAAATTGTTGGAGCATCGGCAAAAGATTTAGAATGATCCCAAGTTTTGAACGAATAGCCAAAAGTATACATGTCAGAATCTGATCGAATACCTGGATATTTAAACAAACTCCATGTTCCGCCAAGTTCTTCTCTAGCTTCTAATATTCTATAGCTTTTTCTTTTATTTTTTCGTTCTAAATGACAAGCTTCACCAATTCCAGACAGTCCACCACCAACTATAATAATATCTGTATGCAGCATTGTTTTATTTTTCTTCTCCAGGGTGATAGGTTGATTTTGCTCTTTTTAAAACATCTTCTCTATAATATGCAACTTCTTTAAATTGTTTGTCAGCATAACGTTGTGATTGATCAGAAAAATGAGGAGACTTTGGATCTCCACTTTGTCCACCAGCCAACATCGTTTTTGCAGTCACTTTATCTCCAAATTCTACCACAGCAACAAAACTATTTCCGGATGTTCCATATTGACGTTTGGTATCTTTTCCGAAGCGCGTTCCGAATGAAGCCAAAGCTCCCCAAGAGCTTGAAGCCATTCCAACTGCTATACTTGGTTTTGCATCGTTAAAATCTTGCTGGATTTTTCCATCATTTCGTTGGTAACGATTAAATTCTCCCCAAGGAGTTTTCCAAGAGCCAAAATCTGCTTTAAGTTTATCTAAACTTTGTTGAAAAATTGCTAAGCGTTCTTTATAGCTAGCAGTTTTACTCATGTATTCAAATCGTCCTAGTCTGCTGATTCTTTTGTTCCCTTCCATACTTGGAATCTTTCCTGAACGGTAATAAGCGTTTAAGTAAAATTGCGTCAAGGTCATTCCTACAGAATTCACACCTACTTTAAAATCCCATTTCTTTAATAAAGCAATTGCTTCTCTTGCTTCTCTACTTTTTACGGGTGATTTTTTTGCTGCTTCTAACAATCCTGTAATCAACATATCAGCTCCTGGTAAATACGGATCGTATGCTAAATCTATTAAAGAATTTAAAGTTAAATCGGATGCTTTTGTAAGCAACGGAATTGCATGAACTCCTCTAAAATTTTCAGGAAAAGAATGCATGTAAGCAGGATAATCTTCTTTTTTAGGGCTGTATTCTAAAGCACTTGTAAACGGAGTAGAATTACAATTCTGTATCCAGCCGTTTGGTGGATTCAACACCATAATATTCTCTTCTAAAGGATGCAAACCTTGCCAATCTGTTTCTGGATTACTTCCATCTACGGGTTTTGTGTAATCGAACTTTTCATTTCTTTTTGGAATAAAATTTCCGTGATAATAAGCAATTGTTCCGTCTGCATCTGCATACACTGTATTGTTTGATGAATTTGTTCTGATATCCATCATTTCATAAAATTCTTTATGATTTGATTTTTTAGTTCTTGTAAAAGATTGTTCCAATGCTTTAATCGGACTCCACATCAAAGCGGTTGTTACCCATTTATCACCGTTTGCATGCGTAATTGGACCATGATGAGTTCTATACGTCATAAAAGATTTCTCTTTGATTCCGTCTTTAGATGAATATTTTAAACTCACTTTAATAGAATCCATTGGTTTAATTTCTTCTCCGTATTTGTACGAAGTTTTAGCACCATTTTTAACTACTGTTTCCTCAAATTCATCAATAATATCTGTTCCTGTTGATGTGTGCATCCAGCCAGTTTTACTGTTAAATCCTTGATAGACAAAAAATTGCCCCCAAGTTACGGCTCCGTAAGCATTTAATCCTTCTTCACTAACCATATGCACTTCGCCTCTAAAAAAGAAAGAAGTATGCGGATTGATCAACAACATTGCTTTTCCAGATTTTGTTTTTGAACCAGCAATTGCAAATCCGTTAGAACCTCTTGGTTCATCATCTTTTAAACGAATTAAACCATCATCAACAATTGCCATTTTAGTATCCTTGTCGTAAAACTCTTTAATTTTTCTAGTAGAAACTCTTTCAATATCTCCACCGATAGAACCTTCACTAAAATACATGGTCATCCAAGGTTCAAAATGTGTAATTAATTTTGGTTTTACTTCTGGATTTTTCGCCAAGTAATAATTCAATCCGTCAGCAAAAGCAACACATAGTTTTTGTAACCAAGCTGGGCTGTTTTCAAAATTTTCTTTGGCTTCTTTTTCGGTCATATATAAACGAGCACGTAAATCGCTATACAACGATTTTTCGCCTTCTATTTCGGCCAATCTACCAATTGCCCATATATAATTTCGCTCTACACGATTAAAATCATCTTCTGCTTGGGCATATAATAATCCGAATACGGCATCTGCATCTGTTTTACCGTAAATATGCGGAACACCAAAATCGTCTCTAATAATTTCTGTGTTTTTTGCGTGTTGTTCCCAACGTTCTTGTTCGGTTAATTCTTTATTGCCTGTGCAGCTTGCAAGAACAATGAATGAGAGTATAAATAATTTTTTCATTTTTTAGTTTTTAAGTACTGTAAATTCTATTGCAGAATCTGTAAATACAGTATGAGTTTGGGTTTTAAAATCTTTTTCGTCTGCTTTGTAAATGTTGTCTACATAAGTTTGCGGATTTAAATCTATCAAAGGAAACCAAGTACTTTGCACTTGAATTTGTAATTTATGTCCTTTTTTAAAAGTGTGAAAAACGTCTTGTAACTTTAAGTTTACAGCTGTTTTTCTATTAGCTACAAAAGGTTCTGGTGTTGAGAAACTATTTCTAAAACGACCACGCATTACTTCGCTACGAACCATTAAGTGATAGTTGCTCATTTTTAAATGCGATTGCATATTTTTATTATTGTTTTTTGCATCTTTTGGGTGCACATCAATTACTTTAACAATCCAATCGGCTGCAGTTCCTGTTGTTGCTACTTTTAGTTTTGCTAAAATATCTCCTGCTAAGGTAAAATCTTCGGTCAATACATCCGTTTCAAAAACCAATACATCTGGTCTTCTTGCAGCAAAACGCTGATCGTCTGTCATGTATTTTCTAGGTGTAAAAACCGTTTTAATATCTTCAGAATACGGAACTGGGCGTTTGACATCACTAATAAATTCAATTCCTTTTGTGCTTTTCTTTGTAGCAGTTAATTTTTGATTTTCTGATAAAAACCAATCTTCTTTTACAGCTTGTTTTGGTGGCCAAACATCAAAAGAACTCCATTCTTTTTTCCCTGAATCATACACATAGGCTTCTGGCAATCCAGAATTTTTATCGCCACTTCCTTTTAAGAAATGATTAAAGAATTTAGATTCTATTTCTTTTTGAAATTTTAACGAAATTGAATCTCCGAAATAATAATTTCCAACAATGTTTTTCACAGAACTTCTAGACCATCCACCGTGATCCCAAGGTCCAAAAACCAAGGTATTGTAATTATTTGGTTGGTGTTTTTCAATTCCTTTATAGGTTTCTAACGGTCCGTATAAATCTTCTGCATCAAATTCTCCACCAACAACCATCGTTGCAACTGTAGCAGGAACCTTATCTAAATGCTGAATGATTCCTTTGCTTTTCCACACTTCATCGTAATTTGGGTGTTCAATAATTTCTTTCCAAAAGAAATCGTCTATTTTGTCGTTATTCTGTGGACTTAAATTATCGACCGTTTCTTTTCTAAAATACTTGTTTAAATTTTTTAACGGACCAGCATCTAAAAAGAATTGATATTGGTCTTGAGAATCCATTGTTGGTAAAGCATACCAAGCTGTATCTGTTGGCGTATCTTTATAAGCGCCAAACAAAGAAACAGCTCTAAAATAACTCAACAAAAAAGCGCCATTATGATGAAAATCATCAAAGAAAAAATCTGCAATTGATGCTTGTGGCGACGCTGCTTTTAAAGCTGGATGCGCATCAATCGTTGAAACTGTTGCGTAATGTCCTGGATATGAAATTCCCCAAGTACCAACTTTACCGTTATTGTTTTCTACATTATTAACCAACCAATCAATAGTGTCATATGTATCAGAAGTTTCATCAGTTTGCGTTCCTGTTTTATTCGGGATGTACGCACGCATATTGTCATAAATACCTTCACTCATCCAGCGTCCACGAACATCTTGATATACAACAATATTTCCTTCTTTCATTAATTGAATGTTCGGTCCAATTTTAGTTTTAAATTTCCCTTCTCCATACGGCGCACAACTATAAGGCGTTCGTTGTAATAAAATTGGATAGGTTTTACTTTGATCTTTAGGAGCGTAAATTACCGTAAATAATTTTGTTCCGTCTCGCATTTCAATGCTAACTTCTTTTTTAGTGTAATTATCTTGAACGTAGTTGTTTGATGTTTTTACTTCATCTTTATTAGTGGTGTTACAACTACTTATAAAAAGAAGAGAAAATAGCGATAAAACCGAGTAGAAAATTTGTTTTTTCATGATATAAGTTTGGATATTAATGAAGTAAATCTACAAAAGAAAAAACATTTAAGAATCATACAATTTAGTTAAATTGAATTTTAATACATTTATCGAATCATAAAATCAATTTTACAATGAAAAAAAGCATTTTTTTATTACTTGTTTTTGCACTATTTGGATGTAAAGATTCAGTTAAAAACGAGATTGAACAGAAAAAATTTCCAGCGTTAAAAGAAGGACGCTACAATGTTGCTTTTTTAATTATGGACGGAACTTTTAATACAGAACTTACTGCTCCGTACGATATTTTTCAACATACCATTTTTAGAGAAGGAATCAAACAAATGAATGTGTTTACAGTTGCAAATACTGATGAAGCAATTACCACTTTTGAAGGAATGCGAATTTTACCAGATTATAATTACCTAAAAGATAGTTTGCCAAAGATTGATATTTTGGTGGTGCCAAGTGCAGAGCATCATCTAGATTCTGATTTAGAAGATACAGCAATGATAGATTTTGTACAACGGGTTGATAAAGAAGCGCAGTTTATTACTTCGCATTGCGATGGCGCTTTTGTTTTGGCAAAAGCAGGAATCTTAAATGGAAAAGTTTCAACAACTTTTCCGAGTGATATTGACCAAATGAGAGCAACTTTTCCAGATTTAGACATTAGAAAAAATGTGCTATTTGTACATGACGGAAAATACATTACTTCTGCTGGTGGCGCAAAATCATTTGAAGCTGCTTTGTATTTATGTGAATATTTATACGGAAAAGAAATTGCAAAAACCTTGGCTGGTGGTTTGGTTATAGATTGGAATCTAGATGATGTTCCGCATTTGGTGGTAAAACAATAAATAATTGTCATTTCGAAATGAAAAACGATTGAGAAATCTACTTACAATAACCTTAAGCAAATAAAAAAGCGACTACTTAAAAGTAATCGCTTTTTTTATATAATTTGGTTTCAGTTTATCCTTTTAACCAAGCTTTTCTTAATTTAGTTTTAGCATTTTCTGCTGGTAAATCTTCTATTGCCAAACCAACTTGTTCAGCTTGAGGAACAATTGCAGTTCCTTCTAAGGTCATCGTTTTTCCGTCTCTTACAATTTCTAAACTAATTTTATCACCAGCTTTCCAAGCAAATGTTTTAACAATAATTGCGTTGGCTGTTTGTAAAGTAAAATCTTCTCCATTCACCTTCTTTAAAACATCATTCTCTTGAACTCCTAATGCAACTAATCCGCTATTTGTTTTCTTTAAAAAGTGAATTTCACGTTTTGCATTTACACCAATAAAAGGTTGGTTGCTGTTATCTATAAGATATCTAGTATTTACAGTTTGTGATTTTTTTACAATTCCTGCTTTCGCAAATAATGCATCATAATCTATTGGAGTAGTTCCTTCTACATGATTTTTAAAAAATTCTCCAACTGCTGGATAGGTCATGGCAACAATTTCTGGAATGATTTCATCATCTTTAAATGGTTTATGGGCACCATATCTTTCAGATAAATCTTTCATTAAATTTAAAATTCCGTAGGTTCCGTTGCTCTCTTCTCTTAAAATAATATCTAAAGACATGCTAATTAATGCTCCTTTCATGTAAACATTGCTGTAGTTTTTAGCATAGGTTGGTTCTAGAATATTTTTACTCATTTCTGTAAAAGACATTGTGTCATCAAAACGTTTAGAAATTGCAATTTTAGATTGCATTTCATTGATAAAATCTTGCTCGGTAATTAACCCTTGATTTACTTGAAATAAGTTTGCAAAATATTCTGTTGTGCCTTCGTACATCCATAAATGTTTCGACATTTTTGGAGTGTTAAAATCAAAAGAATGAATTTCTTCTGAATGCACTGAAAGCGGAGAAACAATATGGAAAAACTCATGAGAAACTGTTCCGTTTATCATTCCGTTTGCCAATTGCTCTTTGGTGTAACTTTCTGGGTACACAACCGTTGTAGAAGATAAATGTTCTAGCGCTCCAAAGCTATTCCATTTATATACTTCTGGGTCAAATAAATACAGTAAAATATTGTATTCATTCGTTGTTTTAAATCCTTTTAAGAAATTAGATTGCGCTTGCACCATTTTCTTTAAATCTGCTTCCATGTCTTTTGCAGAATGCACATTGTTTGGAGAATAAACTGCCATCGTAACTTCAATTCCGTCTACAGTAAAGCTCACATTATTTAACGGAGCATACATAATTGGATTATCAGAAATTTCATCATAACGAGAAGCCACAAAAACATCTTTAGAATTGTCAGTTTTACTTGAGTTCTTGTTGATTAAAGAAGTAGTTTCATATAAATTGGTTGGATGAGAAACCGTAATTGTATAAGGAGTTTCTTTCTTTCCTTTAAAATATCCTACAAAACCAGGAAGATTTAAAAAGAAGTTTTTGCCTTCTTCGATATTGGTTCCTGCCATTACATAAATTCCGTGTTTCAATTCAGAATCAAAAGTGTCATCAACCCAATAAGAAACTTTATCCATTTTTTTAGCGTTGTTTACTTGCCAAGAATTGTCGTCTAATTTCTGAACAGGCATTTCTTTTCCGTCATAATCAAAAGCTTTAAAATCAGAAACAAATCTTCCATAATTACTCATTGCATAGGTTCCTGGAACTATTGCCGGAATGTTATAAACAACTGTTTCTTCTTTGATTTTTTGTGGATTTACCTCAACTTGAACTTTATCATCAACAACATTGTTAAGGTTGATGCCAACTTCAATTAAGTCTTTTTTTACAGCTACATTAGAGGTAGAACAACTACCTAAAAAAGCGATGGTTATAATCGCAATAAATATTTTTTTCATGTTTTTTAAAATTTGGTCAAATATACTAACAAGACGCCCATATTATAAATAAGTAACAGTTCTTTAACAAAAGTTTATTTTTATATAACTCGAAACAAGTGTAAAAATAGTAGAATCAGTTAAAATCTTGTATTTTTGCAGCGCATGAGTGAATTAAGATTAACAGATTGGTTACCAACTACAAATAAGGAGGTAAAATTAAAAGGATGGGAAGCGTTAGATGTAATTCTTTTTAGTGGTGATGCCTATGTAGATCATCCATCTTTTGGACCAGCAGTAATTGGTAGGATTTTAGAATCTTACGGATTACGTGTTGCTATTGTTCCGCAACCAAGTGTACACGATAACTTACAAGATTTCGAAAAACTAGGAAAACCTCGTTTATTTTTTGCGGTTACTGGCGGATGTATGGATCCGATGGTTTCTAATTACACAGCAAGTAAAAGACGAAGAGATAAAGATGCGTATACGCCAAATGGCGACAAAGGTTTTAGACCCGATTATGCAACCTCTGTGTATTCTAAAATATTAAAAGAAAAATTCCCTGAAGTTCCTGTTTTAATTGGCGGAATCGAAGCTTCGTTAAGACGCGTAACGCATTACGATTATTGGTCAGATAAATTATTGCCAACTATTTTAGAAACGTCTAAAGCAGATATGTTGGTATACGGAATGGGAGAACAACCGTTGCGAGAAATTGTAGAGTTATTACAAAAGGGCGTTCCATTTTCGAGTTTAAAAAACATCAAACAAACGGCTGTTTTTGTCAATCAAAAAGAAGAGAAAATCCCTGTTGTAAAAGACTGGGAAGATGTAACCATCAATTCTCATGAAGCATGTTTGGCTGATAAAAAAACATTTGCATCTAACTTTAAAGTGATTGAGCAAGAGTCAAATAAATTAAAAGCAAGAAGAATATTCCAAGAAGTTGGAGAAAATACGTTGGTGATAAATCCGCCATTTCCTACAATGACCGAAAAGGAAATTGATGCTTCTTTTGATTTGCCTTTTACGCGTTTACCGCACCCAAAATATAACAAACGTGGACCAATTCCTGCGTTTGAAATGATTAAGTTTTCTATCAATATTCACCGTGGTTGTTTTGGTGGATGTAGTTTTTGTACGATTTCTGCACATCAAGGAAAATTTATTGCAAGCAGAAGTCAAGAATCTATTTTAAAAGAAATTGATACGGTTGCAAACATGCCAGATTTTAAAGGTTATTTGTCTGATATTGGCGGGCCTTCGGCAAACATGTATCAGATGAAAGGGAAAGTACAATCTATCTGCGATAAATGTGTTGCGCCAAGTTGTATTTCGCCAGTAATCTGTAGCAATTTAGATACGTCTCATAAACCGTTAACGGAATTGTATCAAGCAGTTGATAAACATCCGAAAGTGAAAAAATCGTTTGTTAGTAGCGGAATTCGACACGATATGTTGGTGCCAGAATTTAATAAAAATGCAGATCCAAAAGAATTAGATGCTTTTACAGAAGAGGTAATGACGAATCATGTTTCAGGTCGATTAAAAGTAGCACCAGAACATACTTCTGATCCGGTTTTAAAGCTGATGCGTAAGCCGTCTTTTAAATATTTCCATATGTTTAAAGAACGTTTTGATAGAATTAATATCAAGAAAAAATTAAACTTACAATTAATTCCGTATTTTATATCGAGTCATCCTGCAAGTGAAGTAGAAGACATGGCAAACTTGGCAGCTGAAACAAAAGACATGGGCTTTCAGTTAGAACAAGTACAAGGTTTTACACCAACACCAATGACTGTTGCAACGGTAATTTATTATTCTGGTTATCATCCATACACCTTAAAACCAACGAAAACTCCGAAAACAAAAAAAGAACGAGAAGATCAACATCGTTTTTTCTTTTGGTATAAAAAAGAGAATAAAGATTGGATTAGAAACACACTAAATAAAGTTGGAAGACAAGATTTATTAAAGGTGTTGTTGCCAGATAATAATTCTTGGAAGAAAAACAAAAAAGCAGCAGAAACGAAGAATACGTTTGATGATGCCATCCCTTTTAATCAACGTAAAAAGAAAGTGTATAGAGCTCCAAAAAACAAGAAAAGGAGAAGATAGTTTGTGTTTCGCTAATATTAAGAATGTGATTCTGTTTTAATAATCTAAATCTTGAGTTAGCGAAGTTCCCAAAAAACTCCCTTTAGAAACAAACGGTAATACTGTTCTTAGAAAGATTAAGAAAAGAAAAGATTCTTATTTGTGAATTATTCTTACTTTTAGGTTTGATTATTTAAACAACCAATCTAATGAAACTTACCAAACCTGTTTTTTTACTATTTTTTTCTTTAATCATAAGTAGCGCAGCTCAAGCGCAAGATTATTTTTTTAAAGATAAAGCGCCTTTTAATAAAGTCATTCCAACTCCTGAAGAATTTCTGGGTTATCCAATCGGAGAACAACACACTCGACACGATCAAATCGTTGCGTATTTTTATAAACTCGCAGAAGTATCAGACAGAGCTACCATAGAAGTGTACGGAAAAACACACGAAAACAGAAAGTTGGTGATGCTCACCATTTCTACTAAAAGTAATTTATCAAACTTAGCATCCATAAAACAACAACATTTACAATTTGTAAATCCGAGTTTGAGTCCAAAAAACTACGATGAAGTTCCTGTTTTTATTCAATTAGGATACAATGTTCACGGAAATGAACCATCGAGTTCTGAAGCAGCATTATTAACGGCTTATACGTTGGTTGCATCAAACAATGCTGAAGTAACAAATTACTTAAATAAATCTGTCATTTTTATTGATCCAACGATCAATCCAGACGGAAGAGACCGACATACACAATGGGCAAATCAATTCAAAGCAAAACAATTAGTTTCTGACAATACAGATGCAGAACACAACGAAGCTTGGCCAAGAGGAAGAACAAATCATTATTGGTTTGATTTAAACAGAGATTGGTTATTGGGAGTTCATCCAGAAAGTCAAGGGAAATTAAAATGGATGCACAGTTGGTATCCAAATGTGGTGACAGATTTTCATGAAATGGGAACCAATAGCAATCACTTTTTTGAGCCAATGAAACCAATTGGTTCTTTAGATCCTATTATGCCAAAAGAAAATTACGAAGATTTAAATAATTTATTTGCGCCGTATTTTTCATCTGCGTTGGATAAAATAGGTTCTTTTTATTATACCAAAGAATCGTTTGACGGAACCTATCCTGGTTATGGTTCTTCGTATCCAGATTTACAAGGTGGTTTGGCATTGTTGTTTGAACAAGCAAGTTCTCGCGGACATGTACAAGATACAGATTATGGGAAAATTACTTTTGCGTTTACAATCAGAAACCAATACACTTCTGGTTTTGCAACCATAAAAGCAGCGGTTGAGAATAAAGCGTTTTTAAGAAAATACCAACAAACATTTTTCAAATCTGCAATGACTCAAAAAGCAAAAACGGGTTTTGCAGGATATGAATTTGGAGATGCTTTTGATAAGAACCGTAATAAAGCATTTGTAGAGCAACTATTATCGCACAAAATTAAAGTATATAAAAAAGGAGAGAAATTTGTGGTTCCGCTAAAGCAACCACAACACAGAATGGTGCAAACCATGTTCGAAACGTATTCTAAATATAGCGATAGTGTGTATTATGATGCATCGGCTTGGAGTGTTGCCAATTTCTATAATATGAAATACAAAGGATTGAAATCTGTACGTTTAGGAACAGAAATTACATCTGCAGACGGAATTGTAAATAACGCAAAAATCCTAAGAGCAAACTACGCGTATATAATTGATTGGGACGATTATAATACGCCAGCAGCCTTGTATTATATGCAATCTAAAGGATTAACAGTTGCTTCGGCATTCAAACCTTTTACGATAAACACATCAGACGGAAATAAAAGTTTTAACTACGGAAGTTTATTAATTCCGATTAGTAAACAGAAAAAAACAAGTGCAGAAGTGTATCAAATTGTGTCTGATGCACAAGCCAAATACAATGTTCCAATTTTCGGAACAAATAGTGGTTATAGCATTAAAGGAATTGATTTAGGCTCAAATAATTTTAGAGCGTTGAGCAAGCCAAAAGTTGCCATGTTGATTGGAGAAGGCGTAAATTCTTTAGAGGCAGGAGAAGTTTGGCATTTGTTAGATACAAGAGTAGATATGCCAATCACAAAAATTAGAATGAACAGCTTTGGAAGAGCAAATTTGGATAAGTACAATACCTTAGTTATCGTCTCTGGAAGTTATGCTGAATTGGATTCTGTGCAAAGACAAAAACTAAAAACATGGACGTCTAAAGGAAATACCATTGTTACTATTGCTGGCGGATCTAAATGGTTGATAGACAAAAAAATGGTCAAAGAAAGTTTTACAAAGAAGCCAAAACCGAAATCAAAAGAAATAGTTGAAACGAAAAGATTACCGTATGTGGATGCCGGAGAAAATAGAGGTAGAGATAGAATTGGCGGAATTATTTTAGAAGTAGATTTAGATGTTACGCATCCTTTAGGTTTTGGATATCGTTCTGCTAAAATGCCAGTGTATAAAAATAATATGGTGTTTTTAGCGCCAAGTAAAAATCAGTATGCAACAATTGCAAAGTATTCTGAAAATCCACATATAGATGGATTTATCACCAAAAAGAATATTGATACTTTTATAAAACCATCAGCATCATTAATTGTTAGCCCAATTGGTAGAGGTAGAGCAGTTATGTTTGCTGATAATCCTAATTTTAGAGGTGCTTGGTACGGAACAAATAAATTGTTTTTAAACGCATTGTTTTTTGGAAATCAATTTTAAAATCAAAAAAAACTAACCAACTTAAGTGTATTATCATGACTAAAAAACTAATTCTAATTTTTGCTTTCATTTTTAGCTTGCAAGGATTTTCACAAAAAGAATATTTGGGCGATGGTCCTTATTCACAGTTAATTATTAGAGGTGTAATGTTGATAAATGGTGACGGTTCTCCTCCTCGTGGACCGATGGATATTGTTGTAGAAGACAACAAAATTGTAAGCATGCAAATTGTAGGTTATCCAGGAGTAAAAATCAATGAAAGTAGAAGGCCAAAATTAAAACGAGGAGGAAAAGAATTGGATGCAAATGGCATGTATTTATTACCAGGTTTTATAGACATGCACGGACATATTGGAGGTGCTGCTCAAGGAGCAAGTCCAGAATATGTTTTTAAACTTTGGATGGCTCACGGAATAACTTCTGTTAGACAACCAAGTGGACGAAATGCAATCGGATTAAAAAAACAAAGTGCAGCAAATACAATTGTTGCTCCTAGAATTTTTGAATATACAGGTTTTGGTTCTGGTGCTAAAAAACCAATTACAACTCCAGATGAGGCAATTGCTTGGGTTCGAATGAATGCGAAAAATGGCGCAGACGGAATTAAATTTTTTGGTGCAGAGCCAGAAATTATGGATGCTGCCATCAAAGAAAATAAAAGATTAGGATTAAAATCTACAGCGCATCATGCACAATTAAGTGTTTCACGTTGGAATGTATTGCATTCTGCAAGAGCAGGAATGAACTCTATGGAACATTGGTATGGATTGCCAGAAGCGTTGTTTAATGATAAAACGGTTCAAAATTATCCGGCAGATTATAATTATCAAAATGAACAACATCGTTTTGAACAAGCTGGTAAATTGTGGGCGCAAGCTGCAAAACCGTATTCAGAACATTGGAATAATGTTATGGATGAATTGTTGAGTTTAGACTTTACGCTAGATCCAACGTTTAATATTTACGAAGCAAGTAGAGATCTACAACGCGCTCGTAGAGCAGAATGGCACGAAGATTATACCTTACCTCCTCTATGGAAATTTTACGAACCAAGTAAAATAAGTCATGGAAGTTATTGGCATTATTGGGGAACAGAACAAGAAGTGCAATGGAAAGAAAATTATAGACTTTGGATGACCTTTGTTAATGAATATAAAAATAGAGGAGGTCGAGTTACAGTTGGTACAGATTCAGGATTTATATATCAATTGTATGGTTTTGCGTATGCAAGAGAACTTGAATTATTACGTGAAGCAGGATTTCATCCGTTAGAAATAATTAGAGCTGCTACTTTAAATGGAGCAGAAGCATTGGGTTGGGAAGATAAAATAGGTTCTGTACAAATAGGGAAGTTAGCAGATTTTGTAATTGTTGAAGAAAATCCGTTGGTAAACTTAAAAGTACTTTACGGAACAGGAGCAATTAAGTTAACTGAAGACAATGAGGTAGTTCGAGTTGGTGGTGTTAAATACACGATTAAAGACGGAATCATATACGATGCAAAGCGATTATTAGCTGATGTTAAGAAAATGGTAGATGTAGAAAAAGCTAAAACCAATTGGAAATTAAAACAGCCAGGAATCAAAAATTAAGCACATTTCAAACCAAACAATATGAGAGCAGTTATAAAAAATAGTTTACTATTACTTTGCTTTGTGTTTTTTACAAATGCAACTCCTGTAAATGATGGCTATCCAAAGAACCCAAATATTGATGTCATCAATTACATTTTTAAAATCGAATTGTCTGATACTACAGATGAAATTGTTGTTGACCTTACGGTAGATGTTCGTTTTGTTGGTAAAGATGTTAAAAAAATGAGATTGGATTTGATAAACGCATCCAGTAAACTTGGTAACAAAGGAATGATGGTGAGTAGTGTTTCATCTAATGGAAACGCATTAAAATTTACGCATAACAATGATGAACTATTTATTCATTTGTCAGAACCTTCTAAGAAAAATCAACGAACAAAAATTCAAATTCAATACAAAGGAATTCCTGCAAATGGTTTAAAGATTGCTGATAATATGCACGGAGATCGTACTTTTTTTAGTGACAATTGGCCAAATCGTGGACGTCATTGGTTGGCAACTGTAGATCATCCTTCAGATAAAGCAATGTGTGAGTTTATCATAACTGCGCCAGATCATTATCAGATCGTTTCAAATGGGTTGAAAATTGAAGAAACAAATTTAGACGATAATAAACGCCTTACGCATTGGAAACAATCTGTACCAATCGCTTCTTGGTTGTATGTATTGGGAGCTGCAGATTTTGCGGTGCAATATGTGGATGAGTTTGATGGAAAATCAATTCAGACTTGGGTTTTTAAACAAGATAGAGATGCTGGTTTTTATGATTTTGCTATTCCAACAAAAAAAACCTTAGAATTTTATAGCGAATATGTTGGGCCGTTTTCATACGAGAAATTAGCAAACATTCAATCGAATAGTGTAAGTGGAGGAATGGAAGCAGCATCGGCAATTTTGTATAGCGCCAGTTCTGTAAAAGGAGATCGAAATACACGTTGGAGAAATGTTGTGATTCATGAAATTGCACATCAATGGTTTGGGAATGCTGTGACAGAATATGATTGGGATGATATCTGGTTGAGTGAAGGTTTTGCAACCTATTTTACATTGTTGTTTATTGAGCATGAATACGGACGTGATGAATTTGTAGAGGGATTAAAATCGAGTCAGATAAGAGTAGATGATTTTTATCAAAAGAACCCAAAATACACCATTATTCATGACAATTTAAAAGACATGAAAGATGTGACGAGTTCTCAAACGTATCAAAAGGGAAGTTGGATTTTACACATGTTGCGTGGAATGATTGGAACGGATACTTTTTGGAAAGGCATAAAAACATATTATAAAGAACACCAAGATTTAAATGCGACTACAGCTGATTTTAAACGCGTGATGGAAGAAGTTTCAGGAAGAGATTTAACCGTTTTTTTTGAACAATGGTTGTATAAACCAGGAACTTTAAATTTAAAAGGAAACTGGAAGTACAATAAAAGAAAAAGTGAAATAACAGTAGCATTAAATCAAGTACAAAAAGATGGAAGCATTTTTGAAATGCCGCTAGAAATTGAAATCGATTTTGGAAATAACAAAAAACAAGTAGAGGTTATTCAAATCAAAGGAAAGTCAAATAGCTTTCAACTAAAAGTAACTTCTGAGCCAAAAAACATTGTGGTTGATCCCAATTTGTGGGTGTTAAAAACGGTGGATTTTAAGAAGAAATAAAAAACTAATTAGGTAAAAAAATATTTTTATTAGCAGCAGATCTTGTTCTCTTGTATTGGAGGGCAAGGAATAGTCCCGTAAGAGCAAAATACACAGCAATCTCCTTCTTTTGGTTTTAGAACTGTTTTACAACTTTCACATTCGTAAAAAAACTGACAAGCGGTAGTTGGCATATCTTCTACTTTTTTATGCCCGCATTTTGGACAAGTAATTTCTGATTTTAATTGAATTTCCATTCCTTTTATTTTTTATCTATTACTTTATATCCTGTTAAATTTATTACTTTTTCTATCTCTTCTTCATTGGTTTTGGTTTTGTCAAATGCAATGATTGCATTCCCATTTTCGTAGGACGCTTTTGAGTCTACAATTCCGTTGAGTTTATTTACTTCGTGATGAACATGAACTTCACAACTCGCACAAGTCATTCCACTGATTTTAAATTCCGTTGTTTTAATGTTTGATTTGTCAACTACAATGAGTTGCTTTTTTGTGTTTGGATAAAAAATTCCAGAATAGTATGGGAAAGCCAACATCACAATTGAAAATACAGTTATAATACCTAAAATGGTTTTTGACTGCATAAATTTTGGTTTTTTTTCTGCCTCACATTCGCAGTTAATTTCTTTTCGAAGTTTTAGTTTTTGATACCAGGCAAAACCAAGAACTAAAATTGTCAATCCGATTAGATAAGGTCTAAAAGGTTCTATCCAAGAAAATGTTGAGGCAATTCCGCTTGTTCCTGCGATTAGAGCTAAAACTGGCGTAATACAACATAATGAAGCTGTAATTGCAGTTAACAAACCTGCGCCGATTAATTTGTTCTCACGTTTCATTTTTTAACTTTTAAATATCAAAACTATATTAAGTTAAGAGTATTATTAATCACAGACTTTACAATCTTCTTTCTCTTGAAGCTCGCCAACGAGCTTTCCATCATCATTTAAAACATAACCACAACAATCCATAAAACCTTGTGCAATTAATTTTCGAGCACGCTGAATTTGAGATTTTGTTGTTGGTAAACTTTGTTTTAATTGATCGGCAACTTCTTGTTGTTTCAACCCTTTAATATCTGATAAAAAGATTGGATCTCTATATTTTTTTGGCAAGCTTTGTAAAATACCACGCAAACAATCTTTTTCTGTATGCTCGTCTTCTGCTAAAATTGTTTCAGCTTCAAAATTAGCAATTTCAAAAGTTTGATTGGTAGATTTCCAATAATCTAAAATGGAATTCCGTGCAACAGTAAAGCACCAAGCTTTTAGTTTCTTAATGTCTTTTAACGTGTGTAATTTCGTGTGGATTTTAATAAAAGTATCTTGTAAAATATCATCAGCAATAGCAACATCTTTTACTTTGCTGATGATAAATCTTTTTAAATCTTCAGAATAGGTGGTCCAAACTTGCTGTGTAGTCATTGAGAATTATTTATAATTCGAAAAAGCTGAACTTGTTTCAGGTTCTCATCATCAAATGTTGTGTCTTAAAATGTCATTGCGAAAGAGGTACGATTGAAGCAATCTTTCAAATTGATGAGATTGCCACGTCATACTTCCTCGCAATGACATTATTTTAAATTAACAATTACAATTGTTACAAGAACAATTTTCGCAAGTGCAATTAGAACAACTTCCTGTTTTGCAACCTTCGCAATTACAAGTACATTCATTTTTATTTTTCATGATAGTATGTTTTAAATTCACTTAATAGACAAAAAAGGTACAAAAAAGATGCAGTTATTTAGAGAAATATTTTGTTAATTCTTTTCTGACAGGAATTGGCTTGATGGGAGAAATATTTGTGCCTCCAGTGTTTCCAAGTGGAACCCAAATGATTGTAAATAGCAATGAAGCAATCATTCTTAAAACTTGTCCAATCATTTCTTTACCATTGTTGGTTTTTATTCCGAATACAAACATCCAATAATGACTAATTGTATGTCGCCAAACATGTTTTTGTCCTAAAATGTGCGCATTCTCAAAATGATAAAAAGCAATTGCATTATCTTTCAGTTTTAACGCTTCTTTTCCTAATTGGAGTTGTTTGTAGAATTCGGTTTTTAAAAGTGGAGTTGACATATTGTTTTTAAACAATAGACTTCAAAAAAATAAAATAGACGCAAAAAAAATCCGATAGTAAACTATCGGATTTTTAAATTATCAAAAGGCATTGCCTTTTACATATTCCTTCTATATTGCCCACCAACTTTAAACAACGCTTCCGTAATTTGTCCTAAAGAACAAAACTTGGTTGCTTCCATTAGTTTGTCAAATAAGTTTTCATTTTTAATGGCAGCTTCTTGTAAAATTGCCAATTGCGTTACAACTTTATTAGGATTTGCTTTGTTCAATAACTCTTTCGTCTGTATTTGATATTGTTTTTCCTCTTCAGTTGCTCTAATTACTTCCGCAGGTTGTACTGTCGGAGAACCTTTAGAACTCAAAAAGGTATTTACACCAATAATTGGAAATTCTCCATTGTGTTTCAACGTTTCGTAGTACAAACTTTCTTCTTGTATTTTAGAACGTTGATACATCGTTTCCATTGCACCTAAAACACCGCCACGTTCGGTAATTCTATCAAATTCTGTTAAAACAGCTTCTTCTACTAAATCAGTCAATTCTTCAATAATAAATGCTCCTTGAATCGGATTTTCATTCTTCGTCAATCCCAATTCTTTGTTGATGATTAACTGAATTGCCATCGCTCTACGAACAGATTCTTCAGTCGGTGTTGTAATCGCTTCATCGTAGGCATTGGTGTGTAAAGAATTACAGTTGTCATTAATTGCATACAGCGCTTGTAATGTTGTACGGATATCATTAAAATCAATTTCCTGCGCGTGTAGAGAACGTCCAGAAGTTTGAATGTGATACTTTAACATTTGTGCTCTCGGATTTGCTCCGTATTTATATTTCATGGCTTTTGCCCAAATCTTACGAGCAACTCTACCAATTACAGAATATTCTGGGTCAATTCCGTTTGAGAAAAAGAACGATAAATTCGGTCCGAATTTATTAATGTCCATACCTCTCGATAAATAATATTCTACATAGGTAAATCCGTTTGATAAAGTCAACGCTAATTGTGTAATTGGGTTTGCGCCAGCTTCTGCAATATGATATCCAGAAATAGAAACCGAATAAAAGTTACGCACTTGCTTTTCTATAAAATATTCTTGTACATCGCCCATCAATCGCAACGCAAATTCTGTAGAAAAAATACAGGTATTTTGTGCTTGATCTTCTTTTAAAATATCTGCTTGTACTGTTCCTCTAACTTGACTTAACGTTTCCGTTTTTATTTGTTGATACACATCCGCAGGTAAAATCATGTCACCAGTTAAACCTAATAACATCAAACCTAATCCGTTGTTTCCTTCAGGTAAATCTCCTTGATAAACTGGTCTGTCTAATCCTTTTGAATCGTAAATCTCTTTAAATTTCGCTTCTACTTGTTTTTCTAACTTGTGCTCTTTAATATATTTCTCACAATTCTGATCAATGGCTGCATTCATAAAGAAACCTAACAACATCGGCGCTGGTCCGTTAATCGTCATCGAAACAGAAGTCATTGCGTGACTTAAATCAAAACCAGAATATAATTTCTTAGCATCATCTAAACAGCAAATTGAAACTCCTGCATTACCAATTTTACCGTAAATATCTGGTCTAACGCCAGGATCATTTCCGTATAAAGTAACCGAATCAAAAGCCGTTGATAAACGCTTTGCATCCATTCCTAAACTCACATAATGGAAACGTCTGTTGGTTCTTTCTGGCCCTCCTTCTCCTGCAAACATTCTTGTTGGGTCTTCTCCAGTTCTTTTAAACGGATACAATCCTGATGCAAAAGGAAACTCTCCTGGAACGTTTTCTTGTAAATTCCAACGTAATAAATCGCCCCAAGCTTCATATTTTGGTAAACTAATCTTAGGTATTTTCGAATGTGAAAGCGATTCGCTGTGTGTTTCTATATTGATTTCTTTTCCACGAACTTTAAAGGTGTACATTGGGTTTTTATACTTCTGTACTTTCTCTTTCCAGTTTAAAATGATTTCCCAGTTTAAAGGATCGAAGTTTAGTTTTACTTTCTCGAACTGTGCTAAAAGTAGCTTAATAAATTCTTTGTCATCTCGAGCGGAATCAAGAGAGAGTATCTCATCTTCATTCAGTCCAGTTTTTATAATTTCTACAGACGAATTTGTAATTGATTCTATCGTTTGATAAATTCCATATAATTTTTGAGCAACCACAACTTGATCATCTACTTTTTTGTCATAAGCTCTATTGCTTTCAGATATTTCTGATAAATAACGAACTCTACTTGGCGGAATCACAAAGATTTTTTCAGACATTTCTTTGGTGATCTCCATGTTGGTTTTTAAATCAACTCCAGTTTTTTCAACCAATGTATCCATAATACGTTTGTACAACGTATTCATTCCTGGATCGTTAAACTGTGAAGCGATGGTTCCAAATATAGGCATGTCATCCATATGAACATCCCATAAATGATTGTTGCGCATGTATTGTTTTTTTACATCGCGAATGGCATCTAAAGCACCACGTTTATCAAACTTATTGATGGCAACTAAATCAGCAAAATCTAACATATCGATTTTTTCTAATTGTGTTGCAGCTCCAAATTCTGGAGTCATCACATATAAAGAAGTATCAGAATGTTCTATAATTTCTGTGTCGGATTGTCCAATTCCAGAGGTTTCTAAAATGATTAAATCAAACTCAGCGGCTTTTAAAACTTCAATCGCTTCATTGACATATTTTGATAAGGCTAAATTAGATTGACGCGTTGCTAACGAACGCATATACACTCTAGAATCGTTGATGGCATTCATGCGAATACGGTCTCCTAAAAGTGCGCCTCCAGTTTTTCTTTTTGATGGATCAACAGAAATCAATCCGACTGTTTTTTCTGGAAAATCAATTAAAAACCGACGAACCAATTCATCTACTAATGAAGATTTTCCTGCGCCACCAGTTCCTGTAATTCCTAAAACCGGGGTTTTAGAATCTTTATTTTTTATGTGGATTGCATCTAAAGTATCTTTAGCAACTTCAGGAAAGTTTTCTGCAGAAGAAATAATTCTGGCAATACTACCTACATCTTTTTTGGCTAAATCGTTTAGGTCAACTTTCAAAACATCACCGATAGCATAATCAGATTGTTTTACCAAGTCATTTATCATTCCTTGTAAACCTAATTCGCGACCATCATCAGGAGCATAAATTCGTGTAATTCCGTAATCCATCAATTCCTTGATTTCTTCAGGTAGAATTACACCGCCACCGCCGCCAAAGATTTTAATATGTTCAGCGCCTTTTTCTTTTAGTAAGTCGTACATGTATTTAAAATACTCGTTATGTCCGCCTTGATATGAAGTCATTGCAATAGCATTTGCATCTTCTTGTATGGCGCAGTTTACAACTTCTTCAACACTTCTATCATGACCTAAATGAATTACTTCTACGCCAGTAGATTGAATAATTCGTCTCATAATATTTATTGCTGCGTCGTGTCCATCAAATAATGATGCTGCGGTTACAATTCTTACTTTATGTATTGGTTTATAAGGTGCTATTTGTTCCATTCGTAGTGTATCTAGTTTTTTGCGAGCGCAATTTACGGAATTCTTAAAAAATAATTTGATTCTTTGCTAATTTTTAAAATTTAGATAGTTGTTTTGGTATGTTTTTTGCTTATTCTCTTTTGATAACTTTAAATATATTCCAATGAAAAAACTTACAATATTATTTCTAATAACTTCTTTTTTTGTTTCGTGTAGTAGTGTAAGGGTGGTTACAGATTTTGATTCAAAAACAGATTTTAAGAGTTATAAAACATTTGCCTTCTACAAAACAGGAATAGACAAAGCAAAAATTTCTGATATTGATAAGCGTAGAATATTAAAAGCAATTGAAGTGGAATTACTTGCAAAAGGATTTAAGAAATCAGAGAATCCAGACATGTTGGTGAGTATTTTTGCAAAGTCAAGAAAAAATATCCAAGTAGATTCTAGAGTAAATTATCCTTATGGGTATTGGTATCCATCGTATTATTATGGAAGAGAAAGACTTCGAGTAACAAAACAAACAGCAGGAACTTTGTTTATTGATTTTATTGATGTAGAAAACAAAAAATTAATTTGGCAAGGAATTGGATCTGGAGCATTAGGCGCAAAAACAGGCGCAAAGAAAGCAGAGAGGATTCAAACATTTGTAAAAGAAATTATGAGTAAATATCCACCAGAGAAAAAGAAGTAAAAATTAAATGCTAATTTTGCTACATGTTTAAACCTCGAATTGAATTAGAATCCGATGACTTTTATTTTAACGAAGAAGGTTATCGAGTATTTACAGAAAAGTATCATTTAAAAAGGGGTTATTGCTGTAAAAGTGGTTGTAAGCATTGTCCGTACGGTTACGATAAAAAGACAGATAGCTTTAAAACAAAATAATTTTTTAGATTTCAATTATTTGTGTATATTTATAAATATAAAATTTAAAATGTCACGCTTAAGTCAACTGCTACAATATAGAAAACATCTAGAAGATAGATATCGCAGATTGCTAGAAAAATCTAGCGATTATAGACATGTTGATGAAATTAAAAGCGATAGAGCTGCTTATAAAGCCATGAAAATCCGTGGTAAATTAAATAGGATTAACTATTTAAACAAAGAAATTTCTTAAAATTATTTCCATTTCTTCTTGTAATTCACTCGCTTTATGCATCGCCGAATTTGCAAAATTTTCATCATTTGAAGCATAAATAATTCCACGAGAAGAATTTATTAATAAGCCAACCGAATCTGACATACCGTATTTACAAACGTCTTGTAGATTTCCGCCTTGAGCACCAACACCAGGAACTAATAAAAAACTATTCGGAACAATCTTTCTTATTTCTTTAAAGTATTCAGCTTTTGTTGCACCAACAACATACATTAGGTTTTCTGAGTTTTCCCAAGATGTAGAGGCTTCTAAAACCTCTTTATACAATTCTTTTTCATTTACCAATTTTGTTTGAAAATCGAAAGCACCTTCGTTAGAAGTCAACGCTAATAAAATAGTGTATTTGTCTTTAAAAGCTAAAAATGGTTCAACCGAATCTTTTCCCATATACGGCGCAACCGTAACAGAATCAAATGCTAAATCTTCAAAAAAAGCTTTTGCGTACATGCTAGATGTATTGCCAATATCACCACGTTTTGCATCTGCAATTGTAAAAATTTCTGGATACTTTTTATTGATGTATTGAATTGTTTTTTCTAGTGATAGCCAACCTTTGATTCCGTATGCTTCATAAAAAGCAGTGTTTGGTTTGTAAGCTACACACAAATGATGCGTGGCGTCAATAATTGCTTTGTTAAATGCAAAAATGGGATCTTCTTCTTGTAATAAATGTTGAGGTATTTTAGTGATATCAACATCTAAACCAATACATAAAAATGATTTTTTTAGATGAATTTGCTCAATAAGTTGCTTTGTTGTCATTCAAACAGTAATAAAGTTTAGCAAAGGTACTTAATTTTGATAGTTTATCTATATTTGTTTTTAATGTAAAAGTGTTTTTACAATCATTTCTTGTAAGAATATTACTTAAGTATTGACCAAGTAACAAACTAATAATCATGATTAAAAAAATCACTTTATTTTTGCTTTTATCTTTAATTCTAGCCGGATGTAACCTCAAATCTCCAACGAATTTTACAGATGAAGCATTGAAAGATTCTTTTTTTGACATCAATAATAAATCGATTCAATTTAAAGAAATCTTAACAAAACATAAAGGGCAAAAAATACTCATAAATGTTTGGGCTTCTTGGTGTAGAGATTGTGTAGTTGGTTTTCCCAATTTAAAAGAGTTTCAAAAAAACAACCCAACTGTAAAATATGTTTTTCTTTCTACAAACAGAAGTGTTTTTAGTTGGAAAAAAGCTATTGATAAATACGAACTTCAAGGAGATCATTATTTTCTGAAAAATGGATTGAATAGTGCATTCGGTGATTTTTTAAATTCTAATTGGGTTCCGAGATACTTGGTAGTAAACGAAAACGGGACTTTAGATTTGTTTAAAGCAAAAAAGATTACCGATAAAAGCATAGTTGAAGCCTTAAAAAAATAACGTATTTTTGCAGCGTTTAACAGTAAAATAGTATCCATGAGAAGTAAAATTGTTGCAGGTAATTGGAAAATGAATAATGATGTTGAGGAGACAAAAAGTTTGGTAAAAGGAATCAGAAAAGCAATAAAAAGACTTCCTTTAGCAAACACAAGAGTGCTAGTTTCGCCAACATTTGTAAACTTAACCAGTGCAATTAAAAAAGCTAAAAAATCCAACATAGAAGTTGTTGCTCAAAACATGCATCAAGAAAATAATGGCGCTTTTACTGGCGAAATTTCTGCTGATATGTTAAAAAATATTGGCGTAGAAACCGTTATTATTGGTCACTCTGAAAGAAGATCAATATTTGGTGAAACAGATGAACTCCTTGCGAAAAAAGTAAATCAAGCAATTCAAAATGATATGGAAGTCATTTTTTGTTTTGGAGAGCAATTGGAAGATAGAAAATTGGACAATCATTTTAAAGTTGTACAAAATCAATTAGAACACGGATTGTTTCATTTAGAAGCTATAGCTTGGAATCAGATTGTGTTGGCGTACGAGCCAGTTTGGGCAATTGGCACAGGAGAAACTGCATCACCAGAACAAGCACAAGAAATGCATGCTTTTATCAGAAAATTACTTCAAGAAAAATACAATACAAGTGTTGCCGATAATACATCGATTTTATACGGCGGAAGCGTAAAACCTTCTAATGCAAATGAAATATTTTCTAAACAAGATGTAGATGGTGGTTTAATTGGCGGAGCATCTTTAAATGTAGAAGATTTTACTAAAATTATTAAAGCGATTTAATGGATCATATTTATATAGAATATAATTTTGTTGTTGAGCCAACAGCAACTGGAACAGAAATTTTAATTGCAGAATTAGGCTTTGCTGGATTTGAAAGTTTTGTTGAAAATGAAAACGGCGTAACTGCTTATATTCAAAAAGAAGAATGGAATGCCGATATTTTAGACGCTATTGCTGTGTTAAAATCTGATGAGTTTTCTATCACTTTTGATAAAAATGAAGTAGCGCAAACCAATTGGAACAGCGAATGGGAAAAGAATTTTGAAGCGATTCAGGTTGATGACTTGGTAAGTGTTCGCGCACCTTTTCATGAAGATAAAAAACTAAAATACGATATTGTTATTGAGCCAAAAATGAGTTTTGGAACAGGTCATCATGAAACAACACACATGATGATTCAGCATTTGTTAGCATTAGATTTAGAAAATAAAAAAACGCTTGATATGGGTTGTGGAACTGGAATTTTAGCAATTTTTGCTGAAATGAAAGGCGCAAAACCAATTGACGGAATTGATATTGATAATTGGTGCTACATTAACTCCGTCGAAAATGCTGAAAGAAATAAATGCAAGCATATTTCGTTTTATGAAGGAGATGCAAGTTTATTAACAACTCAGAACTATGATGTTATCATTGCAAACATCAACAGAAATATTTTGTTGAATGATATGGAAACATATACTAAATGTTTAAACGAAAACGGAATCTTATTATTGAGTGGTTTTTACAAGGAAGATATTCCGACCCTTGATGCAGAAGTTTCTAAATTTGGTTTGCAGTTGCAAAAAACAATTGAAAGAAATAATTGGGTTTCACTAAAATATTTAAAAGAGTAATTGTATATTTATTTTTAAAATGAGCACAAAAGAGAAAATACAAGAAGAAGTAGATGTTCTAGAAAAGGAAGTAAATCAACATGAAATAGTGTTGTTTAATGATGATGTAAATACGTTCGATCATGTAATAGAATCTTTAATTGATGTCTGTGAGCATACGCTAGAGCAAGCAGAACAATGTTCTATTTTAGTGCATTATAAGGGAAAATGTACTGTAAAAACAGGTGAGTATAAAGATTTAAAGCCAAGATGTTCTAAGCTACAACAACTTGGTTTATCAGCAGAATTAGTTTAAGATGACAAATGTATTTTTATACTACGACTTCAATTCTTTTTTTAAGGATGAATCTGGTGTTTTTGAAGGGAATGAAATTTGTTATAGCGAGTTAAATCCAGAACATTTTTTAATTTTTGAAAAAGAGAACGAAAAATATAATTTGTATATTTCTAAATACAATTCAAAAAAAGATGTTGGCAAAAACAAACCAGTTCTTTTAGAAACGGTCATCGAAAATTACGATAAAAGTATTCCAGAACATCGCGTAGCAATACGAAGATATTTTGAATAATTTAATTTTTAGAAGCAAATAAGGTATTACGATTGCTTTATAAAAAGCTTTTTTAATTAGAAATTTTTAGGCTTCTTACTACGAAAAACGCACCCAAAGGGTGCGTTTTACTATTGCTTAAAGTAAGAAAAATGATTTTATTTCATTGTTTTTCGAGGTAGTTTTTGATCTCTTTGTGCAGTATTATAAACAAAAGAAGCTACAATTACAGCCATTTGTTTTAGGTCGTCCATAACCAAGCGCTCATAAGTATCTGCATTTGTATGGTGAGTTCTTGATCTGTATTCTACAGGATCTTGAATAAATTGAAAGCCAGGAATGCCAACAGCATCAAAAGCTAAGTGATCTGTTCCTCCAGTATTATTTGTTGTAACTGTTGTATTGTCAATCATATCACTAAAAGGTGTAAACCAGCTTTTAAAAATTGGAACGACATCTTTATTTCCTTGCGTATAAATTCCGCGTACTCTTCCTGTTCCGTTATCGATATTGAAATAACCAGCTACTTTTTCATTTTCTTTGGTAAATTTCTTTGTTGCTGGATCTCCAAAATGATTTTTCACATAGTTTCTAGAACCATGTAAGCCTTGCTCTTCTCCGTCCCAAAGTGCAATTCTAATGGTTCTTTTTGGTGATACGCCAACTGCTTTTAAAATACGAACAGCTTCCATCATTACTATTGAACCAGCAGCATTATCTGTAGCACCTGTTGCACCGTGCCAAGAATCTAAATGTGCACCTAGCATTACAACTTCTGCTTTTAAATTTCTGTCTGTACCAGGAATCTCAGCGATAACGTTGTATCCTTTTAAACTTTTAGAATTGAAAGAAGTTTTTACTTCTGCTTCAATTTCTACTTCAACTCCATTTTCAATTAAACGCGCCATCAAATTTGCATGTTCTGGTACCATTTCTAGTTCGCTAATAGATTTTGGAGCATCTTTCAAATAACCTCTACCGCCACTTGTAAACAAGGTTCCGTGTCTTCCGTTCTTTCCAGTAACCTGTAGCGCAACACCTTCATTTACAAGAAAAGTTGCTATTTTTTGAGTCAATGCTCTTCTTTTCATCCATGCAGCTCTTCTTGCTGCCATATCATCATTGTTTCCCGTGTTTCTAGTTCTCGGTTCAGCAGGCTTTTCCATTTTATTTAGTGCTTCATGGCTAAAGCGAACTGCATCCGCTTCAAAAGTTGGGGCCTGACTTCCGTTTGCTTTTACAAGTACAATTGCTCCTTTTAATTTTCCTTTATATTTTGCAAAATCAGCTTCAGATTTAATGTCAACCATTATCACTTTTCCAGAAATTGGTCCATTTGTTCCTTCTGTCCATGCTTTTGGAACAGCAACAAAAGACATATAGTATGGCTTTGTCATTGCTACATAGTTCTTTTCTATTTCCCATCCTTTTCCAAATTCACCCCAAACTTCTGTTTTAGAGTTTTTCAATCCCCATTTAGATAATTGGCTTACAGCATAATTAGCGGCTCTTTTATATCCTTGAGAGTTGGTTAAGCGAGACCCAGCTTTATCAATCAATTCAAAAGCTATTTTTTCGACCTGAGAATTGTTTAGTCCTTCTTTTTTTATTTTTTCAATTGTGTTTGCATCAAAAACCTCTTGGCCAAAGGAGAGAGAGATGAAAAATAATGCGGGTAAAATTAATAGTTTACGAATCATAAGTGTAAAATTTAGTTAATAAATTGTAGTGTTTTTTGATGTTGATTATCAAGTATTTTTGATAAATGTATGCAAAAACAACGAAATTTAATGCAGAAAAGTAAATTCAGAATTGTTATAAATAAAAAAACGCATCATTTTTGATGCGTTTTTAGTGACCACGATAGGATTCAAACCTATAACCTCTTGAGCCGTAATCAAGTGCGCTATTCAGTTGCGCCACGTGGCCGTAAGCGGGTGCAAATATAGTTGCTATTTTTTAATTTTGAAAATCTATTCTGCTATTTCTTTTTTAAATTCTTCAATAATTGGTGTTGCTTTTTTTAAATCAGAACTGTAGATAAACAATTCAATATTATCAATAGGTAAACCAAATCCGCCTAGCCTTGCAGACTCGTGATGATTTTTTATTAAGCTAGGGATTTTTTCTTGATCTAATAAGTAGCTTAATCTATTTACAAATATTGATGTTCCTGTGAAAACTTTTATATGTTCTTTTTCCATGTTGATGTTGTTTTAATCTTTTGAATTGATAGTTACATAAGCGCGCCAACCAATAATTGCTAATTGTATCTTTGAAGCTTTGCTTATGTCTACCTGTCTTTTAGTAAATGAAGGTAAAACTACTTTATTTACTTTGGAGATTATTTTAAAAAGCTGTTTTTTCATTTGTTTAAATATACTTCATTTGATGTTTATATCAAAATCATTTTTTAGTTTGATTTTGAATCATTAAAAGTAAATTTTAGTGCTGCACTTTTAGCGGCAATTACAATTCCGTTTGCTTCTCCGACTTTTATATCTGGAACGGGTTTACCGTTGTTGTAAAAAATTACTTCAGAATTGCTTCTACTGTTTTTTACTTTGATGGTAATTTTAATGATTTCTTTTTGTTTGTTGTATTTTAAGTTGCTGAACGAGAAAAGCAATCCTTGTGTTTTAAGATTCTTCTTTAAGTTAGTTAGTTTTTCTCTTGTAAAGTATTTTGTAATGGTTTCGGTAAAACCATCAAATCTGGTTTGTAAAAATTTTTTCTTTTCTTGAGCAACAGAGTAATTACTTGTAAAAAATGTAACAATTACAAGAAGAGTAGTAAGTAATATAAAGTTGTGTTTTTTCATAAAAATAACAACTGTTTTTGTGACAAATACAAACAAAAGATAAAAGTAATTTTTTAAAAATGAAATAAAGAGAAAACCATTCAAAAATTCTAATTATACTATCTTTGTAGAAAAATAAATACATGGAGTTTTTATATATAATTTTAGGATTAATTTTATTGATTTTTGGAGGGAACTGGCTGTTAAAAGCTGCAGTTGCAATGTCATTAAAATTAAATATTCCAAAAATTGTTATTGGTATGACCGTGGTTTCATTTGCAACCTCTGCTCCAGAATTAATTGTTAGTATAAAATCAGCATTAAATGGTTTTCCTGATTTAGCTTTAGGAAATGTTGTAGGTTCTAATATCGCTAATCTGGCGTTGGTATTAGGAATTACAATTATACTTTCTAAGATTGATGTTCAGAAAAGTTTTTATAAAACAGATTGGCCGGTGATGATGATTGCTTCAGTATTGTTGTTTTATTTTTTATACAATGATAAAATGATAGACGCTACAGAAGGAATAATAATGTTTTCTTTTTTAGTACTGTTTTTAATTTATTTGTTGCGTTTTCAAAAACAAGCAGTTGTTGATGAAATGCCAGAAGATGATGAAATGTTACCACTATATAAGATAGCGTTATTTTTTGTTGTTGGTGGAGTAGGATTGTGGGCTGGGTCAGAGCTATTAATAAAGGGAGCTGTAGATTTAGCAAAAGATTTTGGTGTAAGTGAACGTGTCATAGGTGTTACAGTTGTTTCTGTAGGAACTAGTATTCCAGAATTAGCAGCCTCTATTGTTGCTGTACTTAAAAAGGAGAAAGCAATTTCACTTGGAAATTTAATTGGTTCAAATATTTTTAACATTTTAGCAGTTCTTGGAATTACAGCAATGATTACTCCAATAGAATTAAAAGATGTTGATTTGTTAGAGTATGATATTTTTTGGATGCTAGGCATTTCATTCTTAATTCTTCCATTGGTGTTTTTTCCAAGAAAATTAAGATTAGATTGGAAAGATGGTTTTATTCTTTTAGTATTATATGGTATTTATATTTTTACTACAATAAGTTAGTTTAGTAGGGTTTTTTTACCTAAAGCACGTATTTTAAAATTTTACCCCTATTTTTTTTGGGGGTATTTTATTTTTAAATGCATTTTTTTGTACATTTGCCCTGTATAATTTAAAACTCAAACACAACTATGTCAACAATCCGCTTTAACGCATTAAAAGAAACACTTAATAGAGTTCCTTTGAAAATTACAGAAGAAGAGAGAAAGTCAGAGGCTTTTGGTAAAAACGTTTTTAACGAACATTCGATGCGTCAGTTTATGACAAAAGAGGCGTTTCAAAGCGTCATGGATGCCATCGAGTTTGGCAAAAAAATTGATAGAAACGTTGCAGATCAAGTTGCTGCAGCAATGAAAGATTGGGCATTATCAAAAAATGCAACACATTATACACATTGGTTTCAGCCATTAACAGGTGCTACGGCAGAAAAGCATGATGCTTTCTTTGAAACTATTGGAAACGGTAGAGCAATGGAGAAATTTGGAGGTGGGGAATTGGTGCAGCAAGAACCAGACGCGTCTAGTTTTCCGAATGGCGGAATTAGAAATACGTTTGAAGCGAGAGGTTATACTGCTTGGGACCCAACATCACCAGCATTTATTTACGGAACAACATTGTGTATACCAACAATATTTGTTGCCTATACAGGAGAAGCATTAGATAATAAAGCACCTTTATTAAGAGCATTGCAGGCAATTGATAATTCTGCAACTGCTGTTTGTAAATATTTTGATAAAAATGTAACCAAAGTAAATGCTTCTTTAGGTTGGGAGCAAGAATATTTTTTAATTGATTCTGCTTTGGCAATTTCTAGACCAGATATCAATTTAACAGGAAGAACATTATTAGGGCATTCTCCAGCAAAAGGACAACAATTAGACGATCATTATTTTGGTTCAATTCCGCGTAGAGTATTGAGTTATATGCGAGATATGGAGCAAGAATGTATGTTGTTAGGGATTCCTGTAAAAACACGTCATAACGAAGTGGCGCCAAATCAATATGAATTAGCTCCGATTTTTGAAGAAGCAAATTTAGCAGTAGATCACAACTCCTTATTAATGGATGTGATGGAAAGAGTTGCTCAAAAACATAATTTTAGAGTATTATTTCATGAAAAACCATTTGCAGGAATCAATGGTTCTGGTAAGCACAATAACTGGTCTTTGGCAACAAGTACTGGAGTAAACTTATTGAGTCCAGGAAAAACACCTATGAAAAATTTACAATTCTTAACATTTTTTGTAAATACAATCAAAGCAGTTCATGATTATGAAGAGCTAATTAGAGCTTCAATTGCATCTGCAAGTAACGATCATCGCTTGGGGGCAAATGAAGCGCCACCAGCAATTATTTCTGTATTTATTGGTTCGCAATTATCAGCAGTTTTAGATGAATTAGAAAATGTTACCAAAGGGAAATTATCGCCAGAAGAAAAAACAGATTTAAAATTAAATATTGTAGGCAAAATTCCTGAGATTTTATTAGATAATACGGATAGAAACAGAACATCGCCTTTTGCTTTCACAGGAAATAAATTTGAATTAAGAGCTGTTGGGTCTTGGGCAAACTGTGCTGGTCCAATGACGGTTTTAAATACAATTGTAGCAAAACAATTAAAGGATTTTAAAATTGAAGTGGATGCTTTGATAGAGAAGAAAAGCTTAAAGAAAGACGAAGCTATTTTTAATATTTTAAGAGAATACATTAAAGCTTCAAAAAAGATTCGTTTTGAAGGAAATGGTTATGGAGAAGAATGGGAAATCGAAGCAGTAAAAAGAGGATTGAGTAATAATAAAACGACTCCTGAAGCACTGAAAGAAAAAAAATCTAAGAAAACCATTGCTCTTTTTGAAGAAATGGGTGTAATGAGTAAAATTGAAACCGAAGCTCGACACGAAATTGAGCTAGAAGAATACATTCTAAGAATTCAAATTGAAGGAAGAGTGTTGGGGGATATTGCTAGAAATCATGTGATTCCAACCGCAATTAAATATCAAAATACATTGATCGAAAATGTTAGTGGATTGAAAAATATTTTTGGAGATAAATTTAAAGTACATGCGAAAGAGCAAATAGATTTAATTGAAAAAATATCTGAACATATTGCAGGAATCAATTCCAAAGTAGAAGCAATGACTGAAGCTCGTAAGAAAGCAAATAAGCTTGAGGGGCAAAAAGCTGCGGATGCATATTGTAATATTGTAAAACCATATTTTGAAGAAATTAGATATCATAGTGATAAATTAGAAATGATGGTTGATGATGAGCTTTGGCCATTAGCAAAATATAGAGAGTTATTATTTACTAGATAATTAAAAATTAAATCCCGCTTTGGCGGGATTTTTTATGATGGAAATAAAAAAATTAACAAAAAAGCATTGGCGGGAAGTTGCAAGAATTTATCAAGACGGAATTGACACAAAAAATGCTACGTTTAGAAATAAAGTTCCCAGTTGGGAAAATTGGAATGTAAATCACCATCAACATTCAAGATTTGTGGTTATTGAAGATGAAATCGTTTTAGGTTGGTGTGCAATTTCTCCAGTATCAAATAGAAATGAATATCGAGGAGTAGCAGAAGTAAGTGTTTATGTTTCTTTAATTTCAATCAGAAAAGGAATTGGAAATATGTTGTTGCAAGAATTGATAAAGTCTTCTGAAGAAAATGGAATTTGGACTTTGTATTCTAGTTTGTTTCCGGAGAATGAAGGAAGCGTAAAACTACATCTCAAAAATGATTTTCGTTTGATTGGAAAGCGAGAAAAAATTGCGCAACAAGATGGTGTTTGGAGAGACACTGTTTTGTGTGAAAGAAGAAGTAAAAAGTTGTAATAACCTTGAATGTTTGCGGTTTTTAGATTAATTTCGCTGCAACAAAACAACAACACACAACATGAGTCAAGAAGTTTCTAAAAGATATGCACAACGTGGGGTTTCTGCATCTAAAGAAGATGTTCATAATGCAATTAAAAACATTGATAAAGGATTGTTTCCAAAAGCATTTTGTAAAATAGTTCCTGATTATTTAACAAATGATGAGGATTATTGTTTGATTATGCATGCTGATGGGGCGGGAACAAAATCTTCTTTGGCGTATATGTATTGGAAAGAAACAGGTGATATTTCTGTGTGGAAAGGAATCGCGCAAGATGCGTTGATTATGAATATTGATGATTTATTATGTGTTGGTGCAACAGACAATATCATGTTGTCTTCTACAATCGGACGAAATAAAAGTAAAATTCCCGGCGAAGTGTTGTCGGCAATTATCAACGGAACAGAAGAATTGATCGAGGATTTAAAAAGTTTTGGTGTTACAATTCATTCTACCGGAGGAGAAACTGCAGATGTTGGCGATTTAGTGCGCACAATTATTGTTGATTCTACGGTTACTGCTAGAATGAGGCGTACAGATGTTGTTGATAATGCAAATATAAAAGCTGGTGATGTTATTGTTGGTTTAGAATCTTTCGGACAAGCAACGTATGAAGCAGCATATAATGGCGGAATGGGTTCAAATGGATTAACATCTGCAAGACACGATGTTTTTGATAATTATTTAGCTTCTAAATATCCAGAAAGTTTTGATGCTGCTGTTCCTAAAGATTTAGTGTATTCTGGAAATGTAAAATTAACGGACAACGTAGAAAACTCTCCGATTGATGCAGGTAAATTAGTATTATCGCCAACAAGAACTTACGCGCCAATTATCAAAGAAATCTTATCGAAATTCAACTCTGATACTGTTCACGGAATGATTCATTGTTCTGGTGGAGCGCAAACGAAAATTTTACACTTTATAGACAATTTACATATTGTAAAAGACAATATGTTTTCAATTCCGCCTTTATTTAAATTGATACAAGAACAATCAAAAACCGATTGGAAAGAAATGTATCAGGTTTTTAACTGTGGACATAGAATGGAAATTTATGTTTCTCCAGAAATAGCAGAAGACATTATTTCGATTTCTAAGTCGTATAATGTAAATGCGCAAATTGTAGGTCGAGTAGAAGCATCATCAACAAAAAAACTCACCATAAAAAGTGAGTTTGGAGTTTTTGAATATTAATCAATAGTTTGTAAAACAGCAATTTGACCAAAATAATCTCCGTCTTGTAAAACTGCAATTAACTTTTTTTCATTTCCAGTATAATTTGCACTCATTTCTATGAAAATCTCTTTTGAATTTTTTCTTTCGAAAATAAAATTCGGATTTTCTACTTTAAAAGTAGTTGCTTGCGGATTAATACCACTTAAATCAATTATAGAATTGTTGTAAGAAATTTCAATAAGCTTCCAAGTTGTTCCTTTTGTTGTAATTGTGATAGTATTTAATTCTGCGTCAAACTGAATTGATTTTTTAGAAATATGTATTGGGTCTTCGTTGCAAATTAAACATTCGCCTTCTGTGTTTGTGCAAGAAAGGAAAAGTGTAAGAAAAAACAGGAATACAATTGTTTGAAATTTTGCTTTTGTTTTCATGATCATGTAATTTATTTTATATGCTAAAGATAGTTTTTTTTATCTTATTTTTTTAATGATAAAAACTACTGTTAGTTGCTTGTTTAGAGGTATTTAAGTGTTTCTTGGTGGTTGAAAAAATAAAATATTTGTAAACATTTTTATGTTGATAAAATGATAAAATGCTGTTAATTAGTAATTTGTATTTTTTTTCTGTAAACTTTATGATTTTTATTGTGGTCTTAATTGTTTTATTTTTCTTACTTTAGGCTTGACAAATAATAATCTAATTCTCTAGTGAAAACAATGAAATCAACAACACAAATTACCCCCAAAAAGACATACACAAGACAAGAAGCGCTAGCTGCTGCTTTAAGCTATTTTAATAATGATGATTTAGCTGCAAGTGTTTGGTTAAATAAATATGCATTAAAAGATTCTGACGGAAATATTTACGAAAGTACACCCAACGAAATGCATACAAGAATTGCAAAAGAAATTGCAAGAATTGAACAACGATATGAGAATCCGTTAACAGAATCAGAAGTCTTTGAAGCCATTAAAAACTTTAAATATATTGTTCCGCAAGGAAGTCCGATGGCAGGAATTGGAAATCCATTTCAAGTTGCATCACTTTCTAATTGCTTTGTAATAGGTAATGATGGAAATTCAGATTCGTACGGAGGAATCATGAAAATTGACCAAGAACAAGTTCAACTAATGAAACGTCGTGGCGGTGTTGGTCACGATTTATCACACATTAGACCAAAAAGCTCTCCCGTAAAAAACTCAGCATTAACATCCACTGGAATTGTTCCTTTCATGGAGCGTTATTCAAATTCTACCAGAGAAGTGGCGCAAGATGGTCGTCGTGGTGCATTAATGTTATCGGTTTCTATAAATCATCCAGATTCTGAAGATTTTATCGATGCAAAATTAGAACAAGGAAAAGTTACTGGCGCAAATGTATCTGTAAGAATTGATGATGCCTTTATGAAAGCAGTAAAAAATGATGAAAAGTATACGCAGAAATACCCAATTTTTAGCGCAGAACCAAAAGTTACAAAAACGATAGAAGCTAAAAAAATATGGAAAAAAATTGTGCACAACGCATGGAAATCTGCCGAACCAGGAATTCTTTTTTGGGATACCATCATTAATGAATCGGTACCAGATTGTTATGCAGATTTAGGTTACAAAACAGTTTCTACAAATCCGTGTGGTGAAATTCCTTTATGCCCGTACGATTCTTGTCGTTTATTGGCAATCAACTTGTTTTCGTATGTAGAAAATCCGTTTACAAAAGAAGCTGCTTTTAACTTTGAGTTGTTTAAAAAACATATTGTTATTGCACAAAGAATGATGGATGATATCATTGATTTAGAATTAGAGAAAATAGATAAAATATTAGAAAAGATTGATGCAGATCCAGAAGCAGATGATGTGAAAGCAACCGAAAAAAATCTGTGGTTAAACATCAGACAAAAAGCATACGAAGGAAGAAGAACCGGAATAGGAATTACTGCAGAAGGAGATATGTTAGCGGCATTGGGAATTAGATACGGAAGTAAAGAAGGAAACGATTTTTCAGTAAAAGTGCACAAAACATTAGGAATAGAAACCTACAGAGCATCTGTGAATTTAGCAAAAGAACGCGGCGCATTTTCAATTTTTGATTCAGAGAGAGAAAAAAACAACCCGTTTATTTTACGCTTAAAGGAAGCAGATAGCAAATTGTATTACGAAATGTTAGAATACGGACGTAGAAATATTGCTTTATTGACGATTGCGCCAACCGGAACAACAAGTTTAATGACGCAAACTTCATCAGGAATTGAACCTGTTTTTATGCCGGTGTATAAACGTAGAAAAAAAGTAAATCCAAACGACAAAGGTTCTCGAGTAGATTTTGTTGACGAAGTTGGGGATTCTTGGGAAGAATATGTAGTTTTTCATCATCGATTTAAACAGTGGATGGAAGTAAACGGTATTGACTCTTCTAAAAACTTTTCGCAAGAAGAACTGGACGTTTTGATTCAAAAATCTCCGTATTACAAAGCTACTTCAAACGATGTAGATTGGATGAGTAAAGTAACCATGCAAGGCGCTGTTCAAAAATGGGTAGATCATTCCATTAGTGTAACCATTAATTTACCCAGCGACGCCAACGAAGATTTGGTAGGCGAGTTGTATTTAAAAGCATGGGAAGTTGGTTGTAAAGGTGTAACGGTTTATAGAGATGGTTCGCGTGCTGGAGTGTTGATTTCTAATGACGAAAAGAAAGAAGAAAATCAAGAAAATGTTTTGACTTCATTTCCTGTTATTCGTCCAGAAGTTTTAGAAGCTGACGTGGTTCGTTTTCAAAATAAAAAAGAAAAATGGATTGCTTTTATTGGTTTGGTTGATGAAAAACCTTACGAGATTTTTACTGGTTTGGTGGATGATGAAGACGGAATTTTAATTCCGCGTTGGGTAGAAAAAGGATTGATTCTAAAAAGTAGAAATGAAGACGGAACATCGCGGTACGATTTTCAGTACAAAAACAAACGCGGTTATAAAACTACTATTGAAGGATTGTCGCACAAGTTTAATCCTGAGTTTTGGAATTATGCAAAATTGTTTTCTGGAACGTTACGTCACGGAATGCCAATTGATAAAATTGTAGAATTGATTCAGAGTTTACAATTAGATAGCGAATCAATAAATACGTGGAAAAACGGAGTTGTCCGTGCTCTAAAACGTTATGTAGAAGATGGCACAAAAGCAAAAGGACACACCTGTGAAAACTGTAAATCGGATAGTTTAATTTACCAAGAAGGGTGTTTAACCTGTCAAGATTGTGGTTCTTCTAAATGTGGATAAATCCTCTTTTATAGAAAGTAAAAATCCCAAATTCATTTTGAATTTGGGATTTTTGTTTTGTTGAGGTTAGTAATAGTTATAAACTTCATGAGATTTCTCAATCGCTAGAACGCTCATTTCGAAATGACATTTAGTTTTTAATTCTTAACATGAAGCAAACTCTTTTAAGAGTTTTTCATTTTTTGATATTTTTACATTAAAGGTTTTTGTCTTTTTTAATTTCAGATAAAATAAGATGTGTCATCGTATCTCCGTAATTAATTAATTTATCGATAAATTGCTGTAAATGAAGTTGGTCTTTTAAAACAGCACGAATGTGTATGTTCTGAGAACCAGTAATCCTGTAGGCTTCTTTTATTTCTGGAAACAGATGAACATCAGTAATAAATAATTTAATTTTTCCGCTAAATAATTTAAGAATGATAATAACTTCTAGCCCAAAACCGAGTTTAGAATAATCTACATGAAGCGAGTAAGCTTTGATAACCCGAGTATCTTCTAGTTTTTGAACACGTTCTCTTACAGAAGATGGGGAAAGATGAATTTTTCTACCAATATCAGCAAAAGAAATTCTTGAATTTTGTTTTAATTCATTGATTATTTTGTTGTCTATAGCATCTACCATTGATTTGAGTGTTTTAAGTATAAAAATACATTTTATTATTATAATAAAGAATTTTATATGATTGAATCAATTTTATAAATCAAAAATCTATAGATAGTTTTGACTCATTAAATAATACAAATTTCATTAAAAATGAGTGTATCAATTCTATTAGTTGTTGGTTTGGGTATTTTACTTGGTTTCTTTTTTCAAACAGTAACAGGCTTTGCAGGAGCTTTAATTGCGTTGCCTATTTTATTACTTGTTCTTGGTTTGCATGATGCAATCGCTTACATCTCTATATTTTATTTTTATTCGAGTGTGTATTTTATTGCTCAAGAAAGGAAAAATATAGATAGAAGAATTATTTTAAAACTTAGTATCGCCACTATTTTGGGAGTTGGTTTAGGTATTTGGGTTTTAACTCATGGAAAACCTATTTTTTTAAAGAAAGCACTAGGGATTTTTATTTTGTTATATGTGATATATACAATGTATGCAAAAGATAAAGTATTTCATAAGCCTAAACTTGAGTTTTTATTTGGATTAGCGGGCGGGTTTTTTTCTGGATTGTTTTCTACTGGTGGTCCTTTATATGTGATTGTTGTTAAGAACTCAGCTGTTTCAATGAAAACCTTTAGAGCGACTATGTTTGGAGTATTAGGTTTAATTACTGCTGTTAGAATACCTACGCTTTATGAAGCAGGTATTTTAAATATGGAGCAAGTACGTTATTCGTTTTATATAATGCCGTTTTTTATATTGGCTATTTATCTAGGTAAAAAAGCGTATGCTAAACTAAATGAAACAGTTTTAAAGAATGGGGTTTTAGCTTTATTATTTTTATCAGGAGTGATGTTAGTGTTGAAGTCGTAAGATGAAAATTGATATTAATTTAAAGTGTCAATCGAACTTTTCAAAAACAAACTCAATTCCGAATTGGTTGTTAGAGACATGCGCTTTTAATTGCTTGTTTTCTAGCCAGTATTTAATTTTTGTTGGAAAGTCGTGTGTTGGATTTTCTGCGACAAAAGAAGTATCGGTTTGAGATGTGAATTTAAATAAGGTCGGAGTTTCATTTACGCCTTCAACTTTTAAAGTTAATGTGTCATTCATAGAAACAATACTTAAAATTTCTTTAAAAGTAGTGTCTTTTTCTTTGAGTGTAATTCCTAATCCAGTAAAATTATTGTTCCAAATTTCATAGGTAATATTTTCTGGTTTGTCGTTTGTTCTAATCCATTTTCCTAATAAAAACTGAGGTTTTTGTGGTTTGGTTTCTGTGTTGCAAGAAAAAATAAAAAGCAAACAGACAAAAAATACAAGTGTACGCATTGTAAAATAATTTTAATCAAATATACATGAAATCTAATTTAGAAAAGTTCAGAGAAAATTGTAAATTCGCAATCAAGTAAAGAATAGAAAATGTTAGATAAATTAAGAATTGTAAAGCAGCGTTATGATGAGGTTTCGGATTTAATTATCCAACCAGAAATCATTATGGATCAAAAAAGATACGCTGGTTTAAGCAAAGAATATAAAGATTTAGGTGATGTTGTTAAAAAAGGAGAAGAATATCAATCTTTATTAAACAACATTGAAGAAGCAAAAGAAATTATTGCGGATGGTTCTGATGCCGAAATGGTAGAAATGGCAAAGATGGAAATGAGTGATGCCAATACCAGAATTCCTGAATTAGAAGACGAAATTAAATTTTTATTGATTCCGAAAGACCCAGAAGATTCTAAAAATGCTGTTGTTGAATTACGTGCCGGAACTGGTGGTGATGAAGCAAGTATTTTTGCTGGAGATTTATTTAGAATGTACACAAAGTATTGTGAAGGTAGAGGCTGGAAAGTTTCTACAGTAGATTTTTCTGAAGGAACAAATGGAGGATTTAAAGAAATTCAGTTTGAAGTAAACGGAGAAGATGTTTACGGAACGTTGAAGTTTGAAGCTGGAGTGCATCGTGTGCAAAGAGTTCCACAAACAGAAACACAAGGTAGAGTGCATACTTCTGCCGCAACCATGATGGTTTTTCCTGAAGCAGAAGAATTTGATGTAGAAATTAATCCGAAAGATGTAAGAATTGATTTTTTCTGTTCGTCTGGTCCTGGAGGACAATCTGTAAATACAACGTATTCTGCAGTTCGTTTAACGCACATTCCTACTGGTTTAGTTGCACAATGTCAAGATCAAAAATCGCAGCATAAGAATAAAGAGAAAGCGTTTAAAGTATTGCGTTCTCGTTTGTACGATATGGAATTGGCAAAAAAGCAAGCAGAAGACGCTTTAAAGCGTGGTTCTATGGTTTCAAGCGGAGATAGATCTGCTAAGATTAGAACGTATAATTATGCGCAAGGGCGAGTTACAGATCACAGAATTGGTTTGTCATTATATGATTTGCCTAATATTATGAATGGTGACATTCAGAAAATTATTGATGAATTAATGCTTGCAGAAAATACAGAAAAGTTAAAAGAATTAGGAGACGGTTTTTAAAACTCAGTTTCTTGTATAAAACAAAAGCACCCGAACGGGTGCTTTTTTTGCTCTTGATTAATATTTTATTGTTTTTTAAATAACATTGGTCTAGGATTACCGTCAAATTCTAATGATAAATAAGTATCATTACCATCTATTGTAATTCCATTGATGGCGTAACAATAGGTTTTACTATTATTTTTAGTTAACTTTAAGTATTCGTCAATTGTGTCAAGTTCATTGTTACAAGAGTAACTTGTAATAGAAAAGTTGTAGGTGTTTAAAAGTTTTCCGTTATAATACCTTTTACAAGTGTTATTTGTAGAAAATACCCATTTGTTATTGATATCTTCATCCGAAATCCATGTTCCAATAATTTTGTCTTTTGTTGATTGATTAGTTTTTAAAGCTGTAAAAGAGCATATAATAGTAGTTATAAAAACAGATACTATTAATACACTAATTTTTTTGTTTTTCATTACTTAATTTATTAAAAAGGAACACTAATTCAGTGCTCCTTTTAGGTTATTGTTTAGTGAAATGGATATAATCAATTTTTGGTGTTAAGACTGTTAAAACCATTTTATCATTACTTAACCCATTAATATCATATTCAATAATATCATTTGGGTTATTTACATTTATTAGTTTAACAAAAGTTATTTCTAATCCAGATTGAGTAATTTCGCTATTTACCGTATAGTTATATTCTTCAGTTGTTTCTCCTGGGTAATGCCAATAAGAAATTCCGTTATTAGTGAATTCAACTTTCCATTCGGGAGTACTATCGCAAATCCAAGTACCAACAATATTTTGTTTTCTCTCTTGAAGCCATTGAGATTGATAAATTGCAAACCCAACAGTGGTTAGAAAAAGTATTCCAACTATAATTTTTAAATATCTATTATTTTGTTTTAATAATTTCATAATCTTTTTATTTACATTTAATATTTGTTTTTGCTTTATTAAATAGAGCTTTTCTATGTTGTAAGCCCTTCTTTCCTCCATTTATTTTTTTTGTTACCTGAGCGACAGTAGTATTGGCTAATAAGTTACCGACTTTATTTTTAAAAAACCAAAGAGCACTAATTACGGCTATTTCTTTATTAGTTGCAATCAAGTTTGGATTTACACTAAAGTCCAATGAGCTTTTATATTTGTTTTGATAATAGCTAGTAAATTGTTGGTAGTTGTATTTCCCTGTAAGTTGAAAAATCCCTCTTCCTCTATATTTATATCCGTCACCAACATTTGTATTTCCCATTTTATATCTTTGCCTTCTGTTAGCATCATCATAAACAAGGTTTGCAAATTTTCGAATATCTACAAAATCAGAAGTTGTTGAGCGTTTAAAATTTCTAGGATCTGCTTTGTTTGGATTTTGAGTTGGGTTAGAGATAGGATTAAAATAGTCATCCCAATATCCTTTAGTACCTAATTCTGACCATCTGTAATTTAAGTTTTCCTCAAGTCCTTCAAACTCTTTTCCAGTTGTAACACTCTTGCTTTCATGACCAGCTTGTGCTAAGAAATGTTGCAACTCTTCATCAGTATCAATCCCAAAATCTTTTCCATGTTTATTCAGATAATCAATAATTTTTTGTAACTCAGAAGAATCTGTGTTTGGAAAAACTTTTTGCAAATCAGCTAAAGTTGTCTCACATTTAATAACACAATTTCCGCTACTATCTTCAACATAACCATCAGGGCATTCACAAACACTTGTTACAGGATTTAAAATTTTTATACCAGGGCAGTTAGTAGATTTACTTCCGCCACCATTTGGATTTCCGTCACCAAAATTCCAATCGAGTGTGTAATCATATTCGTAATCTCCATTACCTTCGTTTACAAAAGGATCTAATGCATAATTATTCCCTGATGTACCCATTACAACTACTTCATCTAATTCAGTATCAGTAAACATGCAACTAGTATCTCCGTTTTCATGATATTCACAAAGTTTTTCTGTACCTTTTTGATATTTTCTTGTGGTGCTTTGGTTTTGGGTTTTTATGAGTTTAGTCGTTAATATACCATCTTTAACTCTATAGCCAATTATAAATTTACCCTTTAAATTTGTAATACTTATTCTTCCAGTAAAAAGTTTTGTTGAGTCGCTCGGCATCATATTAACAAGAACGCTTTTAATGTTGTTATTTATTCTCATTAAAACTACTCTACTATAAATGTCTTTGTATTTTGTTGTAGCTGGTATTACCGTAATTAATTCTTTACTGTCTATTAAAGCTTCATGTTTGGCTGAATCTAAAGCAATAAATAGTTGTAAGTTATTTGTTCCTTTAGCTTTTAAATTTGTTTTATTTAAAAACTGTAAAGATTCTGAAATGCTAACAGTTTTAAAATAGCTGTCTTCTTCTGGGAAATTTTCTTTTTCGCAATTAAATAAGAGTAGTGGAATTGTAAAGAACAGCAGTCCTAATTTTAGAAGATTTTTCTTTCTTTCTTTCTTTCTTTCTTTCTTTCTTTCTTTCTTTTCATATGGTTAAATTTAATATTAATACTTCTAATTTAATGTGTGCAATCTTTGCCTTTTTAAAAAAGCGATTAAAAATCTTGGGGGGAAGTTTTTAATCGCTTTAGGTTAACAAATAATTAAGGGGTATGCTTTATAACAAAGAATAACAACAATTAACTCATTATAATTCTATACTCCAAATGTAAAGTGCAATATTGGTTTGCGCAATACCCATTTATGGGGTTTTTTACTTCACGGAAAACCGTGAGTCAACTCACGGTTTTCCGTGAGTTGGGCTTGTCACGGAAAACCGTGAGTTAACCATTTAGAAATTAGTTATTTCTGTTTTTAATAATCTCGTCTTGCAGCTGTCTGCGTAGTTTTTGCTCTTTTTCTAATGATTTTTTTCTGAAAGTATTTAGCTCGTTTTCTGCCTCTTCTAAATCGTTTTTCGCAGCAATAGTTAATACATTACTGTTCTTAAATTTGTAAACAAAATATCCAAGAGAGATAAGTAACGTAATAATTATAGCAAATAAAATGAAAGAATAAAGTCCTTTGCTCAATTGCATTCCAAAAAGAGATATTGAGTTTTCTTTGTTTAAAGCTTTAGTAAGTTTTGCATTGGTTTCCTCTTTTTCTTTCTTTAAAATAGCAATTGTATTTTTTTGAGTAGCGATTAACGTATTTTTAGCTTCTAATTGCTTATTAAAATTTTTAATACTATCTAACACATTGTTATGGATGTCTCCATAGTCCTTTTTAAGAATTACTTTGTACTCTAAATAATTATTAGATTTTTTATAAACGGTTCTAAATTGGTTGTCAATTGTATTTGTGTTTTCTTGTGAAAATGAATTCAAAGAAAAAAGTACTGTAAGGAATAGTGTTAAAGTAAGCTTCATGGTTTTTGGTATAAACAGCAAATATTAAAAGGCTAAAATTAACAAAAAAAACCCAAACGAAACGTTTGGGTTTTTAATATATAAGCAAGGATTATTATATTATTTTACTTTCTCTACAATTGCCTTAAAAGCTTCTGGGTTGTTCATCGCTAAATCAGCTAAAACCTTACGGTTTAATTCGATGTTATTAGCTTTTACTTTTCCCATAAACTGAGAGTAAGACATTCCATGTTCTCTAGCTCCAGCGTTGATACGTTGAATCCATAATGCACGGAAGTTTCTCTTATTGTTTTTACGGTCTCTATAAGCATATGTCATTGCTTTTTCCACCGCGTTTTTTGCTACTGTATAAACGTTTTTACGTCTTCCAAAGTAACCTTTTGCTGCCTTCAAGATTTTTTTTCTTCTTTTTCTTGAGGCTACTGAATTTACTGATCTTGGCATAATTCAAATTGTTTTTTGTAGTAGGCGGCTATTTAGTTTTTAGTGATTAGTTGTTAGTTTTTAGTGTTAACTTAAAACTTAACATTCACAACTTATAACTCTTTTTGTTTTTTGCCTAACTCCATGGTTAATAATTAAATTCCCTTTAATTAACTATTTTAAAGTTAATTGTTGTTTGATGTTCGCTTCATCAGACTTGTGTACTAATGTTGCGTGCGTCAATTTAAGCTTACGTTTCTTAGACTTCTTTGTTAAGATATGACTCTTAAACGCGTGCTTTCTTTTGATTTTTCCAGAACCTGTCAACTTAAAACGTTTCTTGGCACTAGATTTGGTTTTCATTTTAGGCATTTCTCCTTCGTTTTTATCTCGCTTATAAGATTGTTATTATTATTTTCCTACTTTTTTAGGTGCAATAAACATAATCATACGTTTACCTTCTAATTTAGGTAGTTGTTCTACTTTACCGTATTCTTCTAATTCTTGAGCTAATTTTAATAATAAGATTTGTCCCTGCTCTTTAAAGATGATAGATCTTCCTTTAAAGAAAACAAATGCTTTTAATTTGGCTCCTTCTTTTAAGAACTTAATGGCATGTTTCTTTTTAAATTCATAATCATGCTCATCAGTTTGAGGTCCAAAACGAATTTCTTTAACAGTAACTTTAGTTGCTTTCGATTTTAATGCTTTTTCGCGTTTCTTTTGTTCGTACAAAAACTTCTTATAATCGATAATTTTACAAACTGGAGGAACTGCTTTTGGAGATATTTCTACCAAATCTAATTCTTGCTCTTCCGCTAATGCTCTTGCTTTTTCAATCGGATAAACACCAACTTCGATGTTATCACCAACTAAACGTACTTCGTCAACAAATTTAATCTTATGATTAATTCTGTGTTGATCTTCTTTAAGTACTCTTAAAGGTCTTCTTGGCCTATTTCTTCTAATTGCTATGACTAATAAATTTTAATTATACAATGCAGTTTCTTTAACTGCTTTTCTTTTTTATTTCTTTAAAATTCTACTTTTGTGCTTTTTATTTCATTGTGTATCAACGAAATAAATTCTTCAATAGTAAAAGTTCCGATGTCTCCTTCTCCGTGTTTTCTTACGGATACAGTTCCTTCGTTTTCTTCTTTCTCGCCAACAATAATCATGAACGGAATCTTGCTCATTTCTGCATCTCTAATCTTTCGACCAGTTTTCTCACTTCGATCATCTATGAGGGCGCGAATTTCGGAATTTTCTAGCGATTCTAAAACTTTTTCCGAATATTTTTGATATTTATCACTGATTGGCAATAAGATAACCTGATCTGGGGTTAACCAAAGCGGGAAATTTCCGCCTGTATGCTCAAGTAACACTGCAATAAATCGTTCCATAGAACCAAATGGTGCTCTGTGAATCATTACGGGTTGATGCAGTTGGTTATCTGCTCCTTTATAGGTTAATTCAAATCGTTTCGGTAAATTATAGTCCACTTGAATGGTTCCAAGTTGCCAACTTCTGCCTAAAGCGTCTTTAACCATGAAGTCTAATTTAGGTCCATAAAAAGCAGCTTCTCCTTCTTCAATAACAAAATCTAGGCCTTTATCTGTTGCTGCATTAATAATTGCTTGCTCAGCTAATTCCCATGTAGTAACATCACCAATATATTTATCTGGATTTTCTTTATCTCTAATAGAAACCTGTGCTGTAAAGTTTTCAAATCCTAAAGACCCAAACACGTAAAGAACTAAATCGATAACATTTTTAAATTCTTGATCTAATTGATCTGGAGTACAAAATATGTGTGCATCATCTTGTGTAAATCCTCTTACGCGAGTTAATCCATGTAATTCTCCACTTTGTTCATATCTATAAACAGTTCCGAATTCAGCAAATCGTTTTGGTAAATCTTTATATGAATGTGGTTTAAAATTATAAACTTCACAATGGTGCGGACAGTTCATTGGTTTTAATAAAAACTCTTCATCCATTTTAGGAGTTTTTATAGGTTGAAAGCTGTCTTCACCATATTTTTCATAATGACCAGAAGTAATATACAATTCTTTTTGACCAATATGTGGTGTCATTACCATTTCGTAACCTGCTTTTTTTTGTGCTGTTTTTAAGAAATCTTCTAGCCTTCCTCTTAAAGCGGCTCCTTTTGGTAACCATAAAGGTAAACCAGCTCCAACTTTTTGAGAAAAAGTAAATAATTCTAGCTCTCTACCTAGTTTTCTATGGTCACGCTTTTTTGCTTCTTCTAGTAATTCTAAATACTCGGTAAGCATTTTTTGCTTCGGAAATGAAATTCCGTAAATACGAGTTAACTGATTGTTCTTTTCATCGCCACGCCAATAAGCCCCAGCAACATTCATTACTTTAACGGCTTTGATAATTCCAGTATTTGGAATATGGCCACCACGACATAAATCTGTAAAATCAGAATGATCACAGAAGGTGATATCTCCGTCAGTTAAACTTTCTATTAACTCTACTTTATATTGATTGTTTTCTTTCTGATAGTATGCTAAAGCATCTGCTTTAGAAACCGAACGCAGTTTAAACTCGTGCTTTCCTCTTGCTAATTCTAAAAATTTTTGCTCAATTTTAGTAAAGTCTTTTTCAGAGATTACTTCATCCTCTAAATCTAAATCATAATAAAATCCATTATCAATCGCAGGTCCAATAGTTAATTTTGCCCTTGGATGAAACTCTAAAATAGCTTGAGCCAATACGTGAGCAGATGAATGCCAGAAAGCTTTTTTTCCACCATCATCATTAAATGTATATAATATTAAAGAACCGTCAGAAGTTAAAGGTGTTGTGGTTTCAATAGTTGTTCCATTAAAATTTGCAGAAATAACGTTTCTAGCGAATCCTTCACTAATGCTTTTAGCCACATCCATTGGTGTGCTATTTAAATTGAACTCCCTAACACTTCCGTCAGGTAATGTAATATGAATCATTAAAATTTAATTTTAGGATGCAAAGATATTAGAAAACTCCATTTTGCACAATATATATATGTGTAAAGTTTTTTTAAAAAGTGAATCTTGCTTTTTGTTGAGGTTTTGTTGATGCAATACTGTTTGTTCTTCTCTAATTTTCTCTTTAATTTTTATAGTTTAAAAAATTTTCAATTTTTTTTGTTTGTTAAGTATTGGGTTTATAGAGTTTTAAGTTTTGGTTTAAAAAAAAGATTGGATTAGGTATTGTGAGGTTTAAAAAGGGGTGTATATTTGCAGCCGCTAAGGGATAAGTTTGGTCT